>JAHEBQ010000013.1 GCA_024642205.1 Planctomycetaceae bacterium | reverse complement strand
GTTATTTCACCCGGAATTTTTCCCGAATGAAATCGTACCTTGGTGATGGCTCATGGCGGGAAGAACGACAGGAACCGGGACCTCCCTGGGGAAAGACGAATCCGCCTCGCAAATCGATGGTCTTTTTCGAGTCGGGCGGGCAAGGCGTTGCCATATTCAGCCCGTGCGCAACGCAACACTTTAACTTTGGACCGCATGCAGCAGGACTTACCGACGACCCATCAGCAGGTCCGTGTATGCACGTCGCGCCAATCGACCGGGTCAAACTTGGACCCGATTCGAATTACCGTTACCGGTATTGGTTGATCGTTGGAAATGAAACAACTATTGCGAATCGAATTGACTCGCTCTGGGAAAAATATTCAGCCCAGCGGAGTACCCTTTCAGAATCAAGACCAGAAGAATTTGATCCCGATTAAAACGCCGGCATCAAGGAACGACACAATGATTTCAATCAATTTCGCAACCAGTCTGGCCCTTCTCGGCTCCCTGCTTGCGGTTCAGGCGACCGCTCAAACGTCGCGACCGAATGTTATCGTTTTTTTTACCGACGATCATGGGCACGCAGACCTTTCCTGTCAGGGCGTTCTCAACGACATCAAAACGCCAAACGTGGATGCCTTGGCGCGAAGCGGTGTGCGTGTGCTCAACGGCTACAGCACCGCACCGCAGTGTGTGCCGTCGCGAGCTGGATTGCTGGTTGGGAAATTTCAATCGCGATTCGGTGTGGAGTCCAACGGATCCTCGTTGGAAGGATTCGACCGCGAATTGACTATCGCCGAACGTCTGAAAGCATCCGGTTATGTCACAGCCCAGTTCGGCAAATGGCATCTTGGACCAGGGCCGAAAATCGTTGACCACGGCTTCCAGCATGTCTTCGCCCAGAACAGCAAGGCCCCTTTTTCGGCCAACATCACGCTCGACGGCCGGGATCGCAAAATGGCAAATCTGGCACCGGAGATGTATCACGTTGACGGATGCAGCCGGGCAGCGGCGTCAATCATCGATCGTTACAGCGACACGCCTTTCTTTCTGTACATCGCTTACCGCGCGCCACACGTTCCGCTTGATGCGCCACAGAAATACCTCGATCGTTTTCCCGGTACAATGCCTGAACGGCGACGACAGGCGTTGGCCATGATTTCAGCGGTGGACGACGGGGTCGGTTTGATCACCGACACGCTTGCGAAACACGGGCTGATCGAAAAAACGCTGATCTTTTACATCGGAGACAACGGCGCGCCGCTCAAGATTCACAAAGCAGATATCCCCGGCAGTGGAGCTGGCTGGGACGGATCGCTCAATGACCCGCTCAACGGTGAAAAAGGAATGTTGTCGGAAGGCGGTATGCACGTGCCGTTTGTTGTTTGCTGGCCTGGCACCATTCCGGGCGGACAGGTTTACCAGTATCCGGTCAGCAGCCTCGACGTGTCGGCGACCGCGGTCGCGCTTGCGAACGTTGAAACCGCAAAAGGTGATCTTGATGGCGTCAATCTGATTCCGTATTTGACTGGCAAAAACAGCAAGTCGCCGCACCATGTGCTGATGTGGCGCTGGACTTCCCAATCGGCGATCCGTGACGGTAACTGGAAATTACTCCGCGGTGGAACTCGCGAGTATCTTTTTGATCTAGACACCGACCTTGAGGAAAAGCACAACCTGGCTGCAACGCACCCTGAGATCGCGAATCAGCTTCGTTCCAAGTTGATATCCTGGGCGGGGGAACTTCGTCCGCCTGGGCTGTCCAACGCATCGCTGCCAAAAGTGTCGAGTGACTATTTTGATTTTTATCTCGATGGCAAGCCGGCCCCACCACTTCGATCGAAGTTTGTTGCCGGGTCGACGGTAGATGATCCGGGAACCAAATCCAAACCCATGTTACTCAACGGCTGGACTGCCCGCAGTGGCCTACTGGATGTGGCAGAGGGATCGCTGCGGGTGGTAGCAAGCGGAAAGGCAAAATCCAAGGCTCCAATTCTGGTTCGCACCGGGCTTCGGCTCGCCGGGCCCATGACCGCGAAAATCAAGATTCGTTCAACGGTCGCTGGCTCAGGTTCGTTGGCGTGGCGAGTAAAAGGACAAAAGGAATTCAAGCCGGAATGCAAACGATTGTTCATTATCTCCGATTCCGAAGACTGGGAAACACATGAAATCGAGCTGCCCGTCGAGGGAGAGTTGATTCATTTGAGAATTGTCTTGCCCAACGGAACAACGTTGGTTCGTGAACTCGAACTGCAATCGGGCGAGGGCAAGCCCTTTAAATTATGGGAGTGAAAATCGACGACTAAACGGGCAGGCGATGACCTCAAGGAAATTCTATCCGAGCAGTTCTGTGCTTTGACGCCTGGCGAAAGACTGCACCCGTGAATCATTGAAGACCGGACTTTCTTGAGCATAGCAAATTGAATCGACAGCATTGACACATCGTCGGCTTGGGCTTATGGGTCGGAACCATGGTTTCCTGGTCGACGGCATTCGCCGACGAAGCATCAGAGCGGAAATTCACACTGCAAGTGCCAGTGATCTTGGTTGACCAGTGTTTTGGCCGCCACGGCAGTGATCCCGACGGTCTCCAAGGCGGCTATGCAGTTTCCCGTTGGGAATGTTTGTTGCCTGGTGGCGGATCGGAAGACGTCGCAGTCGTGTCGGGTAAGCCAGGCAAAGGCGCCTGTTGGATGCAATTACCTGGACTGGCCTGGAGATGCCTCCCCAAGAGAACGGCCGGTTCAACAATTGGCAGGTTTGACCCAAAACCTGAATTGACCCGGTTGCCCCAAACAGAGTGGAAGTCGACTTGCTATCTCGCCAATGAATTCAAATTCTTCGTTGGCAGTCCGTATACGTTCAACCGGGTCGGCCAGTCGGGTATCGAGATGTGCGATCAGTGGAAATACATGGCCAACCCTCAGGTTGCCGACGAGTTGTGCAACTTCCGAGAATGCCAGGCCGAGTCGATGAATCAACCAGAGGCAGTTTTCCATATGAATGCAGGTAGGCCCGGTTGGGGGCGATCCGGCGACTGGGTGGTGGACGACTCATGGCCTGGGTTATTGAACCAGTACCCGCCAGGCTATGTCGTGATGAGCGAATTGGCTTTCTCACAGATGAGATTGACGAACTGGAGCAACGGGTTTCTGCCAGCTCACTTTCAGGGAACGCGGTTGCGTCCCGAGGGGAGTCCGATACCTGGTTTGCAGTCGCATGCAACAGCATTCGGCTCATCAAGATCTCGCTGCCCGGATGGAAAATTACGAATTGCCTACCGTGTGCAAACGGAAGTTCCGGGTTTCATCGACATTGCGGACCGGAATACATCCACGAAATGTACGGGATCGATAACAAAGAAACGGCGGCGTTCGGACGCCGGTGCCTGATGGCACGTCATGAAGTTGCATCTTCTCGGGTTGGTCAACAACAAACTGACGCTTTTTCACGCGGGCCGCGACAAACAGATGAGCCAAGTTGGTGGCGAGGTCATTCGGGAAACTGATTGCGTAGAAACTCCATTCATACTGGGTTCGCCCGTCATCGCAGAACTTGTGCTCGACAAGATCAAGCCATAATCGTCCCTGCGAACAACAACCGGGTTGGCGAGCTCAGGATCACTTCCGGCCAGTAACCGTATTAACTGTAAACTGTATTCCAAGGGGGCTCCACACCTTCTTCGACCAACCTGCTCATTTCTGCTGCTTTTGTTGTTTTTCTTTTTGCTGTCGAGTCTTTTGCTTTTCGGATTTCCAGAGCACGATCCCTTCAACGTCGTTTTTCGAATCCGGTCCGATCGTGCTGCGGCCATTTTTGATGTCGGCGGTTAACTGGCGAAGCAATTGTTGTACAAGTTCGGGTTGCTCCGCATACAAATTATTCTGTTCGCTGATGTCTGATGCCATGTTGTACAGTTGGGCTTTCGGTGCATCTTTCCCAACCTCGTTTTCTTTAGGCGAAGACCATCCTCCGGAGGCACGTGCGAGGATCAGTTTCCAATTGCCGGTTCGATAAGCAAAATGACCGCTGATGGAATGATGCACCACTCCCTGCCGTGAAGACGGAATCGGCTGGCCAATCAGTCCGGGAAGAAAGCTGACGCTGTCTTCGCAACTGCCATTGGGTGTAGTTGTTCCGATGATCTCGGCGACGGTCGCGAACAAGTCCGTCAGACAAATCAGCTGATTACAGGTTGAGCCAGGTTGGATTTTTCCGGGCCAGCGCGCGATAAACGGGACCCGGTGCCCGCCGTCCCAGATGTCGGCTTTGGAGCCACGCAGGTTTGCACTGACTTTGTGGCCCTGTTTGGCAAGGGTTTCGATTCCCGCTACTTTGGAGCAACCGTTGTCGCTCGTAAAGATCACCAGTGTGTTGTCGGCAAAACCGTTTTTCTCAATAGCGCTGGTGACTTCTCCAACGACATTGTCGGTCTGCATGACGAAGTCGGCGTAGTCGCCAAGTCCACTTTTCCCTTTCCATGACTCCGCAGGGAGGATCGGAGCGTGCGGCGAACCGAGCGGAAGGTAAAGAAAAAACGGTTGCTTTGTCCCGGCCCGGGAGTTGATGTATTCAACGCTTTTTCGCGTCAGTCGGGGTAACATGTTGATCGGCGGGTCGTGGGCAATCACGCGATCATTCTCGATCACCGCATCCATGTTCCGCGCATGATGGAATCCATGAAAGTAATCAAATCCGCGGTGAATCGGACCGTCGGGGATCTTCGCGTCAACAGGCGGAGTCTTGTGATCCTTCTTTGAATAGGGCTTTCCAGAATCAGGATCGAGATATCGAAAGTTGAGGTGCCATTTGCCGATAATCGCCGTGTGATAGCCCTGGGATTTGAGGAAACTGGCAACCGTTGGGCGATCCTCCACGATCAAGTCTGGAGCGAAGCCGGTCACGACGCCGTTTTGAAGTTTGGATCTCCAGCTGTAGCGTCCCGTCATGATCCCGTATCGAGTGGGAGTGCAAACAGACGCACCAGAATGGGCGTCGGTGAAAACCATTCCCTGCCTTGCCAGTTGATCAGCGCAAGGTGTACTAATTTTGCCCTCGATGGGATTGAGGCACTGGACGTCGCCATACCCAAGATCATCACAGATGATGTAAACAATGTTTGGCTTCTGTTGTGCGGCACAAGCCGAGGAAATAAGAGTCAGAAGCAGGGCGATGATCGGTTTCATGTAGCATGCTCCGGTGGTGAAGATATAGTCATTCTATTGTCGGGCAGGTTGGTGGCCTGCAACTGTCCAATCTGTCTGTCCCCGGTCGCAAATATCGATGGGTCAAATCGACCGCTGTTGATTCAATCCTGCTTTCTACCCCGATACGGCTGGACTTGGAGTTTCCGGCCAACCTTAATTGTCATCTCGGAGTGGTTCTCCCGGGTCGGCTTCTCAGGCAAATTCTATTTCTTCACAGAATCACCCGCCAGTTTTTTTTCTGTCTCCTTTTGCTTTTTTCCCCTTCGCCTGCTTGGGCTCCTTAACAAGAACGGGATAGTTTCGGACGGCGATGGCAAGTTGCTGGGGATTGTCGCGGGCATCGAAGGCCGGGAGGCAATGGTCGTTCGTTTCGACCATCCATCTTCGAAGCCGCGACTGGTATTTCTTGATCAGGGACTGATGTTCCGGGCTATCGATCAAGTTCTGGACGCAACCGGGGTCTGACGAAAGGTCGTAGAATTCTTGCGGGACCCGATGTCGAAAGATGTCTACTCGACGTTCAATCCTCTTGTCGGTTTTGGCGGCTTGAACCATCGCTTTCATCGTTTGCCCTTCATTGTTGTTTTTGTATTCAAATTTTCCGTCGGAAAATGCATTGAAGATATAGCCGAATTGCTTGTCCTGGATGCAACGCATGGGTTTTGCTGGCCCGCCAACAGTGTAATCGATTTGCGTAAACACGAATTCACGACCGTCTTGCGGTTGACCCTTCAGAAGGGAAACGAAAGATTTTCCATCCAGTCTTTCCGGCGCCTGAATGCCAGTGGCCTCCATGAACGTTGGAAAAAAATCGACTTCCGATACGAAATGCGTGCGATCCACCGACCCGGGAGCTGCCACTCCGGGCCAACGAATCAACAATGGTGTGCGAGTACTGGCCAGGTAGGCATTGGCTTTTGCGAACGGGAAAGACGAGCCGTTGTCGGTGATCAGTACGACCAGCGTGTTGTCTGCTAACCCGGACTCATCGAGAGACTGCAGCACTTTGCCAACGGTATCATCAAATCGCCGAACGGAATTGTAATAGTGGGAAATTTCCTTCCGAACTTCAGGAAGATCGGCGAGATAACTCGGCACGAAGATTTCTTCTGGCGAAAACAGTCGTGATGGAGCTTCAGCATTTCTTACCGGATTCGCGGGATCGTGAAACGGACGATGAGGGTCGTGCGAATTTACCATGAAATAGAATGGCTTGTTCTCTCGTTTACTTTTCTCGAAAAACTCTTTGCAGTACCCGTAGTACTTCGTCGGACTCCGGCCAGCTCCCAATTCGGCCTGATCGTGTTGGAAATCCCATTTGAAGTTGGGGTCGGGTGTGGAGTGATTGACTTTGCCCAGAACACCGGTCAGGTATCCTGATTTTTGGAATGTTCCAAACAGAGTTGGGGCCGGCTTGCTCAACTTGTTGAAGCCAAAACAACCACTGTTGTGCCCGTAAAGCCCGGTGCCAATCACGCTTCGACTTGGAGCGCAGATCGCGGCGTTTACGTGACCGTATTGGAAGCTGATGCACTGCTTTGCCAACAAGTCCAGGTTGGGAGTGACATCAGGGACGTTTCCACCGAGGTAGGTGACTGCCTCGTAACCAAGATCGTCCGCTGTAATCAAAAGGACATTCAAGCGATCCGATGACGCCTCGCGGGTGTTGTCCGCAAAGAGAAATGAAGCATGTCCCATCGAAACGACAAAGGTCAATGCGATCGTTATCGTTTGCAAATACTTCATTGTCATTGGAGAATCCTGATTTCGAATGGAAGCGGGTGGATGACGACTCAAAAAACGCGGTGGTGACCATCCTACCCGACTTTGCCGTGTACGACTCGCTCCGCCAGGAAGCCATGAACTTTGGACTTCGCCTGAGGGCAAAAGTCGTCCGTTCCCCCGGGAAAACGATCAAGCTGTTCGATGCGGTCGCCAGGACCAAAACCGAGTTCGATGGTCAAGCACGGGTTTGGTGGTTAAGGATGCCAGTTCCATTGCCCTGCATCGTTTCGGAAGTTGTCGCGGAGCCATCGATCGTTGACGAGGGCATCGCGTCAGGCTGTCCGCCGGGAAACCGGCCATTTGACCAAGTTACAAGACGATTTGTGATCGGTGCCTCCGTCAACTATGGTACCTGCACCATTGTCTGGTGTTTTTTTCGCATTCAATCCAAATACTGAGAATCCATGTCATCAGCCGTCACTGTTCGTGCCGTCGCAAACGCCAGGCAACGTTTGGAATTCATCAAGATGCCCTGGCAGATATATCGGAACGTCCCCCGTTGGGTAGCACCTCTGATCGCCGATCAGAAGAAATATCTGGATCCCAAACGAGGGCCATTCTACGAATTCGGGCAAGCCGAGCTTTTCATCGCGTATCGTGATGGAAAGGCGGTGGGGAGAATTTCTGCCCAGATTAATCGCCGGCACGAAAAGCTGTTTGAGGATCAAAAAGGCTTTTTTGGATTTTTTGAGTGCGAAGACGACGTCGAGGTGGCTCAGGCATTGTTTGACCGGGCCCAACAGTCCCTGGAACAATCGGGATGCAGGATAATGGAGGGGCCGTACAGCTTTTCGATTTATGACGAAATCGGTGTGCTGATTGAGGGCTTTGAATACGACCCGTATGTCTTGACGGTTTACAATCGACCTTACTACGCGAGTCTGTTTGAGAGTTCGGGTTTTGTCAAAAGCGTCGATTGGTATGCGTTCAGGTGCGAGTCTCTAAAAACCGGGAAAAGTGTCCAGGAAAAATATGGGAAGTTGAGCAAACGCATACTCTCCCGCAAAAGTTTGACCATGCGTCAAATGGAACCCGGCAAGCATTTCAATCGCGACGCTGCGATCGTCAAAGAGCTGTTCAAAAGCAGTTTTGATCGCAACTGGGGACACGTTCCGCTGTCCGAGCTGGAATTTGAACGCATTGCCCAATTTGTAAAGCTGATTATCTGTCCCCAGCTGTCGCTGATCGCCGAAGTCAACAGTAAGCCCGTCGGTTTTTCGTTGGTCGTTCGCGATGCGAATCAGGCAATCAAGAAACTCAACGGTCGGCTATATCCGATTGGGTTTATTCGGCTGTTCGCAAGTCTTAAAAAAACAAACCGGTGCCGCTTGATCTTGATGGGAATGCTGGAGGAATATCGGGGAAAAGGATACGAGCTTCCGTTTTACGTTCATCTGGCCGAGCATTGCGCTGAATCCGGATTTGACGAATGCGAACTTTCACAGGTTGTCGAAAACAATGCCGGGTTGATGCGGAGCCTGGAGAAGATTCCCGATCTGTCACGATACAAAACGTATCGAATTTTTCAAAAAGCGATTGGAAGTTGAAGCCAGAATTCTACCAAACCCGAATTGACGGCGCCGAAAATAGTGATCGCTTTGTTGAATTGGCAACGCGAGTGCTTCCGGCGTCTACACAACCTTGCTTGGAAACGCCTGAAGAACGGGTATTGGTTGATGCAGTTGCCCGTTCCGACAGGTGGTTTATTCTGCCAATTCGAGCACGCAACCGTCTGGCACGGTACGGGTTCGATCTTCAACCGGGTCTTGAGACCAGTGAAATGGGAGCCGGGATTCCAGGCACTTATTTCCTTTCGACCATCTCAAATGTCACGTTAACGCTTACAGTGAAGTCCTGCTCGCCGGCTGCAATCGGAACACTTCCGTCACCCATTTCCATTGCCATGCCATACATTCTCGGTTGCGGGAAGACTACCTGCAGCTCGTCAATTGAAATGACTTTGCCCACGGCGACCCCGGCAGCGTCGGCGTAAAGCTCTGCTTTAGCTTTCGCATTGGCGACCGCCCTGGTCCGCGCTTCGTTCATCACCGAAGTCGAGTCATCCACTCCGAAGCTGATGCCCGAAACCTGGTTGCTGCCGGAGCGAATCACAGTGTCAAGCAGCGGGCCGAGTTCGGATAAATTACGAATTCGGATTCTTAACTGGTTGCTAACCCGGTAGCCGACGATCTCAGGTTTTCGCTGTCCACGATCGCCACGGTCGTACACCGGTTGAACGCTGAATTGTGATGTTTGTATGTCTTTTTCGGCAACCTTCATGTTTTTGAGGTCGGCCAGGATCTTCTCGACCGCGACGTTGTTTTCGTCCATCGCTGCGACCGCGGTCTTGGCTTCAATAGTAACCCCGGTTTGTATCGTTGCCATGTCCGGCGCCGCCGAGGATTCACCCTGTCCAGAGACCTTGATGATTCGATGAAGTTCATCGTCGAAGGCGGAGGCGAATTGGGAACTGGTCAGCAAGACGACTGCCAGCGTCAGCAAGATGTTTTTTGTATACATGGAATTCTCGGTTTATGTTTGATCAAGGAATCCGGATTTTAGCCTAAATCAGGAGTCCAGGGAAATGAGAGGAGCAAGCCATCACGTGGGTAATCGCGTCCTGATCATAGTGGTCATTGGACCGGTAACCATCGAAAAATTGATTGAGGTTTTCAACACGTTCCGGCATTGCGTCAACTGCCTGAAGCCCAACCGAAACGCCGTAGTTCGTGAAGGCAAATTTCATTTGTGGCAGGAATGGTTCGCGGCAAAAAAAACCTTCCTCATTCCACATTTGATCGAGCATCCTGAGGCAGCGGGGCCGTTGGGCGCGTGCCCATGGTTCATCGGGAAAGAAATGCGTCATCCAGAGCATCATTCCGATGCCCAGATCCTGAGTAATCACCGAATCCGTCATCGTCTGGTCAACCAGGTATTTCATGTCCTCAATCTCGCGGCTCAATTGATCCTCATCGAGGCATCGATAGGAAACGTAACCGTCGAGAGCGTCCAATGCGCCCAGGCCGAAGCCTGGATAAGGTCCACTCAAGTCTTCACGCATCTTCCAGATGACACCATGTCCCGGCGCGAGGAAACGATCGTGAGTTTGCCTGACTAACTCGATTCCTAATTCGCGGTACCTGGAATCAAACCTGGCCAGAACTGCCAAGGCATACATCCACATCGCCAGGTAATGGAAGTACTGCCCGTCGCGGTCCGGGGCTTCCCCGATCCGGATTCCCCGCGGGCGTCCAAGAACGCGATAGACCTCCTCGACCAGGTGTTTCGCTTCTTCCAGGTAGGCTTCGTCGTTCAACTCGTCGAACAACGAGACGAGCAGAATAACTCCGAACGCGTCCGTCCACAGGTATCGCAGCCCGTTGGGCCAGATCTTCTGCTCGCGCATCGATTTCAGTTTATCGAGCACATAGTCGAAATCGTGACACGTTTTCATCGCTCCACCGTTTTATAAGCCAAATGGATAAGTATCCGGCGTAGCGACCAATTCTGACGTTTGGAATGGAGTCACGGCGGTCGTTTCGTCAAACCAGATTAGTTCGTCAAACTGATCTGGGAGGCAGGTCTCAAAGTAGTGGCTGGCCAGTTCGGTTTCGGGTCGATAAATTACGCCGATTGCCCGTTGAAGTCGCCGCGCTGCCAACTCGTCAAGCAGTTTCCTTGATTTCTGATATCGCAGGGGAAGCAGGAACTTGGAATGGCCGGACTCATGGAATAACCGTTCGTAGCTTTGAGGCAACGAGGGGACGATGTCTTTGATTTCCATTGGTCCATTCCATTCGGAGGCTGCCGCAACGGTTCCCGTGTGCGTTCCGAATCCAATCGCATAGCACGCATTGCCGAACTGATTGCGACAAAGTTGGCCAATATTGATTTCGCCGCGATACGACATTTCCGTTGCATTCGCATTTCCAACATGCGAGTTGTGGGCCCAGACAACGGCCTTGCTCTGTTTTCCGTGATGTTCGAGCAGCGAATTGAGCGTCGCGAACATATGTCCATCACGCAGATTCCATGACGCTCGCGAGCCGTAGTACATCATGCGGTAGTACTTTTCCGCGTTCGTGACGAGCTTGGCATTTTGCAATGCATCCAGATAGCGCTCGCCATCCCGGGGTGTGTAGGCAGTCCGTTTTTCGAGCAGGTCAGTCAACATTTTGATGACCTCTTTTTCGCAACTCTTGTAAGTTCCTGTTAACGCTGCATGGCCATATGTCGCTGGATCGGATTCCCATGGTGTCAGGCAACCATAACGTCGTCGGGCGACCTGTGCTGTTTCTGGATCGACGTCCGTCAAATACTCCAGAATCATGTGAATTGAACGGTGCAGGCTATACAGGTCCAATCCGTAAAACGCGACGCGCTGGTCGGAGTTCAAGTCGGCATTGTAATGCCTTAGCCAGTCAACAAAGTCCCGGACTTCCCGGTTCCGCCACATCCAGGTCGGGAATCGGGCAAACGCGGTCCATTCAGACGGAGGATATTCGAAGTGGCGAACATAGTGGTCAATGCGTGCCGCATCTGGCCAGTCGCCTTCGATCCCGACAAATGTGAAGCCCTGTTTTTCGATAAGTTCGCGGGTGATCAGCTCTCGCATTTTGTAAAACTCGGATGTGCCGTGACTCGATTCGCCAATCAGTACGATTCGTGAATCCCCGATCCTCTCAAGCAACGGCTGCAAGTCGACCGTTTCGATGTATTCGAACGGTTCGCAATTCTCCGCGATCAATTGCGAAAGAACCGGCTCAACTTCCGGAATGCGCGCAGGCATTTTCGTCGCGGCGCAGACAAGTCCACTCTCCTGTTTGACTTTCCAGCCTTCTTCCCCAATCAGTGGCACAAATCGCACGTCTGCAATGTCTTCGGATCGGTATTTCGACTCTGAGACGCGCGTAATTCTGACCAATTCCTGACTGCTGACCGTCGATCCGACAGGAATCACCAATCGACCGCCAATTTTCAGCTGAGACTTGAGGGATTCGGGAACGGTCGGTCCGCCGGCGGCAACAATGATTGCATCAAATGGTGCATGTTCTGGCCAGCCAAGTGTCCCGTCGCCGTGCCTGACCTCGACATTGTGATAATTCAACGACCGCAACATCTCGGCGGCCCTATTGGCAAGCTCTTCGATGCGTTCAACCGTGTAAACTTGTTCGGCAATTTGCGCGAGAATCGCGGCGGCATATCCCGATCCCGCGCCGATTTCCAGGACAGTTTCTCCACCTTTGAGTCCGATCGCCTCGACCATGAACGCCACGATGTAGGGTTGGGAAATTGTTTGATCGGCGGCAATCGGCAGAGGCGTGTCGTCGTAGGCAAATTCGGACATCGTCTCCGGTAAAAATGCTTCACGAGGCACGGTTCGCATGGCATCCAACACGAGGCGATCTCGAACTCCCCGGGCAGCGATCTGGTGTTTTACCATTTCGTCGCGTTGGCCAGAAAGGTCTTTCGTTTTCATAGGTCACCGTCAATTCTGAAGGAGTCGCTCCGGAATGTGATCTGAAAAAAACCGCCGTTTCCGACCAGTTCGGAGTTCAAACTCAAACCAGGTGTTCTGACAAGTTGCTATCCAGAACTGACCGAAAAACGGCTGGTAAACGAGATGCAAAGAGTGTGCCAAGCGTCGAGATGTTGTAGTCACACAATAATTCTCAACCTCTGCACCGACGTTGAGCGAAAGAGCACGTGTTGCACATCATGGAACGCCACTGTGGATTGACAATTCCGATGGCGGACCATGAAACTTCGTGGGTCCGATTGAACCGGGCGAATGGGTTGGATTAACGTCCACCACTCGTGAAATGTCTGGCAATATCGCAGAAGCCTCCGTTCGGCCTGGCCCCTTGGTAATGCTGAGCTTCTGAGGAAGTCTCGTCTTCAGTCAGGAATGCTGACGTGGTTTCGTTCATTTTCCGTCCACCAGTTACTCCGGCACACATGCCCGAGTTTTTTGTTGGTATGGCATTTGGTGCGAATTGACCTGTCCGATGTGGCAGCGGAGCGTTTTCCAACACGATGCCGAACCGGAGTGACAGCATGCTATCGAAGTCATGAGACAGGACGAACCTCCTGGGTAACTGGTTCTGGACAACCTCGCCGAAGTGCAAACGGAATGCCGGACACTTCTTCCTGCCAGATGGAGCCGGCTTGATAGACCGGCGTTATTATTCCGGCGGTTCATTCACAGTCGTGGATTTCGCGCAGGCGTGGAGTTAATGCCTTTAACCAACATGACCGCGGTTCCATTCAGATCGAAAATCAGGCTCTCGTTACTTGGCGGCACACCTGTCCTGATCAAAGGACAGGGGACGTTGGTCATCCCGGCAACGGGATGTTTGGACGCCGTCGATGAACCATCGGTTCCGTTTTCCGCGATATTGTCCTGGCCTGTCAGACAGTGCCTAGCTGCTTACTCTTGCCGGGAGCCTGATTCGGGGCGGTCTCGATTGCGTTGGTTACGGACGAATCGTCCTGCCTCGACGTGTGACCAACTCTCATCGACTCGGTGCCGAGAAGGATTTTCCAGAGCTTGACGAACCGGACAAAAAGACTTTCCTGGACATAAGGTATGCCATGTTTTTTGCAAACTGCCTCAACTTGCGGTTGGACCAACTGGTATTGCCGCATCGAAAGATCCGGCCAAAGGTGATGCTCAATCTGATAGTTTAACCAGCCGTGCATGAAATCATTCAGATCTCCCCCGCATCGGTAATTCGATGTGCCGACAATCTGACGTACGTAAAATTCGTCCCGATTCGAAACAGGCGTCGAAAAACGGTACAAGTCGCTGGCGGCGTGGCTGGGCACGATGGTCAGAAAGGTATGAATATTGGTGAGAACCTCTGCCATCAGCAGATTAAATAAAACGCACATCGCCGCCCAGTAACCAAGTGGTAAGAACAACAAGGGAGTGATTACGAAACGCACGGTCCCGTAGGGCAAAACGGACGTTCTCCAAAACTCACGACCCGCCGCATTAAACGGCAAGAGCAAGCGAAGTGTTTCGACAGGGTGGTGATCGTCTGGCACGACCGAACGCAGCTTGCCTTGTTCGGACGATTCTCTTTTTTTTCGTGCGCGGACCTGCTGCAGGATCCAGATCGTGTTAGGCGCGTAATAAATTAACTTCCAGGTACACATGAAAAAGACAATGACCAGTGCCTTGATTGGTCGAGGTAATCGCCACTGGCGAAAAAAATCGACATTCCTCTCGACAAGGTCCGGGTCGGTAAGTTCCCCGGTGTAATAATGATGAAAAATATTGTGTTCGCAATCCCAGGCTTCAGGAACGATCCAGTCCAGCCAGTCAACCAGGCGACGCCAGTGACGTGCATAGATCTTGCTGGTGTATTGTGGTGGAATTCCTGGTGTTTTGTCGTAGCCCCGATGGGTTACATGATGGGTGATCATGGTCCACCGCGTGAAATTTCCCTGGCTGATCAGGAATGCCGAAATCGGATTAGGTACGATCCAGGCCGTGGCGAAACCCGCAATGCTGCACGCCCTGCCCCACCATTCGATCTTGCGCAAGTGTCTGAAATCGTCGTTGCTCCGGGTCGCGTCGAGTTCTACCCGGATTTGTTTGAGCTCATTGCCCAACGCCTGGTAATCGAGATAACTGAAATCTCGAGAAGCCGTTCGCGTGTCATTCATCATCGAAATTGCCAAGCCACCAGATTGAGAAAAGTCATTGAGCTAGCCGATGCTCGCGGCAGTCAAGTCCGGGATCCTGCTAAAAACCAACTGTGTTTTCGATGCATCGTTCTCCCATGACCCGCGATTGTCAACGCAGAAGTCAGAACCAGTTCACGCGCGACAACCCATGATCGCGGGTCAGTTTCAGGGCGCGCGAAAACGCACGAACATCTGCCCGATCAATCCTTGGTCCAAGCGACAGTTACAAGCAAAGAACCATTTTTGGCGAGTGCGATTTCGCTCCTTATGCCCGGCATGACAATTGCCCAGTTTCTGAATAATCTTTTTTCTGGGTAAGACAGCTGGAGCTGGCATGTCAAATGGTTTGACGAACGATCACTACGATTATGCCATCATTGGAATGGGAATCGGGGGACTTACGCTGGGAGCGTTGTTGGCTCAAGCGGGGAAGAAAGTCATCATCTTCGAACGTCATGAGGTACCCGGCGGATACGGTCACACTTTTCGGCAGGGCCGGTTCTCTTTTTGCGCTGAACTGCACTATGTCTGGGACTGTGGTCCCGGCGAGCGTGTCTACCAGATGCTGAAGCAACTCGGCCTTGAGGAAGAAGTGACCTTTCATCGCCTTGATCCGAAAGGATTCGATCGCATTGTTGCACCAGGAATTGACTATACGATTGGCAGCGGGTTTGAACGGGAGTGCCGACGGCTGTCTGGAGCCTTTCCGGCACAGGCGAAGGCCCTGGATCGGTACTATCAGACCATTGCAAAAATCCACAGGCAGTTGTACCTGCTGCCGATCGGATTCACGTGGCGTACCATTCTTGCCCATCCCGGACGTTATTCGCACATCATTCGCTATTTGAAATGGACACTCGAGGATCTGTTCAACAAGCTGGAGTTTTCCCCCGAGCTACGGCTGATCCTGGCCGGGCAAAGTGCCATTTTCTGGGCGCCGCCGCGAGACTTGTCGCTCGTCGTGCAAGCAGGAGGTGTGGGGAGCTATGACCAGGGTGCCTATTATCCTGCTCAAAGTTTCATGCATGTAATGAAGTCGTTAAGGCGCAAAATCAAGCAATCGCCTGGCTGCAGGACGATGCTCTCGACCGAAATCGTCCAAATCGAAGTCGCAAACGGGATGGCCCGTTCGGTTACGACGGCGAAAGGAGAACAGTTTACCGCCGATCGGTTTCTGTTTGATGGAGATGCCAGGTTAAGCCTGGATTTGATTGGAGCAGAACATTTTCCGACCGCTTTTCGCAGAAAACTCGAGTATGAATACGGACCGAGTGTATTGAGTGTTTATCTCGGGCTGGAAAACATCGACCTCCGACAATACGGTTTCGGTGAAGCGAACCTGTACTGGCATCCGAAAGTCGATTTAAATGAAGTCTATGATGATCAGCTGGCTGATCGAATCCCGGATCGGCCTTATTTCTTTTGTAATGCCCCGACACTGCGTTCGCATGACGCTGTCCTGGCCCCCCCGGGTTGTGAGCAGTTGGTGTTGGTCGCGCCCTGTCGTTACGATTTTTTTCGCAAGCTCCGCGATCGGAGTGAGGATGACTATCAGGCGGCCAAAATGCAGTACACCAAAAACCTGATTGGCGTTTTGGAACAAGAGTATATTCCCGGACTGTCCGATCACATCGTCGAACAGGTGGTCGGCAGTCCGTTAACGAACGAACACTTCGTGAAAGCCCCGAAAGGGAACTGTTACAGTACGCCGCTGGATCCCAAACACGTCAACTTGCGTAGGCTGAATTACCAAAGCCCGTTCCCGAACTTCTATTATGTTGGCGCCAGCAGTTGTCTGCCGGGATTTGCGACGATCATTCACTTTGCTTGCATGTTGTATGAAAACCTGACCGGCGATCATATTTCTTGATAATCGACGACTTGGAACGCTGATCGGTTGGCGAATAACCCCGACTGAATGGGGGGCTCAAGATCGTTGGGACGCCAACCCTGCCTTGCGCGGCGCCCGGGTTTTTCCCATTGCTCTCCTCGAGGACGCCAAACCGCTGGAAAAATATCTACGAAGAGTTTCGTTGACATCTACGAAATAATTCGTATAAAGAGTCCGAGAGCGAGACTGCTTTTTCTATTGGACAGGGGACCGGACATGGTCAAAAAAAAGCTATCCAATCCGACGGACGCCGAATTGGCGATTTTGCGAGTAGTTTGGAAGCTGGGGAAGGCCTCGGTGCGGCAGGTTCAGGAGCGGCTGGAAAGCGAACGCGGGACCGGCTATACGACGACTCTCAAGTTGATGCAGATCATGTTGAAAAAAGGACTTTTGCGACGTGACGCATCCCAGCATGCCCACGTCTATGAAGCGGCCGTCACGCAGATCAGAACTCAGCGACAGATTGTAGGCCAAGTGCTGGAACAGGTCTTCGAGGGTTCGGCGCAGCAATTGGTGATGCAAGCGCTTTCCTCCAGGAAATCCTCGCCTGCAGAGTTGGCTGAAATCCGACAACTGTTGGACAAACTGGAAAGGGACCATCAATGATCACGACGCAAATGGAAAGCCTGGCGAGTCACAGCCTCGTTACTTCGATTGGCTGGACACTCATTCATTTCCTCTGGCAGGCCGCACTGGTTGGAGGCGTTGTGGAAGTAATCCTCCACATGATGTGTCGGAATTCCGCACAATTGAGGTACGCTGTCGCTTGTACGGGGCTCATGGTCATGGCATTTGCGCCCATCGCAACATTGACGTACCAGATCGCAGTTTCAGACAGGATCGGCAGCCAGACAAAGTCACCTGCGGGCTCTTGGGTCGCCAGGGATTCAGGAATTCGTGCATTTGGCGACGGGATGGCTCTCTCCCAGCCAACTGAGGATTCTACTGCGGGGTTGGGTGCACAGAATTCATCCATCCAACTGGATTGGCTGGAATTCAATCGTCCAGACACGGGATCGCCGGTTTTTTGGACTTCCGGCAGGGGGGCCGCGTTCGAGTTGTTGAAGAGTTCGATACCGTGGTTCGTTTTGATTTGGTTGACGGGCGTCTGCTGTCTGGCCATTCGCATGTTGTGTGGTCTGCACCGAGTTAGGTGTTGGCAATGCGAAAGTGTCGTGGTAACGAATGGCGAGCTGTTTGAAATGGTCAGTCGGTTGTCGAAGAAAATGAACCTGCGACAGCGTATTCGAATTTTGGAAACGGCGCGGGAAGCGGTGCCGTCTGTCGTTGGCTGCATTCGGCCGGCAATCCTGGTCCCCGCGAGTATGCTGTCCGGCTTTACGGCGGCCGAGCTCGAATCAATCATGGCGCATGAATTGGCACATATCCGTCGATACGACTATCCCGTCAACCTTGTGCAGGCTGTTTTCGAAACGCTGCTGTTTTATCATCCGGCTGTCTGGAGGATTTCCAACCGAATTCGTGCAGAGCGAGAAAACTGTTGCGACGATATTGCTGTCGAGGTGTGTGGAAACCGCAAGGCGTTTGTCCGGGCGCTGGCACAGATGGAAGAAATCCGCTGCAACGCTGAACGCCTGGCGATTGCGGCAAACAACGGTTCCCTACTGTATCGAATCCGTCGTCTTCTCGACGTTGAACCGGTTCGAACTGGACCGTTGTGGCCAG
Organism: Planctomycetaceae bacterium; assembly: GCA_024642205.1. Taxonomy (GTDB): domain Bacteria; phylum Planctomycetota; class Planctomycetia; order Pirellulales; family Pirellulaceae; genus Mariniblastus. The sequence continues at coordinate 108,663 of JAHEBQ010000013.1, read as the reverse complement.
CGATCGCGATTACCACGGGATTCATCGCACTTCTGCTTGGCGGTACGTGGGTGGCGGTCGCGACAGCCGTTCCACTGGGACGAGTCGACAACGCACAAATCGCCAATGCTGCGACAAATGGCTCAGAATCCAATTCTGTAACTGTGATCATCAAGGATGAAAAACGCAAGACAGAAGCGGTCTTGACTGATTCCAAAACGAAAATCGAGCACCGGGTTTTTACCGGTATCAATCTCTCGGTTGGCGACGAAGGTGAGTTGCGCGAGTCGTCACTCGCAATGAAATATACGAATGTAATGGCGTACTCTTTCATTCCGGCCCGTATCGCCGAGCAGTTGGGTGCGACCGAACTCGGTGAAATCGACTTTGGAGTGCGAGCGCCAATGAAAAAACGCCCATTTCAGGCAATGGCTGTGTTGGATAAGGGCGGCTTGGGCAAGCCGGTCCGGGACATCGAATCGACTGGGCAAGCAAAGATCGCTCAGAAGACCGTTCAATTCCACGATCTGTCAGAGCCCGTCGATGGCGCTACGACCGTTGTTCCATATCAGGATGATGCGGTCTGGGTGCCCGGACACCTGGCATTTTACGGATTGAATCAGACGAACCAGCATCGGTTCAAAGTCGTTCGGATTAACAAAGTCGCGTTGGGAGTCGGCCCGGAATTTGGTCCGGTTAACGCGCTGGTGCTAGACACAGCGAATTCGGATTTCGGGCTCTTGGGGACAGATTGGATTCAACGGGTAAAAGGTGAGCATGGAGAAGGCTTATGGTTTGTCGCAGCTGAAGGAGCGTTGTACTTCATGGCGGGAACGAGCGGCAGCGGGAAACCTGTCATCAATTCCGCGCCGGCGGTGACCAAACTGGATTCGGTAACCGTCAATTCGCGTGGACACAAAAATGGTCCAGCGAGAATGGAGCGTCCTGGCGTCAAAATTCTGGCCACTCACACGTATTCCTGCGACAATCGGGTTTCAACGGGATGGGTGGAAGCCAATGGTATTCGATCACCCGTCGATATCGGCGTCCAACAAGAAAACATTATCGTCTACCTGTCGCTGATGTTTGACATAGTGGCTGTCGATGCGACGACCGGAAAGTCGATTTGGAACATGGGTTGGACTAAATCGAGGCCCATCTGGCAGACGGTTTCGATCGTTCAATTGGATCGCGACGGCAAGGATAAATTGGCCGTCGAACTTTTTGCCGTGGACGAAAAAACAGGTGAACTCATTTACGAATATGTATCACTCGAATCAGGCGAGAAAGTGAACCCTCCGCACGCTTCGGGTGGTGATTCGGGTCACCAACAGCACTCGAAATTGGACAGTGACGATCCACGGATGTTTCGAGTGATTGATCAAGATGTTGATGGGATCACCCGAGCGGTCATCCGCGCCTCGCGTGGCGGTCGATCCGCCACAGACCGGATACGCGAGTTATCAGCACGTGATCCTTCGATTTTCCAGGATCGTATGACCTCGAACGTGGAATCGATTGTTTCGGCCAAGAATCCCAATTACCTGTTGGTTGACCGAACAGAAGCGACGGAAGTTCTATTCAGTCTGCCCCAAGGCTCAGGGTTGCGGGCCGAATTCAGCGGAAACAACGTAGAGGTCATTCGCGGCGATAAAGTGATGACCGTGGTGGTGACGGAAGGCAAGCTTGAGTTGATCGATGCCGGCGGTGTGATTCGTGCCTGGGCTGCGCCAGACGGAGGGGCGGAGCAGTTGGTGATTGAATGCCGGGAAGTTCCTGGCAAAGTCGTCATGGTAATGAAGACGCGCAGAATCAAGCAAAGCCCCGAGTATCCGAATCCCCCGGTTCAAGTCGCCATGAATGGGATAACAGGTGCTCCGGGAAACGAAGGTGATCCGCCACATGGTGCCATTCGCTTTGAGATTCTACAGGACAAAAAGGCGTTCGAAAACAAAGTATCGATGAAAATGATATGGCATTACGAAGTGCAGCGACTTCTTGAGGAGGCGCAAGCGGAATCCGGCCCATCGGCTGATGAGTTGATCCATGGGAAACCGGGTGAATCCCGACAGGAAATCGAGAATCCGATCGATCTGGCTCCTCAACAGACGCAAGAGTTTGCCTCCAAGCCGGATAGAACCGATGTTGCATCGTGGGGACCACCCGCAGAACAGAGCGGTCTGCGAACGCGGTTGACACTGATTACTGAAAAACCAACCGCCGGGCGGCCGTTGATGTTCAAATTGGAAATCAAGAACTTCGGAAAGGCACCCACCGAGATTGATGCACAATATCACGAGCCTTTCCGCTTGCTACGTGCAACTCGGGAAGGCGGTAGATCGGCAAAATTTATTGGGATGACGCCACAGACTTCCGCAGAAAAACGGTTTCTAAATCCGGGTGAATCGTTGACGCTTTGGGAAAACGTGGATGTCAACAGTTTGTTTCTGCTCAAAGCGGGACCTTACCAATTTTTGACCGAAGGGGGCCAAGGGGTTATGCAGGCTCTTTGGCGAGAATCCAACACGGTCAACGTTCAGATTGCAGCGGGTAAACAAACGCCGAAGAACCGATTGCTGGAGAATCTGTTACAGGGCTTGCCGGAAAAATGGGAAGTCTCCAGTGGGGGAGGGATTACCGATGGCGGGAAAGCAATATTCCTGATGCAAAAGCATAGCAATTTGAAGCGCGACGTTACCGGGATTCAAATCTGGTTTACGGAAGAAAAACTGGCTGACGAATTCGAGCTTGGGGCTAGTGATCAGACGCAAATCGTGACGCAGTTGGGCCATTGCAAGTTAGGATTCATGAATGTCGTGGCTCAACGGAAGGCGCTCGACATCTGGCCAGACTATCTGGAGCATATCAGGCGTGCAGCCAACCGATCGTTGTCGTTTCAAATAGAATGAGTTGGTGAATAGAAGTAAATTTGTAACGGCCAATTCATTATTCATAAAGGTTTGGCGATTGTCGTTTGGAGGTTTCCAATCGCTTGAATTGTGTTTCTGGCATAAGCCCTGATGTCAAACCGATACGGCTTGAATTACGGTTCGAGTTGACCGGGTGTACAACGCCGAGCCTTGAATTGATCGGAGCGTCGCAGTTGTAGTGTAAGTGACAAGGAACAGGAACAGGCATGAATGACCTCGGGAAATGAGAGGCGGGAGATGAGAGGGACAGGCATTCTTGAATTCCAATCAGCCCATCCAACGGTGAACAATCTACAGTGACAGGCTTTCTTGTGGGAGTAAAAACACGGACGTTGATATTGAGTAATTATCAAAACCTGCGCTGCGATAATTGAGATCGGTCGAATGCCATTACAACATGATCGAACGGGCACGAAACCGTTGGTGACTCGCAGGATGGAAAATTCTTGCGCGGACCGACTCTGGTTCCGCATGTGAATCACATCGCAAGGGCCGCTCGGAAAATAGAATTGACCTCGAATTCTCGTCAGGTATTGCTCGTAATGAAAAGCGAGCCCCCAGGTGCGTGAAAGTAGGATTGTCCGCGACGCTGGGCTTCGGCTGCGACGGATTCCGCTGTTCCGGCAACCCGCTTGAATAGCCGCTCAAAACTGCTGACCAACATGCACCAACGATCGGCATCCAAACCAATTCGAGTCAGGATTGGGGCCAGTTTGACTGGAATAGCGCCACGCTTGTCGGACCGAATCGCCCGACCAGTCCAGTCGAGCAATTCCAGATATTGTGACAACGAAATCGGCAGAAATCCTTTGTTGCTCGCGCGGCGACCATTGCCTGGATTGGGGCCGCTGGGATCAAGAAACTCGTCGATTTCGAGTGGAGCCATCCAACCGCTGTTTTCTTGCGTCTCGACCGATTCAGACCGATCAAGCGACATAATGGTGTCATTACATTGGTTTTTCAAATCGTCAATTCGGGCTTTCGCACCTGTAAAATCAGAACTCTCCGGCGTATCGGCCAGTGCCGCCCGAATCGGATTCAAGTCCACATACATTGCGCACCCCAATAGGGATGCATCGTCAATAATCATTTGTCCGCCAAATCTACCTTCCCAAAAATGCCCGGTTATTCCTTCTTCCTTGTTGGCGCGACGAGCAATATTTTCCGACGTGCACTTCATCCACCAGCTGATATCCGAAAGCCGGATCCGAAGCATGTTAAGCCTTGCTGGGTCGTTGAGAATTACATTCAGTTCTGCTTTGGTTGGTTCCGCCGGATCACCATTCGATTGACGACGGAGAGGGCAAAGTCGAAGCCACCTCCTTGCAATTTCTTCACCCGTCCACTGCTGAGCAACATCTGGACGGCTTCGAAGAACCAAATGAAGGTGATTGGACAACACCGCAAACGTCAGGCAGTCAATCGCGAATACCGAGGCCAGAAATTCCAGTCGATCGCGAATCCATTGTCGGCGGTGCTCATAAGATTTTCCGGTCACATGATTGACACCGCACAGATAAGCCTGTCGGACGCATCGTTGCGTTGTGTGGATAATTTGGATTTCGAGGGGGTCGATCGATTCACGTCGAGCTTGCCTGGCCATCGCGTTCTCCAGTGAATGGGATTCGGAAGTATACAAAATAATACTATTAAGGGATTCTTACAAGCAGTTGCCGAAAGAGTCTGGCAGCTCGGAAAGATGCCTGTCCCCAATTTTCTCCCCCAATTTTCTCCCAATTTTCCCCAGCTTATTCCTGGTTTTGCATTTCCCAAACCAGATAGATGCCTGTCCCCAAAGGTCTGTCCCCAAAGGTCTGTCCCCAAAGGTCTTCCCAAAGGTCGTGTTCCCAAAGGTCGAGCTCGACAGTCCACTGCCAATGACGGGATTGTCGGGAATAGGTGATTCGGACGACGACCCGGGAATAGCTCGAATCAACAATTGTTTCGGAAAAACTGCACGGGCGAAGCCGATTCCAGCTACTCGCCAGTTCTTCCGTTTGTTTTGTCGACGACGGCGAGTCCGGCTTTCTTTCGCAAACCAATGGTGGTAGATAAGGAACTGAAAGCCAGTTGGGTGCAGGACCGTTGTGAGGTTTGAATTTCCTCCTTTATTGTTTTTTCAACCAATGGTCAAACTGCTGGGACTGTTCCCTTCTCTGGAATGAAATCCAGGCGAACAACGCTAACAGGAAAGTCAATCATGAACCTTGTTGCGAACACGAGTGATTTGTCACAGAGATTTTCGATCGACGGCTTTGTCGTCCTGCCCGGATTCTTGTCCAGCATTGAGGTGACGGAAGTCAAGACGCACGTTGATCGCTTCATCGAAAACGTGCTACCCAACATGGCGTCGTCCGAAGTGTTCTTCGAAGATAAAAACAATTTGGCCGCGCTGAAGCAGATCCAGCGCATGGGCGATCACGATCCGTGGTTTCACAGTTTGTTTACCCGTGGCCGATTCCGCCAGATCGCCGAACTTTTGCTGGACTGTGAGGTCGTACCCAAAAACATGCAGTATTTCAACAAGCCGCCTGGCACCGGACAACCGACTCCACCTCATCAGGACGGCTATTATTTCATGCTCGACCCCTGCAATGCGCTGACGATGTGGTTGGCGTTGGATGAGACCGACCAGGAGAACGGATGTGTCCGATACGTACGTGGATCGCATTGCAAGGGAATGCGCAATCACGCTCGAACTGATACACTGGGCTTCAGCCAGGGGATTGACGATTTCCCGGACGGACAAGATCTTGTGAACGAGATTGCAATTCCTGCTCAGCCTGGAGACCTGCTGGTTCATCATGCGTTGACGATTCATCGCGCAGGCGGCAATTTGTCGGCAGACCGAACCAGAAAAGCACTTGGATTCATCTATTACAGCCAGAACGCCCGCGAAAACGCTGTCGCGCACCTGACCTATCAGCGAAAGTTGGCGGCGGAATTGAGGTCCCAAGGTAGAATTTGATGAATCCCTGAAAGATATGCGAGCCTGGTGCGAGAATAATAGAACAAGGATCTAACTGATGTCGAAACAAGGTTGGTCGAACATTGTATTTGTCCTCGCTGGTTTCTGGCTACCTGCTATTTGCGCAGCAGCACAAAAGTCCAGCGAAGGAACCGTCGACGCATTTCTTGGCGATCCTCGGATGGACATTCAATCGATCTTTGAAGGCGGACGTTTTCCCAATCTCGTCGTCACAATGAAGGGAACATTGTTGGCGACCTGGGCCAACAAGAATGTTCTCGCGCGGCGAAGTGAAGACGGTGGCAAGTTCTGGGGTGACGAAGTCACTATCGCCGAATCGGGATTTCAGGGTGGCGGTTTGACTGTTGACGAAACCTCGGGCGATATTCTGGCATTCGTAGAACAACAACACCCCCCGGCACCGCTGACCGTTTATCGTAGCCGCGATGATGGCAAGACCTGGATTGCTGAGGAGGTCACGATTCAGACCGACAGCAGAGGCAACCTGCCATCCATGCACATGAATGAACATGGTATTACGCTGCGCCACGGCGAACATCAAGGTCGATTGCTCCGGGCCTCGCGGTTTTATGGAAAACGAAATGACAAAAGTGAATGGCCAACACATTATGCCAACGCCATCTACAGCGATGACGGGGGAACGACCTGGCAAACAAGCGATCCGTTTCCGGAAAACGGAACCGGTGAAGCTGCCGTCGCCGAGTTGTCCGATGGACGAATCTACTACAACTCTCGCGTGCATTGGCAGGAAAGACCGGATAACCGTCGACGCCGAGGGGCGTTCAGCGATGACGGAGGTCACACATGGAAAGATTATCGCATCATCAAACCGCTGCCCGACGGGCCCTTGGATACAAACTACGGGTGCATGGGTGGATTGACGCGACTGCCAGTCGAGGACGTTGACATCTTGATCTATAGTAACTGCGACAGTCCGAAAGGACGTAATCACGGAACCGTATGGGCCAGCTTCGACGGGGGACAGACTTGGCCGTCAAAACGATTGATCTACGAAGGTGAATTTGCCTATTCCTCATTGACGGTCGGAAGACCGGGTACCTCTGCTGAAGGTCTGATCTTTCTTCAGTTTGAAAGCCAAGGTGCCAAGCTTGCGACGTTTAATCTCGCTTGGTTGCTTGCCGGTTCAGCTACTGGTGACGGGGTCGTTCCGAGAAAGTTGGCCAAATAGTCATTCATGCTGGCAATCCTGCGTCGCGGAAAAAGGCTCGCAGCGATGCTTTTGGTTCATCCTTTATACGAATGGGCCAAGCAGTCATTCATAGGATTTGACCGGTTGTCAGCCAGATCATTGTTTTGATCGCAAAATCCATGCTGTGTTTCGTTGTTGGGAATTCCCACAAACAGCTGGAATCTGGTTTCCACCGGGGCGCCGGCTCTGGAGCGGTATCGCTCTGTGGTTGGCCGTGAACCGTAATCGCCTCACCAGCTTTCGCGGACTTGGGCTTGGGCAATAATTTGTGGTATCGGAAACTGTCAGATGGTAGTCTGAATTATGCCAGGCGGCGTAGCGCGCATATTCATGGGGCGTTCATCGCCGGGTAGAGTGTTCGACGAAAAACCAGCCTATCGCAAATCGCCCCAGCCCAGGTGGCCACTGTCGGCGGTGGACCAACGGTTAACTGTCTCGAGTCTTAATCCGGAAAACGGTATTGTTTGGGTCCGCAGACGGATCTTGCTGCGGTTTCAATGAATTGTGCGACATGACGGAATACGAAACCAGGTTTCTGATCCAGAGATCCTTGCAACCCCAGGAGTTGATCGAGGTGTTGTCGTCCTTTGGCATGAAACCGAAACAGCTGCCTACCGTCGACATCGTTGACCGTTATTTTGATACGCCGAGTTGGAAGCTATATCACGGCGGTTGGACCTATCGATGGCGAGCTGTCGAAGGCAATCGAAAAATCGGTTTGAATTCCGTTTGTTCAGCCAATGGAATAGGTTGTCAACAAAAGGAAGTAACTCAGGAAGTTGCCAGGTTTCCTGCCAAAGGCGCTCGCGTGCCAGCCGGACCAGTCCAGAAATGCCTGGCGAAAATTCAGCAGGATAAGTTGCGGGAGCTGTTCCAAGTCAAAAACCATCGCCAGCGCTTCCAACTGCGAACCATCGAGGGCGCTTTGATTAACATGACGCTGAACCAGGCCACCGTTAGACCTGCGGAACCGGACGGCAAGTCCGTCAAGGACAATTTGCAGTATACCGAGCTTACGTTGGAGCGAATTGAAGGACCGCAGGATGCGCTACGTGGTCTGGCGACAATGCTACAGCACCGATTCAGCTTGTTGCCTGCGCGGCTAAGTCAGTTCGAACGCTGCCTGAGGCCGTTCGGCTTACATCCACCTGGGCCGCCGAAGGGGGATGTGGGGCAAAGTGTCGCGTCGCCGTTTTTGCGCAAACTGCGCGACAGGCATTTAAAGCCCAGAGACTTGTCGAACAGGCTGGTGTACCGTTGCTTGCTCGAGCAATTCGAAATAATGCTCGACGAGGAACCAATTGCCTGGGAGGGGCTTGAGACCGAGGGAGTCCACCAGATGCGGGTGGCAACGCGACGAATTCGTGCAGCTTTGTTAGCCTATAAATCAGTCTTTGAAACTGCCGAAAGAAAAAAGCTGAACCGCGAATTTAAATGGCTCGCCAAGGTGCTGGGACGCGTTCGCGACTTGAATGTGCTTCAGCACAACCTCAACGGCTATGTTGATGAATTTCCCGCCGATGGAGTGCTTTTCCTGGATGGATATCAACGATATTTGGAAGAGCAAATGAAAGTGGCTCGGAAACAGCTGATCGATTGCCTGTCTGGAAATCGCTACCGTGAACTGAAGTCAAATTTCAGCAAGATGTTACGGCGCGGACCTTCTTCCGGAATGGTGATCAGCGGTGGGGAAGAGCTCATTTGCGATGCCGCCCGGCGGCTCCTTGGCAAGCAATACAGACGTGTGCTACTGGACGGACGAGCGATCATGCCAACGTCGCCAGATGTAGAACTTCATGCGCTGCGAATTGACTGCAAACACCTGCGTTACTTGTTTGAGTTCTTTCGCACGGTCTACGGTAAGTCGCTGGACCCCTTTCTCAAGCCCCTCAAGACGCTTCAAAACGTATTGGGCGAATTTCAGGATGCGCATATCGCGACACAGCAGCTTTTTCAGTACGCGAGACGTGGTCCGATACAAGCAGTCAACCGTGACGAATTGCTGGCACTGGGCCAACTCATCGCGATCCAGCGACGTCAAGCCTCGTTTCAGCGCGCGAAATTTTGCAAAGCATGGAGTCGATTTGACCGTCGGCGTGCGCGAAAACGAATGCTGGAAGTCTTGAGTTAGGCGTCGAATCAAGTCCGCCAGAATAATGACGAAGCACCGTCGCCAACACAGATTCAAGGTTCGACTTGACCGTCAATTCCGATCAGGAAACAAATTGGGTAGACTTTTTCATGGATTTTGGACATAATGAAAGGCGTTGTGTCAATCCAAAGAAGGAACTCTGGTCCACCAACGGTTGAATGTGGTGGCAAGGACGGAAAATGTGGGAGGTGGACTTGTTTAGGTCTTCGTTGAAATCGGGCGACGTGGTTATCTATCGTAAACACAAGCAAACAACCCATCCCGGTCCACGGGCACGTCACGTCAACGCATCCTCCAAAGGCGATCATTACAGTTATATGGTCGAAAAATTCTGGATTGTTGGCCAGGTTCTTTCCGATGGACGATTGTTGCTGCGAACTCGTCGTGGCAAGACTCACGTAATTGACGATCGGGACCCCAACTTGCGACGGGCAACGTTGTGGGATCGGCTTCGTAACCCGACGCGTTTCACTCAACTCCAGCGGGTGGTTCCGATCCGTGATGTCTGAAAAATCGGTATGTGATCAGGAGCCGCGACCGGGATATCGCGTTTACCACAAGATCGTCAGGGCATCGATCAACAGTAACTTCCCGATCACAGGCCTGGATCTTGGCGGAAAATCGGAGGCCCTGCACAGATGAACATCCGGTTTTTCTGTTTTGGCCAGCGCCCGACAAGCGAATTCGGCCGATGAATTGGTAATAATGCCAACAGTTGTCACTCGCAATTTGAATGTGCGTCCTCGTCATCGTCCTTGTCACGATGGCGATCTGCATCGCCGCGTTCTGGCGACCCATTGACGCTGGACTCGATCTGATTTTGATCTTCGGTCGAGTCGGCAGTTTGTTGAGCAATCGCAGCGCGAACGATTTTCTGCTCCTCATTGGCCAACTTCTCGAAAGCGTTGCCAAAAAGTGTCTGGGCCCACAAATTTTCAAGTGTGTCGAAAGCCTCACTTTGCAAACTAACATTCCAAAAGGCCGACAATGGATTTTTGATGCGGATGGATGCCTTAACGTCTTCGTTGTTTACCTTTCCCGTGGCAACCAAAGTCGGCAGGCCTTTTTCGCTAGGTTCGATCTGAAGATTATTAAACCGCGTTCGTCCCCATTCAAACGAACCGTCGTTGTCTACATTAATGGGACCCAGTTTCTTGTTTTTTCCATATTCCAGTTGCAAATTAACCTTGGAAGGCAGCGTTTTTCCGGATTTAAATTGAACGAAATCGGACAGAGAAAAATCCAGATAGCTCAACGTGGATTGATCCGAGTCGTCAACAAGCCGAAACTGTCCATTGCACAGGTCCGCGCTGACAAAAACGTTCAGGTCATCATCGATTCCGATATCGACAACAAATGGCAGGTCAGCCTTGAGTCGGGGGTTGGCTTGGGCCCACAACGTTCCTTCGAATCGCTCGGAATGCTTCATCTCAGCATACATGACACTGGGTACAGTTTTCAGATCCAGTTGGCTGGAATGCGCGAAAAGTTCACCAAGACTCTGGAAGTCACCTTTTTTCCAATGAAAACCTGCAAACCTGATTTCATCGATCGTGATTTCCAGTTCCGTGGCAGGATTGATGATCTTGAGGTTGGCGACGGAAACGAGTTCGATTCTCAATTCGCGGAAACTGGACAGAGTGCCAATTTCATCGTGAAAGTCACTGCCTAATTCGTCAAACTCTTTTTCGAATTCTTCGCCGAGGCCCGGATCAAACTCAATCTCGCTTTCATCGGAATCCCAATCAGCGTAGATCGTTCCGCCATCGACCGAAAGTTCCTTGATAACCAACCGCTCGGTTCCCATCAGCGAGGCATCACTTTCGTAATTGAACTTGATGTTACTCAGGCTGGACCACCGATCGTCGACGGTCTTGAAACGTAGTTCGTCCGCCGAAAACCCTGACCAGAGGTTCCCTGTTAGGCCTTCGATTTCGACTTTGCCGTCTTGCTCAATCGCGGCTTCGAAAAGTTGCAGTGCAAGGTTGCTGTGGAACAGGCCATAGTATCCGACGACGGCAACCATGATCAACATTCCGACCATACCCATGCATCCAATCGAACAGCATCCCATCCCACAACCATTTCTGGGCTTATCAAACCGGACATACTGTTTTGGATCTGTTTTGGCGATCAACGAATCGGCCCCTGGGATGGATAAATGAACTACAAGCCGTGTATTCGGGTCGCGGTTCGAAATATTGTAAGAAAAACGGTACGTCGACCCAAGAACTTGGGTCGCGGTTCCGAATCGTCGGAAAGGTCGATTGCCGTGATTGGCGACCGTTGCAGGCGAGTTTTTTGAAGTCGTGGACCTGGCTACCCCCTCGACGTTGTCGCGACGATGATTGACAACTGGCCCGGAATCGGCTGAACCAGTCGGTCGTGGCCGGAGCACCGGAGTGTTTAACGCAACCGGCATTGAATTCCAAACGCCGGCAAGGGTCGTCCCGAGGTTGACACAGATGCTCGTGGCACGTTCTGGACTGGCCAATGGGATTGGCAACCAGTGCGTTTCGTTGCCGTAATTGTCATGGATCTGTGATCTAATATAGGTCACCAGCACATGCCGTTGATCTATAAATCAGACCTTTATTTCAACCCAGAGGATCAATACGTGAATCGGCTCATAACGATAATCGCCGTCCTGGGGCTCTTGCTATCTTCTGATCTCTGGCACCCGATGGCGGTTGCGGAGGACAAGCGTCCAAACATCCTGTTCATTATCGTCGATGACCAGTCACCGTTTGACTTGCGGGTTTACAGCGAGGATTCCACACTCCAAACGCCGAACATCAATCAACTGGCAGCGGACGGGATGGTATTTGATGCAGCCCATCAAATGGGTGCCTGGACCGGCGCGGTTTGTACTTCGTCGCGACATATGATCATGGCAGGCCGGCCGCTTTGGCACGTCCACAACAAGCCCGGTCGGAAGGGCAATCCGATTATCTCCAATGTGCAACATGTTCCCGCTGATCTTGCCAATTTCACGATTCCGGCGGTTTTCAATCGGGGTGGATACGCCACCATGCGGACCTGCAAGAAGGGAAACAGCTTTGAAGCGGCTAACGCGCTGTTCAAGGTTCGCCGTGATGCAACGAAGCGCGGAGCAACCGATGAGGATGGCAGTCCTTGGCATGCCCAACAGGTCCTTGATTACCTCGACGAACGTGAGGCCGTCAAGGAAGACGACCCTTTTCTGATCTATTTTGGTTTTTCGCATCCGCATGATACACGAGATGGGCGACCTGAGTTGCTGGCCTATTACGGTGCGGTTAATCACGCCGACAAAAACTCGTTGCCAGCCGGAAATCCCAGACAGCCAGTGCTACCCGGCAACTACCTGCCATTGCATCCATTTAATAACACGCACATGAACGTACGGGATGAAGTTGCGGTGAGCGGTGTTTGGAAAAACCGGGATGAAGATACGATTCGCAATGAATTGGGTCGCGAATTCGCTTGCAGCGAAAACATCGATATTCAAATCGGTCGCGTACTCAAGAAACTCTCGGCCATGGGAGAACTGGAAAATACCTATATTTTCTACACGGCGGATCACGGTATGGCGATCGGGCGTCATGGCTTGCAGGGAAAACAGAATCTCTACGAACATACGTTTCGTGTTCCTTTGATTGTCAAAGGACCGGGGATCAAGCCCGGATCCCGGGTATTGGGGAACGTCTATTTGCTGGATACATTGGCAACCATGTGCGACCTGACCGGTGTCGCGGTTCCAACGACCAATCAAGGGATCAGCTTCAAGCCAGTCCTCGAAGGCAAGCAGGACACGGTACGAGAAGTGCTTTATGGGTGTTACTGCGGGGGTGCAAAACCTGGCATTCGCTGTGTGAAAAAAGGGGACTGGAAGCTGCTCAAATACGGTTCGACCAACGACAGGGTTCAAGAAACTCAGCTGTTCAACCTCGCCGAAAATCCACACGAGTTGATTCAGGAACACCACGATCCCAAGGTGATGGCTTTATCAGGCATCAACCCGACCCTGGATCAGGTCAACCTCGCCAACGACTCTCGCTACGCCGACAAGCTTGCCGAAATGGAAACCCTGCTGCTCGACGAAATGCGCCGGCAAGATGACCCGTATCGTCTCTGGAACCAACCAGATGACGGACTCACACAGCCGAAATCCCTTGAACGCGCCCAAAAACCAGGGAACAAAGACAGGAATTAGTCTTGTTTGTCGGCCTGACGTGGGACAAATTCTGACAGGCTCAACGATCCGTCATTGTTTTTGTCCTTTCGATTGAATTGTTTTTCAGCCGTTGCCTGAACCTCCCTGGGCCGGTTGCCAATGAATTCCTGCAGCGAAAGCCTGTCATCGTTGTTTTTGTCTAACGTCGCAAACCGATTTTTGGGAGTCGGCGGCGTTGGCGCGACCATCTTGTTCGCAGGCAATCTTTTTTTCGTAGCTGCCCAATCAGGATTCGAGGTGGCGGACCAGATTTTTATGTTATCGATCTGAGAACTGACGCCGGCCATGGGAAAGCCGAAATTGGTTTTTTCTCTCGCGACTTTGGCATGTGAACCAAACGCGATCGGACCGTCGTTGACTCGCGCGACGAACTCTTCGCCATCGATCTCGATCTGCATCTTGTACCACTTGCCTTTTACGAATTCCTGTTGCACTTGCCCGACTGTGACTGCTTTGTCCGCATCATCATTTTTGACTTTCTCACCTTTGAGGACGAATCCCTGAGAGGTTATCGTTGCTCGGCAGATATGTCCTCTGCCGTTGAACGAGCAGTGGATTGTGTTACCCCCGTCAAATTTAAAGTCAAATTGCAGGATCAACGTGCCAGGCAACTCAACATCCGTTCGAATACTTGCCGCATGCATGTCTTCCTTCAGTTCGGATCCCTGCAATGCCCCATCAACGATCTTCCAGTCCCCCTTGGCTGCCGACCAACGCGAATCGAGTTTGTCCGCGGAAAACGACTCTTCGAAAACCAGTTTGCTTTTGGTGCACAACAACGGCGTACCATCGGTCGCCAGTGTTGTGCCTGCCAACAGGTTGACCAACAGAGTCAATACAAACGCTCGAGTCGTTTCAGGTTTCATGGGACTTCCTTGGGTGATTCGTCAGTTCGAGGTTGAAGCGGATTCAGGTTTTTTGTTGCATGCAATGACCAGCGCGACCGTGTCCAGGCGATTTGACCCCCTTGATTTGCAAGGTCCATGCGGAAAAACAAATCATCTTGCACGACGGGAGAAAACAGGTTGGCAATCGCCGCGTTCGGAGAGGCATGCGACTGTCGTTGCTTTTGCAGGTAATATTCAATTGTCAGTGTTCGCCGTTCGATGTAAAAGGATGCTCCTTGTCACTGCCATAAAGTTGTTTGTCGACCGTGGCCAGTAACTTTCGGAGTTTGGGAATTTCCCTGAGTGTGGTCTCGGCGCCGATCGTGGCCATTTCCTTTGCGCGGACGAATTCGGTGATGTCGAAACCGGTCACGTCCGGTTGGATCACGAAATCTGCGGGTGCGACCCCGACCGAGTTCATGTTGACATTTTGCACGACATAGGTGCGCAGGATTGTATTCATGATGGACGCCGATTTCATTTTGGACGTTGGCGTGCCTGGACAATTGGAAGCGAATCGCTGCTCCAGGTTTGCCGTCACACTGGCCGCGATGACAATATTGCATCCGCTCGTAGCCAGCAGATCAGCCGGGACATTATTGACAATGCCACCATCGACCAACGACTTGCCATCGCGATTGATGGGAATCGAGAGTACGGGTAAGTTGATGCTTTCCGTGATCGCATGCACGGAGTCGCCTTCTGCACGCACGACAGCTGTCCCTGAGACCAAGTCAACGGTTACCGATCGAACCGGGATCGTCAATTGTTCCAACCGACTGTCATTCAAGTACTTCCGCAACATTGGATCGAATTGCTTGCGACGATATTTGTATAGCAGGTACCAATAGCCTCCATTGGGTAGATGACGAAATAACCATCCCGGTTCCAGGTCTCTTACGAAACAGTCTACGTTGTAATCGGGCTCCATTCCCGACGCATACAGGATTCCCGTCATCGCTCCCACGCTGGTCCCGGCAATCATGTCGATGATTATCCCGTTCTGCTCCAGAACCTTCAACACACCCAGATGAGCCATTCCCCGCGCAGCGCCGCCTCCCAGTGCAACGCCAATTCGGATACCTCTCAATTGGTGAATGATCCTTTCAAATCCGTTCACCAGTTCGCGGCTTTGATTCGCTGGCGGCTCTTCAAATGACAGCTTGAAATTTCGCCTGGAAAGTTGTTCCATTTCGGGTGCCAGGGGTGCGAATCGACAATCGCCTGGCAGCAACCAGACGACGTTAACCTTGTCTCGCCAGCCGGGAGTTCGCTGGATCATGGCTTTGAGCCGGGGGAGTGATTCTCGCCAGTTTTCCGGCGTGACACACCAGAGAACTTTTTGGCCCACTTCAAAAAGTAGGTCCATTCGGGCAAGATCCTGTGACGTACCAACGTCGAAAAAAGTCCTTTTCGAATTTGACCACATTGCCGCCTGGTGTCGTATTTCCTCAAGGGGCACATGGCCTCCATCTCTGATCAGATGGAATTCAGGCACATCAACAATCGACTGCCAGTCCGGTTGATCCGTGAAGATGTGGGGATTTTCTCCCAATTCCCTCAAACGCAGGATCATGCGAGGTGTGAGGGGGCGTGTTGCGGGTGATTGATGAAACACGGGAACGAGCGTCGGCTTGAGATGCCGACGGTCTTTCAAAATAATGTTCAAGACGTTATCCGCGATCATTTTTGCGAAATTCTGCCGAAAACCTTCGTTTTCTTTTGTCAGGCGAATGCCGACCTGGTAGTCCAGACGAAGCAACGTTGTTGGTTCCTCGGCAATCAACTCCATCGGTGTTGGTTCACTAATAGCGCATGCCAGGGCGCCGATTTGCGATCCAGCCGTTTGGTGCTTCTGCAACAGAGTGTTGCCTTGAATATCGGCAATGGTTTGCCGGATGCGGCCATGGATCAACAGAAAAACGGCCGTGAATTTTTCATTGGAACGGTGAAGGAACTCGCCAGGTTCAAGACGCACGACATCGCATTTGTCTGCAATTTTGCGCAGCACATCATGGCTCAGCCCTTCCGAGCAAGGGTGTCGTTTCAGGAGAAGGTATTTGTCGTCCATTTCCACTAACGCCTCATTGATTTGTCTGACGGCCACGGAACGTTGCTCCGGCCGCAAGTATTATATCATTGTTGCCTCGAGCCGTATCGAACCAGGTTTTTTCCTTCCTGCGACAGGTATTTCCGGTGGGGCCTGCTATCCGGATCATCCGCCGCGGAGTCATGATAGAATTGGATGTGCGAGTTTCGCGACCACGGATTTCGAATAACACAAGATCAGGTTGCATTCCCCACGAGTGTTCCGTTCAATAGTTTTGCCTTCCGCCCAATTCGCAACAAGATTCCCAAGAAATGAACAATTCGGTAAGCAAAACTTCAAAGCTGATCCGGTGCGCGATCTGGATTTTGGTCATCTGTGCCGCGGTGGCTCCCATTTGGCTGGCGATTGAATGTTACAATATTGCCAGATCTTTGCCGGACCACGGGTGGAATTTCCATGTTGCCCGGGTTCTTGTGCTGCTGGTTGCGAATTTTATTTTTACTGCGCTGATCGCAATCATCACGCTGTTGTTTTTATGGGTGCGATTGGCGAAATCTTTGCCGGATCTTCAGGGTTGGCATCTTCAGAAACCGGACTCTGAGTTTACGGCGAACGATGAGGTCAACGGATACACTTTCAATGATTACCTGGTCCAGGAGAATCGGGTATTTGACGAACTGAATGACTTGATTTCAGGCCCCTGGGCAGATGAGGTGCACGGGAACTTTAGCCGTTATCTCCAGGGTTCAGTTTGTAACCCTGAAACAATCGTCGATCGTAACTGGAATCGGTCTCATGTACTGGAAGCGGCCAATCCAATCGGAGGTGCGCTTTTGATCCACGGGTTGAGCGACGCACCCTATTCGTTGCGAAAGCTCGGCGAACGGCTTCACTCGGAAGGCTACACTGTCGTCTGGTTGCGAGTTCCGGGCCACGGCACGAGCCCAAGTGCGCTGGCAAATGTAGATTGGCATGACTGGACGGCCGCCGTCCGCGTTGCCGCACGGGGTTTGCGTGACCTGGTGCCCGACGGATACCCGCTCGTCCTGGCAGGTTACTCCAACGGTGGAGCACTGAGTGTTCAATATGCGTTATCCTCAATTGAGGACGCGTCATTGCCGAAGATGAAGGCGCTCCTGTTGTTTTCGCCGATGATCGGGATCAATCCGATGGCGCGAATCACTCGGCTTTACCACATGGTCGCGTTGGTTTCTCGCAATCGAAAAGCACAATGGTCAAATGTTGACGCAGAAGTCGATCCGTTCAAATTCAGCTCTTGGCCCATGAATGCCAGTGTCCAGGCGTGGTCGATGACTCAAGTTGTGGAAAAGCAACTTGCAGCACTGGAAAAGTCCGGTCGGATGAACGAAATGCCACCTGTGTTGGCGATGCAATCCGTCGTGGATTCCACCGTGGTCGTTCCCAAGTTAATTACGGTTTTGTTCGAGCGAATGAAAACCAGGAAAAGTGAGCTTTTTCTGTTCGACATCGATCGGGTCCGCAGTCTTAGGAACCTGTTCAATCTTTCGTTCGAGAAAAAGATATTCCCAAAACTAGAAAGAACGGACTTGCCGTACACGCTCGCGGTATTGAAAAACTCACGGACGGATTCGCGAGCGGTCAGCGTGCAGACGCGCGACGGAGAACTATGGAACGAGCAAACAACGGATCTGTCATGGCCGGAGCATGTCGTTTCGCTGTCCCATGTCGCGGTGCCCATTCCAGCGGAAGACAGGATTTACGGATCCGCCGAGGCAACTTCCGACACGGGACTCTCATTGGGATCGGTCACGCTGCGAGCTGAACCCAGTGCGCTTTTGTTGTCGAGTTCCTTGTTCATACGATGCAGGTACAATCCATTTTACCTGTTCATGGAAGACCGCGTCGTTGACTGGCTGTCCAAAGCTGTCGGTTCACCGAACTGCAAGAGTTCGGGTTGAGGAGACTGACACGAGCACCTGCATTCTGGTTCAACTATCTCGCCGGCACGGTGGATGATGGGGAGACCCCTGGTTCGCGCGGAATTCGGGGATCGAAACGATCGGGGCACCGAAGATTGACTCGGCCTTCAAAACGCGAATTGAATTTGCGTCCGTAATTGCCAGCCGGCGTCACCCGGGAAAATATCGAGTGCAGAGGAACTGATCGGCGCGCCGTCAAGATGAGTCGCGTCCACCGAAAACTTGGCGTGTTGATCACGGACGTACCACACGAATCCCCCCGAAATTTCTTCTGACTGCTGATTGGCACCACCCAGAGTTCCGGAATTTCCCTCGACCCTGGACCACCTGGCAAGCAACTGAAATTTCTCAGGCACCATGAACTTGCCAAATTGCAACCAGTGCCCATGATCAAACAAGTCGGGAACGGCAGCTCCCTGGATATCACCGACCTGGCGAAAGTAGTACTCAAACGAAGCGGACCAGCCCAAGTACTTCATGGATGCATCGACACTATATAGATTTACCGTGTATTGGTTTGCGTCAGCCGGCAATATGCTGGCCAATGTCTGGCCGGAATCAACAACACGAATCGCGCCAAATTCGGTTGAACCACTCGAGTCGATGGTCGAATTGGCAAAGCCGGCTCCGATCCGGGTTGCCAGGTGACAATGGCCTTCGAAATCTGCAAGCGGTTCAGTGCCCCAATCCCCAATCGGGTAGCAATAAGCTCTGGCCGAATACGCAAAGTTGTTGTCGAGGTTGCCGCTACTTCCGGTTTCGGCACCACCCGTTACCAAGCCATTAAAAATGGCGGTCTCCCAGGATAGCGGAATGCGGCTGCGATCGGTGCGTCCATACAGGCCCCAGGCCAAACTGCGGTTCACGTCAAAAAACGTACTGGCCATCGAGCGGTCACAAAACTCCAACTCACGCGCCGACAGATACCTGGCCAGGTGAAATGGCATCTTGTACTTGCCCGTCTTGAACGCAAGCGTCCCCTTCTTCAGTCCCCATTTGTGGTGGCCAATATCATACGTCAGGAAATAATCGAGAAGCCGAAGATTGTCGCCACTGCTGCTGCGTCCATCCAATTGTATGTAATAGTCAAAGTCTTTCGTAAATGCACTTCCAGAAAGGATCAAACGGGCTCGCGCAAGTTGGAACTGGTTCCGATCCGCAGTTGCGCCTTCGGACGAAAACGTAATCTGTCGAAGCTGTCCCCAGCCATTGATCCTCAGAAGGAAGGGCGAATCAGCGGTCTCCAAATCCAATGATTTTTCGGCAGCAATCAAGAATCCGCCGTCGTAACCTACCTGGACACTCTCGAGCCAATTTGATTCTACCGTTGATGAAGGAAAGGAGGCAGGCAAATCATCGTGGCTGAAATAGGAATGGCTCCCGTTCGCAGGCAGCGGGATGCCAGGCATCTCGCCAAGCGATGATCTGGGAAGCGCCGCGTTCTGGCTTAACTGACCTTCCAAAGCAGAAGTGTTTGTCGAAACATCTTCAGTTGGGTCCCCAAGAACATAATTCTGAGCCTCGATTGGCGCGCAAAGCAGAATTAACGTGGCGCAAGCGACCAGCCAGCCGAGAGTCAACGATGCAAGCGAGATTCTCATTACCAGTATTTTTTCAGCCATCAAAAAAGAACGACGAATCAAACCTGCAAGCCGAATCAAGCTGGTGGCACGCCAAATTGCAGAGCCTGGCAAGTGGGTCCTGATTCCAGTGACTAGGTCAAACTTCCGTGCGATCAGGTTTTCCCCAACGAGTCATAGGTTGCGAGGGATCGCGGTGCGCAAAAGGAAGGCTATTCTCTCTTCGGAATTTAGCGATAACGTTGGGCAGTCAAAGTCTGTCGGTCTTGACGAGAATCCCGGTACGATATGTCAACCTGTACCGGTTAGGCTGACATGAGTTGTGACCGGATGGTTGTCCATGCTTCCGGCACCCTGAATGGACTGCTGGCACGATTCGACCCTGACCGACAGCTTCACACTTGTTTCGCCGAAGGTTTGGCAACCTGGCGAGTCTGTTCCGCCGAACATGCCTTTTCAAATGCACCCATGAATACGGATGATCGCGTTGCGGCATGCTAGCTCGCTTTGAATAAACTGCCTCGACGCTGGAATATGCAATATCGCTGAACTGGGATGAATGCGTCGAATGCAAAAAACAGCTAAAAAAGAGGGATGTGGTTTGAGTGAGGGATCTGCGTTGAATCAAGTTCCGATCGAGACTTCGCGAACGAATTCGATCGCCGCTTGATCGGTAAACGGAGCTTTTGCAATACCGATCCTCGTTGTTTGCAGGAAAGCGCGGTCGGAATGCGTTTGGCGGATTGGCGCGTCGATATGAGTCATCGTCAACTCGGGATTGTTGTTTTGCTGAATGATACGACCGGTCAAGACATTCGCGGTAACGACCTGTTCTGTTTTTTTTTTTCAGCTCTGTCCTTAGTCAGCCATATTGGTGGGAGATTCTTGTTTTCGAAAATGAAGTACCGGCCGACATGCGAACAGGCGCAATCATTGGCATCGTTGAGTCTGTTGGATTGTCAGTCGACCCAGTGAAGCACGTCCCTCAGGATGTACCACCGACGGCTTTGAGATTGGTTTTCTTCGCCAAGGATCCAGTGTTCGTACAAACGCTGATAGGTGCCGTCGGATCGCTTCAAGGTCAACCAATTCTGCAGAAACGATTCAAACTCCTGGTCGGCAGCCGTCAAGTAATACAACGGCACCCGGATTCTGCCCTCAAGGGGATTGGCGACGGAATACTCAGGCCTTAGCAAGGTCCATGCGGAACCTGATTCGGCGCTGATCACGAGTCCATTTGCGTTGAGGTTTCGGTTGTCGAAATACTCATTGGCCGATTCGAGCTCGATCAGCTCAATGTCGGCAGAGATTCTGGCGGCTCTTTCGGCAAAAAAGCTCCCTTTGATAACACATAGTTTCAAATTGGGGATGGCCAAAATATCGTCTCGCGTCTTGTACTTTCCTTTATCGTGATCTGGAACCACGATTGCCAAAATGACTTCCATGTAGGGATCGATCGCGGGTAACAACGCCGCCTGGTTTACGGTGCCCTCGATTGCCGACATTGCGATGTCGAAATGGTCATCCCGTAACTGCTCATGCAACGGAATCCGCGAATCAATTGGCAAAAATTCAATCCTGATTGGCCGATCCACTGCCAGGTCGTTTGCGAGATAGTAGGCCATTTCAATATCAAAACCTACCAGTTGTTGGCGGGAGTTGTAATACGCGAACGGCATTCTGCCGGGATCAAATCCAATTCGAATGCAACCTTGTTGCCGGATTCGTTCCACTCGCGACTGCCCCTCGCGAATGGGTTCAGCATTCGGCCGGGGTTCACCTGGATCCGCGATGGAAACGGGAACGACAGCAGACGGCCGGTCGCTGGGAAAAACCATTTCGCGTTCCGTCACCAGTTTCTCCCGTGAAAAAGTATCTTTGAAACTGGCATTCAGGTAGCCCCGAATCGTGATCGCAGCCAAAAACAGCAGGAGTGCCGAGACGGCCCAGCCGGCAAGGAGCTTCTTCCACTTGATTTCCCCAAATCCGCCGACAAAGACTCCAGTCAGAATCGTGAATGCGATCAAGTGCATTGATTTCATCAAGTCGCCAAAGCGGGCGGCCACCACGCCGGATGCCAGGAACAGGTTGAATATGTCGCTTGGTAATTCGGTGATGTCGAGCAATAGAGGGATCGTGATCACGGGTTTACCAAATGAACCCAGAATTCCAACGCCCAGGAAGGTGGGATAACGATCGAGTTCAATGGCGGTTCCATAAAACCAGGCCGCAAACGGAATGAAAATCAAACCGACGATCCTGCCGACGTCCGGGAATGGATAGGCCAGCGGGACCAGGTAATCAGGTTCCTGGTAAAGTTCACCACTGACGACGTTGTAATCTTCATACAGTTTCCGGATGGCATCGATGATCATCGGCAGAATAACAAAGGTATTACCAATCACGAATGCAGTAATCAACGGATCGCGAGACGCCTTGACGACTTCCGTGAATTTGACGGGGGTCAAGGCCGCGACGAGAGCAGGCACAACGACAAACGACAGAATAACCACTGCCGCGGCATAGGTCAGCAAATAGCCCTGAATCAAGCTGAACTGCATGAAATCAATCGTACCTGAAGCCTGGGCGACAATGGCAAACATCCCGATCGGCGTCAACCTGACGACCAGCTTGTTCAATTTTGCCAGAGCAGCGACAAGGATATCCAGCGGTTCCAGCAACTTTTCTTTGTTGGGTAACCCCATTAACCCAAGGCCAATCCCAATACAAAAAACGACAACTGCCGGAATGGAATTATCGACCAACGACCGGAACGGGTTGGACGGGACAAACAGGTCGAGCCAATCGTGTGCCGGCGGTTCCTCGGTAAATCGGCTGCTGAAGAAGGAACCACTTTCCCAGTCCGGAAAGGCCTGCGTCATGATCAACAAGGCGACCAGGCCGACCAGCCACAACAGAATCAGGACTGAAACAGAAATGCGCAGCAGGCGAAGACTGCTGCTAAACGACAAGCGACCCACGTTGGTAATCAGTGAAACCGCGACATAGGGCAAAACCGCCATTTGCAAGAGACCCACAAACGCATCGCCCACCCACTTGATCCAGTTCGTGTATTCGCCAAACAACAACCCGCATAGCAGTCCCAGCAACAACGCGATTACGATCGATGTCGTAAAGCTCGGACCCGTCTTGCTTTTTGTTATTTCAGCCATTCTCAGACTTTTTTTGAACGCAATGAATTGGACTCTTGATCGCCGGCTCGAAATCGCTGACGACCCGGTTTGCTGGTGCTGATTGCCCGGCTTTCGATTTTGCAACGTCCTGGCCGTTGCCAATTGCCAGGGAATCAATCGAGGCATCGACGGAATTCAATTCGCATTGTCCAGGATTTCTTCAAACGTAACATTGCCGATACGATATTTCTTCCAGTCCTGATAATCGAAATGCCACCATTCAAATTCGTAAACGGAGAAACCTTCGGCTTCCATCGTTTGTCGCAAAAGCTGCCGGTACCACCGCTGCCTCGACGTGCCGCCAGGATACATTGGGAACGAACGCGGCGAAAACTCGTCGTAACCCGCGACCATCTGAATCGCCTGGCCGTTTGTGAGGTCGTAGAGCGTGATATCAACCGCGCATCCACGGTTGTGACGGGAGCCGTTGGCAGGGTTGGCTACGAAGTCCTTCATGTCATTAGGCGTTGCATCCCAGAACATTTTCGTCACGTGCCAGGGCCGGTAGGCATCGTGAATCAACAATCCGAGACCGCGGGGTTTCAATCTCGCGTTGGCTCGGACGAGTGCCTCTGCCGCCGGACGCTGCATGAATGCTTTGGGCTGTTGGTAGAATACGGCACCCGTGAAATTGTTCGTCGTGGCGTATCGAATATCGAGCTTGACCGTGGGGTCGAGGGTGGTTACATCGATCAAATCAGCTTCACGAAAATCTCCCGGTTCGGCCGGGGGAGATGCCTCCATTGCCGCGGCGCGAAGGTCATCGATCGGCTTGACGGGAGTAATCTTGAAGGTCTCGCCATCTTTCGTGCCGACTTCGCGCCGAACAAATTTGACCTCGGCCGCGACGACGTTTTTCGCGAATCCATTCGAATCACGCGAAAATTTCAATCCTTCTCCATGGTAAAGTCCATAGTCAGGAAATTGGAACTCATTCTCGTTGACCTCTTTCAAGGGGTAGTAATAAAACCACTCAATCAAGGCGTACAATTGGCCGGCGTCCTCAAGAATATAAAGCGTATTGTGGTCCCATCCATACTCCCCGATCAATCCTTGCCAACGAACGGGTATGTCCGTCGGCGGCTCCGCTTCTGCTCGCGCGAAGGTTGTTTGACCGACCACCAGTGTCGAGGCATTGGGCTGGGAGACCCCGACCCCAAAACCGTTCGGGTCATCTGTCAAAATGGTTCCATCGCCGATCGCCGCGCGGAGTTGATAACGATAACTGCCCGCGAGCAGGTAAGCGTTTCCGTTTAGCTCCGTGACCTGGGCAACTCGATCACCGTCGACCTGCCGGTACAGCCCAGCCATAGAGCGAGCTCGCTCGGCAGGAACAGGTCCGGTACGCAAGTACCGGGGCAGCGGTTTTTTGTCCTGACGGGCGATCATCAATCGCAATGCGTAGCGGCTTAGTCGTCGTGCCACACCGTTGCTGCCGTCCAGCGCTGATGCCGCAACCACACCCAGCTTTCGATCCGGAAGTGCCTCGAGTTGTGTCGAAAACCCGTAAACAGCGCCGCCATGTCCGATCAGCTTATTTCCGTCCAAATTTTCCACATGAAAACCAATTCCGAAATCCTGTGGTTTGCCATTGGCATCCTGTCCTGGTGATGTCATCAATCGCAGTGTTTCCGGCTGGATGACCTGGCCGTTGCCTGTTTTGCCGTCGTTGAAGATAAACGTCATGAATTTGGAAAGGTCCAGTACGCTGGAATACAGATTCCCGGCAGGTCCTGTGCCCAACAGGAACCTTGGCGCTTCAAATCGGCGACCGTCGTAAGTCCACATATAGGCCGTCGCAAGCTTTTTCTCGACCCGGGGGGTAAGCTCAAAACTGCTGTCGTTCATCTGGAGTGGATTGAAAATTTCCTGCTTGACCAGGTCAGCGTGACGGCCATTCAGTTTTTTTTCCAGCACCGCTCCGACCACAGCGATCGCTGCATTGGAATATTTGGTTCTCGTTTCCGGTGCATAGACGACGGGCGTCCCATTGAGGCTGGCGACCGTTGCTTCCAGTGTCGGTCCAGTCGGGTCAAAGTAGTTTCCGACTGGTGACTCGCGAACCAATCCAGAACGATGGGTCATCAATTGCCGCAATGTAATCGGCGTGGTGGTTTTGTTATTCGGTTTGAAGTCTGGCAAATACGTGGTTACCGGAACATCCAGATCGAGTTCACCCGCTTCCACCAGTTTCATCACAGAGATATCGGTCAGCAATTTGGAAATCGAGCCAACGCGATAGACTGTTTCCGCCGTCGCCGGGACTTCCTGGTCCGCATCCTGATAACCAAACCCGCCCGCCCAGACGACGCCGGTACTTTCAACGATCGAAATCGAAAATGCGGGAAGTTCTTTCTGCTGGACTTCGTATTCGACGGCCGATCGAAGTTCCTTGATCACGTCCGCCTGAGTTGATTCTGTTTGCTGGTGACGGGGACTGAACAACGTGTTGGTTTTCCGATTCGCCAATCCGGCAGGATCCGGATCTCGCAATTTGCAAGTCGACGAAACGGCAATTCCCGATTCGGGAATCAGTCTCGGCGGTGCCGTCATTCCAGCCCCGGACGAAATCCCCGGTAACCCGACTTCCAGCGCGGTTACCGGAATTGGCTGAGCGATGGCAGATTTTGTCTCGTCGAGAAACGGTGCCGAGGCAGTTTGCTGACCAGACGCATTGGAGGCGCACCAAGCGAAGCAGAGTATTACAATGGTGCTGCAGCATCGGGTTATCATGTATCGTCCTCGTAATTTGTATTCAAGGTCCGCCTTCCAAACGGGGGTTCAATCCGTTTCCAGGCCCCGGCACAACGATCATAGCGAAAACGGCCACACGTCAACATTCGAGACATAATTTCTGGGATTCGGCGTTCGTTCACTGGCTTGGATGAAAATAAACTTCGTGAATCCCAATCCTCCGCAGTCAACATTAATGGGTGGTTTTGAAGTGATCCGCATCATCACAGTTTGTTTTCCAACGGCCTTGATTGCAACAAGTCTGATTTTTTTTGGGGGATCAACCCCCGAACGGGTTTCGGCACAGGACGCAGAAAAAAACGAATTGGGATCCGTCACGCTGAATCAGAAGGCTGACGGGTATCGCGGCATTTGGTACATGAACCAGCCGTCCAATGACATGTACGTGTACAAATACAGCGGCGGTTTGGGGACTTACTGCGCCAAACATCGTCCGTTTGCGATCTATTGCCAGCAAGTAAACAAAACATTTTTTTGTTATGGCGGTGCTCGGAAAGACAACGATCGGCAGTTGTTACACATGGTTTCCTGTTTTGATCATTCTGCTCGAACCGTTCCTCGTCCGACTATTCTACTGGACAAAAAAACCGGTGACGCCCATGACAATCCGGTCATTTCGGTCGATGCGAACGGCTATATCTGGATTTTTTCGACCTCCCATGGCAGGGAGCGACCCTCGTACATTCATCGCAGTATCGAGCCGTTTGATATCGACGAATTCGAACGGGTCCCAGCGACGCGAGATGTCGACGGAACACGAGTTCCATTTACCAATTTCTCGTACATGCAGGTTTGGCACGTGCCGGGTCAGGGGTTTTGCACCTTTTTTACGAGATACGACGACCCGGTAAAGCGAACGATTGGTTTCATGAGCAGCGTCGATGGAGTGAACTGGAGTTCGTTCCAGCGACTGGCCACGATCAACGAGGGCCATTATCAGGTGAGCGGTGTTGGTCAAGCAAGGCTCGGCACGATGTTCAACTACCATCCCAACGGCAAGGGGCTGAACTGGCGAACGAATCTGTATTACGTCGAAACAGCAGACTACGGCAAATCCTGGCGGACAATCGATGACCAACCTCTGAATGTTCCGTTGAATGAAATTGGCAATGCTGCGCTTGTGCGTGACTATGGAACGGAAGGACTGAACGTCTACTTGAAAGATCTTCAGTTTGACCACCAGGATCGTCCCGTGTTGTTGTACCTGACCAGCAAGGGTTACCAGTCGGGCCCGGCGAATGACCCGCGTACCTGGATGATTGCCCGCTGGACCGGAACCGAATGGAAGTTTTCCAAGATTACGGTATCCGACAATAATTACGATTTTGGCGAACTTTGGATAAAGAGTGAAAAGGAATGGCGTTTGATTGCGCCGACGGAACCTGGACCGCAGGCCTTCAACCCGGGCGGAGAAATAGCCATGTGGGTCAGTATTGATCAGGGCGCGACCTGGAAAATGCAGGCTCAGCTGACTTCTGCGAGTCCACGCAACCACACCTACGTTCGAAATGTGCGCAATGCCCATCCGGATATGGTTTCCATCTGGGCAGATGGCCATGGTCGAAAGCCCTCGGATTCGAGGTTGTTTTTTTCCGACCTGGAGGGAAACGTCTTTCAACTCCCCCAGCGGATGGAAGATACCGCGACTCCTCTGGATTGGAAGGCTGGCGATTGATGCGTGGTGGATGCAAAAGGCAGGACAACACTGCGCACCCGGGCAAGCTCGTATATCGTCGAAACTCGTTAACCCGATGTAGCGTCCGCCATCGAGATGGTCGGTTTTCGCGGCTTCTGCGTTTCGAGTCCTTGCAAGGGTCCATTGATACGACGGGTCACGTTTTTCATTCTGCCTGGCAGAGATGGACGGCAGTGGGTTTTTCGGGTTCTTTCCAGAACGAAAAACCCGGCCAACTGTTGGCATCAACGGTTGAAGACAAAAACCCTTTCGTTTCGCAATTCCCTGAATCCGTTATACTTGAAGTCATTTCCGGACCGGTAACGCCTTCGGCCAACGAACGCATTGAAATCATTTTTTGAAACGGCCTCTGTGAGTTCTCATTCCAACGGAAGCAAGCAACGGTATGACCAAGATTGTCTATTATGCGGCGATCAGCCTTGACGGGTTCATTGCGACAAGCGATGGCGATGTTGGTTGGTTGAACAAGTACATTGCGACCGGGGAAGATTATGGTTTCGCAGGATTCCGTGCCTCGATTCAAGCGATCCTCATGGGGCGAGCGACTTATGAAAAATGGCTTGAACTCGCGGGCGGGAAGACTGGCGATACGCCATGTTGGGTATTCTCGACCAAATCGAAAACGAGTGAAATTCGGTCTGTGATTTTCACCTCGGCGGCACCCCGGGAGGTCGTCGATGAAATGTCCAATAAGGGTATCGAACGAGCGTGGTTGATGGGCGGCGGAAAACTGGCGTCGTCGTTTCTTTCAGCAGGCCTGATTCACGAGTACGATTTGGCGATCATGCCCGAGTTGCTCGGCGACGGCATTCCGCTTCTCCAACCGGTCGCATCCCAGGCGGAGTTGCTGTTGGTGGATTCCAGAATCCATCCCAGTGGCGTAGTTCAATTGAAATACCGAAAAAGAGAAATTGCCGGAAACTGATGTTTACTCACGCGATTGTCCGAAAGCCCTCACTGGCGATGCTCAAAGGCATTACGACGGCAAATCTTGGTGAACCGGACTACGAAAAAGCCTTGCAACAGCATCAGTCGTACGTACAGGCATTACAGGCTTGCGGCCTTACGATCATCACCATGCCTTCCACTTCAACATTTCCTGACAGTTGTTTTGTGGAAGACACCGCGTTATTGACCAGACGTTGTGCAATCATCGCCCGACTCGGGGCGCCGACCAGGCAGGGCGAAGAAGCCGATTTACGTGAACTGCTTCCCACCTATTTCGATCACGTGGAAACGATCGAGGCCCCTGGGACCATCGAACCTGGTGACATCATGATGGTGGGTGATCATTTCTACATTGGGCTTTCGAATCGCACCAACGCGGAGGGAGCCCGTCAAATGATTGCGCTGCTGGAAAAATACGGTTATAGCGGTTCAACCGTCGTGTTGACCGATATGTTACATCTCAAAACTGGAGTTTCCTATCTGGAAAACAACTCGCTCGTGGCTTGCGGTGAGTTTCTTCGCAAACCGGAGTTTTCCAATTTCGACCTGATCGCGATTGACGCGGCAGAAAGCTACGCTGCGAATTGCATATGGGTCAACGGCGCCGTGATCGTGCCCGCCGGATTTCCCAACTCCGCGGGGAAAATTGAAGCGGCTGGCTATCCGGTGATCCCGATCGACGTTTCCGAATTTCAAAAACTCGATGGTGGTCTGAGTTGTCTATCGTTGAGGTTTTGAGTGAGAAACCTGAGTGACCAACCGGTTGTGCGTTATTTCCATCCTTCGCGATATTCGCGGCGAAGGAACTGATTCGCACCCTCATGATTGGTGAAAGCCAGTCGTTTTGAATCCCATTCCAGTTTGACGCGGGTAAGATCCTCGCGAAGCTGCGAGCGCAACGCGACGTTTCCCAGCAAAATCGTCTCGGTCATCGGGCCTGCCCAATCGAAATTCGAACCGGCCACCGGCCCCCCTTTGCAGGCATTGATCCACTCGACGTGATGGCCAGGCGACCGGGAAAGTTTCCTGGGTGGTGTTCCATACTCGACGGCTCGATTTTCCGGAAATAGCCGCCACGTTTCCCAATCGGAGAGTAGCACGCCGTCTTCTCCCACAAGCATGAGACCATTGGTGCCCATCACATCACCTGTTTGTATGGCCACCGGGCGGGGTGGTCGCAAACCGCCATCGTACCAGACGAGCTTGACTGGCGGCATTTTCCAGATCTCGCCCGACGTTGAGCTTCGAGCAGGAAACTGATACGTAATCATCGATCCAATCGGATAGGTCTCCTGGTTGACTCGGGTGGAAGAGGCTTCCACATTGGTTGGGGCGCCGAGATGCAAAGCGCGAAACACGGGATCGAAATAGTGACAGGCAATATCACCCAGCGCACCGGTTCCGAAATCCCACCAGCCTCGCCACTTGAAAGGCAGGTACGCAGGATGATAGGGCCGCTCGGGTGCCGGACCGAGCCACAGATTCCAGTCGAGCGAGGCGGGAATTGCTGCCGTTCCACTCGGCCGCGAGATACCTTGTGGCCAGTATTCTTCAAACAGTCCTCGCGACGGCCGATCCGTCCAGATGTGGGCTTCATGAATCGGCCCAATTGCACCGTCCATCACAAATTCCTGAACAACGCGAGTCTGCTCCGACGCCTGGGCCTGGTTACCCATCTGTGTCGCAACCCCGGCCTTGCGGGCGGCGTCGGTAAGTTGCCTGGCTTCCCAAACCGAATGTGTCAACGGCTTTTCACAATAAACGTGTTTACCACGTTGGATGGCCGCCATCGAAGCATGAAAATGGTGATGGTCCGGGGTGGCAACAATCACTGCATCGATTTTGTCATCCAACTCCTCGAGCATCACCCGGTAGTCTTTGTACTGTTTCGCATTGGGGAAGCGTTTGAACGAGCCCGCCGCGCGATCCCAATCGACGTCGCACAGCGCGACAATGTTTTCCGAGACGACCGATCCGATATCCCCGGCGGCTTGACCGCCCGCCCCCACCGAAGCGATATTCAGTTTTTCGTTGGCGGTATAAGTTCGCGCTGAACCTGATTTGAGTATGGTGAAGGCCACCGCTGTCGTTCCGGCAGCCGTCAGGAAATTTCGTCGGTTCATGGGGCCAATCATCGGCACTCCCTTGTCATATCTGTTGTCAAGCGTCCCAAGTTTCGTATCATCCAAAGCCCGAGGTTCTTCGTCGCCTGATTTGCTTCCCTGGTCTACCGTCACCATTGTGAAAGCTGCGTCGAAGATTCAGCCCAACCTTCATTTTCTGGTTACTTGTTGCCTGTTGTCGACCCCTTGGCCGGATTATCCAGGGACAGATCCTGAACAAACCGATATTCCAGTGCTGGGGGTGAAACCGAAAGCCAAACCTCCAGTTGCAACTGCATCCAGGATGGCTTAGCCTTGGAAAACGGGCTATTAAGCCTGTTGAATCTGTCGATCTGGCGCTGGAACATTTGAGACTAACTGGTCCACGAGTCAAGAAATATGTCGACGCGATGATGCCAGTCAGTCATTCAAAGGGACCGCTAAACAGATGGGAGCCGGCATCAAACTTGAAAATGTGGTCACTCCAAGTTGGATGCAACTGGGGCTGCCGCTGGTGACCTGGCGAAGAACCGCCTGTCCGCAAAAGCAGATCTTTCTGACGTTTGATGATGGGCCGACGCCGGAGTTGACCCCGCAAATTTTGGAGCTGCTCAAACGATACGATGCCAAAGCGACCTTTTTCTGTGTGGGCGAAAATGTCGCCCAGAATCGCGATCAACTGGCCGCGATCGTGGAAGGCGGGCACTTGGTTGGAAACCATGGCTACTCGCATCTCAACGGATGGAAGACCAGGACCAAGCCGTATGTCGACGACGTGCTGCGCTGCCAGGAAGTCCTCGGGGATGTGCTTGGCCATGCTCCCAGGTATTTCCGGCCACCGTATGGAAGGATAACACTGAATCAAATCTTCCAATTACGGCGGACATTTGAAGTGGTGTTGTGGGATATCCTGAGCATGGATTATCGGCAGGAACTGACCGGGCCGCAGGTTGCCAAAAACGTTACCGGCAATGTGAAATCCGGGTCGATTGTTTTGTTACACGACTCGAAACTCGCGGCGGAACGAGTCATCGTGGCGTTGCCGGTGATCCTGGAGTATTTGTCGGCAAGCGGTTTTCAAATGTGTGGACTCGATCAATAGTCTGACCGGATTTTGCGCCCCCAGTTTCCTTTTTTCCCGTCACCTGGTGTGCTGTGTTTCCTGTGTTCGTTGTCGGGATGCGCTGCGTCCTCCGCGGTCCGGATAGAATTCATCATTCGGTTGGGTAGAAACCGTTCGCGGTTGAGTGTGGATTATTTTCGATAACGATTGAATGTCCTCTCAATGAGATCACAGGACATGCTGACAGAATCGAAGTCCGGGATTGCGGCCCGTCGGCTGGCACAATTGGCAAGGATGACCGGATCATCAATCACCTCTGCAATGGTGGCAGCGATTCGGGAGGCGGTCGGATGTTTTTGGTTAATGATTTTCCCAACACCCAATTTGGAAACTCGATCAGCGTTATCGGGTTGGTCGTTGACCCTCGGAAAGAGGATTTGAGGGATGCCAGCCTTGAGACTGCGCAATGTCGTCCCGACTCCGCCGCTGTGAGCAATCAGCACCGATCGTTCAAGGACGTGATCGATCGGAAGGTACTGGGCGTGGAAGACATGGTCTGGCAGCAGGTCGGGAACTTTGCTTGGGTTTCTTTCCAGCAGGATCAACTGGCGATCCAGTTGTTTGGTTGCATGAATCCAGCGATCGTAAAACACGGTTGATTCGGGTCCGGCAGAACCGGCCAGAACGACGATCGGTTTTTTGCCAGGCTTGATAAACCGACCAAGCGCCAGCCCGACTTTTTCATCCATTGGTGGATCCCAGTTGACCTGACCGGTCAGATGGATATTGGCGGGCCAGTCGGCCTGCGGCGAGGCGAAGCATTTTGGAAACAGGGCCAGGGTCAGGTCTTTGGAAAAACACCAGCGGTGAAGGAACCTCGACTGTGGTGCCAAGCCGGTTTCCCGACGCAGTTCGCTAACATTCGAATTCAATAGCGGATCAATGACGAAATGATCTGCGATCCAATATTGAATCTCCTTGACAAGTTTCGGGACCCGGTCGCCAAGGATCAATGGGCGGATTACCGGGCTTTGGTAAACACTGCGAATCATAAATGGACTAAGGACGATGGTTGCCAGCGGAAGGTTGAATTTTTCTGCGGCGATTCTCGCACCGAACGAGATGCACGGCGCGACAAGCATCGTATCGCATTTCGATATCCGCCTGCTGATAATTTCAAGCGATTGCCGCATTGTTCCGACGGCGCCCCACGACAAGGCCAGTTTCCAGGCATCTCCCGGACGGTGCAAACCAGGACTACGACCTACCTGTCGAAGCGACTCTTCCGTGCCAACATCAATAAATTCCATCCCCGCCTGGCCGACGTTTTCGATAAACACCGGGTTAGTCATTACCGCGACATGATGTCCCCGTTTCTGCAACTCGCGTCCAAGAGCTAAAAACGGAAAGACGTCCCCGGCCGAACCAATCGGATTGAGTAATATCTGCGAGGCCATTTGGAACACAGTTTGCGGGACTGAGTGTTTTTGTTGGACTAGTGCAATCATAATCCAATTCTGGCGGTGTGTTAAAACGAAACATCAATCGGTTCGTGCAAATCGAAGACGGCCAGGTATGCAAGTTTCATGCTCGACGCGTAACAGCCTGCGACTTAACCCCTGCGATTTAACCCCTGCGATGTCAAGCCCGTGTTTTTTTCTGGGCTTGGCTGACAGCAATCCTTGCAATCGCGGATTGCAAGGTGCCATCGAAGACAGGAAAGGACCCAGCCAGAGAGAATCCGGCGCGATCGTATTTCTTGACAAACTCGCAGGCCTGATTGAAGGCGGGGGAAGGCGGTGCAGGTCATGAACTCTACGACTGAAGCGTGCAGCGTCTTGGGAGCATTTACGACTGTAACATACCGTACCAATTCCGTTGGCCGGAACGATTGAGAAATTTCGGCAATCACGTTCGCTGGTTTGATGGTGGCTTGTCAGGAATTGGCGTACAATGTGAGCTTCGTGTGCGCTCAAATCTTCTACGTCTTCCTCTGCGAGAAATAAAAGTGAATGCTTCGATAATGCGAATGCGTGTTGTTCGATGGGTGGTCATTGCTTGTGTCTTTTACCTGTCCGGTTCTTACGCTACTGCGCAGAGATTCCGCTCCGCGCCTACCAGTGGACCGGGGATCGTTTCCGATGTTGCCTGGAACGAAGATGGGAATTCCGTTGAATTTGCGTCCGACGGAAAGCAATACCGTTTTGATCTGACGACCAATACGCGATTGGAAATCGAACCAAAAAAAGACGGCAAGATTCCACCGGCACAACCGGATGGCCCTCGAACCCGACGCGGTTCTGTTGCCGAAACTGGCAACACGGGGAAATATATCGGCCGTCCTTCGCGGGGACGACAATATACCAACGTGGAGTCGCCGGATGGCAAGTGGGAAGCCCAGTTCAAAGATTGGAACCTCGTTTTGGAGAATAAGGAGACGAAAGAGATCATCGATGTTACCACCGACGGAGATGAGCACGTCCATTTTGGTACCGCGAGCTGGGTCTACGGAGAAGAGCTGAATCAGACCAAGGCGATGTGGTGGACACCGGATTCAAAGAAGATTCTCTACTACAAATTCGATGATACCAACGTTGAAAAATTTTACCTGTTGCGGGGGTGGTCGAAGATCAACACGGAGCTCTACCCGGAGTATTATGCCAAGGCAGGTGCCAATAACCCGATCGCCGAATTGTACGTTTACGACCTCGAAACAAAGTTATCGAAACGCATTGAGATTGGCGGTTCCGGCGAAGAGTATATCTACGGCATTCGACTTTCCCCTTTGGAAGACGTCATGCTGTTGAATTGGACTGATCGCCTGCAGCAAAATTTGAAAGTGCTTTCGATCGACCTGGAGAGCGGGGCCTGTAAGACGATCGTCGAAGAGCATCAAGAAACATGGCAGGAAAACTCGCCTCGGATGACTTTTCTTAACGACAAAAAGAGATTTCTCTGGCCGACCGACAAAACCGGTTTTACACACTACGAAATCCGGGATCTCGACGGCAATTTGTATCACACCGTCACCAGTGGTGATTTCCAGATCAGCTCGTTCACCGTCATGGAAGACGAAAACCTGATGAGCTTCATCGCCAACAGCTCAATGGTGAACCCTTACTACATGCAATTTCATCTGGTTGGCCTCGATGGCAGCAACCAGCGGCGTGTTACGACCCTGGACTATCATCATTCCAACTTCCAGCTTTCACCCGACCGAAATTGGCTGATCGCGCAATACGAATCTGTCAATCGCCCCCCCTGCACCGCGCTTTACAAGACCGACGGTACGTTTGTGAAGAATTTGGCTGAGACGGATCCAGAAACGGCGGCCAACCTCGCGGAAATGTTCAGCTTTAAATCAAATGATGGCAAGTTCGATATCTATGGAATTCTCTACAAGCCAAAAGACTTTGATCCCGAAAAATCCTATCCTGTGATCAACGCTCTATACGGTGGCCCCGGGTCCATGGAGTTAAGTCCAGGCTATGTCAGTCGTCCCCGATCCGAGTGTGATAGAGGATATCTGGTCGTAAATGTCAACAACCGGGGAACCGGTGGAAGGGGCAAAGAATTCCTGGGCGCAGCTTACTTACGGTTAGGAGACATCGATATTCAGGATCATGCCGACGCGATTCGGCTTCTCCGCACGCGGCCCTATGTCGACGGCGATCGTGTTGGTATCGTCGGTCATTCCTATGGCGGATTCATGGCGGCCATGGGGATATTCAAACACCCCGACGTTTACACGGCCAGCGTCGTCCGGGCAGGCCCGACGGACTGGCAAAACTACGACACGATTTATACTGAGCGATACATGAGCACGCCGCAGCTCAATCCGGACGGATACAAAAATGGCGCTGCGATGACCTACGTGAAGGATTTCAAAGGCAAGGTGCTGATCTTGCACGGCATGCTGGACGACAACGTACACCCCAATAATGCGTTCCAGTTGATTGAGGCAATGGACCAGGCCGGCAAGACCTACGAGAGTCGATTCTGGCCCAATGCCGGGCACGGTTTGGGCAGTGGCTTGATGACAACGCAAAACGAGTTTTTTGACCGAATACTCAAACCCGGTGACAGTCGAACAACCAGTCCCGGTGATAAACCAAGTTTGACACCGTAGGCAACGTTTCACGTGGTTTTCGGCCTGGAACCCCTCGCGTGAAGGAAGTGGTGCGCGAGTTTCGCGCCCCTCCCCACTCGCTGGGACGGTTCGTGGGTTGTCATCGTTGTTGGGTAAATCCGTTCGACCGATACACGAGAATCTTCCGAGAATGGCGGCGAGTCATCGTTCCGATTCCCCGCTGTCAGGGAGAACTTTGTGTCTTACCGCTACGTCACCAGGTTCGACCAATAATTTGTCAAGGTTGGCGTTCAGGCCTGTTATAATTGCAGCGCAGCGGGCAACACCTGCTCGTTTTTGCCGCGAGTCGACGAATTCTATCGTCGTCGGAATGTTGTTGGAGCGATCAAATGTCACTTGTTTCTGGATTTCTGGTAGGCATCATGGCGTTTGTTTTCATTCGCGTATTGATCGGTTGCCTGTACACTGTCCGACCGGATCAACGGGCCGTCGTGACCAGTTTTGGCGCGGTGCAAAGACTGCAGGAGAAGGCTTCGCCTCCGCCTCTGAGCAGCGACGAGATGGGGCGATACCGCTATCCGCAGGTTCGCGTCATCGGGCCAGGCGGCCCCTACTTCAAGTTTCCGTGGCAAAAAGTTCACAAGGTCAGCGTTGCAACGCAGGCCGTTGACCTTTCATGGGATCCGACCAAAGCACAAACGACGATCGAAGCGGTTACCAAGGATAACCTGACAACCGGGGTGAACGGGCAGATTCGATACCGCATCAGCGAAAACAACCTCTATCCCTACCTGTTCGGTGTCGCCAGCCCGCTGGAACATGTGATGGGCTATTTCGTTTCGGTGTTACGTGAAAGGATTGCAAATTTCGTCGACCCGAAAGGGCAAAGCCTGTTGGCCGATGCCGAGCTTGACAAAGTCGAAGAGCCAGCAGGTCAAACCAGCGCCGTCGAGCTTTCCGAAGGCGTTTCCATCAACGACTTGCGAAAAAACCTGCCGTTGCTGAACCAATACATGGAGGAGCAATGCCGTTCGACAACGGGCCGGTATGGAATCGAATTGGACGCTGCATTGATCACGGAAATCGACCCGCCCCGAGAAGTCGATCGCGCTTTGTCAGCCATTAACAGTACACGCAACCAGGTCGCCGCCGACATCAGTACCGCCCGCGCAGACTCGGAACAACAGATAACGATGAGTGCCCGGGCTGTGGAAATTGCGACCAACAATGCTCAAGCTGAAGTTGCCCCGCTGCGGGAACTGGCCAAAACGCTGACTGCCATTAAAGCGGAAGGGGGTTCGGCCTGCCTCAAGTCCTACCTCCGAAACCTGCGGGTCCCTCTGTACCATCGCGCGAATCGCATCGTTCAGGTCCCTGATCATTCTGAAAAAAATGGAGGGATGGCGTAATGTACTTCATTCCTGGATTAATCGCCGGCCTGCTCTTTCTGCCCATCCTGCTGGGACTTTGCCGGCTGTTTGGCATTTACACCGTGGTGCAGGAATGCGAAGCCCACGTGTTTACTTTGTTTGGCAAGGTGATCGGCACGATCGACGTACCGGGGCTTCAGTTTCCGTTGACGCATTATGGAGCCAAAGCGATGTTGATTCCTTTTTTTGGAAAGAAATACGTGGTCAACACAGCGCTCCGGCAGCATTATCTGAGAAGCCAAATGGTGAACTCCGAAGAGGGCACGCCGATGGGGGTCGGGATCTGGTACGAAATGCAGGTGAAAAATCCGGTCTCCTACCTGTTTATCAATGCCAACCCGGACGGCTCGCTGCAGGCCAACGTAACCAGTTCCACGATTTCAACGCTCAGTAATCTGGAGATGGAAAAAATGCTCGAAGACCGACACAGCCTCAGTCGGACGGTCAGGCAAACGGTTTCTCCGCTTTCCGAGCAATGGGGATACCAGCTCGGTAGCGTCTACATCCGGAAAGTCGAGTTCACCGATGCGCATATGGTGCAAAACATCACGGAAAAAGTTGTCAAGCGGCTGGTTCAGGTCACCAGTGCAATGAAACAGGATGGTGACAACCGGGTAGGATTGATCAAGAGCGAAACGGCATTCAAAGTCTCTCAGAAAATGGCGGAAGCAGCAGCGTCCCGTCCACGCATTGTCGGCCAGGCACTGAACGAGATCGCGAAACAGGATTCGGAAGTGCTCGACACGGTGATAGAAGTCATGGAGGTCGAAAATCTGCTCGCTTCCGGGGCGATTATCGATATCCTGCCGAACTCCAGCAACGTGTTGATTCAGTTGGGGGAGCGAACAGAATCTGCCAAAGCCCCAAGTTCAAACGACTCCAGCGAGACCGTCACGGCCGTTCGAGTTCAGCGTGACCGTTAACAGGACAATCCCATCCATTTTTTCGTCAACCTGGCGAATTCACCGGTGCGTCTGTCGTTGGAATTCGTGGTGGCAATGTTGGTCGAGCCTGTTTTGCTCATGGGGTTCGTTTTCCGGGCCATGCGAGCCAGTTTTTCGTAACGGGGTTGAAATGAGGATGTTGGTTCTGGTCATTCTGGCGTTGGCGTTCGGTTCCTGTCCGTCGAATCTTCTAATCGGGGTTGTATCATCCACCCGGACCGATCCAGCGGTGGGAACACGCATTGAGTATTTCGTTACGACCACGGGGGACGATTCAAACCTGGGAACGAGGGAGAGTCCGTTTCGGACGGTGAAACGGGCTCAACTGGAGGTGCGGAAACAAATCGACGGCGGGTTGCGGACATCCATATCGGTCTTGATTGCTGCCGGGACCTATGAATTATCTGAGGCATTGGTCTTTGGTTCTCAAGACTCGGGCACCGAAGAACACGCGATTCGCTACACCGCCGTACCTGGAGAAATTGTCATCCTCAGTGGTGGTCGGAGGATCCGGAATTGGCAGGTCGATCAAGACGGGAGATGGCGTGCGGATTTGCCGAATGTCAAATCCGGTGAGTGGTTTTTCCGCCAACTGGTGGTGGACGATCGGCGAGCGGTTCGCGCCCGTTGGCCGAACGAAGATGGCGACTTGCATCTGGCGTCCGTCAATCTCGGGGCGGATGAATTCGGATTTGACCGAACGCTGGGTGACGAGAATCTTGCGGGTCACAACACGGAACTGGTCATTTATCAAAACTGGTCGGTGACACGGGGGCGCATTACAAAGTCCGATTCGAACGAGTTGACCACCGCGACGCCCATGGGCTGGATCGGGCATGGTCCGGCAACCACGGCCAGTCCGGGCAAGACGGTTTTCCTGGAGCACGCATTGAGATTTCTGGACCAACCGGGTGAGTGGTATCTCGACCGCGACTCAGGTACGCTTTATTACCTGCCTGTCGATCAATCGTCAGACGGTTTATCCCCCAATGGTTCTTCGCAAGTTGATGCATCAGGTCCCGGGGGTAAAGTGGTTGTCGCGCCTATCTTGCGACAGTTGGTTAGGATTGCCGGGACAGCAGAAAAGCCAGTTCGAAATCTGCATTTCGAGGGAATTCGGTTTGAACATGCCGATTTCGAGTTGCCAGAATTCGGCTACAACGAAATCCAGGCCGCGCACTTCGGAACGACGGTGGCGGCTGCCACATTTGTTCATCCGGTCGCCATTGAGTGTAGATACGCCGCGAATTGTCGATTTCAAAGCTGTCGTTTTGCCCACTTGAATTGTTCCGGGATCGGATTCGGGGACGGTTGCCAGGGAAATGTCGTTTCACGATGTGAAATCGATAACATTGGTGGCAATGGAATCATGATTGGATGGCGTGGGGCGGGCAGACTGAAAGCGGGCCATGAAGGGAAGCTCGACGCCGACTGGGAAAATGTTGAAGAGGCTCCTTGCAATAATACTGTTTCGAATTGCCTGATCCACCGCTGTGGGGCAGACAGTTTCGGAGCTACCGCAATCTGGGTTGCATTCTCCCGTGATACCCGAATTGTCCACAACCAGATCCACGAGCTTCCGTACACGGGAATTTCCGTTGGCTACCGCTGGAACACGTCGGAGACAACCCAAACCCGTTGTGTGGTTGAATCGAATCACATCTATGGAGTGATGCAGAAGCTGGCCGATGGCGGCGGTATCTACACATTGGGATTTCAACCGGGAACCGTTTTTCGGGGCAACCATATCCACGACGTTGGTCGCAGCCGATTTGCGCATGGGGGAGCGCCCAATAACGGATTTTTCATTGATGAAGGAAGCAAGGGCTTTGTGTTCGAGAGAAATGTGGTTCATGCGAACTCTGGCGACCCCGTCCGGTTCAACAATTGTGAGCGTGAATGGCATCAATGGAACGAGAATTTTTTTGGTAATGAAGCGGCGCAAACTAAGGAAGCCCGGTCAGTGGCTGAGCAAGCGGGAATTGAAAACGTCCAGACGAACGATTGAGGACTTTGCCTCGCACCCCTGTCCAGAAGGTGTTGCCGATTCATCGATCGAAACCCCAGCTGAGATAAAATGACGGCCTGGAGTCGCAGATTTGCTCGAGCCTGCGCGTTTTGGTTGCCAGCAAAAATTGGGTAAATCCGTCGGAATCGCGCAATGGGTTACCTGCTGTTGCCCCGAACGGGGGTCAGGAAACCAAAGTAAGTGGGATTTGGCTGACGTCTGCGGTCAGGTTTTGAAACGCCCACTAGCCAACCGCAGGATTTCCCGTTTGAGCAATTGCGTCATTGCCGATCAGAAGTGCCGGAATCAACTTCGTTCTGTCGTCGACTTCACCCAGCCAGACGACCCCTGACATCCAGCGTCCATCGCGGGTTTTCAACAATGGTTTGGTGGAAAGCTCTGGGTAAAATTCGTCCCATTCAGCTTTCGTAAAAATACGAAACGCCGCCTCGGCACCTGGTGCCAGATGTTTCTCAAGCCGCAGCGCGACGTGTCCCATTGTCGTCCGGGGGTTCAATTCCACCAGGGGTTTGACGATCAACTGACCGCTATCGTTCTGGCTCACGATCGAATCGACGCCGAAGTAGCCAGTGAAATTTCGGGCGGCCAGTTCCGAGGTAATTCGCGGTTCAAGCCAGTCCACGATCGCTTGTATGCGGGAAGCGCGGTCAGCGAGAATAAATTGCTTCAGGCGATCGCTGCAATCGGAAAGTGCTGAACCCAAGCGAGTTCCTGCATAGCGTCTCCCCACGGTGACCAAAGGCCGTGTCCAACCCAGGAAGTTTGGTTTTTGGTTGTCTTGAGGCATAAACCAGAGGAACGACAAATCGATGAGTCGATCAAGTTCTGGTTCGACAATTCCGATTGGCGAACGTGCCGATTCGGTGTCCCCGACATGACTTGAATTGGCCGCTGATTGAAACATCGATCTCAGCCACGATTCGTCGTGTGCTGCCAAGGGTTCGCGACAGCTCATTCGGCGTTGTCCTCGCCCGGACGCGGCGAGATCTGGTTTGAAGATTGCCATCGAATATCCGCGCTCATCCAATTCAGCCAGCGCTACGGGCACCTCACTTGCCGTGTAGACCGGAATTCCCGCGCAATCCACGGGCGAAAACCAGTTGGGTAAATCGTTTCGTCGCTGACTTTCGCACAACCACTGCATCAAACAATTCGCTCCCCATGATTTGCGGAATAGATCTCGAGACTCCTCGCGCCAAGCCGCGGGAGCGTGGTATGCCGAAGCGACCAAGGGTTGTGCGACCAGGTGATTTTTCGGAGTCCAGGCCCAGGGCAGAAAGTCGTGCAGCTTGCGGACCTCCAGCTTGGACCGTTCACCCAGGGGCACGAACTGGGGCAAATGAAGGCCAACGTCGATCAGCTGTTTGCGAAACCCGCGGGATGGCATGCGCCGCACGAGGACAACGTCGTCCTGTTTCGCCAACGGCACCATCACCAGTTCGAGATCTTTTCCCAGTTGATCCAGTAACGCGACATCGCTCGTTGAAGCCTTGCCAGCCAATTCGACTTCCGCGCCCGGATCAAACCACCGTACGGTCGGCGCACGTCAATAAACTCGTCGGTCAGGCCCGCCTGCACTCGGCCATCACGGTTGAAGGCGCCCCGAGGTCCGAGAGCTCGCTGGGGAGACATCGGATACTCCAGGGAATTCTGGTATGCTTCCCAGTCGCTCTGTTCCTGGTTCTTCCATTGCCGAAACCAATGCAGGCCATGTTGTACGTGTCCGATTTCGTCTTCGTAAATCTGTTGAAGAACATCCGCGGTCCGCGTATCACCCAATTTTCGAAAAACGGAAGCGAAGTGCAGACTGTAGTCCAGATTCGCCTGTTCAAACGTCAGGCTCAGCCGGGAGACGAAATCCATAGGCGACTGCATCGGCTCGATCATTCGCCAGAATTGCCCGTTGACCGGATAGCTACCAAACTCGACGCCGCATTCTTTCATGCGTTGGATATACATTCGTGTATGCGCCTGTTCTTCTTGAAGTGTCACCAGTACGCCCTGGCGAAATGCATGGGGCGCTTCCGGGAACTTCAGTAGCACCAGCGCCATGAGTTCCGTGGCGAGGAGTTCGTGATTGGCCAAAAAATGGAGTAATTGTCCTCGCGCTTGTTCGTTCTCCAATTTGTCGTCGCTGGGCGGTTGCAGATTGCCACCTTTGCCGTGTCGCATTTGTAATCCCGCAGGACGCCCCGGAGTCGAAATGGAGTCCAGGTATGGCGCCGATTGTCGGTTAGGTTCGTGAGTCAACCGACCCGGTACCCATAGTTTGTCTTCGAGCGTGGTGCCAAAGACCACTTGCTCGGCGAATTCAGTCACATTCATCAAATAAAGAATACGTCAAATACTGCGGGTGTCGATCTGGGTCTGCCTTTGCAGGTCACTTTTCCCCGATTGTCGCTCGGCTGAATTCGGAACAGGATGAAACCAAGGTTGATAGAGCATGCGAAGTTGGTAAATTCCATCGAAGACGATGCCAGGCACGGCCATTTTCCTTGCAAATCGCCAGGAGTCTTCAATTTGACCGTTTACGTCATACTTTTTTCCTTCCGCGCCGATGCTTGGGTTTCTCGTGAGAATTGGCTGGGTCAGCAGTTCGCAAAACACAAGAATTTGAGCATGTCTTCAAAAACGGGATGCTTCGAAAAGGGGGAGTCATTGGAGAAACGGCGCTGCCGAACATTCAGAATTTCGATATCCTTGTTCAACCAAGTCAACTTGTTCCTACCATGATTGAAACATGCCATTTTTCAAATCAACACCGAACCTGCCGGACGATGAAAAGGCGAGAACCGAGTTTCACCTGCAGCAGATTGCTGAATGTATCGGGTTTGATCGCCTGCGGCTGCCGATCATGCCTGAAGAATCGATTCTTTACTGTTCCAATTCCACCGGGTATCAAACCCCCCATCAGATATTGAGTCTGGTCGGACGGCATTTAGGACATGACATCAGCGGGGTTTCCATTGAAACCGTTCTACAGCCGCCGGA
Source organism: Planctomycetaceae bacterium (assembly GCA_024642205.1). Lineage (GTDB taxonomy): Bacteria > Planctomycetota > Planctomycetia > Pirellulales > Pirellulaceae > Mariniblastus. Next base: position 65,468 of record JAHEBQ010000013.1, on the reverse strand, counting down.
AAAGTCCGGGGGTGGAGGCTGAGGAGGTGGATCCTGCGAGGGTCTCGGCGGTCTGCCGGGCAAATACGATGCGAGCAAAAGACGAATTACTTTGAATACGGAAATGGATCATGAGCCAAGACTGACGGCGGCCACCGTGGTTCATTTTGGGGTCGGCGACATGTTGTACCAGCAGAAGCTCAACTACGCGCATTTTCCCGAGGTAGTCGATCTGGCAGTAATAAACACGGGGCTGGGGATGCTCCAAAGCAGTTTTGGCTTTGTCAAACAGACTCCGTCGTTTTGGGACTCCACCTATTGGGACGCATCCCCTCGACCGTTTCTCGACACGCACACCTTGGCGTATGCAACGGCAATTGCGGCGTGGATTCGCGGAGAAAGGGATCCCACCTGGGCCAACGAATTGACGAACGAAATAAAACGCCCCATGCGGAAATCCCTTAAATACCTGACCAGGACGAACGATTCATTTTTTCATCCGTCGACCGCCGGACAGCATGTGCTCAGACAATCGCAGGGAGATTGGCTCCAAACAGCGACGCAAACGTCGAATTCAAAACAGATCGTTGCGATTCGTCATTTGGAACCAGACGGACAACTGGCGAAGGAGCAGGAGACTCTGCTTCTGGAAAAATTGCAATCTCCTGCCCGCTCGATCGTTCTACATTCAATCTCGGCTGTCGAATTATTGAAATTGACAAGTGAATTGGTTGCCGATGAACTGCAACTGCTGATCGAAAGCCGCGATGACGAGATTCGGGCCAAAGCGATGATTGCATTGACGAAATTGGGACGGCTGGACGAACAGGCGATCGTGATTGCTGCGAAGATGATCGACAGCGGTGTTAAGCATGTTGTGTTTGCCGGCGTCGTTGCGCTGTCTTCGCTGCCAACCGTGTCCGGCGCGATCTTACGAACGGCAGAGCGAGGGTTCGTCCGCGCGATGCAGTCGTGTGATTATGAATTCGTCGGCCTTTTCGCGGCCGCATTGGATCATTGGCTGGAGGATCCGGAATCTCATGTCGAGCGACTACTTCAGGATGATCAACCGGATTATTTGCAGATTGCCCTGGATGCACTGCGGAATGTCCAGGACAAGTCGGTGGCCTTAAGTTAACCACGCAAACAGGAGAAACATGGCAACGGATTGTTTAAGTTGTGGGTCCGGCCTGTTTTTGAAGGAACGCGGAATGTCTCGTCCTTTCTTACGGCGAGTTTTCACGTGTTCCGTGACTTACTTGATGGTCGACTTTTTGCGATGTTCTGCCGAATGCAAACTGGTAAAGCGACGGTGAAAATAACTTTCGCATTTGACCCACCCTTGCTTTCCTGTTGTCATGTAATTCCCTGGCTGAAACTTCCGCGGGGTCATTTTCTGATTTTCAACATCCTGTCGATTGGTGATCAAGCCAGTCCGGGTCGGCTTTTCAGAAGGTCAGGGATGGCGTTTGTAATCAACCGTCATTTTGACGAATCGACACGCACTCAATAACCTGCCCGGTGGCGAAGTGGTTGATCGCAACACGTCGCTCGAAAATTTTCAGTGGCCACGAAAACGCGATCCATGACAGGGGAATCCGGTCTGCACCATGGACACGGGCCTGTGCACAATCCTTCGCATGATGCGAATACGGTCCGAAACTGGCCGTCATGCGATCCAGGAGTCCCGTTCGCCATAAAATTCAAATTGGACAAAGTGCGACTGCGATGGAAATACACGGCTTAGACACAGATCGGTTAAATCGATTCATTTGCGGCAGGGCGACAAACAGATTGAATGCTTCTCTCACGCATGAATTTCCTTTATTCCAGCAGGTCAAGGGTCAAACCTATATTCACCCCCACGCCTGGCCAGTCGTAATCCGCAGGAACCGCAAGCCATCTAATCCAATTGAACTACCGGTATGTGTCCGGCGATCCAGGAATCACGCCGATTTTTTCATAGTCAAAACCACTGGTCAGGGGCGAGTAGGGACCGACGAAGTCAACCTTACCGTCCGCCGAGATCTGATCTTCCAAACCAAGGCACCAATAGGACGCGTTGATTAACAGTCGTCGCAGCCCGGCGTTCTCGAAGTCCTTGGCGCTCCCCATGGTGGAATGAAACACGCGGGCGGATTTTCCATCGCTGGTCTGCCAATTCTTGATCCACACAATCGGCAGTGGCTCTTTCTCGGGATTAGCTTTGCCTCCCGGTTGGCGGCCGATCAATGGTTGACCATATAAAAGCGCTGTGCAGCCTTCCGGAAGGTGACCCCCTTCCTTGTAAGTTCGATACACATCCGAGGGGCCCCAAATATCCTTGACACCCTTGAGGATCGGATGATCCTGCATGGCTTCGACAATGTCTCCACGCGTCGAGTCCTGATGCCAATTGCCGTGGTGACCCCGGAACGAGCCTCCCAGTACGTCATCGCCGAATTGAATTTGCTTGCCATTAATCTTGTAGGGCAAGTTATTGCGGAATCCATGATTCGCAGTCCGCAAGCCAATGATCGGCCTGCCCGAATCGATGTAGCGAACGATCTGTTCCTGCTGTTCTGTCGGCAGAGTCAGCAAACGGGTGAAAAAGATAACCAAGTCGGCTTTGTCGAGATGTTCCAGACCCGGAATATTGTGGTGTTTGAATTTGTCTTCTTGTCCTTTGGCTGGATAAACCGGCATCGTGGGATCAACTTGTCCCTTTTCATTGACGCCAAACAAGACTGTACAGTCGAAACCGTGTCGCGTCGCCAAAATCCTGGCCAACATCGGCATCGACTGTTCGCTCCGATATTCCTGGTCTGCAGAGATGAGGACGATGCGTTTACGGTTGCCTGCCCCATTGTTCCCTCGGTAAGTTAACCAATTTGGGCTTTCCGGAATGGACTGTGCCATCGCAGCAACGGGGGTCAGAACAGCGAATAATCCCAGGATCAGGTGCATTCTCATGTCAGGCTCAACTCTTGATTCGAAAACGAAAGGACGTGCCGAAGAGGCGAAACGGAATTCAATCGGATGGGAATTCACTCGCTTTTACATGATCGCGGCCGCAAGCCACCCATCCTGCTTCGGGAAACAAAATTCCCAGGAACAGTCCATCCTAAACGCCCGGATCTGACTGATCCACTAGACTGAATGCTACAGGTGTTGGCAAAATCAAGTGGTGTAATACAGAGTCCATTCCATATTGAACGAGTAACAAAGATGAGAATTTTCTTCAATGGTTTCGTCCTGGTCCTGATGCTGGTTGCGACATTTGTCTCGGAATCGTCTGCTCAGGATAATGGAACGGTCAAGGTATTCATTCTGGCAGGCCAATCGAACATGGAAGGAAAGGCCCCGAACAAGCTGCTCGAGCACCAGGCAACCGATGAAAAGACCAGGCATTTGTTCGAGCACCTGCGCAAGGATGGTCAGTGGATCGTTCGCGACGATGTCTTTATCAAATTTCTTGGCCGCAAAGGTCCGCTCACGATCGGGTACGGTTCTCCGGACCGAACTGGCGTCGAACTGGAATTCGGCAACGCGATGGGCAATTACTTTGACGAACCGGTCATTCTGGTCAAACCGGCCTGGGGCGGGCATTCGCTGTTCAAGCTCTTTCGTTCACCATCGGCGGGATTGCCGAGTGACGAAATACTCCAGGCTGAACTGGATCAAGCTCAGAAACGGACCAGAGACAACAACCAGAAGAACCAGAAAAACGACCCAATTCCAACGATGGACGATATCAAGTTGCCTTATGGTTCATCCTATCGAAACATGATGGCTGAAGTCCATGACACCTTCCAGAACTTCGAGACCATGTTTCCGGAGCTGAAAGGCAAAAAGCTGGAACTGGCGGGATTTGTCTGGTTCCAGGGTTGGAATGATCAATACGGCGCCGAGGACGAGTACGCGTCGAACATGAAGCACTTTATCAATGACGTAAGGAAAGACCTGGGTCAGCCTGAACTTCCATTTGTTATTGGCGTGATGGGACAAAACGGATCGAAGCCTGCATCGGGTGCAATGTTGACGATTCAGAAAGCCCAGCTCGCCATGGAGGAGATCCCGGAATTCGAAGGAAACGTCAAGGCAGTTCGGACAGACGAACTGGTCGACAAGGCAGCCGAGCAACTCTATCCGGAGTGGAAAGAGAGATTCGAAGAGTGGCAACTAACCGGCGGCGACCACGCCTACCACTACCTGGGCAGTGCGATCTGGTTTAACCGCATCGGAAAATCCATGGGTCAAGCCATGGTGGAAATGTTGAAGAACAATCGATAATGGAATGCTCCCATGCCGCGTTTTGCCATTGGATGAAATTTCCAGGCACCGGAAAACGAATCAAATGATTTCACGCTGGTATTCTGTCACAGCTCGGAATCGGAGTTGGTCGTAATGGACGAGGCTACGGGTCCTGGCGTTTTATGGATCACCGGGATCGTGACTTCGTCCGCCACCCAAAAATCAAATCTTGACGCTGCGCTAGTTCTTCTTGCGGATGGAATACAGGTGTTTTTCTGTTCGGATCATGAGTCGGTCGTCCACAATGGCAGCGGTCGCCATGCACATGTCGCCCAGCGAATTGACATGAAGCAATTTATGCTCTTTGCCAGCCTGGTAGACATACGTATCGCCTTGTTCGCTTAAACAGAAAACATACCCGTTGTAGGCCCAGGGCGAGGAAGTAAAATCCGCTCCGGTGGATTTGATCCGCTCCTTGAACGATTCCTCACCGGTTTTTGCGTCAAACCTCGAAATGATGCCATTGTCGTGGACGATGTACAATCCTCCCTGGTACACAACCGGTGTCGGAATATAGGTGCCTGCACGTGGTCGAGACCAGGCGACGAATTCACTCTTCAGTGTATCCGCGTCCAGTGAAATGTCGCCTGTAGCTCCCGGCAGAATCGCGAACATCGGCTTTGCTTTCCCCCCGTCGAGATAGAGCAATCCATCGGCAACAAACGAGCTCGCCGCAGGACCCATCGACATGCCCTTCATCCTCCATAGTTCTTTGCCATCGACGTCATAACTGATCGCAACCCCAGGGCTTACCGTGATGATCTCGGTTCGAAGCTTGTGCTTCCACACAAATGGCGTTGCCCACCCGGATTTTGGCATATCGGCTGTTGCTTCTTCCAGTGGAATCCGGTCGGTTTGCCAAATCAGGTTGCCATCTGCGGGATCGTAGGCCGCAATGAAGCTGTGTTCTTCATTGTCGTGGACGATCATCAGCTGGTTGTCGCTCAGGACCGGTGACGAGCCCGTTCCAAATTCGAAGTAGATCGGATGAGATTCCATCTTTTGGGTCCAAACCCGATTGCCTTCCAGGTCGTATGCATACAAACCCAGATTCGCAACGTAGACAAAGACATGTTTGCCATCCGTGACGGGTGTCTCGGATGAGAAACTGTTTTTGCGATGTCGGCCAGTGGGTGGATTGCCTGCATAGAATTCCTGCTTCCAAAGTTCCTTGCCGGATTCGATATCAAGGCAATACAGGAAGTAATGCAGCGAGACCTCGTTCGGCAATTCAATGTCTCGCTCGGTTACCTTCTTTTCGACTTCTTCTTCCGACAGTCCCTGTTTCATCAATTCTGCGACGTATTCGTTACTATATTCGGTGCCGACCTGAGGAGGTTTTGATTTTCCCTCCGTCGTCACGGTGGTCAAGAAAACCTTGTTACCGGCGACGATTGGAGAGGACCATCCGCGACCAGGAATGTCGGCAGACCATTCAACGTTTTCGGTGGCTGACCAGGACACGGGGAGTTGTCTGTTTTCTGCCACCGGGTTTGCTTGAGGGCCTCGAAATTGTGGCCAGGGTGCTTGCTGAGCCGAAGTTGATCTTGCGAACAACAAGCCGGCACATATCAAGCCAGTTGCCAGTGTAGATTGTCCCGTTCGAAACTGCATTGCGTTATCCTTGTTCCTTCGAGTTGGCGGCCAACGAGGTTTCCTGTTAGAAGTCGAATACGTAGTCTACCTCATGACATTACTGGAAGTTTGCCGGATGCGAAATTTGTTTTCTTCAATCCGACGGCAATGTCGGGATACACTTCGATACCGTCACGGTGACAATGGTGGCATGATCGGGTTTCGTGAGTCGGGGCTGGACGCCGAACCTGTTTCAACGTGGACTGAATGTCGCCGGAAAGTTGCATTGACGCTACCCGCAAACACGTCATCGACTCCAGGTTCCAACCCCTTTGACACGGGGAACCCGTTGGTTAAAGGTATCCGTTGCTGTTTGCCCTCGTGATTGGTTCGTTCGAAAGCCGGTGCTGTCATTGTCGTACCGGCTGTCAATGGTCCGTTCTGGGATCAGACAATTGGACAAGTCGGATTTAGCTGGCTGGCACTTAAGTCCTGCGGACGAACTACGTCCGGCAAAGAATGGTCCTGGTGTCGAGCCCAATGGCCTATGTGGGTGACAAAACCTGTGAATCCCGAGACAAATTGCTTCAACGACTCAAGAGAACACTGCGGTCGGCGTTAAGTGACGGGATGCCCGTCCAATTGAGTTCCATTGTCGTTTTCCCAAACCCGGTCAAGTACGCTACGATGAACAACCGATGGCAACCATGACCACGAGATTTGCTGGACGCAGCCTTCATGAACCACTCCTGTTTCTTGATTCGATCTATTTTCAATCTTGTGCTGGCGGTCCTGTTCGTCGGGTTGGCGAAGTCTCCAGTCAACGGGCAGTCCTTTCAGGAAAGAGATCGCGTCGCGATTGTCGGTGGTGCTTTTGCCGACCTGATGCATCTACATGGCTATTCTGAAACGTTATTGCGACATCGCTGCGCTGACAAGCACATCATGGTCCGAAATTTTGGCTGGGCAGGCGACACATTGACGGATCGCGCTCGGCCGGACAATTTCGCCAGCGAAGACCATTGGCTGAGTGATTACAAAACGGACGTGATTGTTCTTTGTTTCGGAATGGGCGAGTCGTTTGCCGGAGATGGCGGGCTGGCAGCATTTGGCAACGACCTGAAAAACCTTGCCGAACATTATCGAAGTCAAACGTACAACGGCGTATTGGCCCCGCGGTTGATTCTTGTGTCGCCTACCGCTCACGAGGATGTTGCATCAAGCCATGTCGATGTCCACCAGCGTAACAACGACTTGAGAAACTACACCGAAGAAATGAGGCGGGTTTCCGCGGAACTCGGAATTCCGTTTGTGGATCTTTTTGCACCGAGTAAGGCGCTCATGGCCCAGTCCGACGGTTCGCGGCTGACCAGTAACGGAATTCACTTGAGCGCTTACGGCTATTGGGCGATCAGCCAGATTCTCGTTGATGAACTCATTCCCGGAAATCGGCCACTGCACCTGGTGTTGGATGGTGGCGGGCAGCCAATCCAGGCGGAAGGTGGCAGGATCAATCAAATTGACCGAACGGAAACCGGTTTGTCCTGGAATGTCGAAGCAAACGCCTGGCCAACGTTGGCACCTCCCGAGGGCAGTACCGTGCATGCTTCGCTGCGACGATTTCAGGATCAGATCGCGATCCGATCACTCCCCTCCGGGATCCACTGTTTACGTTTTCCGGGAGGCCAGTCGATCACGGCCACGGACAAACAATGGTCTGCGGGTGTCATCATTGATTCGACGCCACGTCATCGACAACTTGAAGCCTACCGGAAATCGGTCAACGAAAAGAACTTAAAATACTTTCACGGTTGGCGAGCGTTGAATCAGGTCCACATCGTCGGCGAACGCAGGAAGTCCCCCAGCGGTCGCGCATTGCCGGCAGAGTTAATCGAGTGGTTTCGAATTGCTGGTGAGCAGGACAGAGATCTTTCCAGCATTTTACAACCTTCCAGAAACGAAACTTGGACACTTGAGCCCAAAATAAGTAAGTAAGCCATGACTCGCCTTCGATTTGATTGCATGATTTTCACGCCTGCACTTGTTGCCTGCATGTTGCTGGTCTTGGAGGCAGGTGTTTTTGCCCGGCGGGCTAAAGCGCAGGATCTGGTGCCGATCGAAAAGGTCAAAAACCTGGCAGTGGCCGATCTGGATTTGGTCAATAATCATGACCCGGAAGTAGAGAAAGCAAACTTCGACTTGTTGGATGGTTTTGAAGTCAACCTGTTTGCGACCGACCCGATGATTGCCAACCCGGTGCACATGACGTGGGCGCCTGACGGAAAACTGTATGTCGCCTGTTCATGGGCGTATCCGCAACTCAAGCCGGGAGAAAAAGCCAACGACAAAATCATCGTGCTGGAGGACACCGACGATGACGGACGGGCAGACAAATCAACGGTGTTTGCGGACGGGCTGTATTTGCCAACCGGTTTGGAGCTTGCCAACGGCGGCGTCTTCGTTGCCCAATCACCGCATGTTCTGTTTTTGAAAGACAGCGACGGCGATGACGTTGCAGATGTTCGGGAAATTGCTTTGACGGGGTTTGGAATCGAAGACAGCCACCACACCAATAGTGCCTGGCGACGCGGGCCCGGTGGTTGGATCTATTTCCAGGAAGGTCTGTTTCTCCATACGCAAGTCGAGACTCCGTACGGTACCGTTCGCAATGTCAACGGTGGTGTCTACCAGTTCAATCCGAGAACGGGTGAGCTGAGAATTTTTGCCAATGTGAGCGTCGGTAATCCCTGGGGCCATGTGTTCGATGAGTGGGGTCAATCGTTCCTTGTCGACAATCCGAGAATCAGCTTCCTGACCCCTTCGACGGGCAACGGCGTTCAAAAACTCCGTCCGTTCGTCATGACTCAAACGGAAAAGCAATGCGGCGGTGACTTGATTTCTGGATCGCATATGCCGCCGGAAATGCAGGGCCAACTGATGAGCGGTCGCTTCAAAAGTCGAACTGTCATCCGTTACGAATTTACCGAAGATCGATCGGGATTTAACGCCAACGTGCTTCCGCCGCTGATTTCCTCGCGTCATCCGAATTTTCGCCCTGTGGACGTCAAAATTGGACCCGATGGTGCGGTCTATATTGCCGACTGGTACAACTCGATTATCAATCACGCGGGTCATGATTTTCGCGACCCACGTCGCGATCATGAGCATGGTCGAATCTGGAGGATCACGGCTAAGGACCGGCCGCTGGCCGAAAAGCCAAAACTCGTCGGCCAATCGCTGCCGGAACTGCTTGATCAACTGAAAAGCTCCAACACATGGACGCGGCATTACGCCAGGAAAGTAATCAGCGAACACGACCCATCGGACGCCGTGGCGGCAATTGAAAAATGGGTCGGAGCGCTCGATGCTTCCGAACCGGGTTACGAGCACCATCTCATCGAAGCGCTCTGGGCGTTCCAGAACATCGGAGAAACGAGCGAGGCCACATTGCAAAAATCGCTCCAGGCAAAATCCGGCCAGGCTCGCGCCGCCGCCACCCGAATCATCCGTTATTGGTATCCGGAGTTGTCCAACCCGGTTGACTTGATCCAGCGCACAGCCAACGATCCGTTTCCTCGCGTGCGACTTGAATCCGTGTTGTCCGCGGGGTTTATTCCGGATGGCAGGGCCCTGGTGGCTGCGATGCAGGTAATCGATCATCCGCAGGACCCGTTCATTGATGCGGCCCTTGCGCAGACAATCCAGGCGCTGGAAAATACGATTACGCCGGAGTTGCAATTTGCTGATTCAAAACATGCGGACTATGCAAAACGGCTCGCGGGTGTCGGAGTCGAAATTCGATTGGCCGACTTGTTGAAAAAAGGCTCCGGTACCTCCGCTGAGATCGAGTTGATTCGAACGCAGTTCATGCAAAAACCTGACGCGGCCAGCCTCAACCAGGTCATTCGAGCTCTGAAAAAGCCAGGCAATCATCTCGCATCGGAAGTTTCGATCGCGATGCTTGAGTCGTTGAGCTCGATCGGTCGGCGAAAGCAGTTTAATTTTTCCAGGAAAGTAGCCCCGATATCGGGCTTGCTCGGTGGTAACGTCCCGGAACTCGTGATTCCGACGCTCGACACATTGGCTGCCTGGAAGATCGAGGCTGCCGTGCCTCGCATTATCAAATTGCTCAACGATGCCAGCAAGTCAAACGAAATTCGGATCGCCGCGGCCGAAGCGCTGGGCGAAATTAGTTCCCGTGACGGGCTCATCGCCCTGAAAGAGATGGCAAGCGAATCTAATGACGCACGCATTCGGGCAATCGCAGTCCATGGCCTGGCCGTAAAGGAATTGGAACAGGCAGCTCAGATCGCAGCCGACATCCTCACGATCGAAAATGGCGACGTGAATATGATTGGACTTGTAGAAGCATTTATCAACCGGCCTGGAGGCAGCGACGTGCTGGGCAAATCGTTGACCAACGCTCCTCCCCACCACGCGGTCTCAGCCGCAATCACTGGTTATTTCAACCGAACGGGCACGATGCCATTGGAGTTGGCAAATCACTTTCGATTGAAACTCAACCCATCGTTGCTGGTTGATCTGCTGAATTCCAATGTCGAAGAACTGGCGGCGGAAGTGACCGCCCATGGCGACGCGGAGCGGGGCGAAAGAATCTATCGTCGTAAAGTACTTGCCTGCAGCAGCTGTCATGGCATCGCTCAAGTCGGTCCCAGCACCGGGCCGGATCTTGCCGCTGTTGGCGCGGCTTCGACTGCGGCCTATATCGTGGATTCCGTTCTTCGTCCGAACAATACGATTGCCGAGCATTACGAGACGTTTGTAATAGGAACGCTTGACGGCGAATTGTTGACAGGGTTGATTACGTTTCAAGACGACAAGGAAATCGTTCTTTACGATCCGGGCAAGACCGAATCGATCAAGATTCTCAGGGACGACATCGACTCGATTCGACAAGGTGCTTCTTTGATGCCTGCCGGATTGGCCGAAAACCTTGCCGACAAACAGGAATTTCTTGACCTGGCGTGTTTCCTTTCGAAACTCGGTCGGCCCGGCCGGTACATGACAACCACCAAACCGGTCATTCGTCGGTGGCGGGTTTTATCCGACGCGCGTCCGGCAAGTGAATTGACTCTGGAGTCGGTCACCGAGGATGCCAACTGGGTTCCAGCGTACAGCATGGTTCGCGGCGAATTGCCAGCGGAAGAATTCTCCACCGAGCGATCAGCGTTTGTCAGGGGCGTGATCAACGTTCAACAGGCGGGCAAAGCCAGCCTCAACGTAAACTCGGACGTCGGTCTTCGAGTCTGGCTGGACAAAGTCGAATTGGGAGGCGTAACCAGCGTTAGCTTTGACCTGACCAAGGGGAGTCACGAACTGACGATCCTGGTCGATGCCAAGACGCGCGGCGCCAAAGATCTGCGAGTCGAATTGATCGACGATCTGATAAACCGGGCGAGATACAAGATCGAAGGAGGTCAGTAAAATGTGATGTTCTTTCACAGTTCAATTCTCGAGTCGAGACTTTTGAATTCGTTTTCTGCAGAAAAGTGGTATGCCGCGTTATTCTCAGCCAACTGGAAATCTCACTTCCTGCGAGCGGACCGAATCCGCGGGGTGAGCCTGGTACGTGGCCATTGACTTCGTGAGTGAGCGCACATTCACGAAGTCAATGGCGACGATTTACGAGACGCGAATCTCTTGCCGAAAATTGAACTGTGACAAAATACTGGTTAGGGTCCGCAAACATGTTGCGGCGACTCTTCATGACGCCGGTGTGCCGCTCACGAAACGTTCGGCCGACAAAGGATTGTTTTGATGGGGAAAATAGAAATGCTTCAGATTGAATTCAAATTGATTATTGTATTTGGCGTTGCGATGCTCCTTTGTGGCACCGTCTTTGCGCAGGACAAACAACCGCACGTCGTGCTTGTCGTCGGCACAACGCACTACTCGCCCGAGCGTTCTCTGCCCTTGTTCGCAAACGAGCTTGAGCGATTTGGCTTTCGTACCACGCTCGTGATGGGAGAAGGTGATCCGGAAAAGAAAACCGAAAACGTGCTTCCAGGAATCGAAGCCCTGGACAAAGCGGACGTTGCGATTCTGTTTATGCGTTTTTTGAAGCTGCCAGACAACGAATGGATGCACATCGAGAACTTCGTCAAGGCTGGCAAGCCGATCATTGCCCTGCGAACGACCACTCACTCGTTCAAGTACGACAAGGAACATCCGCGTTTTGCCTGGAATGATGATTTCGGTCGGCGCGTGATCGGCACACCTTATATCGTTCATCAATCCGGTATGACCCACGTAAGTGTCGTGCCGAAATACAAGTCTCACCCGATCATGACGCACGTGAGCGAAACCGAATGGGAATCGCAGGGGACACTTTATCTGACGCGTCTGGAAGGCGGCTGCATTCCACTGGTGACCGGGACCGGAACCGGTAAGGCCCGATTACTCGAAAAGCGGTTTGGCCCGGTTCGTGTGAACGAATCGGAATCCGACATCGTTGCCTGGGCGTGGCAAAACGAGTGGGGCGGCAAGGTGTTTGGAACCTCGTTCGGGCATCCAGCCGACTTTGCCAGTCCTGGATTCACCCGCATGCTGCTCAACAGCGTCCACTGGGCTGTCGACCGACCGCTACCGGAAGCCCACAGGGAGGTTGCTACCTGGAATATCGAACGTGGGGACAAAACGAAATAGCAATCAGCGTTAAATGCAGGCCACAATTTTGCGACTCTTTGAGACAGTCGAACCGCACATTTTGGCCGAATTGATTGGCGATTGCCAATGAGTTGCATGTATCATGTCAACCAATTGCCCTTTCGGCAATTGAATCATCAACCAGATTGCAACGAACCTTCCGAAATCCCATTATGGCAATGAATCGACTACAGATGACCTTCATCGCCGCTGCCACGTTGGTGTCGAGCGCGGTAATTGCAGACGATCAAAGCTCTAAAGCCCCGCCGCTTTCACCCGAGCAATCCATCGCGACGATGGAGATCCAACCGGGATTTCGACTCGTGCCCGTTCTTGCTGAGCCGCATATTCACGAACCCTCGGCGATTGCCTGGGATGGCAACGGTCGGCTTTACGTTGTCGAGATGCGGACATATATGCAGGACATTGACGGTAATAACGCTTTCTCGCCTACCAGTCGTGTTTCTCGTCACGAAGACACTGACGGCGACGGCGTTTATGACAAGCACACGGTATTTGCGGACAATCTCGTTTTGCCGCGCATGGTCTTGCCATTGCTGGATCGAGTCATCATCCGTGAAACCAACACGCTGGACCTTAAAAGCTACCAGGACACCGACAATGATGGCGTCGCCGACAGAATCGAAATGTGGCACGAAGGCGGCGATCGCGGAGGCAACCTCGAACACCAACCCAGTGGATTGATCTGGAATATCGATAACTGGATATACACGACGTACTCAAGCCACCGTTACCGATTCACGACGGGACAGGTCGTGCTGGAGCCGTTGCCACATGGAAGCGGGCAATGGGGTCTGACTCACGACAATGTCGGGCGGATCTTTTATTCGACTGCGGGAGGTGAAAATCCCGCCATGGATTTTCAGCAGCCGATTATTTATGGAGAGCTTTCGCTGCCGGGCGAACAGGCTCCCGGTTTTCGCGATGTTTTTCCGATCGATAATGTTCCCGATGTCCAGGGTGGCCGAGGACGGGTGCGAGACGACAATACACTCAATAAATTTACCGGCTGCTGCGGTCAATCCATTTATCGGGGTGACCGAATGCCGCCTGATTTCAATGGTGATTTGATTATTCCGGAACCGGTTGGGCGATTGATTCGACGCGCGAAAGTCACCAATGACAACGGCCGGATCATCGTTTCCAATGCGTACGACCAACAAGAGTTCATTGCCGCACGGGATCCAAATTTCCGGCCGGTCAACAGTGCTACTGGTCCCGATGGCTGCCTGTATATCGTTGATATGTACCGCGGGATTATCCAGGAGGGAAACTGGGTCAATGAGGGCTCGTATCTGCGCGGCATCGTACAGGAATACGAACTTGAAAAAAACATTGGGCGAGGGAGGATTTTTCGCGTCGACCATGACTCGACCAACCGCGGTCCCCAGCCTCGCATGTTGGACGAAACGCCCGCTCAGCTGGTATCCCATTTGTCACATCCCAACGGCTGGTGGCGAAGCGAATCCCAAAAGCTGATTGTATTGCACGGCGACAAAAGCGTCGTCGGTGCGTTGGAAGATCTTGCGCGGAACGGCCAAAACCCGTTGGGTCGGTTGCATGCCCTGTGGACCCTGGAAGGACTTGACGCGGTCAGCTCCCAACTCCTCGCCGACGGATGCGTCGACCCCGATCGCCGTGTTCGGGCGGCGTCAGTTCGAATCTCCGAATTGCAAATGGCCGGAGATCGATCGCTTGATCTTCAACTCCATCGACTTGCCCGCGACCCGGATCCCAATGTCGCGATTCAAACCTTGTTGTCGGTGTCACGAGGGGGCCACCCGGAGGCCGAGGCAATCGTCGCAGACGTTCTGAAATCACACCCCGACAACGATTCGATCCAGTCCATTGCCGGTCAGATGAAAGCCCGGGTCGAGGCAATGATCGTGGAACGAAAACGGCTGGAAGAAATGCGGCAGCGCAACAAAGCCCTGGCCGAGTCCGTTGTTCGGGGTAAAGCCATTTACACGACGTTGTGCACGACCTGTCACGGCGAGAACGGAAAGGGACAGCCTTCGCCTGACCAGGACGGCTTGAGGTTGGCACCTCCGCTCGCTGGATCGGCGCGAGTTGTCGGTCACAAGGAGCGGTTGAACCGAATCCTGCTCCACGGTTTGATGGGACCCGTCGAAGGCAATGTTTACTCAGCTGGGTTGATGTTGCCGATGGGCGCCAACGATGACCGCTGGATCGCCGACGTGGCGAATTACATCCGCAACAACTGGGAAAATAAAGCCTCCCTGGTTGAGGCTTCGGATGTCGCGCGGGTCAGAATCGAATCACAGAAGCACGTGGGCCCGTGGACGCTGAAAGAACTCACTTATTTCGATCCTCCCGCGATTGAGGATCGCGACCATTGGAAACTTTCGGCAAGCCACAATGAAAACAACCTGAGAAACTCGCTCGATGGAAATCCAGGCAGTCGCTGGGATACAGGCACAACACAAAAACCCGGGATGTGGGTTTCCATCGAACTGCCGGAACCGGTCAAAGTCATGTCATTGACCCTTGATACGCGTGGTTCGGACATGGATTATCCTCGTGGATTTGTCGTCCACGTTTCGACCGACGGACAGTCCTGGGGTGATCCCGTTGCCAAGGGACAGGGTGACGTGCCGGTCACGGAAATTGAACTGGACAGTCCCGTGGCAACTCGACATCTTCGGATAACACAAACGGGAGAGTCCGATTCAAAGTACTGGTCGATTCACGAACTTTCGATCCAGGGACTTTCGACGAGAGACAAACCACTGATTTCGTTGTCCGAGCAATTGGCGGAAATGGACTCGGCTACGTTGGCCAGACTGGCGGCCCGTGAAGGAAACGCCCTTCGGGGCGCGAAACTTTTCTATCAGCAGACCCTTTCCTGTGCGAAATGTCATGACCCCGTGCAGGGTGAGCGACTGGGCCCGGATCTTGCAGCCCAGAGAGAGGGAGTCACCGATCCGTTTCTTGTTGAATCACTCCTGGATCCGTCCAGAGAGATTCGCAAGGAGTTTTTGCAGACAATCATCATGACCATCGACGGCCTGGTAGTAACCGGTTTTCAAATTCGCGAAAACGACGATGCCCTGGTGATCCGCGAGCCAGCGGGGGGCGCGGAACTCAGTATCCCCCAAAGCGACATTGATGAAACCAGGCAGAGCAACGTCTCGGCGATGCCGGCCGGATTGGTCAACCAGCTGGAAAACCGTGAGCAGTTTCTTGACCTGGTGCAATTCTTGATCTCGATTAACCGGGGTGGGCCCTCAACTCTGGAGCAACTAAAACGTGAGACGACCGGTCAGTGACGTTCGAATGGCCGAATTTTTCGTGATTTCCCTCTGTGGTTGCTGGCGTTGGAGGCAATCCTCCAGAACTCTCATTCGGGTGGGAGTTTCGGAGCGAACTATTTCGATTTTTTTGGTGTGAAGATTCTGGAGCCGAAAAAAAGTTTGAGCGAGATTCCATTCTGAATTAGACATGCCATTTTTCCCGGTTCAAAATCCATTGCACCCTTGAGAATGACCGCAATGAAAAGATTGTTGACTTTTGCCTGTGCGGCTTTTTTTGCATTCAGTTTCACTCCGAATGGCAGGCGCGGTCAACATCGTCACTTGGAGACCATGGGGAAACCACGACAACTACTCAAATCCGATCGGTATCGCCGATACCGAAGGAACACCTGTCCAGTTTGGTGGCCAGGGAAGCAGGACTTCGTCCGGTACGGTTTTCCATCATCTTGCGCTTGGTGGTGATGTTTCCAACCGAATATTGGACAAAGGAGGCAATGCGATATCGGGAATCGAGGGGCCGGGGTTGAGTTTCATTATTCAAACATTCAATGAGCCCGAGGTTTTTCGCTCAGAACACCCACGATGTGCCATGGCGGTTCAACGGCTTTCGCGTGACCTCGGTCCCGCAGCCCGGTTCGGTGGCATTCCTCGGTCTGTTGTCGCTTGTTCCGTATTCGCGTCGCCGTCGATAGCCAGCTTTAAGACGGTTGTTATTGTGGTTTTGAATCGCCTGGGCCTTGAGATCGCTATCGACGAATTCGCAATTTGAAACTAGGCGACCCTTGGTTGTCGTAAAGACGTGGCAAGGATAAAAAAGCAGATTATTTGTTGCGAAAATCATGGCTTTCGCTTGGGTCGGCATGCCGGGATCAGTGGTTTGAGGAAAAAACGGCCCGCGATTGTGTTGGGGTAGAGCGACGACGAAGATCAACCGTGATGCCTAAAGGAACTGGCGGGATGAAGCCAATTGGGATAATGGCGGGCCATTGGGTATGAGCAGTTTGGCCGTCATTAACATGGTTTTGGAGAGCGGAACGGAGTACCCGTGGATCGGTACGATCACTTTGTCGACGACGGCACCAGTTCCGACGCCGGTTTGTCTCTGGTCGGAGGCACGCTCCAAATCCAATCGGCTCCCAGTACGACGTGAATTGACGATGGCCTCACAGGTCGGATCTCGCAAACGAGTTCTGCTTTTTCCCTCGAATAGGGGAAATCCGGATCGGACCGAATGTTATTTCAATCCCTCAACCGTTACACTCACACTCCACCGCACTACGATTCGCTACGGAGCAACCGAAATGACTACCTCCCGCTATTTGAATCGACGGGACTTTATCAAAAAGACTTCTGTTTCTGCAGGTGTCGCGATTGGGACGGGGCTTGTCGGTCGCGCATTCGGTTTTTCGAGTGCCAACGATCGCCCACGGATCGCGGCCATCGGGACCGGCAGTCGTTGGGATCACCGCGCGACCGGATTGACGGGGACCTATGGTTCGGGAAAGGAGTTTCCCAAGTACGGAGACGTGATTGCCGTTTGCGACGCCGATTCTGACCGCCGTGAGCGGGCCGCAGCGCTGGTCAAAGACTGGTCTGGTACCGCTGCCGAGGCTGTTGCGGATTATCGGGCGATCATCGATCGCGACGACATCGACATCGTGCACATCTCGACCCCCGATCATTGGCACGCCAAAATTGCGATCGAAGCCATGCTTGCGGGGAAAGACGTTTACTGCGAAAAGCCCATGACGCTCACGATTGCCGAAGGGCAACAGATGAGCGAAGTTTGTCGCCAGACCGGGCGCATCGTGCAAGTCGGAACCCAGCAGCGTAGTTCGCGAATGTTTCTCGATGCGATCGCGATGATCCGTGACGGGAGGATCGGCAGGCTGAAACATGTTACCTGCAGCGTTGGAGGTGCGCCGACCAGTCCCGAACTCCCTGTCGTTGACCCGCCCAAGTCGCTCGATTGGAATCTCTGGCAAGGCCCAACGCCCGATGTGAAATTCAGACGGAAGGACGGTGACTTCGGCGAGACCCAAGGTTGGTCTCGCAGCCATTATGAATTCCGTTGGTGGTATGAATACTCTGGTGGCAAACTGACGGATTGGGGTGCTCACCATGTTGATATTGCCACCTGGGCGATGGACAAAACCAACACCGGTCCCGTCCGTGTGGATCCGGTGATGGCGAAACATCCGGTCCCGTTCAAGAACGGCTATCCGACGCTGGACAATCAGTTCAACACGGCGACGGAATTCTTGATCAACGCGGATTATGCTGATGGCATGCAGTTGACGATTCGCCATGACCTGGACAACGGAATCCTGTTCGAGGGTACCGAGGGACGCATTTTTGCCAATCGAGGCCGACTGAGCGGCAAACCGGTTGAGGAACTTGTTTCAAATCCACTGCCCGCGGGCGCGGTCGAAAAGGTCTACAAGGATCGAGCTCTAACCGATCACTTTCGGAATTTCTTTGATGCGGTTGCTTCCCGTAAGGAACCTGTCTCGGATGTGTTCAGTCACCATCGCGCCTTGTCGACATGTCACCTTGCCGGAATCGCCATTCGGCTTGGCCGGAGAATCAACTGGGATCCCAAATTGGAACAAGTCACCGGTGACGACGAAGCACAAAGCTTCGTTAGCCGCGATAAACGCAAAGGCTTTGAAATCGAAACTTAGTGTTCTGTCACAGCTAAGAATGAGGATTGGGCAGTGGACGAGGTCACGAGTTCATTTCAACAAGAAAACGCAGAGACTCGGGACCTCGTCCACTGCCCAAGAATCAAATCTTGACGCTGCACTGGTTGTGCATTTTCCAGCATGCTTCCAAGATAAATTGCCCGTTAAAGGTAACTCGCCCAACAAATATGCCTTTGGCGCGCATGCGCAGACCAACGCGATTGGGACTCCGGAAACAGGTTACCTGTTGCGATCGCCGAGAAACGAACGCTACAGGTACATCATCAACGAGAATTCGAAGGTGATGTTCAGCGGCCATTTTGTTATCGCTGCCCCGGAGCGGTTTTTCTTCTCCTGGTCTGAGGCGGCGGATGCTGGAAAGAGCAACCCGACCAGGTTGGTCGACAAATACCTCGTCCGTCCACGTGAAGAGCTCTACATCTGGAGCAGTTTCCTTTCGAACTCAATAAACTGAATGAAAGTCCTCAGCACTCAGCGACCTTCGAAGAACTCAAGCGCAAGCTGAAACAAAGGATCGATCAGCAGGGTGACGAAGGGCACGAGACTAAACTCGATGTGATCCGGAGACGCGACGTCGCGATGGAAGCGAAGAAACTGAACCGGAACCAGCAGACAACTCTCGTCACTCGCGTATCATCCTGACCGAGCGGGCTTGATGAAACGACTTTGCCACTCGTCAAGGTAGTTTCAGCCTTCAGCCATTGGAAAGTAGATCCTGCAGTCGCCTTCGGCCTGGTCAGGATGATAGCTGGGCTGATTTTGTTTTGCCTGCAACAGAGGAGATTTTCAGCCCTGCAAATTTTCCTGATCGCACTACTGTCGCTGGCGGCGTTGGTTCCGGCCATCTTTGGCCAGAACAGCCAAACTACGGTTTGCCCTTTCAAGGTGTTCATCCTGGCGGGACCGTCGATTATGAAGGGTGGCGGGGCCGTCGAGATTCCCGACAGCAGCCACAACGACGGTCAGGAAACACTCCGATACCCGGTCAAGAACTCCAGCACGGCTGATCAATTCAAGCACCCCATCGACAGGATGGCAAGTGGATCGTTCGCGATGTTTGGATTGGGTACCTCGGCCATGTCAAACATGTACTTGAAGACCTCGACGACGAACTCCCCGCGCGCGATGGGCAAGGCCATGCTTGAGCTCAACACCAGGTAGACTCGCTTCGCCGTTGAACTCCGGCGTTACTTGCCAAATTGCAGTGCAAATAATTCCGCGTTCTTCAATATGAAACGGAGCCGAACCGGCGTGCCGGATAGCTTGCCCAGCGTTTGTCCTGACATCCAGCTGACGTTCTGATTGGTCGCGTCACCTGTAAGTTGGCAATCATTGCCCGCCAGGCCTTCGATTGGCTGGCCTGACTGGTCACACAGTTCAACCTGTATGAACCCGCCTTCGGAACACTTGTAATTCAATTTCATTGAATCACCGATAAACGTAAACGGCTTTGTCAGAACCTCGCCACTGCCAGATAGCGCGACAAAACCGTCCATTCGGTAAACAAACCGACGAAGACGACTGTTGGGTCCGGAGTAGTAACCTTCGGTGGCATAGACGGACCATTCCTCAGGGAGATCCGGAAGTTTCAGTAACCCGTTTGCCATGTAGTTACTACGGTTACCATCACGTTCTTTTGGAGCGGTTCGCGGAATGATCGCTTCGTCGAAGCGATGGAAATTCAGGCCGTCGCGGCTGGACATGAAGAGCGGCTCGACTTGCTGGGTTTCGGGGGAAAACCGTGTTGGAAAGCCGATCCGTAAATGCGGTGCATCCGGATACGGCCGAATCGCGTTGGTGTACAAATGCTGAACTGGTGCGTCGCCGTATTTTAGAAGCGCCGACTCTGTCCAGTTAACGTAATCGTCCGATGTCGTCATCATGATGGAACGCACGTTGTCGACGAACGTTCGATAGTAACAGACGTATTTTTTGGAAACCGGATCCCAGAATGCGAGATTTTGGGAATCAAAGAATCCTTCGGTAATGACCGGTTCGTCTTTAATCAACGACCAGTGGATCGCGTCTGGTGATTGGTAGATGTAAAGGCCCTTCTTTCCGACCGGCCGTCCTCGTGCGATGCCTTTGTACCTTGCCTCAGCGAGGCAATTCGGGTTTTCGTCGCGGAAGGCGACAAAGCAGTGTGTCCCGATTCCGCGCAGAACGATGTTGTTGTCTTTGGAGCCGTCCCAGTCGAACAAGCCAAGTTTGGGTTTCGTCCAGACAATTCCATTGGTGCTTTCGGCGTAGCATGTAACTTCTTCGTGAACCGATTTTTGGTTAACCGAATGCGAACCTCGGTAGTACATTCGGTAAAGATCACCGTCCTGAAAGACAGTGTAATATGCGCACGTGTTTCCCTCCCAGGGTTCCCCGGTAACCAATACAACATCCCGGGGCACCGGTTGTTGAACCTGTAACGCCACTCCGGAAGAAAGTGACTCAAGCAGGTGATCATCCACGAACAATTCGCGGCGCATACCGACTTCAATCGGATCGTCCGCAGACAGGTGGGAGGGAAAACACAATACGAACAACGTCAGAATGGCATGGATTCGCAGCACGCGTGATGTCTCCGAGGTTGGGATTTTCTGACAAGGCACTAGTGTAACCAACATTGACGCTGCCGACATGATTCGGATCAGACAATCCGGTGATCCCCGGCGCTCGCGATGGTTCATGATCAACCGCAACCTTATGGTTGAAATTTGAGAATTGCCTTACAATCCGGTAATAGGCGGAAGAGGTCGTACGCGACCGTAGCGTGAAGGGGCTCAATCAAATGCATCAAATGTTCGCTGACGACGTTACTTCTTGTCATGGGGCGTCAAAAATCCAGCCGGATCGAATCAGGATGAATGGTTGTCAATCGTTCAGTGTTCTCTTGTTGATGCTACTCGGTTGTTGTTTCGATGGGGCTCGATTGAATGCAGCTCAGGACCTGCCAACAGACCCTCTGTCGTTTGGTGAGGGTGGGCAAATCAAGATGATGTATGATCGCCGGCAACGACCTCAGTCTGTTTATCTCCATGACAAACTGCATATCGTTTTTAATGCCGGTGGAGACAATTCCGGAAAATCCAAATTCAAGACGGTACCGATGGCGATCACCTATGATCCCGCAACACGTTCATTTTCGGATATCGTGACGCTCGGGGAACCGAGTAGTGATCACCATTATGGTCCGGTGATCTGGGCTGATGAAGACGGGTATTTACACGTTCTGTCAGGATGCCACAAAACTCCCGGCACGCATTTGATTTCCAGAAAGCCCGGGTCGATCGGAAAACGTCTCGCGGACTGGAATACGTTGCCCCAAATCGTTCCCAAGATTTCCTATCCGTGCGTATTTAATATCTGCGGCGGCAAGGAGCTGATTTACTACCGTACTGATGGTCATACCAGCTCGTGGACTTATCGCACGACCGATGACAATGGAAAAACGTGGACCGGGCCAGCGAACGATGTTACGGATATGGACATCAAGGGGAGACTGGACTGGTCGTCCTACCAGACAAAACTACTGAGCGACGACGGCAAATTCCTGCATGTCGCCTTTATGACATACGATGATGTAAAAAACTCCGATCCAGCTCGGAGCGACGAAGTCAGGTCTCACAACCCGCGATACAACGAATCGGTAAGTAACGAATGGAAATACAATTTGTACTATGTGAAGATTGACCTGCAAACGAACGAGGTCGCCAACGCCGATGGCCGGATTTTGAAAACACCGATCGATATTGACTACGCCGATGCCAACTGCAGGATTTGGGATACTCAGTGGCGTGGAGCCGGCGTTCCACCCGCGATCTCTCTCGACAATCAGGGGAATCCGGAATTCCTGCATGTCCTTTCCGGCGATTCTTCCAAGGAAGACACTGCTTACTATTTTGTGAGACGCGAAAATGACAACTGGAAACAGACACTCATTACACAATCGAGCCATCAGTGGAATAGTTGCCACCTGGATCGCGATGAACATGGCAGGCTGCACGCCTTCGTCATCGTTGGTGAAGATTACCTGAGCTCCGATCAGTACATGGATAAACATGGCGGCGGCAGGATGGAAGAGTGGATTTCGTCCGATCAGGGGAGCACCTGGACGAAAATTCGCGACTTGACGCCGGACAGTTCGAAGTACCCGGGCTGGAGATACAATAACGTTCAGCCGGTTCGAAGGCCCGGCGGGCAGATCGTCAATGGCATGCTATTGTTTTATGGCTGGGGTGATCCCGAAGCGTCTGGCGCACGAGCCTTTCTGATCGATGAGCGGCCACGGTGATTTCATGATTCAAAAAGCGCGCTTGAGTTCGATTGAATTCAAACGCGATTCACATGTCAACGTACCTCGTCTGCGGAAGTTGGCCGAACGATTGATTTTCGAGTGCCGATCGTTAACTAATGCGGGGAAAGGAAGTCGGTTCTTCAATCACGGGCAGTTCCTGATCGTACCGTTTCAGACTGGGGTGAGTTGTTCGGGTTTTGCAAGCCCAATCGAAGCTCCCATTTTACCAAATTGATTCCGGAGGCTGTTTCCGTCTTCTTGCCGAGATATTCAGTTAACCAATTTGTTTTCGATCGCGAATCTGACCAGGTCGGCGGTCGTCGCGAGGTTGAGTTTTTCGATGATCCGGCTTCGATAGGTCGACACCGTGCTGACACTGACCTCCAACTCGAGAGCGCACTGCTGCAAGGTGGCACCATTACCGAGCATTCTCAAAACGTCGAACTCACGCTGGGAAAGCGCCTCCAATCCATTACGTCGCCCTTTGGGGCGCCGTAATTGCGCCCAGACATCCGGTGAAATTTTCTTCGAGATATAAACGTTTCCTTCCCTGATTGTGCAAATCGCTTCGACCAGTTCTTCTACCGCTGCGGATTTGATCAGATATCCGTGGGCACCGGCTTCCAGTGTGCGAACGGCATAATGGACGTTCTCGTGAACGGTCAGCATCAATATCTTGAGGGCCTTGAATTCACCGAGTAGGTCCTTGATGACACTGGTTGGCTCATGAGCTGGCATCGAGTAGTCCATTACAAGGCACTGCGGCTTTTTCTGGCTGACGACCGACCGCAATTCCACACCATCGCCGGCTTGCCCGACGACCGAAATCTCGTCACAGGCGTCCAGCACCCTTGCGAGAGATTCGCGAACCATGGCATGATCGTCTGCCAGGACAACAGTAATTGGATTCAAAATACTCAATTCATTCCCTTTCCAGATTGCGCGAATCAGGGGGCCTGACGTCGGCGGAATCGTTGAGCGGGACCGTAACGCTGACGGTCGTTCCGCTTTCGGCTCCGAACGCCAACTCAAACGTACCACCCAACAGATCAACTCTCTCCCTCATCCCCAGCAGTCCCAGTCGGGATTGGCCAACCGGCGATACGTTCTCTCCTGGCTGATTTTTCATTGGGTTGGATGTACCGACTCCGTCATCTTCAACAACCATTTTCAGAACGGTTTCACCCGGGCAACCATTCGTCTCCTGCTTGTCGACACGCTCAATCGAAACGCAAACGTACTTCGCATTGGCGTGCTTCAACACGTTGTTCAGCGATTCCTGCACCAACCGGTAGACGTTTTCCGCGATCATGGGGGATATCGTCAGCGAATCTACATTCGATTTGAAATCAAACTCAATTCCGGTTCGGTTCTGAAACTCCCAAAGGTGGCTTTCGACGGCATCGTGCAGACCCAGGTCATCCAGTTCAACGGGACGAATTCGCATGGCGAACTGGTGAAGTGATTCGAGCAGTTGCTCGCTTTCACCAATGGCTCGCTGGAGTTGAGTGTTATTTTTATCGGAGCCAGACTCACGCTGAGCCAATTTCAGATCCAGGTTGATCGCCGTTACCTGTTGCCCCAGCTGGTCATGGATTTCTCGAGAAATTGCGCGTCGCTCCTCTTCCTGGATTCGCACCAGGCGGAAAGAAAGTTCTCTTAGTTTCTTCTCCGATGCGATGATCAAAAGATTCTGTTGCTGGCGTCGAACCGTCGCTTCTGCCCAGAAGCGGGTCAGTATGAACAATGGCAAAATCATGATCGCTGCCAGGATCAGGAGACGATTGAGTAACTGGTTCGATGTCGCAAAAACTTCCGCAGCGGGAAGAAACGAAACGAGTAACAGTTGATTGCCCGCGCGGCTTTGATCCATTCGCGCACGCCCGAATCGCTGCATTTCTATTTTTCGAAACGCGAATGCACCCTCAGGGGTCCACGTGCATTCCGATTGGAGTGCCTGCTTGCGACTCCAGGCGTCAGGGAAATGCGAACCAAAGGTCCTTGAATGGTCGAGCAGCCAACCCCAGGAGTCGCCCCGTTGCGGCCCCAGCAAATACTGGCCGTCTTCTCGAATCACGAATGTTTTTCCCGGTAGAGATATTTCCGACAGGTCATTGAGTAGAGGTGCTCCGAGATAATTGGCCACCAGCAGAGATTCCAGTTTTCCATTGGAATGGTGGATGGGAGTTGCGAATCGAACCACGGGATTAAGCGGTTGCTCAATCAATCCATGTTCCTGGTTCAGGTCAAACTCCGAAATAAAAACGTCGCCTTCATTCAACCCCAGCGATTCCCGAAAATAGTAACGGTCTTTCTTGTCCTGCAGTTCCGAATCGGGAATGACGCTAACAACCGAATCTCGCAGATCGACTCGGACACGTTCAAGCCCCTGGACGTCGAGTAAACGCAGTTGTTGGTATGTTTGCTTGAAGCGAAGAAAGTTGCCGAATTCCGTTTCGACCCGTTTTCTTGAATCCTCGTTGGCGATCTCAAACTCTTGAACACTGCGTTGACTGGCCAGATTAAGAATGTCGGAACGAACCCGCCCCAGGTCCCGCGTAATCAACTCGTAAGCCAGTTCCAACCGGTGGTCGGATTGTTCAACACGCAATCGCCACTCTCGCTGCCGGTCTTTGACGAATAAAACGAGTAACGCCAGAGCAAATATAACGAGAAACGCTCCGATCGTCGCGCACTGGCGCTTGGCGACCATTCTGGATGTCGTGGGTGTTGTTGGAGGCATCAGGATGACATTTGATTGGCTTGTAATGGGGGCCAGTTTCAAAGCACCATCATAGCATTTGCCGCGAATGCTGGTTTGTCGGTAACGCGGTTAACAGGCAGGTCAGAGCAGCAAAGTAATGAACATGGCAATCATCAAGCCAGGACCGGCGATGACAGGCAAGTCACATCGACTGATCTAGGAAAACGCGACTTCCTTCGCATCCATTGCTGACTTCAATCGTTTCGCGACGAGTCTCTTCAATCAACCGGAATAATAGACCATTCAATTGAATCGCCTGATCCAGTGCGGGTGCGAAGTTGTCGTCGGAAACCTGGAATTCCTGTAGCTGAAGAGCCACAAACGGCTGGAGGGAGGCTGATTCGAACACGAGGGTTAGGAACCGGCAAATGAAGTCAACCGAGGGGAACTGGTCGACATTTCCAAATCGACCCCACGCCATACCGAACGGTCATGCCGAGCGTCGGACCTTGGTTCGTCGTTATGGCTGATCGTCGGATTTTTCACTCGCTGGCTCATCCGTTTTCGCATTGATGGTCGACCAAAATACATAGTGCCCGCGCGAGCGGATTTTTTCGATGTCGGCTGGTTTGTTGTCTGCCGATGGTGTTTCCATCGTCACGACGGTGAACCGAAGCAGCGGGTTGCGCTGCAGCGTTCTGGACACCGTCCCCAACCCGTAATCCGAATGAAAGTGACCACACAAGTGGACGACAATCTTTCGGTCATGCGAATTCGTCGCCAGAAAATCGGTGATCGCCTCGGCCATTGAATCGTCTTTGAGGCACTGGGACGCAAAGAACAGGTTAAGCTTTTCATCCCCATCGGCACCCAAATGGCCTTTCATGGTCGCAGAGAAATTCTGCCAATACGCGTTTTTGGTCGTCGTTGATTTGCGCGGCACAAATGGAATGTCGGCCAGGGCAAGTTCCTTGCCACTCGATGCATCGGAGGCAATTCGACGAGGAACATTAGCGGCCAATACGGGCAGCTTGTGGTCTTTGGCGAATTCAATAATTGGGCGATAATGTTGCGGATAATTTTTCCACGGTCGCGAAGCTTTCAGAAATGAATCTTCGTCAATACGACCACTCAGGTAGTCATCGACGGCTCCCTGCACGTCTCGTTCAAACTGTTCCGTCGAAATGACGACCGAGCGACCCTGGTTCACAAGCTCCGTAATTACGTCCAGCTGAAACTGGTGGCCGGAGTCATTGTCATGCTGCTCTCCAAGAAAAACGACATCGCAGCGGGCAAGGTCGGATACCAGCTGGTTTACCGTGACGTCATTTCCATCTCGGCAATCTTCCAGTCGAGGATTTGAGTCGTCGTTTTCCCTGGGAGTTTCATCCTGAGCCGCGACAGTTCCGGAAAAAAAGAAAACGCAAAGGCAGAACAGCAAAGGACCTTTCAATAAAACACCACAGTCAAATGTCTCTTGATTCTGCATTTTCTGGATCTCAATCATGAAGAAGTTACAGGTGCCAAATGTCGATCGTTGCGAGAGTGCAACCACTGAAACAGGATGCGTGACACCAGAACGGATTGTAGCGCAAATACGCAAGAATATTCAGGGGTCATTAGCGATCATAATCGGTGGTCCAACGTTCAACATCGACAATCAAAACAAATCCAGAAAAGAATATGCTAATTTTCGCGAGTTGCCGCCCGAATACGACGGGGAACCAGGCAATCACTCGAGCCGTCCGAATCACTCGAGCCGTCCGATTGACTGGCTGCTTTTTCGAATCAGTGGTGACCAGCGTTGGCCGGCAAAAAAGGCTTGCCACATGGTTTTCTGGTCGCGAGTCAAAGGAAATTCGACACTCGGATAGCAGAGCCTCAATCCCCGGCGTTGAATTGCATATGAGCCGGCACTCGGTACGCGACCTGCAAGCCCGCGTTTTGCCCGCTGGTGAAGCAGAGAAATTTTGGTGTCCGAGTTTTTGACAGGCTTGCGATGAGACGAGTAAACTGGCGAATGCGGCAAACCGTTTTGCAACATCCAGAGCGTGGCGGTTGGGCTCAAACCTGAAGTTCGAAATCGCCATGAAAACTCTCATTCCGCGATACGCAGTCGGTCTCATCCTGTTTTGGCTGTTAATTGGTTGCCGTCAATCCAGTTGGCCCGGAAGGCAAACTTCGTCCCGGGATGATGTCGCGGCTGCTACACGCACTTCGATTCCCGAATTGCATCAATTGGCTTCGGTGGGTGCTCAACGAAATGCAAGAAAGAAACAAGCCGGCGAGATTCGTGTCTTGTTCATTGGCAACAGTCATTCAACGCCGATCCCCAGATTGTTAACCGACATTTTCAAGCGACATCGACCCCAGACAAAAACGTTGATACGGAACGCACCCTTCAGTGGATTCCTGGTGGACCATTCCCAAACATCATCGACGCTGGAATTGATCAGAGCGGGACAATGGGACTATGTCGTCCTGCAGGCCCAAAAATACAGTACCACGGGGAAGTATACCTATCCCATCGACGGCGCAATGCAGCTTGCCAAAGTTGCAACTGATTCTGGCGCCAAGATCCTGATGTATCCCGAATGGAGTCGCGCCGGAGTTCCCGACGAGTACCGCCGCATCAAGTTGATTCACAACTCCATTGCCGAGAAAACGGGGGCCCGGGTCGCGCCGATTGGCGAAGCATGGGCGGCGGCTTCTGTCACCGATAAAAACCAGCTATACGCCGCCGATGGAAATCACGCCTCTCCGGCAGGTTCCTACCTCAACGCGTGTGTGTTTTATGCGATGATCACGCTCGAAAGTCCTGTTCGGACGCCAGGTTTTGAGTCAACTTCATTTCCGGAACATTACCAAAGATTGGAAAAAGCGGCTTGGAGCGCATTTCAAGCCGAAAGCGATTAGGTTGTGTCAATCTGGAACTCAGTGCTGGGTACTCGGCGTGTGGCTGAGGTACGCGGCTATCGAGAATTCCGGGCGCACGATGTCGGTAACCAGCCCCGGGTGAGTATCACTCGTTCGCAATGCCGCGGAGATTCCGGGAATTGTTGACGACGCAAATCAATACGCGATTGGGAGACATTGAAGCGCCGATTGGCTTGCCCGTATCTCGTGACAGGAGGTTGACAGGCGGGATTGGTTATGTCACCTTTCAGTGACATGAGAAACACTCAGACCCAAAACGACGCCATCTGGAAAGCGCTTGGGGACTCCACGCGGCGTGAGATTCTCGATGGTCTGGCAAAACGGCCCCAAACCACGGGCGAAATCGTCGCCCGCTTTGGAGGATTGTGTCGAACCAACGTCATGAAGCACTTGGGCGTTCTCGTGGATGCGAATCTGGTTATCGTTCGCCGGGAAGGCCGTGTCCGTTGGAATTACCTCAACCCGGTTCCGATCCAACGTGTCTGTGACCGTTGGGTCAGCAACCATGTTTCTGGAATGGCCAGCGCGATGTCGCGAATCAAGGATTACGTTGAGGAGCGTGAGGCCAGGCAGCCGAAACAAAGCCGGATGGCGAACCGAAAATCGAGGCTCAAATCAGAATCGGAAAATCAGAAACCCGGGAAGGCGAGGACGAACCAATGACCGCAACGAAAACACTTGCTTCAGGCTGTATCCAATATGAACTTGAGATTGCAATTGCGGCCTCAACGGATCGGGTTTGGAAAGCGATTTTTGACGAAACGAATGTCTGGTGGCTTCCGGATTTTCACATGGTCGGCAAGGGTTCGGTGGTGACCTTTGACCCGACTCCCGGCGGCTCGGGACTAGTCGAGAAACGCGATGGTGGAGGAGGATTGCTTTGGTATCATGTGCAGTGTTGCTTGCCCCAGGAATACAAAGTCTACCTTGTCGGCTACGTAGCGCCTGACTGGGGTGGACCGTTTGTCAGCCACTTAAAACTGGCCCTGGAGGAAGCTGCGACCGGCTGCATTCTCAAAGTTACCGACGCCCTGCATGGCAAGATTGGCCTCGAGGGCGTTCAATCGTTACAGGACGGTTGGTCGGGGCTGTTTGCGGAGGGATTGAAAGAGTTCGTTGAAAACGGAACTCGTCAGGACGGAAAATAGAAGTTGTTGTACCTCGAACGATGCAGACGAGAGTCTGGTTGAATTTGGTGGGGCAACCGGGTCGTGTTCTTTCAACGTAAGATTGTCGCGTGGCGAACCAGATAACGGTTTGCCGGTCCGCCGGAAGCAGGATCATCAATCCAGCCCTGAACGGAACCAGGACCAAGTCAATCTCATGTCGCAGGGGGGCGAATCGACGCACCTGCTGGCTCGTTGAAGAACTCCGGAAATTGGTGATTGATCGGACATCATTGGATGACGAATCCGTTGGTGCCTGCAAAACCGTGCTCCAAATGCAAACTGGCGAATAGGATTTGACAGCGCAGCAGGGGACGAAGACAGGCAATTGAGCGAGCGACTCCGCAACGTTGTGTAATTTATCGAACGGTTGAATCCTGATGTCGAGTGGAATACCAAAGAAAATGTCTGAATTGGATCATGGGACCAACGAGTCTAACCCGTTCGCTGGACCTCCGCCGGTCCAGGCTTGGAATGGCCGACTCGCCAAGATTTTCGGTCGCCAAGTCTTCGCATCTCGTGTTGTAACTGTCTAGAATCGTAGGGTCGCTGAAAGACCTCGGGGCCGGCATCGCCGGACGATGGGTTTCCCGTTCAGGCGTTTGCCTGGTTAAACATTTGTTGGAGTATCTGCATGTCACTGGTATTACGTAGTTTTCTGATTTCATTGAGTCTTGGGCTTTGTATAACGACGGTCACACCTGCCCAGGAGTACACGTCAGCGGCCGATCGTTTGTCGTGGTACCAAAAGCATGTCGAGATGAAGGAAGCTTCGGAGTACAAGGATTTGAAGTGGCAATTTCTGGGTCCGACCAATGTCAGCGGACGCGTTACGGACATCGCTGCAACGACGCCGCGCGGAAAAACGTATTCGATATATGCGGCGACGGCGTCGGGCGGCGTCTGGAAGACCGATAACGAAGGGACGACGTGGAAGCCTGTCTTTGAGCACGGGATTTCAACTTCGATTGGTGATGTCACCATTTCTCCTTCCAACCAGGATATCGTTTGGATCGGGCTGGGCGAAGCAAATATTTTTCGCAGCTCGATGGCCGGAGCCGGCGTTTACAAGTCAATTGACGCCGGGAAAACGTGGCAGCACATGGGACTGACATTTGCGCACACGATTCCGCGAATCATTGTCCATCCCACGAATCCGGACGTCGTCTACGTCGCTGATTCGGGGCACGAGTGGACGGATAACCCGGAACGCGGTCTCTATAAAACGGTCGACGGCGGAAAAACATGGGAACGTGTGTTCTACGTCGATGAGAAAACGGGTGTTATTGACTTGGCAATGGATCCACAGAATCCCGACACCATCTACGCGGCGACGTGGCAACGAATCCGGAAACGCTGGAACGATCCTCGCAACGATCCGGACTACGCCGGCAGTGGAATCCACAAATCAACGGATGGCGGTAAGACGTGGCACCCGATTAACGAAGGCTTACCTGAAGCCAAATTCCGCGGGCGAATCGGAATTGACCTTTGTGCGACCCAGCCCAATGTGCTTTATACGTTTATCGACAACTATGACATCGCCGAAAAACAGCCGGACGGAGACGCAACGGACTCGTATGGTCGTCCACGGTCCAAGGTCATCAAGGGAGCCCAGGTCTATCGCTCGGACGATTGCGGCGAAAGTTGGAGAATGGTCAGCGATTCAAACGACTACATGCGGGGCCTGTCTTCCACGTATGGCTGGGTGTTTGGCCAGACCCGGGTTGACCCCAATGACCCCGAGACCGTCTACGTCATGGGTTTGGCGCTGAATGTTTCGAATGACGGAGGCAAGACGTTTCGCCGGTTGGGAGGAATGCATGGAGATCATCACGCACTTTGGATCAATCCAGATGACTCCAACTACTTGATCAACGGCAATGATGGCGGGATCAACCTGTCCTATGATGGCGGAAAAAATTGGCGCCTGTTTACCGATCAGATTCCGGTCGTGCAGTTTTTCAACGTGATGTACGACATGGATTCTCCGTTCCACGTGTATGGTTCCATCCAGGACCACGGCAGCATGCGGGGGGAAGTCGCAATCCGGATGAACCAGGATGGGACTCGACAAATGCGGCCAGTGGAATGGGAGCGTGCTCCTGGCGGTGAAGGTAGCAGTCACGCGATTGATCCCGATGATCCCAGCATTGTCTATTCCGCTGGCTTTTATGGCCAGATCAGTCGATCAGAACTTGAATCCAACGCGCGCGGCAAGCAATTGCTGCCTAAGCCGGACCCCCAGGATCCACCGGTTCGAGGTCAATGGATCGCACCATTTATCCTCTCGCCACACAACCCGCGGGTGTTGTACCACGGGATGAATTTCCTGTATCGCTCGATGAATCGTGGCGACGACATGCGAAAAATCAGTCCGGACCTCACGAACAACCTGGTCGACCAGATCGGGGACATTCCTTACCAGACGATCTCTTCAATCTCGGAATCGCCGTTTCAGTTCGGAATGATCTATGTCGGAACGGACGATGGGAATGTCCACGTGACTTATGATAGCGGAGCGAATTGGAAGGAAATTGAAAACGGAATTAGGCCCAATCGCTGGATTTCACAGATCGAAGCTTCCCGGCATACCGATGGAACGGTTTACATGTCGCAAAATGGAAAACGCAATGACGACATGACGCCCTATCTCTGGAAGTCGACTGATTTCGGGGAATCGTGGCAAAGCATCGTGGCAAACATTCCATCCGGACCGATCAATGTGATTCGAGAAGATCCAAAAAACAAGAATGTCCTGTACGTCGGAACCGATTTGGGAGTCTATGTTTCCAACAACGGAGGTATCCAATGGCAGGTGTTGGCAAATCAGTTGCCAACCACGTTTGTTTCCGATTTGGTAATCCATCCGCGTGAGGACATCATGGTCATCTCGACTCACGGTCGCGGCATGTGGGCAATGGATGTTCGGTCGATCCAGGATCCCAACTATAAACCAACGCCGCCCGAGCAACCCGAGCCAAGAGGACGGTTTCGAAGAGGTGGCCGTTAGGAGACTGGGCATCGTTTTCAGGTTCGTTTTTTGGAATTCTCCCTGTCGTGATTGGATGTCCCGAATGGAGGCCTGTCGCAGACGGCAAAGTAACTCCATGGATCAGTGTTTTGACCGGACTCAGGCAAAATCACCGAAAGGTCTGTTTCACGCTGTCGGACAATGACAACTTCGAGGATGAACTCGGTAAAAGGTTCCAAGTGCTGGACCAGTAAACATTCTACGGCCATCACGATGGCCGTCCCAACGTCGATGACGGCAGAATGTGACGGCTTGCGAAATCCGTCACAGGTGGAATCCGGCGTGAAACACGGCACTTTGTGAATGAAAAAACCTCGCGACGGATTTGATGGTGATCAATCATCAAACTGATTATGACTAATACTCAAGATCTCCTGAGTGTTGTTCGTGCCCTTGCGAGGTGCGGCTGGCAAGAGGGCAGCAAAAACGATCCCCATCATGACCAAGACGAGTAGAACCGATGCGCAGCCACGACCACTGGAGGCCAGTCGAAACTGATCAGGGCATTCTTCCTTCAGTTGTTCCGTCAGATCCTCAATAAATTCCTTGGAGGATGTCAAACCAAGTCCGGTGGACGTCATGTATTGCTTGACCGCGTCCAACTTGCGTCTCTGGAAAATCGCATCGAGGATCAGCTCCATTTCGGCTGCATCGACGCCGGGCGAGTCATCTGAAATTCGGTCATGTTCCGCGTCTCTTTCGCGGAATACCAAGGATTCAATTGCGTCTTTCGAGGATTTCAAATCCGTGCCGGTCGCGTCCTTGTACAGCTTGATTGCCAGGATTTTTTGGTTCGCGGCGATTGCTTTCCGAATCGCAGTCTGGGTTTTGTCAGAAAGATTGTCCATTGTTGTCCGTTTTTCATCTTCAAAATTGAGACCAGATCATGACCGTCAGAACCCAAGCTTATGTGGCAGGGACCCATATTGCTAGCACCAATAGGACCAGCCGGATGCCGTGTTTCCGCGAATCTTGTGATCGTTCGCCAGTCAACGCGGTTTGTTAGATCGTGAGCAGAAAATATGCTCTAGGTGAAATCAGCCGAATTGGCAAAAATACTCATTGATCTGATTGTCCATCATCAATTGCATTATTTGATACCGCACACTGAATCAGATTCATTGGCACCGAATCCATTGTTGGATCGCCCTGCAATTGAGTTACTTTCCATGTCTCGATTCTTAAGGAGCATATGATGCTCGTGTTGACTCGCCGCGAATCTGAACAAATTCTCTTTCCCAGTCTTGGCATCTCGATTGAAGTCCTCAAGATTCAGGGCCGCAAGACCAGGCTCGGAATCAACGCCCCTGCCGATATTCCAGTTCTTCGGCACGAATGTGCGGTCAAGAAAGTTGCCACCCAGGGTGAAGCCTTTGGCAAAAAGGGCATCGAATTTACTTCGGACCTGTTTCAATCCAACCAGAAATTGTGCAAGCTGATGCAGATCATGCGTGCCAGACTTTCCTCGGCAGCCACCTCTTTGAACCAGCTCAGTCAGTCTGTGGACGAAGTCAATCTCGAGTCTTCGCAGCAATTCATGATGGACTTGTTCCAGGAACTGCGGTCACTTGAATCCGAAGCGAACGATGTACTGGAGGCTTCGGGCGTATTGGTGAACAACCCGACCCAGGCACTGATTGTCGAAGACGGAGCCTGCGAGCGTAAACTACTGGAAGGCTTTCTTGAAGTCAGCGGATTCGAAGTAATCATTGCCAAAGACGGGCAGGATGCACTGGATTACCTGTCAATGCACGCCAAGCCTGACGTTGTGTTGCTGGACATGATGATGCCAAGAATCAATGGTCCCGCATTTGTCAAGGAAGTCAGGTCCAATCCATCGCTGAACGGGCTAAGCATCTTCGCACTAAGTGGAGCGAAACGGGAGGAGATAGAAGAGTCGTTTGGGGTGGTGAATGTCGATCGCTGGTTTGATAAACCGTTTTCGCCAAAAAATCTTGTCTGCGAAATCGCCCAGCATCTGACGAACAAGGTCCTTGTCGCCTGATGACATCCTGTGAAACCAGTCACAAGGCTCTTCAAACCGGGATGCCTGGAAAGGCTGGCAAGGACAATGATCGCGGAGTTCCGCACACGCGTCGCGGGTTCGGAAATCTATGAATTTTCCGGTCCCTACGTCTCTCTTTTTTTCCAACTCCCGGTGGATCGCGAATCAACTCGAGCGAGTTTCAATACTTGTTGATCATTGAATCTGTCGTCCCAGGGCGTTCGCGTCGGGCTAGGACCACCGGCAAAATGCCGACGTCTGTAAGGCTAATCCGAGACCAACGGCTCAGTTTGGAAATGTCATGCTGGCATCGTGGTTACCTGGAAATAGCCGCAAATTGTTTTACCGTTGCAACATTTCCCCCGCGCCAGCCGCTAAACTGGTTTTTTCCCCACTCGAGTATCGAAGTCAACCCAATAGGTGCTCGTGAATCGATGACCTGTTCATGCTAAAAATAAGCGGGAAAACTGTCGAGCTTGCTGTTGGAAAAAAGACTCCCAACACCTTTCCGATCAAAAACACGAACAACTTGAACAGACATGAAAATGAAAATGTTGTGCCGGCGCTTCTCCGTCCTTGCGGTTCTTGTCTTTCTGTCGGGCGCCATGGTTGATGCGCAGGTAACGCCTGGACATTCAGGTTCGTTGAAGGGAAAACGCCCCAACATCATCTTGGTCATGACGGATGATCAAGGCATGGGAGATCTTTCCTGCCTGGGCAACCCGATTCTCCAGACTCCGAACCTCGATCAACTCTATAAGATGTCGACGCGATTTACCGACTTCCACGTCAGCCCGACCTGTTCTCCTTCGCGTTCGTCGATCTTCAGCGGTCGGCACGAATTTCGCAATGGAGTCACGCACACGATCAAGGAACGAGAACGAATGGCGCTCAGCACCACGACGTTTCCTCAACTGTTGCAAAAATCAGGTTATGAGACCGGTATCTTCGGAAAATGGCATCTTGGTGACGAAGAACCCTATCAGCCAGGCAGTCGCGGTTTCAGTGAAGTTTTCATTCATGGAGCTGGCGGGATCGGTCAAGCCTACCCGGGTAGCTGCGCGGATTATCCGCCGAACCGCGAAAAGGCCGGAAAGTACTTTGATAACGTGATTCGCCACAACGATACGCTGGTACAAACGAAAGGCTTTTGCACCGATGTCTTTTTCGAAGCGGCATTGGGTTGGACCAAGAAACAGCACGATGAAGGAAAACCATTTTTTACCTACATTACCACCAATGCACCTCACGGCCCGATGATCGCACCGGAAAAATACAAGAAACGATTCAAGGAAATGGGGTGGGATGAGAACACCCAGGGACGTTACGGCATGATCGAAAATATCGATAACAATATGGGCATCCTGCTGGAGAAAATGGACGAGTGGAACCTGTGGCAAGACACCCTGTTGGTTTTCATGACCGATAACGGCCAGTCGACCCGTAGTGGAAAGCGAAACGGAAAACAGGAGCAATTATTCGCTGGAGGATTCAAGTCGGGCAAAGGATCGCCCTGGGAAGGCGGAACTCATGTGCCGGCGTTCTGGCGTTGGAAAGGCGTCCTCGGAGAAAACGTTGACATCCCCGCATTGACCGGGCATATCGACCTGTACAAGACATTTTGTGAGTTGGCAGGTGTTGAAGTTCCAGACGACATTCAGCAAATCGATGGACGATCATTGGTCCCGTTGCTGGAGAATCCGAAATCCGAATGGGCGGACCGGCACCTGTTTGTCCACGTCGGCCGATGGGAAAAAGGCGAGGATCCCAATCTCAGCAAATACAAAAAGTGCGCCGTTCGTACGACTCGTTGGCGATTTGTGAACAACCAGGAGCTTTACGATATTTCCGTTGACCCGTACGAAAAAAACGATGTCGCGGCCGAACATCCCGGTGTCATCGCCGGGCTCCGCACGGAGTATGACAAATGGTGGGACGCAACAGTTCCGCTAATGGTTAACGAAAACGTGCCCTTCGCAAAACAGCAACCGGCAACCGTCATGTACGAAACCCAGTTGAAAGAAAAAGGCATTCCCGATTGGGTGCCACCGAAACTCTAGTGTCTGTTTACCAAGAACAGCAAGCTGTAACTGGCCATTCGTCGAACGGCCGAAACGCCCAACGGGGTTGTATTCGTATCGGCAGGTGCTTCTGCCTCTTGTTGTTATTCGTCATGGATAGGGATTCGATTTTCGGTCCTCGAATCCCGGTAATTGCCAGGCCTGCTTGAAATAACCACCTGCCCGGCGCGTTGGCGAACTCGTGACACTTCCCTGACGACGTCGATTTTCATTTCGCGGAATGGCCTTGTCGGGAAAGACCGGATTCGAGTATTATCCTCGCCCTCTCCGGTCAATTATGGAACGGATACCTGGGCTTTGTCTTGTCCGCGCAATGTGGGTTTTCATTCACTAAACGAAGTAACGTTGTTTCTTGAAATGATCGACCGCAACCGCGCGGGACAATGTTTTCGCGGTTCAATGGAAGCGCACTGGAACATGTCGATCAAGCTCTCGAGATCGAGTTATGCCAAGAATGCGATGACGAGCTGAAGGATGCGGGTGACAATTCATTCCTTACGACCGGCCCGACCACGTGCCATTCTGTCGATGATGGTACTGTTGCTTGGCGGTTGCGCATCGACGGAAGAGCCCTCGCGTGTGCTCATGCCGACCCCGCTTGCCTTGACATTGGGGATGTCACATCCGGGGACCCTTTGCCTTGACGCGTTGTCGGATCCGGACGTTTCCATCTTCGTGATCAGTGGCCGAAATTTGAAGTCCAACCCGGACGGGCTTGATCCATTTGGAAACAACCGAAGCCACACGCCAACCCTCGGCATCGCAAAAGTGAAAATTGGAGACGGCCTGACCCAAGAAGAGTTGTACCTGGAAACCGTCGATGCCCGTGACAAGAAGAAGGCCCTGGTTGAGTTCGCGGGAATCGAGTTGAATCCGGAGCCTGTCAAAATAGACCCATGGCTCGTTAAAGACGATGTTGTCAGGCATGTCGACAATCCCTGGGTGCAGACCTTGAACCGGCAACTCGACAACAGTGATCATCGAAATGTCTGTATTTTTGTGCATGGTTACAACACCAGCTTTATCGAGAACACGTTGTTGGCGGCGGAAATATTCCATTACACCGGGCGGCAAGGTGCGATGATCAGTTTTGAATGGCCCTCCGAGTCCAATGTTCTGGGTTACATCGCCGACAAGGGAAACGCGACATTCAGCACCCGGCACTTTCGGGGATTGATCGTCAACCTGGCAAAGGAATGCAATCTTGATTCGGTTACCATCATTGCTCATAGCGCCGGGTCGCCAATCGTTGTCAATGCACTTCGAGAACTTCGCTTGCTGGAGCACAACCTTTCGGCCGACGAAGTGCGCGAGAAATACCGGATTGATCGCGTGGTACTCGCGGCACCGGACATGGACCTGATGGAGTTCGTCAATGCAATCCACGATCGTTTTTTCGAACTCGCCCGGGGGATTGCCGTTTATGCTTCGCCGAAAGACCGGGCACTTGAGTTTTCTCAATTGTTACATGACGAAAAACGTCTGGGGCGATCGGTAGGAAAGCTCGAAGATTGGGAAAAGGACGTACTGAAGGCTACAGACAATATTGAGATGGTCGACGCGTCCCGGGCTGAAAAAGCATACGGCAATTTCCTGGGTCACAGCTATTTTCATCGCGATCCCTGGGTCAGTTCCGACATCGGCTCCTTCATCCTTGGTCGATCGCCAGCGAGTCGGGAACTCGTCCGCGATCCGCAGGAAGTCTTCTGGAGTTTTCCCGTCGACTATCCGGAGCGATTGGCTCGACGAGTGAACAATCCGGGTGGAATCCTCAATGCGTCAAACAAATGAACTCCGCCATTGATCATCCATAACAGCAACAGGTGGGCGTGAGGAAGCTGGAACTTTTGTTTACTCTTGACTCCCTACCCTTAGTTGTTGTTGATACGTGCGAGGAATGCCGGAACGCCTCTGTCGAGTATTCATTTCCCTTCGCTTATCCTGAATTTCTTCCAACTCAAACGTGCAACCGATATTTAACTGGACTCGAAATCATCCACAAATGCGGCCCACTGCCATGGCTGCGCCGCTGGAGCCGAAGAATCGGCAAGACCCGTGTTCGTCAGGATGTTGACGAAAAACTGAAAAATTCGGTTGCCCAAACGAATTGTTTCTTGTCGGAAGCGGGTTCGCATCAACGACAAATACGGAAGTTTGTAAGGATACGACTTCCTGTCCATTGGCTGCTAGTTCTGCTATCTACAATCGTTGGCCAATCGCTTTACGCCGAAATCGTTGTTATCAGCTTTGGGAGTGAAATTCGGCAAGTAACTCTCAGGGATCCAATGCTGGAAACTGGAATGCCTTTCCCGATGCATCGACACTGCTTTCGATGGGGTCGGTATCCACCACGATCAGCGGACTAAAATCACGATGTCGGGAAGTACAAACGGTGGAAACGCACGGACGATGAGGCTTGGAGAATCACCATGGAGGAATTGGAATCTACACCCATGGCGCACCCGGAGCCAAGAGTCGACGATTTGATGGCAACGACGGTGAATCGATTTCATTCAGTTTTAACAAAGACGTGGAACGGGTCTCGTTCCGGATGGGGGACGCCGAACAGGGTGATTCGGCAACCCTGACGCCGGCGGCGGTTCGGCCATTAAGGTTGTCCACGCAAGAAAGTAGTTGCAATCAACTTTTTTCCTGAATCCGCCGGTGCCGGAACTGGCTCCCTGACTTTCGTTCCTGCTGGAACCAATGTTGCCTTTACGTTAACGGTCGGGGATGTGTTGTTTAACAAAGTCACGGCCAACACCGAGGCGGTCATGGAATCCACTTGCCGGCCGATCTTTGGTTCGATTGCAATGGCGGGCCAGTGGTGTCGACGGACTTGTTAATTGCGATGGAAGTACGCCCGAGCCCGAATCGCCACGCCTTTGACTGGATTGCGAGTACTCGAAATTCAGCGTGCAAGTCGTTAAATTGTCTGCTTGAGCGCAAATGAGCCAGCTTGTCGGTCCAGCGAAGGCTCAATCATCCTGGAGGGAAATGGTGGCCAAACAAGTATCAAAGTTTTTGGGGAAGATCCACGAAGGTGACTGTGTTGAGGGACTGAAGAAAGTACCCGCTGGTTCGGTTGACTTGGCATTCGCGGATCCGCCATTCAATATCGGTTTCAAATACGATCAATACGACGACCGGCTTGGTGATGACCAATACCTGGCCTGGTCGCATGATTGGATGGCGGAGATTCACCGTGTCCTGAAGGACAACGGGACGTTTTGGCTGGCCATAGGTGACGAGTATGCGGCCGAGCTGAAAATCGAAGCCCAAAACCTGGGGTTTCATTGTCGCAGTTGGGTAATTTGGTATTACACCTTTGGAGTCAATTGCCGGAAAAAATTCACTCGTTCGCACGCGCATCTTTTTCATTTTGTCAAAGACAGGCAAGACTTCGTTTTCAATCACGCCGATATGGATTTACGAGTTCCCTCGGCACGACGCCTCGTTTACAACGATACGCGCGCGAATCCGGAGGGGCGAATGCCGGACGACACCTGGATCTTGCGACCGCAGGAATTGGTGAACGGGTTCAACCCGGATGAGGATACCTGGTATTTTCCGCGCGTCGCCGGCACGTTCAAGGAGCGGGCGGGGTTTCACGGTTGTCAGATGCCAGAGCAGTTACTTGGCAGAGTCATTCGCGCATGTTCCAACCCAAGCGATGTCGTCATTGACCCGTTTTCCGGCAGCTCCACAACCCTGGCGGTCGCGAAGAAACTGGGGAGGGAGTACTTTGGATTTGAGCTTTCCAAAGACTACGTCCGGTTGGGTACAAAACGGCTGGATGGAATTTCGATCGGGGACAAACTGGATGGCGCAGAAGAGCCCAGCATGAACGCGCTCAATGCCAGGGATGCCGATAAAGGCAAACCCCGGAAACAGGAAGAGCCCTTGAGCCTTTTTCCGGGCGAGTCAGCGATCCATGAGGAGCTTGCGTCAGAAATGGCCGGTCTCGTTGAAGCGTTTTCCGTTTCCAACCGAGGCTATTCGGTTGATCGACTTGTTGCAGATCCGATTTTGAATGACGACTTTCAACTGGCCTGCGAACGGCTATCGGTCCCTGGAACCAGCGCCGAGCGAAACAGGTTTCTGTTTCGGATTAGAAAGGCTGGCAAATTGAAATCGTTTGACGTCGATACCAATGTGGCAACAAAGATCGGCTGGAAGCAGGTCAGTCCGTTTGTGTTCGCCAGCGAAATCGCCTGGCGGCAAATCAGCAATAAGTACTGCATGAGCCTGGACGAGTTGTTTTGTGATCCTCGAATCGCTGGTCAGTTTGATCAGATCGCCAGTGGTTTTGCTCCTGGATATCCGCCGCTGGATTATCGTTGGGCTGCGCTGAAGTTACGTAAAGAGGGCAGCAATGCGAGGCGCCGAGCGATGCTGCGGACGCCCAGGGAATTCGGCATTGCTGAGATCAACAGAAAGAACTTGAAATTGCGGCAGGGTTGCCGGATGACGGAACTGGATTTTGATTCGATTTCCCAGGGCCCCGGCGTTTACCTGATCAGGGAACTTGATGGCAGCCCGTTGTATGCAGGCGAAACAGGCCAATTGGCGTCAAGGCTGATCGCGACTTTTGATCCGACGGGGCCGCGTGCGCTTTGGATGAGACAGGCTGAAGATCTGGAGGTCTTTTTGCTTCCCGTTCGGTCGGTCACGGATTATCGGTTTGCCCGGCAGAGCCTGTTGCTGAAATGGTACAAACCGGAATGGAATTCCGTCAAAGAGCTGGCAGCCTGAGTCGCCGTTCGTCGGGCTGTTTCGTGGCACACGCCGGCGTCCAGGAATGCGCAAGAAATGCCGGCATGCTGCCAAGCCGGCGTTGAATCGGGAATAAATACTGATACAGCATGTCTTGGGGTTGGCGACGCGTTAAGATTGGGTGTCAATTCCAACAGGTGGACCATGAAAAAAGTAATGTGCCTGATCGTGATGCTGGCGATTCCTGTCGATCTCGCCGGGCAGCAATGGAATACGTTTCGGTTCGACAACGGTCGATCCGGGGTAACGAGCGAAGATTTCGAGCCTGCCAGGCTTGAGCTTGCCTGGCAATGGAAGTCTCCCCTGCCCCCCAGTTCGGCTTGGGACGGGCCCGCGCGGTGGGACGCTTTTTCCCGGATTCGCGACCTTCCGGCGATGCGGCAGTACGATGCCTGCTTCCATCCGGTCAGTGATGGAGAAACCGTCTTCTTTGGCTCATCAAGCCAGGACACATTGATGGCACTTGATCTTGCCG
This sequence comes from Planctomycetaceae bacterium, assembly GCA_024642205.1. GTDB lineage: Bacteria > Planctomycetota > Planctomycetia > Pirellulales > Pirellulaceae > Mariniblastus. The sequence goes on along the minus strand of JAHEBQ010000013.1, from coordinate 23,488 downwards.
ATGGCAAAAGGCGTTGGTCGTTCATGGCAGGCGGACCCATTCGGCTGGCTCCCACAATCGACGGTGACCGGGTATTGTTTGGATGCGATGACGGCAACGCCTATTGTGTCGATCGAGTAACGGGTTTGCTGGTCTGGAAATTCAATCCTTCCAAGCAGGCGGGCGCCGATCAAAGACGGCTAATCAATAACGATCGATTGATCAGTTACTTTCCGGTCCGCACGGGGATTACCGTTCGTGACGGGCTGGCCTATTTCGGAGCATCCTTCCTCCCCTGGCGTGAGTCTTTTATCTGTGCAGTCAATGCTGAAACGGGCGGTATGGATGACAAGAAAAATACATACTCGGTGCGGCATGAAGCCGCGACGCTGGAGGGCAATCTACTGGTCGCAGAAGATCGACTGATCGTTCCGCAAGGTCGTATCGCGCCTCACCTGTTTGATCGCACAGATGGAAAGAGCCTCGGCAGCCTGCCCGGAGGTGGTGGGGTCACGGTTGTGCTGACCGAAACGGGTGAGGTCGTTCGGACCGAAGGGGGCAGCGCGGCGCGGGCGGGCCAGGTCGGTGTATTCAAAGGCAAGGAGCGGGTGGCGTCATTTCCCCGTGGACGTTCGATTGTCGTCTCCGGCGAGGACTTCTTCGTCATCGATGGACAGAAGCTGTTTGCTGCTTCCCGAATGACCAACGAACTGAAGTGGTCCCGCGAGGTCGACGAGCCGCTCGAGCTGATTTTGGCTGGGAAGACCCTGTTCGTAGGCGGCCGAGATCACGTTACGGCGGTTAATGCCGACAACGGTCACGTGGTTTGGTCCGCCAAAACAGATGGGCGGGTGTTTGGTTTGATGGTCGCAGGTCGGCGTTTAATCGTTTCGACGGATTCGGGCGCGATCCATGTTTATGCCCAAACGGGGCAATCCGGCGTGAAAGCTGACGTGACTCGGGAACAGAATTGGGAATCGCCACGCGTTGCGCGGGTGCGGGAAAAGAACTTGCTTCATCGTTGGGTCTTCCATCGAACTGCCATGCAGAATACCGAGCGAAACGGGCAGGTGACCCACACCCTGGATCACGTTGTCGTCAAGGACCAATCGTCGAATGCGGATCTTAAGCTTCAAGGGAACGCTGAGATCGTCCAGATCAACAAGTCAGACCGACTCGAAGCCGTACAACTTCGCGGCGGGATGTTTCCAGTTGAGGAAAACATCGCAGCGGGGCTGCCAACCGATTCGATCACAATCGAGTCATGGGTTCGCGTTGATCAGCCGCAGGAATGGGGCGGGATTGCCGGCTGTATCCAGGATGATGGTTCCGTGGAACATGGGTGGCTGCTCGGCTATCGAGGCGATTGTTTTTGCCTGGCGATTGCAGGCACCGAAAGTGGTTTGACCTATCTGTCTGCCACGGAAGCGTTTAAGCCGAATTCGTGGAACCAGGTCGTGGGAACCTACAACGGACGCGAGATGCGTCTGTACGTCAACGGTTCGCTGGCTGCAAACAGTACGTCCGAAACCGGTCCGATCAGTTACGCCGACAGGCGTTATTTTACGATCGGCGCGTACCGGGATTCTAACGAATCGTACCCGCTTGACGGTGCACTGCAGGAGGTTCGAATTTATTCCACCGCGCTTTCGGCAACCGATGTCGCGCGAGCGTTCCGTGAGTCCGCTGCTGATTTTGAAATTCGAGACGATGCAAATGGGTCTGTGTCCGATTTCGTCTCGTGGGGACCCTACGCTCGGTTCCTTCGGCCAGGTCAGGTTGAACTGACATACGGTACGGTTGGGAATCGAGCGACCGTCGTCGATCTGATTTCTGAAAGCGAGGTTCGACGCTTGGCGGACGATTTGCCTGTTACGGAACACAAGATCATGCTGGAGGGATTGCCGCACCGACGAATATTGCAGTATCAAATTCGGGATGGAGTCGATGAGCATTCCCGTGCCTCTGAAGGCTATTCTCTGGACACGCATTTTGACTGGTCGCCAGCAATTGTCGCAGAGCCGTCGGAGTCGACGAAGAAATTGGTCCTGGCAAGCCCTAACCTGCGAGGGTTGGTGTTCGTCATCGGCGCCGACGGTGTTGAACGGGCCAGGCAACTGGCAATTGAAAGTCAGTTCAATGTCGTGCTGGTGGTTGAGAAAGAATCGACGGCGGCTGAAATTCGGCAGTCGTGGCTGGCGGACAAAGAAATTGTCTACGGAAATGGTTTGAGCGTTTGTGTGACTCCGATCAATCAGCTACCGGCCGCCAGCGCATCGATCGTGATCTCACAACAGGACGACGATCGTTGTCGCCGACTGGTGAGGCCGGATGGTGGAATTCTCCACGACGGCGTGGCGGTTATCTGGAAACGCAGCGAGATCGAGGGCTCGGGCGTTTGGAGCCACATGTACGGCCAGGCTGATAATAGTGCTTTCGGCGGCGAAGCGCTTTCCAACGCATCGGACCGGGAGGACTTGGTCACCCAGTGGATTGGTCGACCGGGACCCCGGTACCAAACGGATCGTCAAAACCGCAAGCCTTCGCCACTGGCGGTTGGAGGTCGTTTATTCCTGCAAGGCCAGCAGAGAATGATTGCGCTGGACAGCTACAGCGGAACCGTTCTGTGGAGCGTCGAGGCGCCGACCGTGATGCGTTGGAATGTGCCGCATGATTGTTCGAACTGGTGTGCAGACGAAAACGGTGTTTTCGTTGCCGCGGAGAATCAGGCCTGGTTTGTTGACGGCAAAGACGGCCGAATCACCCGCCGATTCGAAATTCCGGTAACTGGTAAGTCAGCACAGGGTAAAAGCTGGGGTTTTATCAGCTGTTACAAGAATCGGTTGTTCGGTACCGTGGTTGATTCGTCGGCAATCTATACGCAGTGGTGGGGCAAATCGCAGTGGTTCGATTCGACCGGCGGAGATGATACGCATATCGTGGCAGGCGATCAGTTGTTTTCAATGGACGCCGAGACGGGAGAGCTCCAATGGCGCTATGACGGATTGGTATTGCATCCAACGATCACCGTGATGGACGACCGGATTTATTTTGTTGAGAACACGACGGAAGCACTTCCTGATTCCGACAACCCGAGAATTTCCTTGAACGCCGACCAAGCCTGCAAACTCGTCTGTCTGGACGTCGCGACTGGCGAAAAGAAATGGCAACATTCGCTGAGCATGTTCGCCGGCCACATCGCAAGTCTTTACCTGGCGGGTGGTGGTGAGCAGGAAAACCGTTGTTTGGTCACTGTCGCGTCCGAGGCCACGAAAAACCATTTTGCCGTCGCCGCGTTTGATCCGCAAACCGGAAAACCTAAATGGGAGCGGACCGTTGACTGGGAAGCGAATCATCATGGTAAGCATATTTCACGTCCGGCGATGCAAGGTGAGTTAATGTATCTGCGGCCGGAAGTCCTGAGCCTTGCCGACGGAACCACGATTCATCGCGGTTTTCCGGGTGGTCATGGGTGTGCAAGCTATGCGTTATCGAAGAACGGGATGTTTGCGCGGTTGGGGGAAACGACCTGGTGGGACGTTCGCACCCGGAAGGTGAATCGGTTTGACCGGATCCGCACGGATTGCTGGATTAGCGTAGTTCCAGCTCAAGGGATGCTGCTGTCAGCCGAAGGAGGTGGCGGATGCTCCTGTGGCACGTGGTTAGAGACTTCATTGGGTTTTTTGCCACGCAGTGTCGATGAGGAATTCCCCCAAAAGTGATGACCTCTGGAAGTTACAATGAGTTATTGTCGGCCGGGCACTCATTGTCCGATATTCGGTGTCACGGTTTGTCGACACAGGGTGGTTGGCGGAATAAAAAACGAATGTCAAGAATTCTCGCAGTCTCTGCCTGCCTGTTGGTTACCTGCCACGTTTTCGGTTCGTCCACCGTCCGATGCAAATACAGCGTCCGCGATGTCGCTTTCGTGAACGTACACGGAAAGGCGTGGCAGTTGCAATTGACCAAGACTGACGAGATCAGCCCTTCGAAATTCTTGCAGTGGAATGAAATGTTGAGGGCAAAGCTCGAAGGCTCCAATGTTGGATACGTCTGGGTTGAGCCAGGATCGAAGGAAGCCAATCGACCGGGAGGCTCGAATGAGACAAAGGATTCATTGCCACCGATGGCGTTGATTGGAATGGAAGGGATGTCGATTCCAGTTTCGACCGATTCCAATGGGACGTTCAATGTAGTGCTGGATTCGGTTCTGAATTCTCCGGCGCGGGAAGAAATCCTGACGCAGGTCGTCGATTCGCTTTGTGTCTTCGTCATCGTTGAATCTGGAAACGAGCAACTTGACGGCGAGGCCCGGGCGACCGTAGCAGCGGCGATCGAGCAGCTCAAGAAACAGATGTGGACGCTTGAGAAACCGGCGGAAAAAGAGCCGGCAATGGTAACGATTTTGAATGCAGAGCAGCGAAGGGAAAAATGGTTGCTTCAGTCGATAGGGATCGATCCGACCGAAAGGCCTGCGGTGGCAATCATCTACGGCCAGGGGCGACGGTTGGGCGAAGTTCTCGTAGGTGGAGATATCCAACAAGAAAAGCTCGTCGGCCGGGCCAGTGTTTGTGGTCAAGATTGCGAGTGCGATCTGAATCGTGATTGGCTGTATGGAATTCAAATGATTCACCGCTGGGACAAACAACGAGAACGAGCCGCAGAATTGAGCCTGAGTTTCGATCCCAGATCTGCGTTTGTTATCGCCGAGGTCGCACAAATAATGCAGAAAAACGGGGGGCGTAATTTCGGACAGAACTCAGGTCAACCGCGTGTTGATTTGGGCGGAGGGCTGATCATTCATGACCTCGACAGGATTTCCAATCCCGAGAAATCCATGCCACCGAATTCTGGAAAACGACAAGGTAATCAAGTAAGCGAACGCGAAGATAAAAAGATGGAACGGAATAAAGCAATGAAACTGGAAGATACCGGAATGGATGTTGCACCAGGTGTTTCGATACCGTGGACGCTTTTCGTCGGTCTGGCTGCCGTGTCGGTTATTGTTTTTGTCTACAGATTGGGAAAATGGTATTCCGCCTGAATCGCAATGGGCAGGTTATTGTAATTCGGGACGATCCAAAGTTGCTTTGTGGCGTACCACGGATCCTTTGGTCGCCAGCGGCAGGGGCCCGGATGACGGTCAGTTAACACTGAGCCCCGAAAGCCAAATTGTCAAATTTGATAACTGAAATCTAGTGCAACATGAACCCGGTCGTACTCACCCTTTTCGAAATCGTGCACCGCTGGAAGTCCAGCGTTCTGGTGGCGCTAATAGTGGCTTCGATAACCGGCACATTGACTTTTTTCTCGGTCAATAGTGCCGGCTATCAAAAAGAGATCAGCCGCAACGCACGCGACATCGGCTCCAATGTCGTCATCCTGCCAGCGGGTGTTGATCAGCTTGAATACTACCGCCGGGGAGGCTATTCGGATCGCACGATGTCGGTGGCTTTAATTGACCAGCTAGTAGCACATAACGCTTCTCTGAACCATTTGATTCCAATGTTGGAACGGGAGGCAGTATGTTCCGCCGGAAATCGGTCCACGACAGCAAGAATTGTCGGGATATCAGCTTCGATTCCGATGCCCGGCCGCCCGAAGGCACCGATGCAAAGGTCAATTCCTGATGGGGAGGTTCAGCTGGGCAGTACCCTGGCCGAGAAGTTAGGGGTCGATCGCGACGAGCCATCAAAAGTCAGCATCAATGGACAGGTGTTCGGGGTCAGTCGGGTCAATCGTTCCAATGGCACCTGGCAGGATGCCGTTGCATTGATGGATTTGATCGCAGCCCAGTCATTGTTCGGATTGACCAGCGAAATCAGCCGAATCGAAGCAATTGAATGCACGAATGAGCAATGTGAACGAACGGGACTCAAGTCGGATGTCATTTTGGCTAACGAGCTGGCGCGGATAACCGATCAGGCAACGTTGTTGCGGCGGGAGAGAATGGCGGAAGCGCGGTCAAGCATCCGCATCCTCAGCCGTGACAATGATTCGTTGTTACAGAACGCGTTATGGGCTCTTCTCGCGTTGTCGATTGTCGGACTTTCGAGTCTCAATTCGTTTCAGAGAAGCTCGGAGGTTGGCGTCCTGCAAGCGGTTGGATACGGACAAGGACGATTGGTGACGATGTTCGTACTCCGCTCGGTCATGCTGACCATCGTGGGTGCCGCGATTGGAATCACGATCGGCGCATCCGTTTCGTTGGCACACAGTGGACCCTTGTTTGCTGCGACTGGTAAACAAGTGCTGGTGGACTGGACGGCAGTGTCCCGCATCAGTTTGATCGCCACGGCGCTGGCGGCGTTTGCCAGCGGTTTACCCGCGATTCTTGCAGCGATGAAAAATCCTGCGGAATTGATCGGGAGGGAAAACTGATGAGCAATTCAACAACAGTCCTTGAGATAGATCGGCTCAGTCACGTTTATCCGACACGTGGACGCGCGGTGCAAGTGCTCAATCAGATCAGTTTTGAAGTTGCAGCCTCAAGTATCCTGGCAGTTCGCGGTGAAAGCGGGAGTGGCAAAACGACCTTGTTGATGGCCTGCGGAGCGATGCAACGTCCCACGTCGGGCGTCGTAAAACTGAATGGCCAGGATCTGTTTGCCCTAACCGCAAGACAGCGGGCAAGATATCGGGCGAACCATATTGGGTACCTGTTTCAGACGTTAGAGCTTGTTCCGTATTTGAATCTGGTCGACAATCTTCGAATGGCTCGAGGAGTGACGCGATTGTGCGCGATATCGTGGCTCGAAAAGCTGGGGCTTGGCGAACGTACGTCACACAAACCGGAGATGCTGAGTCACGGCCAGCGTCAACGTGCGGCACTTGCCCGGGCACTGGCACACGAACCGGCGCTGCTTATCGCTGATGAGCCAACAGGAAATCTGGACGAAAAGAACTCACAGCTTGTGTTTGAGACGATGCGAGCGTATGCCGATGGCGGAGGGGCTGTGCTGGTGGCGACTCATGAGTCAAGAGTTGAGGAGGTAGCCGATCAGGTGTTGGAAATCAAAGACGGGGTTCTGGTTTCAAAGGGGCGCGAAACGAATGAGTCCCATCGATCTTAGGGATTCCAATTGGCATCAGAACTTTCGGGTTCAAATTCGATTCAATCATGTTAAAGTCGTTGATTGCCGAAACAGTTCGGTGGCAGGCCAATGGGCTACGATTGAATCCAGACTTGAAAACCATGCTAGACGACCTTCCTAAAACCCCTGCCGAATCCTTGACCGATGAGGAAAAAGCAACCTATCAATGGCAGATGTGGACGACGGATTTTGGTGAAATTGGCCAGCGCCGGTTAAAAAACAGCTCGGTTTTGATTTCGCGGTGTGGCGGTTTGGGCAGCGTTGTTGCGTATGAACTGGCCGCTGCTGGCGTTGGACGACTGGTCATTGCGCACGCAGGCAATGTCAAACATTCAGATTTGAATCGACAGTTGTTGATGACTCACGGCTGGTTGGGAAAGCCAAGAATCGAAACCATCGAAAAACGACTCAAGGAGCTTAACCCGCGACTGGAAGTCGTCCCGATCGCGTCCAACCTCGATGATGAATTGGCTGAAAAATGGGTGCCTCAAGTGGATGTTTGCGTAGGTGCTGCGCCGATGTTTCAGGAACGATTTGCCATGAACGACGCCTGCGTTCGCCATCGAAAACCGTACGTGAACTGCGCGATGTACGACACCGCGGCGACGATTTCAACATTTAGTGCAGGTGGAAAGCCCTGCCTTCGATGCTTGACGCCCGAGGTTCCCGAGCACTGGAAGCGCGAGTTCCCGGTCTTCGGAGCGACATCCGGGACAGTTGCCTGTATGGGCGCAATGGAAGCCATCAAGTTGCTGGCGGGATTTGGCCAAACGCTGGAGCGACGCGTCTTGCATTTTGATTTGCGCGAGATGTCGTTCCAGGAATTTTCGCTGGACAAGGTTGAGTACTGTTCGGTTTGCCGTAACCACGGATAGGGTCGGGCGAGATGTTTCACAATCCTTGATTGCCCTGTAAAACCAGAGATCAAATGATGGCGTGCCGCATCTAGTTATTCTGTGCGATATCCTTATACGAAACCAATTCCAGCCGTCCCCAGGGATTGTGCATCGGGCTTGTCGGTTTCATTTTATCGTGCGTTAACTTGATCGCCTTGAATTGTGGTCCTGTGAGGTCGGCGATGACATGTCCGACTTCGAAAGCTTGATCGGAGTTGCAGAGGTAGCGGATGATGTCGATGATTGCGTCGCCCGAACATTCGAGGTTTCCTTCGGAATGGCTGATGGAGACATCCGGACGTCCGAGTACGTGCAGGCCGATTGTAAAAAGCGCTCGCGAATTTCTTACGATTCCGACAAATGCATAACTCAATGCATCGGCGCTGCCATCGTCGGCCATCTCCAGCCAGGCATGTCCGCCGTGTGCAATGCCACTGTTGTCGTTGAAAACGCCACCGCCGCCAGCACGAATAATCGCCGCCCCAGCCTCGACCATTCGGTGTGCCGCTTCCAGCGATCCTCCGGGACCCGTTAATCCGACATTGACCGTGTAGTGGTTAACGATCTCCAGTTCTTCTCGAGTCGCAGGTTGCCGGCATGAACGGGCGAAAATGCTGGCAAATTGCTGGTCCGGTTGCAGGGGTATCAAAGAAACCTCTGAGCCATCGGGCATGACGAGTGCTTCCGGTGAAATTCGAAAACCGTCCGGAATCGCTTCCATCAGTTTCTCAAAATGTTCCCAGGTCCCGGGAATTCGTAACGTGATTTCTATCGCTGGATTGACAGTATTGATCATTTCAAACTCCCAGAGTAACCTGTTCGCGACAGTTTCGATTCCACGACGGGAGACCATGATACCATTTATCTGGCGTCCTGATTCGTGGCTGCTTTAACTCGTCCGGTTTCCGGGGACTCGAAACCGGTGGATTCGATTCTGTCAATCTGTCAATTTACCGAATTCGGTCGTCGATTGACGATTTGCCGAATCGAGCGAAAATCTGTGTTGATGGTTTTCCGTATTTGTTCCAGTACAAGCAATGGTTTTTCGATGCCAAATTATTTTAAGTCTGCACTGATCGTGGTCCTGTTGATCGGATGTTCAACTTCAACCGATCTCGAAATCAAGCTTCCGGAGGTCGCTTGGGCCAAGGGTGAGACCACGACGGAAGGGGCTCCGGATCAGGGCGAGTTCAAGGTCCAGTTTGAGACGACCGCGGGAAATTTCACGCTATTGGTTCATCGAGATTGGGCTCCTCGCGGGGCGGAGCGATTCTATCAACTGATCAAACATCAATATTACGATGGCGCCCCTTTTTACCGAGTCATCCCCGGATTCATGGTACAGTTCGGAATGAATGGCGATCCGACCGGGACGAGATATTGGGATCGAGCATTTCCGGATGAGCCGGTGATTCAGAGTAATCTGCCAGGATTGGTTAGCTATGCAAAATCCGGACCCAATACTCGCTCCACTCAACTGTTCATCAACTATGGCGACAATGCCGAATCCCTGGACCCCCAGGGGTTCTCACCATTCGCGGAGGTGGTCGAAGGCATGGCGAACGTGATTAAGGTCAATGCAGAATATGGAGAGAGGCCAGACCAGGGTTTGATGGCGAGGTCAGGAAACAAGTACGTGTTTAAGAATTTCCCCGATATCGACTACATCGTGAAGGCGACGTTTGTCGATGAAGTGCCTGCCGACAGCGAAACTCCGGACGGAAAATAGCCAGGCGATTCGGTCATCGTGTCGTACCGACGCACGGTTGCATTCGGTTCAAATGCAAAGAAATAAAAAACGTATCGATCAGGGCAGTGGTTCTTCGGTCCGGGGACGGTTGAATTTTGCATCCTTCGGCAGGCGAAGCTCGGTTGCGCATCCCCCTCGCTATTGGCCCGAAGACGATTACCGGCTACGGCCATCCTGGATAATTTTCGCCAGTTGAGCCTGAAGCGCTTTGGCGACGTCGGGATGAGTTGCCAGCACGTTGTTTTTTTCTTCGGGATCGTCGGCTAGATTGAACAATTGAAATTGCGGGACCTTGGTGTTGGCAAGTTCCTGTTCCACCACGACGTTGCGCGCACTTTTTTTGTCGTAACGGTGAAGTTTCCAGTTGCCAGCTCGCAGGCCGTAAGTGCCGCTGGTTCCATTGTCCTGTTGAACAAGATGATCGCGGCCTTTGGCGCCCGGTTGCCCCAGCAACGCGCCCAACACGTTTTGACTGTCAACGCAGTCTTCGTTCGCGAGCGCTTGCCCTGTCAGTGCGGCGAGGCTTCCAGCCAAGTCGATCGTGCAGACCAACTCATCGCTGATCCCAGGCTGAATCCGGCCTGGCCAGCGAGCAATGAACGGAGTCCGTGTACCCCCTTCGTAGACGCTGTATTTTCCGCCGGAGTATTTTCCGGCGGCACGGTGCTGGCCAATTCTCTCAATCGCGCCGTCTTTGTATCCATCGTCGAGAACTGGACCATTGTCCGAGCAGAATATGACCAGCGTTTTGTCTGTCAGTTTCAGCCGGTCAAGTGTGTTTATCAATTCACCCACGCACCAATCAAGCTGGATAATGGAGTCACCGCGGTATCCCAGTGTTGTTTTTCCCTGAAACCGTTCGTGGGGCATCCGTGGAACATGTATGTCGTGGGAGGCAAAAAAAAGAAAGAACGGCTTGTCCTTGTTTGACTCGATAAATTCATTCGATTTCTCGACCCATTTGTCGGCCAGATCCTCATCGCGAAACCGAGCCGCATGGCCGCCGGTATAGAATCCAATTCGACTGATTCCGTTGTGGATTGTCGAGTTGTGACCGTGGGACCAATCCATCTTCAACGTGTCGCGGTGTGTAATCCCGGTAGGGTGATCCTCCGCGGGTTTGTGGTTACCGACCCACAGCGGATCGTTGGGGTCCAGGTTAAGGACACGGTGATTCTGGACATAGACCTGTGGTACACGATCGTTGGTGGTCGGAAGAAGGAAGCATTGATCGAATCCGATTTCCAGCGGACCCGGGTTGAGTTCTCCATTCCAATCAGGTCCACCAGTGCTCCTGCCTTCTCCCTCGGAGCCGAGTCCCAGATGCCATTTTCCGATCACGGCAGTCGCATAACCGGCGCGTTTGAGGAGCGAAGCAATGGTCTCCGTTCCCGGTTTGATGATAGCTGGAGCATTCGGGGGGGCGATCCCGGTGCGTTTTTTGCGAAAGGCATAGTTACCGGTCAACATCGAATATCGCGTCGGCGTGCAGGTCGAAGCCGAGCAATAGCCGCTGGTGAATCGTTGCCCTTGAGCCGCCAGTCGGTCAATATTGGGGGTCTCCAATTCCGTCGCACCATAGCAGGAAACGTCACCATATCCGAGGTCGTCGGCCATGATCACGACAATATTCGGGTGGTCTTGAGCGTCGAGCGACGTGTTGACTAGCAGCACACCAACGACAACAAAATACCGCAAGTTCTTGAACATGGGTTCAGGTCCGTTATTCGAATCAGAGTGACAGGTGATTGATTATTGAGTTAACCAACCGGCTCAGGTCCCGCATTATTCAAATTTCCGTCGTTGGCGACAGAGGTCCCGACCCTCGAATTTTGATTGAGGTGACCGACTTGATTCCAATTCAACTCCGATTCGTAATGGGGCCACCGGGGTGAGAATGCCGTTTTCACGCCAACCGGCTCCATTCTTCGTTGTCTTGGGTCGTAGCCATCTGGATCATGCAAACATCAAACTTCGACAGTGCCTGATACAAACAACAGGCGAAAGCCGGGCAAACGCAGCCTGAGACCGTCGCAAAACGGAAATGTTTTTTCCGCTTATTTTTCGGCAACTTTGTCGTCGCCCGTCAATTCACCACAATCCGTGATCACCACTTTTTCGGAAGTCCGGCCCTGGGGTGAGCCAACTGCTTCAATCGCCGAAACAACGTCCATGCCCTGAATGACCTTGCCAAAAACGACATGCTTTCCATTGAGGTGCGGTGTCGGAACGGTCGTGATGAAAAATTGAGAACCATTGGTGTTAGGTCCGGCATTGGCCATGCTCAGTAATCCCGGCTGGGTGTGATGCAATTGAAAATTTTCATCGGCAAACTTTTCCCCGTAGATACTTTCACCGCCCGTACCATTGCCCCTCGTGAAGTCGCCGCCTTGCAGCATGAAATTGGGGATTACGCGGTGAAACGAACTTCCTTTGTACGTCAACTCCTTGCCCGACTTGCCTTTGCCTTTTTCGCCCGTGCACAACGCGCGAAAATTCTCTGCCGTTTTTGGTACCGTCTCTCCAAACAGTCCAAACACAATTCGACCGGTTTTTTTACCGCCAATTTCAACATCGAAATAAACCTGATTCGTCACTTTTGCATCCTCCGGATCCTGCGCATACGCCGCAGAGTTTTCTGTAACACTTCCTAAAACTATCGCTGACAAAACCAGCACCAAGGTGATTCTACCAAACATCGTCTGCCCCTTTTTTTATTTTACGTTAATACTCAGTTTTTTGGTTCCTTGCCGAAAGCTCGTCGACTTGGGAATCTCACCACTGTACCCGATTGGTTGCGAACCAACATCGACGCTAATACAAAAAAATCCGTTCTTTCGCCTACGGTCGATTTTCGCGAAGACGTTTGTGTCAGTCCATTGGGAGCCTGCTCGATTTTGAATCATTCTGCTTGTGGTTCGGTCATTTTCCGGATTTTCCTTTCGACAATCGCCGCTACAATATGTAACATTTTGGTTACTTGTTATGCATGGCAAAAATTTAATGGATCGGGTGTTTCACGCACTGGCTCACCCAGCTCGACGACACATGATGGATCTGGTGAAAAAATCACCGGGATGCTCAGTGAATGACGTGTGCGAGCATTTCGAGACCAGCCGCATCGCGGTGATGAAGCACTTACGAGTCTTGGGTGACGCCAACTTGATTCTTTCCCGAAAAACGGGGCGGACACGACAATTGTTTTTCAATGTTGCACCGATTCGGATGATCCATGACCTTTGGAACGACGAGTACCGTGAATTCCGGGACACGCGAATGATCGATCTGAAATACAAGATAGAGAGCCAGCCAGGAAGAACAACCGAACAGAAAGCGGGCAAGAAAACCCAACGAAGCTCAAGCAGAAAGAACAAGCCAAGAGGGCCAAACCCCCAATGACGACGAAAGTCATCATCAAGGCTCCGATTCACCAAGTCGGAGATACGCTGACGTAAGAAGGAGTTGTTTTGCTTTTTTTTTTGGGGAACCGTTTTGGATGCTACGACGATCGGGCCTGGGGCTCCGGTTCGCATGTGATCACCCAACGAAAAATATCCTGGGGTCGTCGCGTTCAAGAACGGTATTTGAACGGGAGGATCCAAGCCCCGAAGCCCGGTTCGAGCAGCGTTGGGCCTGAAAAACCCCCGCCGCGCACTGGAAATTTCGGCTGCACTTGATCGATTCCCGGAAACAACGCCACCCATTTCTATTCGGCTGATTAAAATGGACTGGGGAGAATCGCAGGAATCCGGCTCTTCTCATTGCCAACGCAGATCGTGTGATGAGGCCTGGAAAGGCCAGTCTTGATGGCAATCGCAATTCGGTTTCAAGTCTTTTTTCAACCCAGTTTTCCACTTTGAACAACGCAACCCTATGAAATCAATCCTTTTTGCTGCTCTGCTCCTGATGATTTTGGCGTCCAATTCCAACGCGGATGTCGTGTTGTATGATGCTTCGATGGGAACAACGCCCGGCAGTCAGGGCTGGATTGGCATTATTACCGGTTCGTCGACCGAGTCGAATTCCAGCGGACTGCTCGAATTTGACACTTCGACCGACAAGGCCGACAGTTCGGGCTATTTCAGTGAAAGCCCATTCAATGGTGGAAGCCAACACCCTGGCATGCCGGTTCTCGACGCAGCGGCAGGGTTCACGATTCGATTCGATTTGCAAGTTATCAGTGAATCCCACAACGTTCGTGACGACAATGGCGACGGCCTTGATGACCGAGCTGGATTCAGCTTGATTGCAATCAGTGAGAATCTGCAGGGTCTGGAACTTGCATTTTTCGAGAATCGCGTTTGGGTGTATGCCGACGCGAGTGAAGGGATGAACTCAAGATTCACTCAAGCCGAAGGCGTCGATTTCGACACGACGGTCGGGCTGACGACCTATGATCTGGTCGTCGATGCAAATGGCTATGAATTGTTCGCCAACAGCGTTTCCATTCTGTTTGGTGGTTTAAGAAACTATAACCCGTCCGGCGTAAACGCTTTCATCAATCCGTACGACAATCCAAGCTTGCTCTTTTTTGGAGATGACACGTCGGTCGCATCGTCCCATGTTCGAATTGGCTCGGTCCAGGTTATCGATGCGGTACCAGAACCCCGTTCGTTAATATTGCTCCTGTTCGTGGCGTGTATTGCCGGATTGGCACGCCGATGATTTTCAGGCAAAAGCGTTGACAACGGGTCTGGAGAATTTCGTAAACGGTCAACTCGACAGGCCTTGCGGCAGGGACCGTCAAGAATCGTCCAACCGACGGGTATTGATCTGGAAACTCATGATTCCCGTGTCAATCGACGCTGACGCGAAGCACTCGAGCACCACGAGCGCCGCCGTGACGAATCTCCGTAAGCGCTTGATTGGCCTGCTCCAATGGCAAAACTCTAACTTCTGGTTTGAGTGGGATTTTGCCGGCGATTGGCAGGAATTCAGCCAGGTCAAAGTGGGTAATATTCGCAACGGATTTGATTTCTTTTTCACTCCAAAGGTGCTCATGGTAGGTCAAGTCCTGCAAACGAGCTTTGTCAGTATCCTCCTTGCGGATTGCATTGATTACCAGTCGACCTCCTGGCCGAAGATTGCGGAGGGCTTCGACCACAGGCTTCCAGGCAGGGGTTGAGTCAATGATCGCATGAAGCTTCTCTGGAGGTGTCGCATCTGTCGCGCCTGCCCATTCCGCACCTAACTCCCGCGCGAATTGCTGTTGATCGGGGTCGCGCGCGAAAACGTACAGCCTTGATTCAGGGAACAGGTGCTTGGCAAGTTGCAGCACGAGGTGCGCCGATGCACCGAAACCTGTCAAACCGAGGAGATCGCCGTTCCGGATTCTTGTCAACCTGAGTGCTCGATAACCAATTCCACCAGCGCAGAGCAGCGGTGCCGCATCGACGTCCGAGAAAATTTCCGGAATCGGGTAAGCATAGTTCTCCGAAACGGTCATGTACTCGGCATAGCCGCCATTAACGTCTCGACCTGTCGCTCGGAATTCCGGACTCAGGTTTTCGTCCGGTTGCCCTGTCGATGAATGAACCCAGCCGACTCCAACGCGATCACCCAATTGGAAACGTGACGATTTCTCACCGAGCTGGTGAACTCTGCCTGCGATTTCATGGCCGAGCACGATTGGCAATTTGGGCGGAACGATCCGTCCTTCAATCTCATCCAGTTCCGTATGACAAACTCCACACACCGATACTTTGACCAAAAGCTCGCCAGGACCTGGGACTGGTATGGGAAGTTCAACCAGCTCCAGTGGAGTATTTGTTTTCGCCAGTGAAACGATCTGTTTGAGGACCATCGCTCGCATGGAATTCATCCTACAGACAGATGTGAAAGGTCGGGAGATCGGGAACGACGCGTGGCCAGCGAAGCCCCCCGGGAATCACGAATCCATTGTCGAACCCGAAAGGCTAAACCTACATGATAGGGAAGGAACTCTCAACCTTGTGTTGACGGGCGCCCCTGGTGGATCAGACGCTGACCTAATCTCGTCCGTATTTGAAATGACTCACCGCAAGCTGGTTCGTTTAAGCAACAGGAAAATGGTTGATCAACCTGCTAACCGAATCCGTCCAAGGCTCATTGGCTATCGGACACGATCGTCGTGCGAAATAGCACAGTTGAGGCATTGATGGTTTGATCGCTGCCCGCTCAAACGGTGGCATTGTATTTGCAGTAGTTCGATTAGCCACCACGAAACCTGGAATGACTGGTATTGAAGTTCCGGTGCAGTCGGTCAATCCAGTTGAAAGGTGGCCGGGGCAAAAAGTACAGATCGTGTCAGCAGTCGCGTCAGTTCCAGCGGTTTTACTGCCGGTCGACTTGGGACACGCAAATTATGTCCACGAGGATATGCGAGAAATGGCATGGGAGACGTGAAAGGAAGGATTCATTAATCACCGAAGTTCGTTTTCATCTCTCAGGAATTGCAAATGAACCATTTGTTGAATAACAAAACGCCAAAGACGGAAGCGGGACCGCTGAAAACTCCGAGATTCTCGAATTGCCACGGTGAGCCACTGGTCATTGATCAGGAAACGACGAGGTCGATCGGGCAGTCACATCGTTTCGTTTCCGTCTTGCTGAGACGATTGCTGGCGATCTACGGAGATCCACCGATCCGTTTTGTGTTGCCCGGCGACCGGGAAATCACTCCGTTTTCGGTTAAGCCAGTCGGCACGATCCGGATCCGTGATTATCGGACGCTCGGATCCATCGTCCTGAATCCCCTTTTTCAGTTCGGGGAAGCCTACGCCAACGGGCGTCTTGAAATTCAGGGTGACATGCTTGAGTGCCTGACGGAGATATTTGCTGCAATGAACCGTCGTGGTAACGTGCGGACATCCGGGCAACGACTGCTTGACCGATGGCGACGACCGCACAAGAACAGTTTGCGCGGTTCAAAGGACAATGTTTTTCACCACTATGACATTGGAAACGATTTCTACCGGCTGTGGCTGGATGAAAATATGCTTTATACCTGCGCGTACTTCGAACATTCTGGCGATTCACTTGAGGCAGCTCAAATCGCCAAGATGGATTACGTCTGTCGCAAGTTGCGATTGCGACGCGGGATGACTGTGGTCGAAGCTGGCTGTGGCTGGGGCGCGTTAGCGATCCACATGGCGAAACAATATGGAGTCAATGTAAAGGCTTATAATATTTCCGGCGCCCAAATTGACTGGGCCCGGGATCGCGCCCGGCAGGAGGGGCTGGAAGCCAAAATCGAGTTTCTGCAGGACGATTGGCGAAACATCAATGGGAAGTTTGACGCATTCGCTTCTGTTGGAATGTTGGAACACGTTGGCATCAAGAACTATCGGCAACTGGGCGAGACGATTTGCCACAGTCTTAAACCCGATGGAATCGGATTGATTCACACGATCGGGCAAAATTCGCCAGCACCCTTCAATGCCTGGATGGAGGCGAGGATATTTCCGGGCGCCTACCCTCCTTCGCTGGCCGAGATGATGCAGATCTTTGAACCCAATGGGCTTTCGGTGCTGGATGTTGAAAACCTCCGTCTGCACTATTCCCAAACATTGCGCCATTGGCTTGCACGGTTCGAAGGCTGCGTGGACCAGATTCGTGACCGGTTTGACGAAAAATTTGTTCGCATGTGGCGAATGTACCTGGCTGGTTCGATAGCCGCATTTGAAAGTGGCTATTTGCAGTTATTCCAGGTCGTATTTTCGCATGCTGTTTCCAATAACGTAATGCGAACTCGCCATTATCTCTATGACGCAACCGGTCAACAGGCTTCGAACACAGTCAATCATCATCATTCAGCCACCGCGAATGGCCCGTACAACAGTTGGGGCGAGTCATGAAAACTTCGGATGTCATCATCGTGGGCGCCGGGCCGGCAGGATCAACGTGTGCAGCAAGCCTGAAGAAATCGGGGTTTACGGTCCAGCTGTTGGACAAGCAGGTGTTCCCGCGCGTGAAACCCTGTGCTGGCTGGGTGACGCCACAGGTCATTGAAGCGTTGGGAATGGACGTCTCAGATTATCGGCGCAGCAATACTTGGCAGCCCATTACCGGGTTTCGTACCGGCATGATTGGCGGTCCGATGGTCGATACAGATTATCATGAAGCCGTCAGTTTCGGAATCCGGCGAATCGAATTCGATGAGTATTTGTTAAAGCAAAGTGGAGTTCTCTGTAATCACTCTCCGGTCAGGAAAATCGAACGTGCCAATGGCCAATGGGTTATCAACGAGAGCTTCATCGCGCCGGTTGTGATTGGAGCCGGAGGTCATTTTTGTCCGATCTCGCGATACGTTCGCGGCAACAGGGATTTGCGTGGTTCGGCCGCGAAATCTGACGCAGAACTCGATTTGCCGCCCCCGTTGGTCGTGTATGCCAAGGAAGTAGAGTTCGAAATGTCGAGTCGACAGCGATGCCGCAATCACATCGACCCGGAAAAACCGGAACTCTACTTTTGTCGCGATCTGAAAGGATACGGATGGTGTTTTCGCAAAGGTAATTTTTTGAACATTGGTCTGGGTCGCATCGACAAGACGGACCTGTCGTCCCATGTTCAGGAGTTTTGTGATTTCGTGACATCGCAACGCAAACGGGTCGATTCGCTTCCACCCCATTTTCTCGGACACGCTTACCAGTTGTATGCCGAGACCATTCCCCCACTTTTTGATGAAGGCGTATTGTTGATTGGTGATGCGGCTGGGTTGGCCTATGCCCAAAGTGGTGAAGGGATCCGACCGGCAGTCGAATCCGCCATGATCGCTGCGGATGTGATCGCGAACGCAAACGGGGATTATGGCCACGATTCCCTTTCGGCCTATCGTACCCGCCTGTTGGATCGTCTGGGTCCACCCAAACCGTATCAAACTGTCAACTGGCTGCCAGTCTCCTGGCTGGAAACGATTGCTGCCAGGCTGATGGTAACCCGTTGGTTTGCCCAAAGCGTCGTCGTAGACAACTGGTTCCTCCATCGCCAGCAAGCTGCGTTGATCCCGTTCCAGGAGTCGACAAGGGAATGCGTCGATTGCCGGTTTGACAGAGAGCAGGCTCGCTTGACACCAGCGCATTTAGAATCGACCGGGAAAACAAAGGGTCGACACTAGATGAACTGTCAACGGTCGACGACATTGCGCTTCCCACCGGTTTCACGTTGCAGAATTCAATGAGCATTGTCGATTCGGATCCGTCGCCGTCGCTGGCAGATTCGGATATGCTTGGAGTTGAATGAAACTTCCATCACAACATAGGGAAAAAACTGATGGTGAAACGACGCTCCCAAGACCTTGTAATGTCTTTCCTGTTTGTGATGTTGGCTGCACCGTGGTTTGCAACCGCGAGTGATGCGCAGTCGCTCGCACCAATCAGTTTCCGTCTCAAGATCCTGCCGCAGGAACGGGCCGTCGAGGTCAAAGCGACGGTACCAACCGAGGGCCAGAAGTCGATCGTTTTGATGATGCCTGTATGGAGCCCCGGATTTTACAGTATCCAAAACTACGCTGAACAATTGAGCAGGTTTGAAGCGAAAACAGTGTCGGGTGAACCTCTGGAGGTCGAACGTACACGTAATAATCGGTGGAAGATCACCACTGGCGAAGCGCCGGCTGTCGTGGTCACTTACCAGCTTGAATGTCGTCGCGGATTTGTAACTCTGAATGAAGTCACCGACTCGTATGCGGCGTTAAACGGATGTCCAACGTTTGTGAAACGGATCGAACAACAGGTTCGACCCTACGAGGTGGACCTGGAATTGCCAGATGGATGGTCAAAGTCCGCTACGGCGTTACCTCGGTTGGGAGGGAGTCATCATTACAGGGCGTCTGATTACGACGAGCTTGTCGATTCGCCGATTGTCGCCGGGCAACTTTCCATTGTCGAATTCGAGGTGAACGGCTGTAGGCATTACTGGGTCGACGTCGGAGATTTCGGAAATTGGGACGCCGCTGACGCCGTCGAAAAAGTCAAGAAGATTGTTGAGGAACATCATCGATTCTGGGGCGAATTGCCATTCCGAAATTATTATTTTCTCAACGTATTTCGGCGTGGCGGAGGTGGGTTGGAACACAAGGACAGCACCCTGTTAACGGCGAGCCAATCGGTAAACCGCGGTTGGCTGCAATTCATTTGTCATGAGTATTTTCACGCATTCAATGTAAAGCGATTACGTCCCATCCAACTGGGACCATTCGATTACGAGATCGGTCCGCGTACCGACGGACTATGGATCGCTGAAGGACTGACCAATTACTATGCGGACCTCTTGGTAGCGCGAGCCGGTTTGAGTGATGCCGATGGCTACTTGTCATCAATCTCAAAACACATCCGAGATTTGCAAAATGCACCCGGTCGTTTGGAGCAGTCGCTTGCCGAGGCTTCGTTGACGGTCTGGGACTCGAAAGGGATGTCGGGGGTGGGCGTTGATCGAAATAAATCAATCAGTTATTACACCAAGGGACCGGTTGCCGGTTTTCTGCTGGATGCGAAAATTCGGGAATTAACCCGGGGACGTAAAAATCTGGACGATGTAATCCGGCTGGCGTACAGCAAATACTCCGGAAAACGAGGATTCACGGCGAAGGAGTTTCAGGAATGCGCCGAAGAAATCGCGGATGCTTCATTGCAGGAATGGTTTCAATCCGCAATTTATTCGACCGATGAACTTGAATATGATCAGGCGCTTGCCTGGTATGGGCTCAAGTTCTCTGACGCAAACGAGAATGATAAATCTTCCTGGCAGTTGCAGGTGGACTCTGGTGCGGGCATATCGCAAAAAGAGAGATTCCAATCGCTGATTACGGGTCGATGACTCGCTGTCGGGGATGGGTGAGAGTATTCACAGTTTGGTGAAAGGACTGCCCCATTCGTTTGCGGTCCCGGTCGAAGACCCCCGTGCTGCCGGCGGGAAGAAGTGCACTGCGGAATCGATCGCTGTGGTTCGATTTGGTGCTGCCTGTTTTGCGACGTTCGATTTGCTTTTATTGGGCGACTTCGGAATCAACCGGTAGTCTCTTGATCACGTAAATCTTCATCGAAATGGCAAGCAGGATAAACAACATCTCCAACACGGCGACCGCCCATGGAAGTGGGGCTACATGGATCATCGCCATGTATTTTGAATGCCATCGAAAGTCGTTTTCAAACGCGCCGACCCAAAATGCCGATACCGCAAATGATGACTCCGAAAGATAACGTCCGCCTTCTTGATCAATCGCCCAAACGTAGGTCATGATTCCTAGCATCATCAACTGGGTGCCAAGTTGAATCCACCAGTTTTGTTTCATTTTCCAGCTTGTGAACAAGCCGTCTCGAATTCCTTGAATCAACGTAGGGGATCCGGAAATCGCAACAGGCATCAGCGCAACGGTTAAAACGTTCCACAGGATGCCAAGGATCAGAAATCCGAATATGCCTGCCGCCAAGGCTGGAATGATCGCTAACAGCAAAACACCATGTCCCAATATCAAAATCGAAAACGCTCGCCAAAATCCTCTGCGAATGGGCGGCCATAGTGAAATATCAATGATGCGATCGTGACGGAGATATTGCCAAATTAACTCAATTTGCCAACTTGCGAATGCTGACCAGACAATCCCGTTAAAAATCACCTGGCTCGAAACGGTGAGCGGTACGCCGACGACATTGCCCTGCCAGCCGATCAGGAAAAAACGGCCCACATACGGCAGTAAAGCCAACCATGTCAACGCCTTTGATGCAAACCAGGCAATGCCGAACGGAATTAGCAAATCCGGGGTTTGAATCAGGGCCCTCCATGAGTCCCGAAAAACAAATCGGATCGTAATCGGCACCAGGATGACGGCTGCGATCAGCCAATACAAGCTTCGATACTGCAAGGGTTGCGCGCCAAAACTCTGAATCAATGCAAGCAAAAGCACGATCGCAACGCCGGCCGCGCTGACAACTCGATACCAGAAAACGCTCGGCGACTCGGAGGCCGATCGCTGGAGCATGTCGTTCGGTCGAACATCCGTCATTTACTGTGGCTCGTAACCAAATGGCGATATTGTCGTCGCATGATCGACTTCCGCGTCTGAATTCTAACCGACGACAGTAGCGGTTCCAGCATTTTTTGCGAATCTGGACCGCACTTCGCTTGGAGCCGTTGAACTGGTCGTGACGTTTCAGAAGGGTGACCCAAGGTCAGCTTTGTCAGGAACTTCATCAGAACTC
This sequence comes from Planctomycetaceae bacterium, assembly GCA_024642205.1. Lineage (GTDB taxonomy): Bacteria > Planctomycetota > Planctomycetia > Pirellulales > Pirellulaceae > Mariniblastus. The sequence goes on along the minus strand of JAHEBQ010000013.1, from coordinate 1,593 downwards.
AGAGGCAAATCGTCAGGGGAAGAGTAAGGGGACAGGCATCCACAAGAGTAAGGGGACAGGCATCAGAGTAAGGGGACAGGCATCAGAGTAAGGGGACAGGCATCAACGCGATGACACATAAGGGGACAGGCATCAAGGTCACGGCATATGAACAACCGAGGGAATCCAAGGGACATGCAATAACGCACCACGAACCGTTGATTGCCGGATCGGGAACAATGTTACAGATCTTGATGAACTTGAAAAAAGGTCGATGCGGTGATTCATCGCGCATCCCTCCATCCGTTGGTTCCAGCCGTTCCCTGGTCTGCGAAGGACGCTGGTCCCCAGTTCCCATCATGAGCCCGACGACCATTTGGTGCCTGTCCCCAATTCTTGTCCGTAACCACGATTAATGCCTGTCCCCAACGTCCCTGCCCTTCAATTAATGCCTGTCCCCAACGTGTTCCCCAACGTGCCTGTGTCCCCAACGTGCCTGCCAGAATCAGGGCCGTCGCCCAACTTTGTCAAAAGTGGGAATATCCGTCGCGGGCCGTTCGTTGACTCCGAAAGCTTCGCGACAAAACCTGACGCGTTTTTTCAAGGAATAATTGACAATGATGGAGAGTTCTGGTTCACTTATACTTGCACACACATCCGGGATCCGGACGCTTGATTTGCTTTGAGCCTGACAACGACGATTGCACCTCCGTGAATGATGAGCATGCCGAAAAAATTCCTGAAGTTTTTGTGCTTGTGCGGATTAGCGATTTTTCCCGCCTCTGCAAATCCCGCACGAGCGGATATTGTGACAGTCCTGTTCACAGGTTTTCTTTCACCGGTGGCAGGGAGTGGAATGGAAGCCTTGAATCTCTCGTTGAAAGATCGCTTTGCGTCGAACCTCCCTGCTGTCACCTATTCTGGTCAGGCCTTTGAATACACTCAGCGAGAGGAGGCGATGGAGTTCATCAACAGTTTCGACAATATCGAAAAACTGTTTCTCATTGGTCACAGCTTCGGAGCGAGTTCTGCAATTCAACTCGCCGGAATTTTTTTGGCCCCGGAAAATATCAGTGTTGACCTGACATTTCAAATCGAGTCGGTCGACAACCCTTTAGGATCGCCTCCCGGAAACGTGTTACCAGCCAACGTGCATGCCGGATACAATTACTACCAGATCAGTACCGGGCTCTTTGAACCGCAGGGTGAAACCTTCGTCCAGGGAGCGACAAACATCAACACCGAAGTGTTCTTCAACGATCCGACGATTACGCATACGAGCATCGACGATGACGTTCGTCTACACGCCCAGATTTTCAGCAATATGCAGCTGGTAGTTGTTCCCGAGCCAGCCTCATTGATGTGGATCACAACCGTTTTCTTCGCAATGTTGTTGATCGGTCGTCGTCCGGAACGTCGGAGTACTTGAATCAGGCGGAAGTGGCAGCCCGGATTTTTGTTGCGGCTTGCTTGTCATTTGACAGCTGGCTTGTGTGAAAGACCGGTTGGGGCGTCAACGGTATTGTTGGCGTGGGGATCGGGTTCAAGGGTATCCAGCACCTTGCCTGCCTGCGCATCGGTTAGCGAGATGAAATGCCACAAAGGCACGGGCCA
>JAHEBQ010000055.1 GCA_024642205.1 Planctomycetaceae bacterium | reverse complement strand
TTTGTCGCCGGCAGTTCGAACTACCAGGGATACTTCGTGGTGTTTGATGCCGACGGAACCCCGGTGGGAATCGAGGGAACGATCGATACCAGCCGAACCGGCAACAATCAATTTATGTATGCTGCACTGGATGCCAGTGGCCACATTTACATGGCCGGACATTCGGCGGCAGAGTCAACGGGCGATTTCGAGATCGCCGTTGTCCGGAGCGATACCAACGGAGCACTGGACACGTCCTACGGTGATAACGGGGTGTTTCGATTCAATGAAAGCCTGGAAGATGACTATGCCACAGGAGTCGTCGTGGACTCGGCCGGCAATTTGATTGTCGGTGGTCATTCTGGTATCAGCAATTATTTTCTAAGTATCACGCCGCAAGCGACTTTGGACGCGGAATTTGCCGAGCACGGCATCGCCCCGCTCCGCCCAAACGCGACATTGCGGCGCATCGCAGTAGACGGTGCAGACCGCTTGCTGGGCGTTGGCCAGTTCCTTGGCGATAGCGGTAGCGTTGATACTTGGATATTTCAGCTCAATCGGTAGCGACCAATTGTCATACGGGATTTCGTTTAGTCCGTATGACAAAGATTATCCAAGACATGATGCCCGATTGGTCCGTTCAGTCGTGGAATGATGAGTGAGCTGTTGTCGCGCGGACGAGTTCAATCGACTCGGGAAGGCAGATTTTCAAGACTGTCAAAATTTGCGGCACAACTTTTTCTGCGATTTCTCGAAAATGGGTTGCACAAAGTCATTCCATTTTTCGCATTGATCATTGGACCGCAAAAGTGACGACGCCAGCTGAGCTTGGGTCTTCTCCCATCCAATGTCCAGTCGGAAGGGTTTGTAATGAAGTGCTTTGAATGTCTTGATTGGCGACTTTTCCAACGGCGCCGTCCCTCAGGTCAGCGGATTTATGGTGCTTACTTCAGCTCGCTTCGGAAAAAACACGCAACCGTGAAAGCTATGGTTAACATTGAGATGAAACCAAAGATACTCAACCTGGCCATTTCGGCATGTCTATCGATTGCGGCCCAGGCGCATGCTCAATGGACGTTTACCCCGCTGGGTGACCTTCCCGGGGGGGCAATATTTAGTGAGGCCCGGGCGATTTCGGCTAATGGAGCCGTTGCCGGTTTCAGTAATTCAACCATCGGGCGGGAAGCGACTTTGTGGACTTCTTCGAGTGGGCTGGTTGGCTTGGGTGACCTACCGGGCAGTGTCGTATCCAGTCGAGCTTTTGCCATATCGGCAAACGGTTTGACCGTTGCTGGGCACGGTACGACCAGTTCCGGCGAGGAGGCTATGTACTGGACACAGTCGACCGGCATGGTGGGAATAGGTGACTTGGCGGGAGGAAACTTTCAAAGTCGTGTCCGGGGTATGACTGCCGATGGTTCCTTGATGGCCGGGTTCGGCCATTCGGGGAATGGGCGGGAGGCCTTTCTGTGGAGCCAAGCAACTGGAATGTCCGGCTTAGGAGACTTGGGCGGTGGTATTTTTTCCAGCCAGGTCAACGCAATTACACCAAACGGCACAACGCTCGTGGGGTTCGGAAATTCAGCGTCTGGTCAAGAAGCAATGTACTGGACGGAAGCCACAGGAATGGTTGGTTTGGGTGACCTCGACGGCGGCAGCTATTTAAGTGACGCGTTCTCGGTATCTGCAGACGGTTCAGTCATTGTCGGTTCCGGATATACGCCGCAGGGTCAGGAAGCCTATCGTTGGACGGAAGCCACTGGAATGGTCGGCTTAGGTGACCTGGAAGGAGGTGAAAGGAACAGCAGAGCAAACGGAGTTTCTGCAGACGGATCGGTGGTGGTTGGCGTTGGTCGATCGACAGTCGGGGAAGAAGCATTCATCTGGGATGCGACCAACGGAATGCGAAGTATACAACAACTCTTGATCGACCAAGGCGTAGCTAATTTGGAAGGCTGGCAACTGCAGTTTGCTCGTGCGATTACACCGGACGGTCGCAAGATTGCGGGGCGGGGTATCAACCCAAATGGTGATACGGAGGCATGGATTATTACAAATAGTGTCCCGGAGCCTTCGACCCATTGGTTACTGGCCATTGCGGCGTTTTACTTGATCGCCCTCCGTCCCATTCGGCGATGTGCCCCTTGGTTCGCTCAGCGAGCGTGTTGATTTCCTCGTTCGCATGCTCGGCGACCACTGAACCATCACTAAACGACGAATCATCGGAACCATTTACAGAAGTAGGACTAATCATGAGTTGGAGAAAACGATTCACTCGCGAGCGATGGCCAAAACGATCTGGAGATGCCGGTCATCGAAAGATTGTATTAACGTACGAATCTCTTGAACAAAGACAAATGCTTGCTGCCGGTTTTTCGCCCACCATCGATTTTGATCTGGCCACCGATTGGTCTGCGATCCTCGATCAGGGGGGAGGAACCGATCGAGCCTGGGATTTGGAGGTTCAAACAGATGGCAAGATCGTCGTCACTGGGATGATCTCCAAAGGGCCACTGCAATCAGACCAGGACTTGATGGTGGCACGCTACAACGAGGATGGATCGATCGATACCAGCTTTAACGGATCTGGCGTTAACGTGGCCGATTTTGGCGATCGCGAGTTCGGCACGGCTTTGGACATCCAAAGCGACGGCAAAATCGTCGCCATTTCAGGCTTCCATGTCGCCCGCTTCAACGTCGATGGCACGATCGACACGACGTACACCGTGCCGCCCGATCCAATGGCTACCCCCCGCAACATTACCGATGTGCTCGCGCACTCCAGTAGTAAGACTTATATTTTGTTTGATTCCTTGGTGACCAATGGCGAGCCCGACGTCCTGCTGACCAGGCTCAATAGCGACTTGACGCTCGATTCCTCATTTGGAATCGACGGCTATGCGCAGTTCGATTACCAAGGCCAGCGCAACAACGCGTGGAGCATGGCGGAGCAATCGGACGGTAAGATCGTTTTGACTGGTTCAACCGAGGGTGTCGGATATTTTGCCCGGTTTCATCCTGATGGAACGCTCGACACCTCGTATGCAGCAGCTGGGGTGGCTACTGTAGACACGAGTATCAACGGGAACAACAATTTTTGGAATGTCGTTCTTGACTCAAGTGACAACGCGTATTTCGTTGGTCAATCTGTCGTATCTGCCGATGGTTTGGATAAAGAGATTATCGTCGTCAAGGCTGACAACGGCGGAAATCTGGTTGACAGTTTTGGCGTTGGAGGGGTTTTCCGCTTCAACCTCTCCTCAGGCGATGATGCTGCTGATAGTGAAGTCGAAGCCGCGATCGATCAAAACGGGCAGATTGTAGTTACTGCCAGCACCGACGCCACGGGAACGATCGAAGAATATATGATTCGAGTAACTGAGAACGGGGTGATCGATGATGGATTCGGAGTCGTTGAGCTGGGGTCCGGTGTCATCAGGGGCCTGGCCGTCAGTTCAGCTAACCGTCCCGTTGCGATCGGCCAAATCGCGTTTTCGTATATGGATACCCGATTGGTGCGCGTCAATCCAAACGTCGAATTCGCCGACAGTTTTGAAAATGGCCAATGGAACGGGCTGTGGACTGGCGAAAGTCAATGGTTCACCAGTACTCAGGGAGCCACCGAGGGGATGTACTCAGCCGAGTTCGGCGGTGTTGGAAACGACGCTTTGCTTACGCTGGCTGACCCCGTTTATCTCTCCTCCTACTCCGCCGCAGAATTGCGCTTCGATTGGCAGATCGAACGCGGCTTTGACGCGGGTGAATACCTCAAGCTCGATTTTTGGAATGGCTCAACTTGGAGCGAAGTCCTGTCGCTTGATGGCAACCAGGACCACGAAGACGCCTGGCTCAGCGAAACCGTACAGCTCGATTCGCAATACCTCAATGGCCCATTCCAATTCCGCTTTCGCGCCACTTCGGATCGCGGTAATGAAGACGCCTACGTAGACAACGTCGTCGTGGTGGGTACCAGCCTGAGTGGACCGCCCAATGAAGCACCCTGGATCACATCCTCGCCCCTGACCGTGGCGACCGAAGATTCGCTGTACACCTACGATGTCAACGCCACGGATCCCAATGCTGGCGACACGATCACGTTTTGGCTGGATGACGCACCCGCCGGGATGACGATCAATCCCGCCACTGGCGTGATCCAGTGGACACCGACCAACGATGATGTGGGCGAATCTTCTGTATCCGTGAGAGCCCAGGACGCAGGCGGACTGTTCGACACACAGTCGTTCGTTATCGACGTAGCAAATGTTAACGACGCGCCAACGATCAATTCCTCGCCCGCGACCGAAGCTACCGATGGCGAGCTGTATACGTATGATGTCGATGCGAACGATCCGGACATCGGGGACACGCTGACATATTCACTGGACACCGCACCCTCAGGGATGATTGTGGATTCGTCGACCGGTCTGATCCAGTGGCAGCCTACCACAGGACAGATCGGTGATCACAACGTGACCGTTCGCGCTGCAGACGCTGTCGGACTGCTTGACACCCAGAGCTTTACGATCACTGTCGAAGACTCGACGATTACTCCCCAGGTGGTCTTTTCGGACAGTTTTGAAAACGGCCAATGGAACGGATTGTGGGTTGAGGACAATCAAAACGACTGGTTCACCAGCACGCAGAGGGCGACCGATGGCAATTATTCGGCTGAAGTCGACGGAAACGCCAACGATGCGACTTTGACGGTGGCCAACCCGATCGATCTGAGTACCTACGGTGGCGCGGAATTGTCCTTTGACTGGTTGATCGAAAACGGTTTCGATGGGGGTGAATACCTCGCACTCGACTTCTGGGATGGAAGCAATTGGATCGAAATCACTCGACTATCCGGGAACGTCGATTCGGAAAACACCTGGCACAGCGAAACTCTCACTGTCGATCCCCAATATATGAACTCTGATTTCCAGTTTCGTTATCGCTCGAAGGTCAACAAGTCCGCCGAAGACGCCAATGTCGATAATGTCAAACTCATAGCGAACAGCGGGGCGCTTCGTGGTGCGATGCTCGGCGACAGTTCAAACACCGAGCGACTTGACCTGGTCAGCGCTTCCATGATGGCGGGCTGGGCGGAGTCGGTCTGGATGTCTCAAGATCAAGTCCACGTTGACAAATATGAACTGCGGGTTGCGGACTTGCCCGGCAACTTGCTGGGTTTGACACGTGGTAACACGATCACCATCGACGCTGACGGAGCCGGGATGGGTTGGTTTGTCGATGCGACACCTTGGGAAAGTTCCGAGATTACAACTCCGACCGGGATTGGAGATCAATACGACTTGTTGACGGTTTTGGCTCACGAATTGGGGCATTTGAACGGCCATGATCACGAACACGCTGGCGTGATGGGGGCGACATTGGATGTCAACACGCGGCTGATTTCGAAAGTGAGGGGCGATCACACAACTCCGTTGCAACTTGACTATGCATTTTCCCAATGGACGCCACGGCAGCCGATGTTCGCGGAACAAAACGCAAGTTCCACTGAATCGTTGATTAGGTTTCAAATGGAATCGGAAAAAAGCAATCGCTTGCCGTTGGGATTGCAGTCAAATAACCATTTCTTTAACGACGCCAATTTCCGGGCAGGCAATCATCAAGCGTCAGTTGAAATGTACGATCAGCCCGTCAAAAGCACGGCCACATCGGCTTGGGCAGATCTCAAACTGACGGACATGCTGTTCGGAAAATTCGACGAGATACTTGAGGAATTCCAACTTGCCATCGGCTAAGTTCGACCGAAAGAGGTGGCGGATACTCATACGTTTCGTTCGCTATTTAGAAATCGACCGGATTTCGAGACTGGCCGCCGGTTTTACAGGTTCGCGTACCGAAACAGCGTGGACCGCGAGATTTTCAGCGTTTCGCAAATATCGTCCACCTCAAGGGAATTGTCCGCCAACAGAGTTTTCGCCAGTCTGACCTTGGCGTCTTGGGGACTCGTTTTCGGACGGCCTCCCATTCGGCCACGGGCGCGGGCGGCATCCAATCCCGCTTTGGTGCGTTTCTGGATCAATCGCCGTTCAAATTGGGCCAATGCCGAAAAAATGGTGAACATCAACTCACCCGAAGCGCTGGTCGTATCAATCGCACCTTTGCTCGGGGATCGGAATCCAATGCCGCGTTCCGGAAAGTCCTCGGCCAATGTGATCAAATGACGCATCGGTCCGGTGGAGTCAAAAAACTGAAATCAGCACTTGGATCGAAAAATTTCGAGCTTGCGTTTCAAATTAATCGTGGATTTTCGGTCAGGGTTTTTTCATCCCCAAAACTCGCGCTGCTTGCGCCACGACACCGGAATCCCACGATGGAGTTGCCGCAAGCTCAAGCCCTCCGGCGCTCGGCCATTCAGAATCGCTTCGACGATATCGGGAGCCAACGAATTGAGGCGGAGCATCCGCCGCACGTTGGTCACGTCAATCTTCATTGCGGATGCGAGTTCATCGACTGTCAATCTGCTACAAAACCCGCGTCCTGCGAGTATTGGAAATTCGATTTTCAATCGTCGGAATTCTGCTTCTCAAACCCAGCTGCCGTCCGTGCCGCTTGCCAGCTACCGAAATGACTTCGGGCTGCGTTGTAAAGCCTCCGCTCGGATTTGCGGACCGCTTTGTGATTGAGCGATCCACCCTTCGCGTAGCGAATTTGGATTGCACGAACGATTGATTCCTGGCTCCATTTCGGTTTGGTTGCCGGCAAAGTAATTCCAGCCGCCTCAAGTGCCCGACCCCAACTACCGAACAAACGCATCCCGATCATGCATAGGTCGTTGTCTTCCAACATCACAAGGCAGCGGTTCATTGGCAGCCCCTGATTGTTTCTTCGCTTGATCGCTTCTACGACTTCGGCGGGCTTGCGGCCTCGTGTCCCGCGATAAAGCCGATTGATATCAATACCCGCCGCAGTGAGACTTTTGCGCCACGTGCCAAAGTGTTTGCGCGTCGCGTCAAATAGCTGGGGATCCCGCTTCTGATTGTGCCTGGAGCCCAGAGCGTAGCCGTTATTGCAAAGGTGCCTCAATTTCCTGAGGACCGCGTCCGGGGTCAAATCCTCAATCACTCGGCGTTCGTAGTGGCGAACGCCCGCGTAGCGCAACGCCGTTTCCCAGGTACCAAATAGCTCGTTTGCGGCGGCAAAAAGCTCAGGAGCCCGAAATGCCTCGCGCTCGTTGCCGATCAGACACGGGACACTCTCAACCCCCATGTCGAGCAAAATTTGATATCGCAGGTGACCGTCAAGGATTCGATATCCACACATTTAATCTCCCCGCCAAACGAGTAAGGGGCAACGTGGGATTCAGAAACCGTCAACCCGACATCGGAACCGATATCAATCATTTCTGTAGCCGAAAACGACCCCGTCGCGAATGAGCTGTTCTAATCGAATTGCCTGTGAAAAATGGAAAGGCGCCCTCTGCGAGTGGGAGAAATGAAAAACAGTTAAAACGACGAAGAACCTGCGGTTACTCGAAGTCATTCCTAAATTTGAAAACGCAATTGGCAGAGCCCATCCGATCTCGATCCAGGCAAAACAACGACTTGCCGAGAGCTTTCGGAAGCAAGGACGTTTTGAAGAAGCAGTTTAGGTTTGCCAAGAAGTCGTTTCGGTATTGTCGGACTTTCGAGCCGAGAGTGATCCACAGACCCTAGAGGCGATCAACAAACTTGCTATCGCACAGCAAGCAGCTGGAAATTACGAATTGGCAACGGAATTGCATCGCAGGCTGGCAGAACTGCGGACTCAATTGCATGGTCCAAATCATCCTTTTACATTGAATAGCAAGCAGAATCTTGGTTCTGCCTTGCTTAAAATCGGACAATTTGACGAGGCCGAGAAGATTGCAGTAGAGGTCTTGAAGGCTCGAGAACAAGTTCAATCAGATACCCATAGATTCACGCTGACCTGTATGGGATTACTTTCGGCTATCTTCAACTCGCAAGGGCGTTATCGGAAATCTCGTGAACTTCAGAAAGAATTGCTAAATAGGTCCCGTGATGCGCTGGGTGAACATGATCCGACCACTTTGATCGCGCAAGCGAACTACGCAGCCTCGCTTGGATATACCGGCCAGCTTTTGGAAGGTGTGGCTCAAGCTCGAAAAGTGTTGCAATTAGGTGCAACGGTTTGGGGCGATCATAGCCTACCGACGCTTCAAATGCGAGTGCTACTTGCTGAGATGCTTTACGAACTCGGGGCGCACGAAGAAAGCGAAACGATTTCGAAAGTTACGCTTGATTTATTTCAATCTAACGACGAATCACATCCAATTGCTCTCCATGCTTTGTACGTGTCTGCGAGCGCAAAAAGAGAGCTCGGGAAACTTGACCAAGCGGAAAAGGCATTTCGAGATGTATACGCCAAGCAAAGAGAAAAGTTTGGCGAGCAACATCTTGATACTCTTGAAACTAGGCAAGGCTTAGCCATAACAATTGGCCTTCAGGGAGACGTGCCCAAAGCAGTGCAAATGCTCGATGAAGTGCACAATGCCAAGGCCGATATCTTAGGGGAAACCGCTCCGTCCACTCTGAAGGCAAGATGCGAACACGGACGAATTCTCTCTTCCGGCGGTCAACATGCCGAAGCGGCCGAAATTTGGGAAGACATTCTTAACAAATCGAAGCAAACAGAATGGGCAGATCATCATGACTACTTTGCTACAGCGCTCTCGCTTGCGATTCATCAGGTGAAAAATGGTTCAGTCGAGTTGGATGAACGTGTTTTGCAAGAAATCCAGCACAATTGCAAAGCCATCGTTGTGGATGGCCAATACGAAAACCTGAATCGGTTAAAAGAACTGGGCCAAATCCTGAAGCAACAGGGACGAGAGGATTTGGCCAAGAAACTTGAGGTCGCATCGAGTGAACCAAAAGATTGATTAACGAAATAAGTGGGCTGGCGAGCCTCAAGTCCTACCAAGAGCTCACCAGCCCTGTGAAGGTAACACGCGAGCGAACTTGTTCGCGCGCTCATGTGTTCCACCATTTTTATTTTAACGCGAACGAACAGGAGTAACGACCATGAAACGCACTTTGTTTCGTTTGCTGACGATTGGCTGCACGATTTTGGCCGTAGGGCTTTTTGCCGGGTCCGTACGGGCCCAGGGAAAGGGGAAAGGTGGCAACGGTGGCGGCGGGGATCCAACTCCGCCTCCGGTGATTTTTAAAATTGAGTCAATCCCGATGCCAACGGCCACTTCCACGTTGGGGGTCACTGCAATGAATAACGGAGGGCAAGTTGTCGGGAGCTTTGACACAGAAATTAACAGGTTTGGGTTCATCTATGATTCGGTGAATTTCAGCACACCAGCCGTGGATCTGAATTCGATTCTTTCTGCACCCGAAGGGTGGACCATTGCATCAGCACAGGATATTAACGAAGACGGAATGGTTGTCGGCTATCTAGCCCCCGAGGGACCCTTCGATTATGGAGGGGACTGGCTTCCGTTTGCTGCAAATTTGTTTCTCCCAACTGGGCCTCAGCTGATCGTACTGCCAAACGGACAATCGAGCCGGTCGATGGCAGCTGCCGTCAATGATGACGGCGACATCGTTATTACCTACAAGCAGGGAGAGGCGCATGGTGTGATGGTGTTCAATCCGGGTCTCGATTTCGGAAGCCCCGATGACGACGTCATCACCCCAGTTCCAGTGTTGATACGTGGTATTGGGGAAATCGATATCAACAATTCTTCAATATTTGGAGCTGCACAGATCGCAGGCGTTCTGAGTAACGACTATTCATTTCGTGTCACAGTGGGCTCTGCCAATGTCGAGACGTTTCCTGCAATATTCTCAGGAACTTCCGGCAGAGGCGTTAACCGAATTAACGACTTCGGCGTGATGGCTGGAACCTATAGCGCTGAGATACGCAAGAATAAATTCCGCAACCGGGCGTTTCGTTATGACGACAGCAAATCCGAACCATTCGAATGGTTTCCTGAGTCAGCGAATGGAACCTACTCGTTAAATAACGCGGAAGACTTTGTCATTTGGGGGCAAACTTCATTTTATCATGAGGGGACTGGGTTTATAGAACTGAACTCAACTTCCCTAATTGGAGATTCAGCACTAATTACTGCCTGGGACCAAGGGGCATTCCATTTCGTTCCAGACATTTCTGAACGGGGCGCTTTGAGCGAGATCGTCGCTCCAGATTATCCAGCTATCTGCGGTTCCTTTGTGCTCGATGGCCAACGAATTGCAGTACTCCTGACACCGGTATCCCAACAATAGCCACTTGTCAATTCTGTAATTTCGTCAGGTCTGCGATTTTCCTTTGGGACGGAATTTAGTAACCGCACGACGCATCAACAAGCGAACCGTTCGCACGACCGCCGGTTCAGCTGTTCAATTTCTCGGGTGACAACGTCGTTGCCGACTTCAACGGTAGCTCCAGCCTCGGAAATTGGACGCTGGAAGTCTACGACACCCGGAATAAACGAACTGGCACGCTTAACAGCTGGTCGATTACGGTCGACTACTAAGCGGGACGAGTCTCGACAAGCAATGAACCCCGATCTCACCGGTCGGGGTTTTTTCATGCCCACAACTCGCGCTGCGTTTTCCACGACACCGGAATCCCACGATGGAGTTGCCGCAAGCTCAAGCCATCCGGTCCATTACCCATCAAAATCGCCTCGACAATATCGGGAGCCAACGAATTGAGGCGGAGCATCCGGCGCACGTAGCTGACGTCAATCTGTTTCGCCGTTGCCAATTCTTCGACTGTCGAATACTCACCCGACTCCAACTCTTCCTGCCATTGCCAGGCACGAGCAAGCGCAACGACCAATGCATTATCGTCCGATTTGGATTTGTCTTCCTTTTGAAGGAATTCATTTTCCGGATCATCGAGTGTCAAAAGCGAATGGATCGTCGTGACAAGGTCTTTACCGTGATCTTGACTTCCGATTCTTTTACGATCTGTATTTGCTGCTGACGTTTAATTGACCTTGGTTGCGGGAATCATCGGTTCCGATGAGCTGCTGGTTCCAAATTCAGCAAAAATTTGCGGTTTTCCAAAAATCGCGCGCTCACCTCGCCGGATTTCGGCGCCCTGTATATTACAATCTGGGCGACGCCATACCATTGGAGACCGTTGACCAACGGGCCGCTATTTTTTCGTTAATCATCAGTGGATTCATGCTTATTGTTGATCAAGTTCTGGACGCGAGGAAATTGAGGATGAGCTTGCAAAATGCCGACTTCACTGACAATCATTGGCCTGAATTGAATCATTCTCGTTCGTTATCCGCATCTGGATCCATCCGGGAATTGGGACGTTATCGGAGTTTCCTTCGCCTTAGAGCGATTGGAATGGTATCGGGATTTCGGGCAAAGCTGGAACATTCGGATATCGTCCAGCAAACGCTGCTGGATGCCCATCAAAATCTTCACCAGTTTCGGGGTAGCAGTGGTGCCGAGATGGCAAAATGGTTGAGCCAGATTCTCGCTCACAACGTTGCCGACGCGGCGCGCGCGTTGACCCGAAAAAAACGGGATGTCCGCCGCGAGTGCTCACTGGAAAACAATGGCGACAGTGCGAATATCCGGCCAAACGATTGGTTGGCTTCCGAGCAGACCACTCCCAGCCTGTGCGTTTCGCGTAACGAGCAGTTGCGGCGTCTAAACGACGCGATCCAAAAGCTTCCCGTGGCCCAACAAGAAGTCATCGTCTTCCATCATTTGCAGGGGCGGTCCTTGAACGAGACTGCGGAGTTGATTGGGCGCACCCCACCCGCCGTCGCCGGGCTGTTGTTTCGCGGACTCAAGACGCTCCGAACTTTGTTGGCATATTGGTAGTTCAAGTCGACTCAACTTTCGGGTAGGCCGTAGTGAACGAGGCTACGAGTCCTATGTCCACAATACCCGAATGGACTCCTTGCCTCGTCCACTACCCGAAAACCAGGCTGAGATGGAATACTAGTTTCAGATGAACACACCTATCGATGATCCCGAACGGTCCGATACCTTGCCTGCCACTTTGACGCTGGACGAGGTACTTGAGTACTGCATATCGGCGCTGGAACGTGGTGAGGAGGAAGTCGAGTCGCTGCCAGCGAGATTCCCCGATTGGAAAACAGAAATCGCCGAATTCCTGGCGAACTGGGGCGGAATGGAGCACTTGGCTGTTGAACTTTCGGATTTAATGGATCCGGAAGTTTTGACTGCCGCCGATGAAGTGTTACCGAGGGATTTTGGAGAGTTTGAACTCCTGGAGCGAATCGGTGTGGGAGGCATGGGGGTGATTTACCGGGCGCGACAAAAGAGCCTGGATCGTTTTGTCGCGATCAAACTTCTTCGTTGCAATCCGGTCGAAACGGGACGTTTCCGAATGGAAGCCGAAGCCGCCGCGGCTCTCTCTCATCCCAGCATCGTATCGATTCACGAAGTTGGCATTACCGACGGCAATCCCTGGCTCTGTATGCAACTGATCGAAGGTTGCAATCTTAAGCAATATATCGACGGCCAGAATGTGACGCCCGAAGATGCGGCACGATTGACTCTCGCCATCGCGCAAGGTGTCAGTCACGCCCACCAGCGTGGGATTTTGCATCGGGATTTAAAGCCCGCCAATGTGTTATTGAACTCGTTGCAGCAGCCGTTTGTGACCGATTTCGGTTTGGCCAAACTGATCAAATACGACACCGAATTAACTCAATCAGGAACGATTTTGGGGACGCCGGGCTTCATGTCACCGGAGCAGGCGGCGGGAAAAACCCGGAGCCTTACGGTAGCGACGGATGTCTACGGCTTGGGGGCGCTGCTGTATGCTCTTTTGACAGGTGATGCTCCGTTTACAGGCGACTCATCCATTGAAGTACTTCGGCGTGTCGTCGATGAACCTGCGGCTTCACCACGGCTCAAGAATTCGGACGTTGATCGGGACCTCGAGACAGTCTGTTTGAAGTGCCTCGAGAAATCACCGGAGCTTCGTTATCACTCCGCTGAGGCGATGGCCGAAGATCTTGCACGATACCTCGAGGGCCAACCGGTCCTGGCCCGACCGATCACTTCTTCGGAAAAGTTCGTTCGCTGGTGCCAACGCAATCCGGCAATTGCTGGACTGAGTGGTGCGGTGATCGTGTTGATGTTTGCGACCACTTTTTTTGCAGCGTTCCTGGCCTGGAGTGAACGCAACTCGCGATTGCTGATCGAGGACAGCGCCCTAACGGAATCCAGCTTGCGAAGCGAAGTCACCACCGCATTGGAAGAGGAGAAAAAAGCATCGAAAAACGCGCTGAAAACGCAAGTCAACCTGCTCAACTCCAACGCAATCTGGCAGGCAAAAAACAGCAATGTGGGGGAAGCACTATTGTGGTTCACGGAAGCCGCTGCCTTGTCGGCTAACTCGCCGGAAGTCGTCAATCAACAATTGATTCACTACGAAACCTGGCTGAATCAACACCCGATTCCGGTGGCTGCCATGTTGATGCCCAATCAATATAACAACATCGAATCTTTGGATGAAATTCAGTTCAATCCCGATCGCAACGTGCTGATGTACCGGTCGCGATCCTCATTTATCGTGTGGAATTACGGCAACGGGACCCAATGGAATCTGAACGACGTCGTACCCCGTCTGAGTTATGCGATCTGGGCTGCAGACGGCAACTCGATCCTGACTGGATGCCGGGACGGCAAGGTCCTCTCGGTCGACCTGAACCTTCGTAAACCGGCCAGCCTGATTCAGGGGCAGGGTTCTATCAATCGCCTCGTATTACTGGACAACCATCAAAAATTGGGCGTCGCCGCTGGAAAAGTATTTTCCGTCTTCGACCTGGCAACCGGGGTCCGAGTGGGCAGTGATATCCAATTGCCGGGCACGATACTTGACACGACCGCCAACCAAAACGGAAGCCGACTGGTTTGCACCGACAATAGTCGGAGGGCAACCGTCTTTGCAGTGGAAAGGGACGGAATTCGAGAACTTTTTCGACAACGCAGCAGCTACTATAGCGTTCTCGATGGTCGACGCAGTTTCTTGCCCACGTTTGCGAAAGACGAGCGGGCACTGCTCATCAGGGTCGCTGAAAATCATATCGATGCCTTTGATGTCGAAACCGGAAAACGGTTGGGACCGATTCAATTTACGTCTCCGGTTTACTCCTACTGTGTTTCTGCGGATGGCGGGCTTGCACTTTCGGGCGGTTTTAATCAGGCACGACTGCTTCGTCTGGGCGACGTGGCAACCGAGGGATCGGTTGAAGGGCCACGGCTTGAAGTCGTCCACCAGCATGACGTAGCCCATGACAATCGCGTGAGTACGGTTTCGATTGGAACCGGGGGGCTGTTTGCCACGGGCGGATGGAATAGCGAAGTACGATTATGGAGATCCCAATCACCCAGATCAGAAATGAACCGTGTTTTTGATTTGCCAGAACGGGTGGTCCCGCTGGCGATCCTGGCGCATCAAAACCGAGTGCGGCGGATTGAGTTCACGCCCGACGGCCGGCACCTGGTGACTGTTCAGATAGATGGCCTGGTTCGCTTTTGGGAAATCCCTGATTTCCGGCCAATGGGAAACCGGCTGACGGTGGAACCAGGCGGCACGTTTGTCAGACCGGTCGACCAATCGCGGTGGATGACCAGCGGAATCTCTCAATGGTCAGGACACATGAAGCATGCCGCCGTGTATACGTATTTCGATGGCGCCGTTTCGGCAGGCAACGCCAATGAGTCACCGCGGGAAAATGGACACCTGCTCAACGCCGCCTGTTCGCCAGACGGATCCCAGTTGGTAACGGTACACGCTGCGACTGCGAGATCGACGAAAACCATGTTGGCAACCGATGGAACCGCTGGTAACGCCCGGTTCTGGACCATGCCGGATCGTGAACCGATTGGTCTTCCAATCCCCATGCCGTCCGAACCAAGATGGGTTGCCTATCGTCCTGACGGTAAACAAATTGCCGTAGGTACCGCCAGAATGGAAATCGTGTTGATCAATGCGTCCAATCGTGAAATCGAAACGACGTTTCGAACCTATGGTGATCGGACCAACCGTGTCTCCAAGGTAACGATATTTCCGCAAAACCCCATCAACGAACAGGTCGTCTACAGCCCCAACGGGACAATGCTCATTTCTTGGAGCACCCGGCACCGAGGGCTGGGGGTCTGGGATCTCGCGAACCAACGGCTGAAATTCCCACTGGTCCATGGGGACCAGTCTCCGCTCGCGGCGGTGTCGATATCCCCGGATAGCAAATACCTGGCGATGGCCGGCGGTCAGAACATGGTTGTCTCGATCATTGATTTGGAATCCGGAGTTTTGCAAGAACATCCATTCCCACATCCCTCGTATGTCCATTCTGTCGAGTTTAGCCCGGATGGAAAGTTTCTCTTGACCGGTTGCCGTGATGGTCATGCGAGGTTGATCGATTGGCGATCCGGAAATGTTCTGCTTGACCAACTGAGTCACGACGCCGACGTCGTCGCCGCCTCGTTCACGCCCGATGCCAGGTTTTTGCTGACCCTCGGTCTGGACGATCAATTACGAGTCTGGAATGCGGCCCAAGGGGAACTGGCCGCCAAACCGATCGCGGTTCCGGCGGGCTCATCGCAACTCCTTGTTTCCAGTGATTCAAGACACGTCATTGTCGCAGGCGGACATGTCTTGAATGTTGACTTGGGCAGTCTTCACCGACAACCCGGTATCACGCTGCCAGTCGCCCGCCAAATCAGTGAATTGTTGGCCAACAAAACCATTATCGATGGCAATCCCCGCTCTCTCTCGGCACAACAATGGATCCGTCTTTGGCAGGAATACAAAGGTCAGAAGACGAACTCCAAGGGTACGCTCATAGAATTCCAGCGGTAGGCTGACTGACCGGCATTCCCATCTCCATGCGTCGTTCCGCCAGGTTCCAACGATCGCACTCATTGATCGGATCCGCTTCGTCCCTGCCGGCATTTCCAAAAACAACGTAAGGGGCAAGGAGCATCCACAGCTAACGGCGCTTGTTCAAGCCCCAGCTGATTCTTTTTTTATGGTCGGTTACGGAAGATTTTTTTTGGCCCAGAGTCAGGAGACTCTCTGGATGGTTCGTGCCTGAGGCGATCGGCTGCCTATCTGGCAGAAAACCGAATGAGCCCCGTGTCCATTAGAGCGCATTTAATTTTGTTGTCGCGTTGATTCGTCAGTTTTTGCATGAATGATTGACGCCGCAAACGCTAGAGGTAAGTGCAACATGCACTTGGTCCACCCAATGGCCAGGAACCCTCAATGGACCAGAATAAACTCAAAAATCGCGCTTCGAACGATCGACTCTGTCGTCTTCTATTCTGAGGATGCGGCGCTCAGGCCGAACCTCCAGATACGTCAGTTTTTCGCCTTAGCCACGCAATTGTTACGAGCCTCCATCAATGAACACCTTGTCCATACTTGCGCGATACGTCTTGAAAATTGTCACATTCATCACGGTTTGCAGTTTGCTAAATTTCGGAGTGTCGAATGCCCTTGCAGATGAACTCTGGTGGAACACGGGCGATGGTTGGTTCTTTGACGGGGCTAATTGGAGCCCGGCCGGCGCACCGCAGGCGAACGACATTATAAGGCTCGGTAACGTCCCGGTCGCAGCTAGCAGTACAGTGACAATGGGAGGCGAATTGGGCTTCCACTACGGAGAATTATTTTTGTCCAATGGCGTCACGCTGGACATGAACAATAGCGAGCTCGTATCGTTCGGGACGGCCTGGATCAACGGCAATGGCACCCGGCTGATCGTGCGACCAAGCGCTGGCCCCAATTTTCATGACTTCAACGGCACCTTGGTGCTGGGGCAGAATTCGTACTTCGAATTGAAAGATGACGTTGCGGTTCGGCTATTTTCGGACTCGGTGTCTAGTGGAACCATTCTCGGCCGAGGGACCGTACTGGCCGGCGACTTTACAAATAACGGAATTATTCGGCCCAGCAACAATGGCGGATTGATCATTGACGCAGGACAACCGTCTCCCATCAATCCGATTGATTTGGACGGCACGACCGGTAATGGGCATTTGCAACTGGATCAGCTATTCAGTGTCCTCACCGTCAACGCGGGCAGCTTGACCGACTCGTACAGTGGCACAGTATCCATGGCACCGGGTACCCTGTTGGCCATGAATGTTGATGCGGGTTGGGCTGCCGACAGCAACAGCGAGATCAATGTCGCGGGCTTCAATAATCCAGCGGCCGCGTCTCAGATCAGCGGCACTGACATGGTGTTCGGTGGCCAAATGAATGTCGGTGGTGCCTTGGGGCATTTACGCATCCTCGCGCCGATTGAATTCACGGGCACCGCGGAAGTGAATATTGGTGGGACGGACTGGTTGGAAGTGGATGGGGCGACGGTGGTTCAGGGGGGCCAGTTCACGTTGGGACAGGGTGGCAAACTCGAGTTTGACGGCACGACCGTCATGCAGGGGGGGGAATTCACGACGGTTAACGACAACATGGCCAATGGTTTTATCGCCTTCAACGGCCCGACGAACTGGGATGGAAACGTCACGCTTAATGGAGCCTCACAACAAAACGGCTCCGCGAACGTCACCAACGCATTGGGAGCCGTCCTCACCGCTCAAGCGTTTGATATGGATGGTGCCGCTGGCAAAACAGACTGGAATGTAAATGGCAATTTGACCATCAATGCGGACCGGATTGGAACGACCAATGCCAGCCGGTTCAACGGCAATATCGACATTGCAGGTGGCTTTTTTCCGAAATTGAGCGTGAACCTGACCGATGCGAACGCCAGTTGGACAATGGGTGGAACCATGAATCTGTCAGGAGCCAGCAATCTGTATGAAACGCGGGTCGAAGGCAGTCACATGATCGTCGAAGGCGAACTGAACGTTACCGGCGGTCGAGTCCGGATTGACGCCGATACGACTTTTTCAGGTTCGGGAGTTGCTCCTGCCCAGGTACAGATCGGTCCTGCGGATTCGGTGTTGCGGATGCAAGGTCAAACGGTTGTCAAAAGGAATGTTTCCTTCCTCGGCATGGGAACCTTTCAGAATGGCGCGGTGTGTGAAATGACCTTAATGGATGAAGTCGATCTCGGATCCGTAGGATTGTCCAACCATGGCCTGCTGGAAATAGATCCATTTGCCGGAGCTGCAAACGTCAACAGCTTTGAAAACACTGGCACGTGGCGAGTCGATATTGGCGGCTTCCTGGCCGGCGACGAGCATGATTTGTTGCTGGTTGGCACCGGCGACGCGTTGTTGGGAGGGTTACTGGAAGTTGATTTGATTGACGCGGGCGGAGGGTTGTTTCTGCCTGGAATTGGTGACGAGTTCACGATCCTGAGGTCGCTCGGAAATGTGAACGGAACGTTTCTCAATGACCCCGTCTCGATGCTCAACGGACATCAATATAACTGGAACGTACTTTATCGACCTCACGATGTCCGATTGCAATTGTCGAGTGTTTCCGTGCCGGAGCCGTCCATGTTCGGTGCATTAGTGTTGGCCGGAGTGATTGTCGTCAGTCGGAGAGTACGTCGCGATTGATCCGTGCATTGCATGGAACCGTTGTTGCTGCGTGACTACTGTTTAACGCTCGAGCCGATCGCAGAGAGGGTGTGGGTCCCAGGCCGAGTATTTCCAACTATTGGTAAAAAGAATGACAGCCGGAGTTCTGGGAGTTTGAATATGAAGGCAAATAGTTTAGGCCGGTCAATTACCATTTTCAGGACGATTCTGAAGGGCCTCGAAACCCCCATTTTCTATGCGATGGCGATTGTCGCATCCGTGATCGGAATGCTGGTTTGGGGCGCCACCAAAATCGGGCGACCGGGAGGTGGACTGTTTCACCAATTCAAGTCCGTGTTTGGCACAGAATATGGAATCCTGTTTATGGTAACGACGGTGTTGATCCTGATAGCGAACCGTCGCTGGAAGGGCATCGTGATTACTGCGGGTGCATGGCTGCTGATGGCGTTGATGGAACTGAATCCTAACCGGTCGGTCGCGCCTGGATGGGACGAGTATTTTGCCCTCGGAACCATGTTGTCTGCGCTGATTCTCGCATTTTGCGTGCGATACGAACTGCTTGACTAAAGCGGCATTTCCAGATTCCATTGGGCCTGAACGGGCATGGATTCCAGTCGCTGGACGATGCTCAGGAAAAGTTTGACCTCATCCATTTTGTGTCGAGAGCCGATCGAAAATGTCGACTCCGCGATAAGAGGGCGCTAGAAACGCAGAACTTCGGCAATGAGAGCTCGGCGTTTGGCGGTGGGAGCCAAGATGAGAGTTTACCCGAAGTCTGTTTTACGATAATTACACGTTGGGGAGCCCATGCACCACAGATCAATAATACCGACCACCCGGATCCAGTTGAGCACGGTAAGCACATGCACACTGTTCGCAATTTTCGCATTTAGCTTGGGGTGTCAGCGCTCGATGCCGCCAACGCCGACAACCGGAGGCGATTTTCTGCTGACGGCCCAAAGGCTGGCCAACACACGGCTAACCGACATTCGAGAACCGCTTTCGTGGACGTTTACAAGCTCAACTGTGTTGATCGACTACAAGGGTCAGCCAATTCCCACAGACGTGATCGAAGTCTTGCTCGGAGATGGTTCGACTCCCTTACATATCGAGGCATCGTGGCATCTTGACGAAGAGGCTAAAAACTTGTGTCTATCGGATGTGAAAACCGACAAAGCGGGTATTGACAAAGAAATAACCATTCCGATTTCTCCCGCCGGGCACGTCCGAGTAAATCTGGGGTCTCGCCAGTACAACCTGTTCCGTGATCGGATCAAGTCTCAATAACCAATGCTTGGATCGGATCGGAAAGTCCGGAGGAACCTTGTGGGTGATCTGTGTTGGGGCAGCTTGGCGAGATCTTCCGGATCGCCAACAGGTACGACAAATCTATCGAGCGTCTCCTTGTTGCTGTAACACTCGCGGGCTTCAGCGTCACCAAGAATTCGGCTTGAGAGACAAGTCCTGAAAACAAGCATACTAGTTGGATCAAACTCGGGGTGAGATTCAATCAGAATCATACTTAACGCACTGCGTGGCATTGAGCGATAGACCAGCACTACTAAAAAGGTGAAACCAACATGACCAGGTTCCTATACGTACTCGTGACTTTGTTCACGCTCCTTGCTGGCTGCGACGGCCTTCCTGATCCTGTCCAGTACTCTCCTCCGGAGGTCGGCGAGTTCGTTATCACCAATCCCGCCGACTTGGCCAAGCATGTCGGCGAGACCGTGATCATCCGTGGCAAGCTTGAACGTGCAAAGCTGCCTTCTGTCCTGAGTGTCGAACTGTCATTTAACGACATCCCATCCGTCGAGCTATTTGGCAACCAGGTCGAATGCAAAGGCAAGTTACAGAAGGAAGTAGTGACCCACGCAGCACCGGAGCAACAGCGTGTGGACGGCATCTACTACTCCTTGATGGCTGTTTCCGAAGACAAGCCCGTGACCGTCACACTCATTAAGTAGCATATCAGTATCGGCGAGGACTGATATGTCGCAAACAAACGATTAGGGTTCCGATATCCCAAGGCGAATTGGTATACAAGATAACGATTCTGGAGCTTATGAAAGAACGCCCAAAATCTTCCGAGAAAATTGCGAATGTCCTGGTCGAGTTTGTCGCCGGTATACATGTCTCGAGGAGCGTGCTACCGCCGTCGCCAGAAATCAACGACTTGGCTCGGCAACCTAAGACTGTGAACGAATGGCTTGAGAATCGCAATTTACTTGCTGGAGATCTGGTTGCACCCGGGCGGACCGACCTGAACGACTTTTCCAATCCATGTTCACTTGAGGTGACCACCACCCATGACGGATTGGAGCCAGAACACTACGGCATGCCGTCAGCCTGCGGCTATTTCGTCAACGAAACGCAGGTAACTGGTCAGGCGTGTTTTTGGCAATGGCAGATGCCTTGCGGCCCGTACTAGCTCATGCGCGTAGGGTCAAGAAACTCAAACGAGTACTTCGACCGAACAAATACGAGTTCGACTGCCTTGAGGAGTCCGAATTTTCGGTCGAGAACGATACTCCTCCTTGCGACAAACACAGTTCATCGACAACCTCATGATCGGGAAAAGCCTCAACGACGATCGAGACGCGTCATCTGGCAATCCAATTTTGAAATGCCATCGGCATCTTCCGTTCATCGGATGAAGCGTATCCGAGCCGGAACAGAAGAAATGCGCTCCATCGAATTCGAAATGTCGTCCAGTTAGCAGCAGGAAAGACTTCGTGATTCAAGTTGACAACTAATCTCAGTTAAGGATCAAAAAAATGAATGTGAACGAATGTTTGGGCACGGCATCTCGGCAATGGCCAATACTTATTTTGTTGGTAGCGTTGTTGCTGCCGATTCAATCCGCGACGGCTCAGCGACCTGGCGATGCACCGAAAAGCGGGACTCGACCGTCGACTCAAAAGGCCAAGAAAGATCGAAGAAAGATACGCGACAGGATCCAGCAGGGGCAATCGAATCCAACCCGCCCCGGATTCGGGAATGTCGGAAGCGGCTCAATTGCGATTCCCCAGCGCGGGGGGGGTGGCACGCCTGAGCAAAATCCGGTCACCGGGAAGCGTGGGGATCAGAGAGATGACCGTCCTGGCGGGTTGGTTGGGAACATGGTGCTGGCCAACGTTTATCGAGCAAACGATGGTGGCGCTTACTATGTGAGGAAACTGGAAAACAAGGTTTACATCTTTGGAGAACACCCTGGGCAACATTACGCCGTAGCGATCGACGGCAACCTGAGTGGCAATGTGATTTCGGGGAAATACTGGGATTTGCCAAAGGGGAGTCGAACCGAACAGGGTACGGTATCGATCAGAATTGACAACAACGGCCAGAATCTGGTCGTCCAAAACGCAACGGGCTCGTTTGGCATCAATAGGCTCACGCCTTACGCGATTCAAAATGATCAACTTCCAGGCGCCAAACGCAAACCGGGATTCTATGCAACCAGTACTGGCGATTTGGACGGTGCCTGGCGAACCTCTGGCGGCAATCTGTATATCCGCGAAGTTGGCGGCAAGATCATTGCTTGGCAGGAGAGCGAGTTTGCCAGCGGAAGCAAACCAACTGTCGCAAAAATCGGAATTGGAACCCGAGATGGATCTGGAAAACCGGTGATGTCGTTCGTTTCACTTCCCAAGGGACAATCCATCACCCAGGGGAATGCCACCTTCGTTGTGGATGATGCCTTTCATATGCGCGAGTTGGGTGGCTCAAAATGGGTTCGGGAAGTGTTGGACGTGGCAAAATTCGAGGACGAAATCGTCAACCTTTTCGCGAACAAGTGCGTTGGCTTTGGGTATGCGATTGCCCATGAAGGGACAATTGTCAAATCTGGCGGCTGGGGTCCAAGGATCTTGCCACAGGACGGAGTGTCACTTTCGTTTGATGGCGACACCCAAAAAGGAACACAAAGCACAACCAAGACCATCACTGCCGTGGCCGTGATGCATTTGCTGAGCGCCAAAGGGATCAGTGTGAATGAAAAGATATTTCCTTACCTTCCGACCGGTTGGGCCCGGGGACCCAATACCGAACAACTGACGTTTGCCCACCTGCTGAATCACAAATCGGGGTTGGTCGATTATGGTGACCCGGACGAATACGAAAACTTGAAGCATACGATTGCAACGGGGCCGATCAACATGAACTGGATCGTGCCACAATTCGAATACAAAAACTGCAATTTCGCACTTTTCCGAATCCTGATCCCTTACCTCGACAAACCTGGTGATATGCACAATTTTGAGGACAACGGATTGTCCGGAGCAACGCTCAATGAACGCTGCTCCGAACGCTATCGCGACTATGTCCGTCAGCACGTGCTACTGCCAGCTGGGATCACCAACCCTCAGCCCACCTATACAAGCCTCAACCAGGCTTGGTCATACAACTACACCAATCAGGCCGTTGCCGGCTATCCGGTCCAACCCAACCAGTTGTATGAAATGGGTGCCGGAGGTTGGGTTCTCTCAGCCAAGGACTATGCCAAATTCCTGGCTGCGTTTGATAGCGGCGAGATTATTTCCATGAATATCGTTGACGAGATGAAAAGCAAACGGCTTGGTTTGTATGGGATCAACAGCAATCTCGGTTTGGCTTACTATCATGGGGGCTCGATCGGAGGCAATGCGGGTGATTCGTATGGATCGGGCCGCGGCGCACGAGCTCAGTCGATGATCTTCCCTAATAAGGTTCAGGTATTTATCACCATCAACTCGGCCAACAACATTGACCCTGCCGAATCCTCGGGGGCAAGACGGGATGCTTTGTGTGACGCGTTTAACAACTCGCTGTACTAACAGGCATTGTCGACTCGTGATGAGTTTTTTAAGCGGAGCTGGCTAGAATTCGGTTGTTTTGATCGCTCCGCTTCAGTATGTGACCTACTATGCTTATCACGATCGGAATATCTATCCAGGTTCAATTCGGTTAAATCCGGTACTACGAACAGCTCGCCGCTGGAGGACACACGGCGCGCGAACCGGAATCGAACTTTCGACTGCCATAATATGCGACTCTCCGAATTTTCTGGCCCCGTTGCAAGTCTCGGAAGCCGCTTCCACTCACGCCGGACTCACAACCCGGCTCAAACCCAAACAGGCTCGTCAGTTCATTCTGGCGAGCCTTTCTTTTTTGCCCGACGTATCGCGGGTTTTTATCACTTTTCGAAATGTGGGTCGACGAAGTTCACGGGACGCACCCCACCCAAAATCGACACCAAAAAGGCTCAAACCGCCCCAAAGGCTCAAAGTCACGGGATACACCCCCAGTGCGTCCTGTTGACGAAAATGCCGAAAAAATAGGGATGAAATGATTTGGCCAAAAATGGGGTTTTACATCGAAGCGCCAGTAGCAACATGGCGAAAAACCTGCGTCCTGCGGACAAGGAAACAACTTGTCTGCGACGCAGGTTAATGGCGCGCTCCATCGAGACCACGATTCAAAAATCGGTGGATTGAATCTCCTTGCTGGGGCGGATCTAATTGTTTTGCTGCACTGCTAACAAAATCGCCGAACGCCGAGTCGGTCAATCAAATCAGCCGAATACAAGCTGAATAGGAAACCCATGGGAATGGTTATACTAATCGCCGGAATTTTCCTCGGCGGCGTTCCGGGGGCCTTCCTCGGCTCGATCATTTGCCGTCGGCAAAATTGGGCGGGACAGGTAGTTGGGTTCTGTCTTGGCGGAATTGCCGGCACGATTGTGGTGATCATCGTATTTGCAACCTGGGCCACTGTTGTGGGAACACATTAATCTGACGGATCGAATGATTGAATTGTAGAAGGTTCCTTCCATGCCCGAGAAATCACTTCTTCCATGAATAAACCTGCTCATGCTGGGTCCGCTCGGCAGCGGCGAGCGTGTTGGGAGATAGTTTGTTCATGCGCCTCAGGCATACCGGATAACAGTAAGCTAACCAATCCTTGAAGTCCCCGACCCCCGCCGCAAAAACGCCGGACTATGAAAGCGAGCATCGAGACTATTCGGACCGCTTTGGGGATGGGAGTTGTTACGGCAGCCGCTTCAAACATCTTCCATTGCTCGGCCACGATCGACCTGTCGGTGACCGCAGTGCCGGGCCGGCTGACTTGTTAGTCCCAACGCAACACGCTGGTTATTTCGTTGCAATAAAGTAAACAAATACTCCAACTTGGATAAAAGCACCGCTTCGTGTCAAAAAAGTCGAACGAGCATTTTGAGCGATGAAATACGAGCACATCAATCAGCTTGAAGCTAAGATTTGGGTCGAGATTGGCTTGGAAGTTGACCCGAGATGGCCGAAATCGAAGACGAATTCGGTCTTAGCGCATAAGCGACCGAGCCAATGTAAACGATTAAAAGTGAAAATGCCAAGCTCACGCTGCTCGGCGATAGGAACAGAGCAGTCCGCCGAGTCGTTCGGTCTTTTCAATTTCAGCGGAAACAACCGGCGGGTGCTCCAGCGGCACAATCAACTCGTTGTGACTCCGATTTTGCGGTCTTGAGTATCAAATCTCCAGGAGTTGGCGGCGTTGTTCGGCCCAACTTGGCGCGATCCCGCGATAGAGAGTTCTAAGACTGATGTGATCCGGCGCGTTGTTCTGCAAAATCGCTTCGACGATATCGGGAGCCAGCGAATTGAGGCGGAGCATCCGGCGCAGATAGCTGACGTCAATCTTTTTCGCCGTTGCCAATTCTTCGACTGTCGAATACTCACCCGACTCCAACTCTTGCTGCCATTGCCAGGCACGAGCAAGCGCGAAAACCGGCTCCGTTTTCAACAACCCGTACCTTTTCTGGGTCGCGAAGAATTGGACCGATTCTCGAATAGCCATACGTTAAGTGGATAGCCCAAACCGTGGTCAAAAAACGTCCGATTTGGGTTTCTGGGACAACCAATCGCCGATTTGGCCGTTTCGGTCATTTCTGTCCCCATCAACCCAACGTTTTTTTGATTCGATCGACGTTTGCCCCATCGTGCTTCGGTCGATGTAATCGACCGGATTTCGACGTTACACGAAGTGCCTACGGAGAAGGCAACCGGATTCTTGTTTGGAACTGCCTTTTGGTGTATTGTTTTGAAAATCGGCCCTTGCAGTTTTCTGATTTCAACTTCAAAAATAAGTCTACCATCATGCATCGCACAGATATCGTTCTCAGTCTTGTCGTTCTCGGAATGTTAACGTTTTCTGTTACTAGCTTCGCCCAGGAGCATCTTCCTCATCAGGAACCCGATTTCAAAGGAAAGATTGGGCTCACCTACAAGGACTCCACGCCGGTCAAGCCGAAGTTAAAGATTCCGCAAAATTTTGGCATCGAGAATGCGCCAAACATATTGCTGGTCCTGATTGACGACTGTGGTTTTGGTCAGATGAGCACTTTCGGCGGCGGCATTCCGACGCCGGCAATGGATCGAGTCGCTAGAAATGGACTTCGATACAATCGGTTTCATACGACGGCGCTCTGCTCCCCCACTCGAGCCGCATTGCTGACCGGGCGAAATCATCACAGTGTCGGCAGTGGCGTAATTGGCGAAGCGGGTACAGGGTTCCCCGGCTACAGTGGCATTATTCCCCAGTCGACCGCGACCTTTGCCGAAGTCTTGCGCGACTATGGATACATGAATGCCTGGTTCGGTAAAAACCACAATGTTCCGGATTGGGAAACCAGCCTTGTCGGTCCGTTCGACCGCTGGTCCGACGGGCTGGGGTTTGATTACTTCTACGGCTTCGTCGGCGGCGATACCGACCAGTTTCATCCCGCGTTGGTGGAAAACAAGAAACGAATCGAACCACCCAAAACCAACGAAGACGGTAGCCCGTATCATTTCACGACGGATATCGCTGACAAAGCGATCCGCACTATTCGGGCATCCAAATCGGTGGCGCCGCAGCGACCGTTCTTCGTCTATTTCGCCACCGGGGCCACACATGCCCCGCACCAGGTTCCTGAAGAATGGATTGAGAAATTCGAAGGCAAGTTTAACGCTGGCTGGGATGTCTACCGTGAAGAAGCGTTCGCCCGACAAAAGCAAATGGGAATCATTCCTGCCAATACGAAACTCACCCTTCGCCCAAAGTCACTTCCAGCCTGGAACTCGCTTCCTGAACCGGAACAGAAGGTTTATGCCCGCATGATGGAAATTTTTGCCGCCTTCACCGCGCATACCGATTACGAAGTAGGCCGGCTAATCGATGCGGTCGATGAGATGGGTGAATTGGAAAATACGATCGTCATTTACATGGCAGGCGACAATGGATCGAGTGCCGAGGGTGGCTTGAACGGGCTGCTCAACGAAATGACTTTCTTCAATGCTATCCCGGAAACGCTGCAAATGAAAATTGACAATATCAACAGCCTTGGAAGTGAGAAGCATTACAACCATTTTCCCGCTGGCTGGGCACACGCCATGGACACGCCGTTTCAGTGGACCAAGCAGATTGCCAGCCACTTTGGCGGCACTCGAAACGGCATGGCAATTTCCTGGCCAAAGCGAATCAAGGCGAAGGGCGAAATCCGACATCAGTTCCATCACGTGATTGACATCGCCCCAACTCTTCTGGAGGTGACCGGTATCCAAGCGCCATCTCATTTCAATGGCGTTGCACAAAAGCCGATTGAAGGTGTCAGTATGGCGTACACCTTTGACGCTGCCGACGCGAAAGACCGTCGAACAACCCAGTATTTTGAAATGCTGGGCAACCAGGGCATCTACCACGATGGCTGGATGGCCAGCGCGATTCGGGGCGTGCCTTGGGCGAGCGAGAATGAACCGGGCGACCTATTGAATATGCCTTGGGAGCTCTACAACGTGGAGAGCGACTTCAGTCAGGCGAATGATCTGGCCCAAGAGAACCCGGAAAAACTCCAGGAATTGGTGAAACTGTTTTTCGCCGAGGCTGCCCGCTACGATGTTCTTCCACTGGATGACCGCAAGACAGAACGGTTGAACGTCGATAATCGACCGAGCCTAACGCAGGGACGCACGAAATTCATTTACCCTAATCTACTTCGGCTGCCCGAAGGCGCATCACCGGATCTGAAGCATAGGAGCCATGAAGTGATAGCTGACGTGATTATTCCTGATGGCGGCGCCGAAGGAATGCTGTTCACCCAAGGCGGACGGTTTGCGGGCTACGGGCTTTACGTCAAGGACAGCAAACTCATTTACCACTATAACCTGGCTGGCGTCGAGCGATTCTCCGTCGCTTCCGAGAAGCCTATCCCGACTGGCAGCGTAAAACTAAGAATGGTTTACACCTCAGATTCCGACAAGCCGTTCGCCGGTGCGAACGTTAAGCTCTTCGCCAACGACCAACAGATTGGGTCCGGGCGAGTGGAGAAGAGCATCCCCAACCGCGTGACGCTGGATGAAACGCTGGATATTGGATTCGACACGGGTACGCCAGTCGCCGAGAATTACGAGATACCGTTCAAATTCACCGGTACAGTCAAGAAGGTGACGATTGAGCTTAAGTAGCTCTATTTTACTCATCCTCGATCTACTTGCACCATTCGCAAGGGGATCTGACGGGAATGATGTCTTCGTCAATCGTCGCAAAAACGCTTAGAGCCTATCCCAAAACATTGGCAGCTCCGAGAATAGTGTAGGCGAAGGGGAATTGTACCATGGCGAGATAGTTTTCGGACTTTTTCTCCCATCGAACGAGAAGTCTGCGAAAACGATTTGTCCAAGAGTGCGTTCTTTCGACAACCCATCTTCGAGCTTTGAAGCGAGGATTGTTCTTTAACTGCTGTGCCTCTTCGCCACGTGCTTTGACGTGTGGTTGGTAGTGGCGTCGTCTGAGGAACTTGCAAACGTCTTTTGAGTGATAACCTTTATCGAGGCAGACGTTTTGTCGCCGGGTTTTCGGTTGCGGTCGATGGACGGGAACGCTGTCAAAAGTGGCTTTGAGAAGTTTGATATCGTGAGTGTTGGCGCCACTGACGCACCAATTCTTTTTGACGCTCATAGAATGGTCTCAATAGTTCGGCGGCCGCTTTGACCCAATCGCACTGGGTGCTGCGGGCGATGTGCAAGCCATGGCGGCTGAAAAAATCTTCTTGTCGGTACAATGGCAGATGGTCGCCAAACTTGGCGACGACGATCTGGTCGATGAGACCGGGTCCCGCAATCCTGCGGACAATCGGCCGCTCTGGAGGTGGCGGGCTGACCACACCGTCTTTGCAACAGCGACAAGCGTACTTAGGCCGAACGTGGACATGAACTTCCAACTTGGCCGGTTTGTAGTCAAGAATTTTTGTTTCATCTTTGCCAATGCAATCCTTGGCGCGACCGCAACCGCCGCAGACCTTCTCCTCTGGCTGGACATCGTGCTCGCACCGAAAATGCGGTAGTTTAACGAGGTCGAGCTCACGACGTCGACGCCGATTGTGTCCTGTGACTTGCTGCGCAGGCGGCTCGGGAATCTGTGTATCGGGCTGGCCAGTTACCTCTGGCTGAAGATCGAACAGATGCTGTTGGCCTTCTCCCTCAACGATCCGCTCGCTTCGCCGACCAAAGACCCATTGCTTCAAGCGATTGAGTTCAACGATCGTCGCCTCATGCGCCGCTTTGAGCTCTTCATGGGAAGAAGCCGTTTTATCGAGCACACGTTCCAGCTCGGCAGCCCGCTTGAAGGCTGCCAACAACAGTTGCTGGCATTGCTCAAGATCGTCGGGTAAGTCGTGGGCGTTAGTTGCGTTTACAAAGCTGTGGTTGGTTTTTGAGCGAATTTACTCGACGGAACCGCCATACTCATGGTCGATCGTTTTCGTTCAGATCAGCCTCAATTCAACTTAATAGTGATGGAAACCAAACCACTCAATATCCCAATCGCATGGGCGGGCGTTGAATTCGGGGTCAAACCCGGACGATTGGATTGTCGTCGTTCTGACCGGTAATGCAGTCCCAAACGCTGCCACGACTGAACCAGGTCAGGTTGATTACGCGACACCCACAGGAATCGGGTGGCATTCCGAGTCGGTTGCCAAAGGTGCCGTTGTCCGAATCCATCAAGCCCGAACTGCCTGCGTGGCCGTCATGTCGATTTCGAATCAGGAGATAGTCATTCACCGATGGCGAGTCTACTGATTAGTCATATTAATGGCGTTCCCCGAGATTTCGCAATTGTTCGGTCGCTACTCATTCAGGTTTCGCATCGACGCCAAGATATCTGATGCGCGCAATCGCAGGTAGCTGCAGAAATCACGGATAATCTTCGCTGTCGGTATCGTGCTCATCAGCGGCGTTCGTGACCGTGATGGCAACACCTTCGACATAAGATTCAAGTTCTTCGCGGAGCTCCTCTTCCGAATAATCCAACCGTACTTTTTTTAACGGCACCTGGAATAGAACATCAATCCAAGTGCCGTCAGGATCAATGCCATAAATTGAGCCTCTGCGGGTACGAGTGCCATTTGTGATTTCTACGATAGGATTTGGCCCACCATCAGTTTTCAGATTTTCTCCCCATATTCGCACCTTGATAAGATTAGAAGGCAGGAAGTTATGCTTGACTTCTTTAATGAGTAGTGCCATCTTTCATAAACCTTTCTGAAAACAAAAAAACAAAATTCAATTACTGTTCC
This sequence comes from Planctomycetaceae bacterium, assembly GCA_024642205.1. Classification (GTDB taxonomy): domain Bacteria; phylum Planctomycetota; class Planctomycetia; order Pirellulales; family Pirellulaceae; genus Mariniblastus. The sequence continues at coordinate 13,615 of JAHEBQ010000055.1, read as the reverse complement.
GACCAATCACCTCGGTGAATTCAGAGGCCTCATCATGCTTAAGACGAAGCGTTTTTGATTTTGGCTTTATCGCACAAGCGTCTTTGAAATGGTTCACCGATTCGTTAGATAGTCCCAGCGAACGTTCCCGATTGTCATTCTTGAACGTGTAACGCGAGTACGCTAACGTGACATCGCCCATCAGTTCATGGAACAAAGATTCATTTTGTCTGCTGGTGGCAATGGAATTGGCCGTACTCAAGGCCATTTCATACTGCTCACCGGATGATTGTGCCTTTTCTGCCGAAGCTAGGATTTTTCCATGCTCCACGTATGCCAGGGCAAGGAATTTCTTGTACGAGAGGAATTCTGGAAAGTCCGCTGTAAGTTCTTCCAGGAGCTTGACCGATTCTTCAATTTGCTCAATCAATTCTTGATTGGTTTCATTCTCATTCCCAATTGCGTTTTGCAATTGTACTTTCTCAAGCAGGCACCTGGCGAGTATTTGACGACGTTCCCTGTAATTCGTGATCTGGGACGGGTTCCTTGATCTGAGAATTGCCTCGTCAATCGACTTGGCTGCATCCGGGAAATCCATTGACCCACGCAGGTAGGTAGACTTCTGCAAATAAGCCATTGCCAGTACGAGGAAATCGCGATCTCTTAAGCGATCCAGTTTTGCAATTTCAGAATAAAGGTCGAGTGATGATTCTATTTGGGACAACGCCTTTTCAGTGCCAACCAGTTCCCGATCGATCGCGGCCGAGTCAAGTAGATTCCATGCGTGGAGGCGTTTGCTGTTCGGTTTGTCAGGGTATTGAGTTAACAGCGAATGACTAATCTCGATTGCCTCATCGACCAGTCGACGTGCCTTATCCAGTCCGTCTCGGTTTACTATTGTGTTGGCATAGTCTGCAAGTGTCTCCGCGAGAAACCCTCTGCCTTTGGGGTTCCCGGGGCTTTCTTGCAGGATGTTTCTATAAATTTGAACCGCCGATTCGTAGTTTTCGATCGATTCTTCCAGCAAATTGTTGTTTCTGTTTACATTCGCTTCGTAACGATAAAGTTCGGCCAGCCAGAGTTTTGAGTCACTTGAGTCATTCAACCAGGACGTGTCGGGATTTTCGTTTTGAAACTGCTGAACTACCAAGAGTATTTCGTGCGTCAGCCAATTGCGAATCGGTTCCCACTCCGGTCTTTGGGACAATTCGTTTTCAGCTTGCTTAACCAGTCGTGCCGTTAAAGACCGAAAGGACGCGTAGTTTCTTTCGAGAGTGTTCTTGGATTCGGTTAATTGCTGGTTGAGGGCCAGCAACTCCTCATTACGTAGTCGAATCACTTCATTTTTTTGTTGGATTTGTCGATTCTTTGATTGGCTGATCAAGTTCATCCCAGTTAATCCGATGATTGCAACGACGGCGGCGACGCTAATCGAGGCGGCCGCCGTTCGATTTTTACGCATTATCCGGAAGCACTGGCTCCATGCAGGTTCACGAAAGGCGGTGACTTGCTCATCACCAAGCCAGTTTTCGACATCCTCGGCCAGATTAATTGCGTTCAGATAACGATCACTTGGAGACAAAGCCATCGCCTTGAGGCAAATGGCCTCCAGCGGTTTGGGGATTGAGTTGTCGATTGTACGCGGCATTGGAAAGTCACCATCCCTTACCTTGCGCATTGCGTCTTCTGGTTCCTTGTCGGTAACAGGAGCCTGACCTGCCAGCAGACAATACATCGTGGCACCAAGGCTATACACATCAGTGGCTGGTCCCAGTTGGTCCAATTGCCCCTCCGCCTGTTCCGGACTCATGTACTGCGGCGTTCCAATTGCCGTGCCAGGCATGGTCGGCGCGCCGGTGCTCCCGGAACGAGGCACCAAAGGTCGATCTGCAGTCAAAGATAATTCCTCGATCGGTTCACGGCCCGTTGCCTTGGCCAGTCCCCAATCAACGACAAGAGTCTCACCGTACTTTCCCAGCATGATATTGCCGGGCTTCAAATCACGATGAAGCACACTTCGACTGTGCGCATACGCAACCGCTTCGCAGACGTCAATAAACCGCCGCAATAATCCTCTTAGTCGTAGGTTGCGTTCGGAAGTAGAAAGCGAAGCTTTTTCGTTTTGATAATTCCGGATCGCATCCTTCAGGCTATCTCCTTTGATAAACCGCATACAGTAGAACGGGTTGCCGTCCTGGTAAACGCCCAATCCATAAACCGGAACGATTCCCGGGTGCTCCAATCCGCCTGTGATCTCTGCTTCCACGACGAGACGGTCCCGAGCGGATTTATTGTGAGCATGCTTCTTTAGTACTTCCTTAAGGGCTACGTCACGGTTGAGTTCTTCATCTCTCGCGACTGATACAGCCCCCAAGCCTCCTTTCCGATGGGGTCGCAGGACTCGAAACCTTCCGCCATGTTTGGATGGATCTATGAAATCAACGGTCGGTGAATCCGGAATGAAAGATGAACTATCAGATTTGAGATTCGCGAGTGATTGTTCAAGCTCCTCGTCATTAATTTCCTCGAGTTCATGCTTTATGATGCCGGTGGCACTTAGCGTCGCAAGGCTTTTTGCCGGGTCCTCATCGTGATGTTCGAGATGCTTATCCACCAAAGCACCCAAGAGCAGCTGCGTGTTTTCGCCCATGTCGCCATTGGAAACCAAAATGTTCTCAATTGGCTTTGTCTTGTTTAACACCCATGTATTCATGGCCTGAATCAATGCGTCACGATTAATGAAGTTCAATTGCAACGCAACAATGCCGTACAATAAATTGCGATCGGCGGCGCCAGCTTTGATTTCTCTTTCTTCGTCAAGGGTCCCACCGGCAGCTTTCGGCATTTCCTGGCAAACTCCCCCGATAGGTTGATTCGCCAGAATCTGTTCGTCGGATTGCAGGTCATGATCCGCGGCCAAAAGCTTTTCGACCTGGCTTCGGATCTCCAGATCGTCGCCACATACATCGTCGAGAAACTCATCCAGTTGAGACTTGGGGATTTCACAGGCCTTACAGAAGATTTCATCGATGCGTTTTTGTTTGTTATGATCAACCATCAATGAACTTTCTCAACCTGAAAATCTCTCTAGATTTCCTTCAAATCCGCAAGAAGCTTGACCTGGGAGAGCCGTCAAGCACGTTCTATGGACGATTCTGAAACATCGAGTATTTCGGCTGTTTGACTGGTCGCGAGTCCGGCAAAATAGCGTGGTTGTAACTACAGTATACAATCGTTCGTTTTGGGCTTTCAGTTTTTCGAGTGCTTCGTTCAAGGATTCACGATCGACGTTTTTCGATTCAACTTCAGCCAAGGCCCCATCCGGCGCCAAATCAATCGACACTTGTTGCCGCTCACCGCCCACCTTTCGCATTTCCTGTGCCGGTAATGATCGATGAACATTTTTCGGATCTGGCCTGCCGCGACAGTGAAGAAGTATCTTCGGTTCTCAATCCTTTCCAGAGCGTTGTGGGAAAACGTTTGACCCTCAAATCACTGACCAACATCGTTGGCAGCATCGAGTTGTCATTCTTCGGCTTTATTCGCTTTGCGATGTCATAAAGCTCGTTGAAGACTATGTCGCACAGTTGGTTTTCAGCCGACGGATCACCCAATCGAGCGTTGTCGATTAATGGCGTGTTTTTACAAGATTCGGAGTTTTCCTGCATTGTGCTTTCCGGCTGATCGCTCGATAGTGAACACTAAGTTCGCTTATCGCAGCGCCCGTCTCGCCATGTCCAACGTACGTTTTCGCATTATGTAACTTTGAAGCTGCAATTGCAAACTCGTTGTGGGTGATTGGCAGACTCTCTATCGCCACGCGGGCCAACTTAAAAATTCGTGGTTGTTTGCACCCGCTTTGTAGTGTTTGCCGCAAATGCACAGCTGCAATCACCGCCTGTTCCCACAACTGGCAATAGAATGACTGTACTTCGTGTAGAATTCTGCTGGCTTCTTGATCAAAATCATGGTATCTCCTGTTGATGGCTAAATCAATCGGACAAACGAGATCCGTCAGACAACGCCGTCAACAATTATTAATCAGAGGATCAGATCTCCTGGTCACAGCGCTGATTCGCGCTGCGGATCACTTCACGGGCCGGTAGATCTTTCTTTGTTGCGTTGGTGATGTAGAAGAAGTAGCGATAATGGTCTTCGTTGAACAGCCGCTGCTGTTCGCTAGAACATTCGATCTCTTTGCGAACGACCACCATCCGGTAGGGCCGCGAACACTTCGTTGGTTGATAGTCGAATTCGGCGTAACATTCACCGACGAGCACTATGTTTTTGTAACCGTTCTCGATCACGATTTCTTCTCTGACTTTTTCGCGGCGGGCTCTCGGGTTTTCGATTGACGCGAATCACGCGGGAGCGTTTTCCATTGGTTTTCGTCGAGTGAATTGGCTTTCGTTTTCAGGTTCGGTGCCGCGTCGTAGCCGAAGGTGAATTCAACACCATCCTCATCCCAGCCATCGAGATGTTCGGCCTGAGAGAAGTCCGTATCGCAACGCAACATGATTTTTTGAATGCCCGCCTTGCGGCACTGGTCAACCGCAAGGTTCAACAAGAAAGCCGCATTTTCGTGGCTTGGCCGGTTACCCGAGCGGTTCTGCAAGTACAGCACTTCCTGAGTCTCGGCCAGCGAAACGATCAGCGGGTGATAGCCCCATTGCCCTTTGTAGTTGATACCGATGCCCTCTTTTTTCTCGGCAGCGGTTTCGATGAACGTACCATCAGGCTCGATCGTTGCTTGATCAAAAAATGAATTCGGTTGCTGTTTCCAGACGACCTGACGCGAGCGATTGATGGCCTGCATCACTTGGCGTATTTGCCGATCATTAAGCCGCCGACAGAAGTCACCGGCTGTGGTCGGGTCGGGAATTCTTTGGGAGCCCAATGCGTTGAGATAAGCTTCATCAGTACGCCGATGCTCAAGATGCTCCAGGCAAGTACCGCCGCTGAGCAATTTCAGAGCGATGTTGAGGATGTGATCGGATTCATCATAGGGCGCGAAGAATTTGAAGACGGGCGCGGCGCGGTTGATATGCTTCCGCAGTACCAGTTTCTTCACCAGTTCGAGAATCATGCCGAGGCCACCACTACTGATGGCTTGTTGCTTTTCTGGCACTTCGTACTTGACTTTACCGCCTTGGATTCGCGATTCGCTATAGCCTGTGTTCTTGTCGATTCGTTTTTCGAGTTTTCGTTTGCGTTTTCGGAGCTGGTTTCGTAAATTAGTCGTCACTCGAAATCCGTTTCTGTGTTGCGGTTGGTGGTTGAGTCACTACTACAAACAACCCGCAATACAACGAACGGTTTCGGGTTTTTTCATGAACGCTCTTTCAAACTACGCTTGTTTGAGGGCTATTGGCACAACCTCCGTGAGGGAACGAGTCGGAATCTGGCAAATTTTCTCTCACCAATAGCTGGTGACGAGTTTGCACGAAGCAGGCAACAAGCGATTTGTGGCCCTGGTTGCTCGTGTCGAGTCCTCCAGGCTCTTTTCGCGAATTGATAGTTGCATTCGGAGACGTTGGCAATCTTGCTCCTGCTCGCGAGGAACTGTTCAGCATTGAAGACTTCAATGCTGGTCCTGCCAGCTTTCCTGGAGGTGTTCCAATCAAGAAGCAGTCAGGTAAGATCATTGGAGCTATCGGCGTTTCTGGAGGTACAGTGCCCCACGAACTTGAGGTCGCCAGGGTCGCTGCAGCCACGGTATATTGATCAAGGCAATCGAACGAATTCGCAAGAGATGGATATTTGGATTAAGGAAAGAATTGGCGGGATGATGAGCAAGCCGTTGATGGTTGGTTTCTTGGGACTGTTGATTTGGGTCCCTGGTTCGGTCGTTGCTCAACAAGCAGATGTGATTTACCAAGGTGGCGACATCGTCACGGTAGATGATCAGAATCCGACGGCAGAAGCGTTAGCGGTCAAAGCTGGAAAGATTCTTGCGGTTGGTAAAAAAAAGGATGTCCTGGAATTCCAGGGTCCCAATACCGAGTTGATCGACCTGCAAGGAAAGACTCTCGCTCCCGGATTTGTTGACGGGCACGCCCATTTCAACGGTTTCGGGGCGCAGGCCGTTGGGGCAAATTTGCTCGCTCCACCTGATGGCGATGTCAATACGATTGATGATGTTGTCAATAAATTGAAAGAATTCGCCGCAGGTCCGGATGCCCGACTTACCGGTTGGATTTTTGGTCTGGGCTACGATGATTCGTTGCTTGGCAGGCACCCGACTCGAGACGACTTGGATCAGGTATCGAAAGAGTTTCCGGTCATGGCCGTACATATCTCCGGGCATTTTTGTGCGGTCAACAGTGTGGGGCTGGAATTGATCGGCTACACAGACAAATCTCCAAATCCGGAGGGGGGTGTCATTCGACGGAAGGAAGGTACGCAGGAGCCCAATGGCGTCCTTGAGGAACTCGCCGGAATTCCGCACATGTTGAAAGTGATCACGCCGATTACGCCGGAGACGCAGGCGTACTTTATGAAACGCGGTTTGGAATTGGCCAAGAGCTTCGGGTACACGACCGGACACGAAGGTCGCGCTTTTGCAAACGTGCATGAAGCGATGGTGAACTTTGCCAATCACGGCGGTTACGACATTGATGTGTTGACCTACGTGGATTACGTCGACAAGAAACTTCTGGAGAGCGATTGGTACAGCCGCGAATACAAAAATCGGTACCGAATCGCTGGCGTGAAGATCACATTAGATGGTTCGCCTCAGGGATGGACCGCATGGCGAACCAAGCCCTACCTGCTTCCTCCCGATGGCCAACAACCGGGATACAAAGGGTATCCGGCGATTCCCCGGTCGCAGACCGTGACGGAATTGTTCGACGAAGCCTATCAGAAAGGCTGGCAGGTTCTGGCCCACGCAAATGGGGACGCGGCTGTTGACCAGTTGTTGCAGGCGATTCGCAATGTCGATGGGAAGTATCCGGAAAAAGACCGTCGTCACACGTTGATTCACGGTCAGTTTGTGAGGCAAGACCAACTCGACAGTTGTAAAGAACCGGGTGTGATGCCTTCACTGTTTCCAATGCACACGTTTTACTGGGGAGATTGGTACGATCAGATCATTGGCCCTGAATTGGCGGCCCAAATTTCGCCAATGAAGTCAGTGCTTGACCGGGGGATGGTCGCGACCAGCCACACCGATGCGCCCGTTGCTCTGCCCAACCTGATGCAAGTCATGTGGGCGACCGTCAATCGAGTTACGAGAACCGGAAAGGTTCAGGGCCCCAACGAGCGAGTTGCGCCGCTCGAAGCATTGAAGATGATTACCCTCTGGGGAGCCTCCCAACATTTCGAGGAGGACCGAAAAGGTTCACTGGAAGTCGGCAAATTGGCCGACATGGTGATCTTAAGCGCCAACCCGCTGAAAGTGGATCCGATGGAAATCAACAAGATTGTCGTGCTTGAAACCATTAAGGAAGGCAATCGAGTCTACGAGCGAGACAACTAGTAGCTGTCTGTTGCTGCTCCCACGTTTCCGAATAAAACCCTTTCTTTATCTAGAATTCCAATACCATGAAAATCTTAGCCTTGCTGTGCGTCGTGTTCGCCTGTCAACCGTTTTTTTTGCCATCGGCAACAGCGCAGGTCGCCGACACGGTTTATCACAATGGCTCCATTCTTACGATGGCGGGTGAGTCCCCAACATATGTTGAAGCGCTCGCGGTGAGGGATGGTAAAATCGTTTTTGCAGGGACCAAAGATGGGGCATTGGCCATGCAAGGCGCCACGACCAAGTTCAAGGACCTCGAAGGGAAAGCCCTGTTGCCCGCATTCCTCGACGGGCACAGCCACTACATCAATTCGCTGCTCGTAGCCAACCAATGCAAGCTCTACGCGCCGCCGTCCGGCCCTGGCAAAAACGTGCCCAGTATCCTTGCCGAGCTAAAAAAATACGCAGCGGATCGAGAAATTCCCAAGGGAGAAATGATCATCGGCTACGGCTATGATGACACGGTCATGCCTGACGGTCGCCTGCTCAACCGCGACGACCTGGATAAGGCTTTCCCCGATAATCCGGTTCGTGTGGACCACGTTTCGATGCATGGCACGGTGCTCAATAGCCCGGCCCTGAAGTACTACGGATACAGTGCGGAGACGAAAACGCCACCGGGCGGAGTGATTGTGCGGAAACCGGGCACCGAGGAACCTTGGGGCCTGATTATGGAAACGGCCTACATCCCGGTTATGGAGAAGGCTGAACCGATGACTGCACAGCAGGAAATCGATTGGACCCGGGCTGGGCAAATGTTGTATGCCGAAGCCGGAATTACGACAGCGCACGAAGGCGTGACCCATTTGCCCCAATTTCAAACGATGAAACGCGCCAGTGACGCGGGAGCCAACATTATTGATGTGGTTGCCTACCCATTCATCACGGACGTGGATCGGGTATTGGCCGAGTTTCCCGTATCGGAGTGGGTCCAGTACAAGAACCGCTTCAAGGTTGGCGGTGTGAAGATTACCCTGGACGGCTCGCCGCAAGGTCGGACTGCATTCTTTACCACACCATATCTCACCGGCGGACCCGCCGGTGAAAAAGACTGGAAAGGCGAACCCACTTTTCCCCAGGACCTTGCCAACCAAATGGTGAAAAAGGTCTATGACTTGAATGTACCCCTGATTCTGCATTGTAATGGCGACGCCTCCATTGATGCCTTTCTAACGGCTTATGAATTCGCTCGTGCCGGTGACTTCAGCCGCCCCTGGAACGTAACCACGATCCACACCCAGTTCATGCGCAAGGACCAGATTCCCAAGTTTGTGGAATATAAAGTGCGACCCTCTTTCTACACCTTGCATACTTTTTACTTCGCTGATGCACACATCAAGAATCGTGGTCCGAGGCAAGCTGCCTACATCAGTCCAATGCGGGACGCCATCGACGCGGGGCTGCGTCCCAGCAACCATACCGACTTTGTGGTTGCTCCGCTCGATCAGATGACGATGCTGTGGTCCGCGGTCAATCGCGTCTCCCGTGCCGGCTCCGAGGTTGGTCCCGACCAGCGGGTAACGCCCTATGAAGGACTAAAGTCCATGACCGAATGGGTGGCCGAGCAGTATGATGAGTTGGATACCAAGGGCACCCTCGATGTCGGTAAACTGGCCGACCTCGTTATCCTGGACAAAGATCCGATCAAAGTAGACCCGCTGTCAATCAAGGAAATCAAAATTCTCGAGACGATCAAGGAAGGTGTCACCATCTACCCGGCGTCCGACGAGATGAACAAGCCGCTGAAGGTTGCCACGCGCGATGCCGGAAAGACTTATACCTGGCGTGCCCATGCCTGCGACCTTTCCGGTGTAAACAATGCCGCGAACCGGGAATGGACGCTGATCACACTCCGGGGTGAGACGATCGACACGGCAAAGCCGCCAACCATGCTGTTTGGCAGCGGCAAGCTGTCCATCTTCGGCGGAGTCAACCGGCTTTCCGGCTCCTACGGTCTCGTAGACGATAGTGTCACGATAGGAGAGCTGATCAGCACAAGGATGGCGGGCCCTCCAGAATTAATGGATCTGGAACGCAAGTTTGCCCAAACCCTCGCTTCGGTCGATGGATATCATGCTCATGACGATGAACTGGAACTCCTGAGCAAGGGAATTCGCGTCGCTACATTTCGAGCCAGGGAATAGTTCCGGGCAAGCGAACAACTGAACGTTGCACTCTAAAACTTCCACAGGAATCGAGTCCCGATCACCACGGCATCGCTGTCCAGGAATGCACTGGGCTGGAACTGCGTGTAGTCAGTCTTACGATAATCTCGATCTCGAGTCCGAGCTGCACGGTCTTGTTCACGTCCCAAACGAAATTGGTAAAGTACGTCTGGTTGCGACGAATTTGTGTCGCGGCATTTTCGCTATCCTCAGGATCGTCGATTCCATATCCAAAGTGGACGTGGAACGAGTCGTTCAAATAATAAAACAACTCGCCAAAACCCCCGGACGAGGTGACTTCGCTCAGCGTAGTCGAATTGAAACTCTGCAGGATACCGCCGTTGTATTCGCCCAACGCCTGACCGTGATAACATTCTCCTCGAATGCCAAAACAAGAGTTGGCCCACCATTGAAGATCCGATCCAATATGGCGGTGGGATGGTTAAAAACCAGCCGCGAAAGCAATCCCCATGAACGGGTCACCCGAGGTGTGGGGTTGGAATCGGTTAGTCGAAAAAAACCTGACCCCGAAGTTTCGTGTTTTGATAATTGCAAATTCAATCCCCGAATCTGACAGGATGACATCATCATCAAAACCGTATTGAGAACTGCCAAACGGGTGAAAGTAGTCGACGGCCCCGTAAAATCTGATGCGTTCTAACACTTGCCAACTCCAGCAACGCCGACGTGCCCCTGTGCTCCACTCGCATCTTCTGTAATCGTGTGTCTTTCCCAAGGATTCCAATGTTCCGGTTCGATCGCACCGAAAAACCCTCGGACGCCACTCCGAAAACTCAATTCGAATTTAGCTGACCGGTACGCTTGGAGCCCAGCTCCAGCGCTAAACGCGGTTCGGTTGAAGTTGCCAGTGCCGTCAAAGTCTCCTTGAAAGTAGCCATTCAACTTCGACTCGCGGAAAAGATGTTCATGCCGTACCTGGAAAAAGAATTGCTCTTCCAGACTTCTTAAGTAGAGATTTTCTTCTAAGGGGAGGTCGCCGCCAAAAAAATACCCCGTAAACAACTTGGTTGTCGATGAGGAACTATTTCGAGTCAGATTGATGGTCGCGTTTCCTCCAGGATTACCCCAAAACTGAGCACTGGCGCCCAACGCAAACGAACCTGACCAATCCGCCGAACTTGACTGGGTCAAGCTCTCGGCAGGTAATTGGAATTCAAGCTGGGCGAGGCCTGCCACAGCCATTTGGTTGAGCAGGAGTACGGCTAGACAGAAACATGTTTTTGTCACTGCGACTCCGAGTTAGCGTTTTTGTTGATGTTGAAGTAGCACTCGGCAGTCATCGACGCAATACAGATCCGACCGATGCCGATAGACAATTGTCTCTGGTGGCGCGTTCACCAGCGGAAAGGTATTTGTCAAAGTGCCAGACTCGCTCGGCATTCAACGGTTCGGCGGTCCCAAGTTGGCTGATTCAGCAACGAATTACCGGCAGGTTACATTGAGTGGCTGGCGAACGATCAACTACCGCAACTAGGTTTTTGGGGTTTCTGATATGACGATCGAACCCCGATCCATTCGTCTCGAGTTGGTTGGGCCTTTTTTGAAACCGCCAAATCAGCGACCTATTCCCAGCAACTTGACCGTCTTTTTTGTCGAGTATAAAAGGACTGGATTCTGAGACTGGTCGCGTGCGCCGGTTTTACAGATTCGCATAGCCAACGCCTCCTGAGAAATGCCGCCAAAAGCAGTTTCGTATTCATTAGGCCCGTTGCGAGTCCAGGTGGCCGTCTCCATTCACGTCGGACCACAACTCCAGCTCAGATGAAACGGGGCTTGTCGGATGTTTCTGGCGAGCCAATCATTGTTAACCCATGTGTCGCGGGATTTTAGCGCATTCCAAAATTGGGCTGGTGAACGAAAATGCCGAGAAAACATGTGTGAGATGAGTTGGGCCCAGAATCGGGTTTTGCCATGAAATGCCTACTGTGTTGGCGGGAATTTTTCGTCCTGCAACGACGAAACAAATAGTCGCCTCGTGATTGCCTGTCGGTTATTATATTGCTCATGACCGACGTGACTCAAATTCTCAACGCAATCCAACAAGGCGACCCCTCCGCTTCCGAACAGTTACTCCTGCTTGTGTATGAGGAGCTGCGAGTGCTGGCCCGACAACAACTGGCAAACGAAAAACCGGGTCAGACCTTGCAAGCCACCGCTTTGGTTCACGAAGCGTATTTGCGACTGGTGGGCAACGGAAACGTCGCTCTTCAATGGGACAATCGTGGGCATTTCTTTGGCGCTGCCGCCGAGGCGATGCGACGGATTCTGGTCGACCGAGCCCGCAACAAACGACGGGTCAAACGTGGCGGGGACATCCGTCGGGTTGATTTTTCAAAAATTGAAATCGCCATCGACGCGCCGGCTGAGGATATCCTGGCAATCGACGAGGTTCTCGAGCGTCTGAGTCAGCAATTCCCGGATTGCGCGGAATTGGTTAAACTCCGTTTTTTTGCCGGCCTGTCACTTGCCGAGGCAGCTCGTTCTCTGGGGCTCGCTTCACGTACTGCAGATCGCAACTGGGCCTTTGCCAGGGCTTGGCTGTTTCGTGAACTGGCTCCCTGAACGGTCGGTTTCCAGAGGCGAGAAATATTCTCTTTCTTTGTCAGAATTCTGGCGCAGGTGGGGCCAAAACGGAGCATTGGAAAATAGAGCGGACAAAATTCGCATTGAAAGCCGCCGTTCGGATATTCACTCGCCGCCATTCACCAAATGCACCGGAATATATCATGCACAGAGTTTTGTTAGCCGTTGCCATGATTTGTTTCTTTGTTGGAATCAGCCAAGCTGATATTTTCGGTCTGGGCGATTTGACCGGCGGCGATTTCTCGAGCAAGGCGATCGGTGTTTCCTCGAATGGAACATTTGTCGTCGGTCAGAGCTCAAGCGTCATCGGCCCAGAAGCGTTTGTCTGGAGCCAAAGTGGAGGCATGGTCGGCCTCGGCTTTTTGCCAAACGATGAAGGCAGTCGTGCTTTCGCTGTATCTAAAAGTGGATTGGTTGTCGTCGGGTATTGCTGCTGTTCTACATTTGCTTTGGATTGGGAATTCGCCGAAACCGACATTGAAAGATTTTGAAATGTCAACGAGATCATTCCGAGTTGGCTCGGGAGCTGAAAACCCAACACTGCCGCCAGATACGATGAAATCTGAGATCCATTTTGAAACTGACAGCAGGTCCGGTAGGTACCGGCCCCAATGAAAATCACAATAACTCTGTCTCAATCTGAAGCGGAACGGAGCATTGGTATTCCAACAAGGAGAATCCAATGAAAACCCCGAATGCAGACATTAGGGCTATTTTTGTCCAGGCGCTGGAATGTGAGTCCGAGAACGCCGTCGAGATGTACCTGGATCAGGTGTGTGGTCCCAACGTTCGTTTACGACGCGACGTTAAGGAACTGCTTCGCGCTCATCAAGATGCCGGAGAATTTCTCGGCGGCACATCGCCGGGCAGCGGTATTGGTCAAGGCGACTCGAACGCCGATCTTTCCGGCACTCAAGTCGGTCCCTACAAGCTATTGGAATTACTCGGCGAAGGGGGCATGGGGACCGTGTACATGGCCCAGCAAACGCTTCCAATCAAACGCCGAGTTGCAATCAAGCTGATCAAGCCGGGTATGGACAGCCGACATGTCATTGGGCGATTCGAGGCCGAGCGTCAAGCCTTGGCGATGATGGATCATCCCAACATCGCCAAGATTCTCGATGCGGGCATGACCGAATCAGGCCGTCCCTACTTCGTCATGGTACTGGTCAAGGGAATCCCGATCACCCAATTTTGTGACGAGCACCGGTTGGACACCGTCACGCGGCTGAAATTGTTTCAACAAGTTTGTCACGCTGTGCAACATGCCCACCAAAAGGGAGTCATTCATCGAGACCTTAAACCATCGAACATTTTGGTCGCACGGTACGACGACGAACCAGTT
>JAHEBQ010000154.1 GCA_024642205.1 Planctomycetaceae bacterium | reverse complement strand
GACAATCGATTGCCGTTCTGGCCAATTTCTGTCCCCATCAATCCAAAGTTTTCTGTTTGATTGGTTTCAAGGCCAGTCTTTCGATAATCGCGACGTGCAGGCTGCCCGGTTATCATGAACTCGTCCGTCGCTGCTTCAACAGACTGTTTTCAAACGCAACGGGAACTTTTCCATGACAAAGTATCGGAATTCTTGGACGACATTTGCGGCACTGTCCTGCTGCGTCGGAGCTGTGGGGTTTTTCGTCGGATGTGAAGGCAAACAAACTGATCAGATCGCACCGTCAATTCGAGGTCAGCGAATGCCGACAAATGATCATCGGCAGGGCGAGCATTCTGCAGATTCGGATTCCGGCAATCAAGTCGGATCGCATTTCAGGCCCGATTCGGACCTTAAAACCGCGATGCCTAACCCAGGAACGAACCTCGGCCTTATCGGGACATGGCGCCAAATCCTGTTAAATGACGCAGGCAAACGGTTTATTACCGAGGAGGAATTTCTCGAATGGGACTCCAAATGCACCATAACCAACCAGAATATTATTTGGAAAAGCGGTGTAAGGCAGAATGTATCAGTATTCAGCTACAAACTTGATCAGACGACGTCACCACAACGGATTGATTGGATGGTGAATGGCCGAACGGTAAAGGGAATTCTAAAGATTGATGGTGATCTGCTCAATATTTGTATTGGTTCCAAACGCCCTTTGGACTTTGATCCTGCCGGTTCGCCAAGTGAAAACTTGTTTGTCTTTCGAAGAACAAATGCCCCTCCAGTTGAGGCCAAATCAGCCGACAATGTCCAACTGGAAAACGCATTCGCGGATTTTGAAGCGGCGGCTCTCAGTGGGGACCAGGCGGCAATCGAGCAGGCCATTCTGCAATATCAAAACGTAAGGTCGAGCGATAAGACTGAAAGGTTTGTGCAATTATTAAACCATTCGGACTCTACCGTTCGCGTTGAAACCGTCCGCCTATTCGGAAGACCTGAGCCCGGATACGGAAAAGTGATGATTCCTGGTCCGGCGTTAGTTCAAATGTTGACAATGTTGGACGACAAAAAATTGAGTGTGGCTGTAAGATGCGAAATCGTAACCATCCTGCTTCAGGGCTACGAAGGCGATCGACAGCCACTTTACGCCAAATTGCGAGACATGGGAGCTGATGGCCATTTTGCGGTTCCCGCACTCGCATCATTTATCTCGGACAAGCAGCACCGTCATTGGTCGGCCGGGGGTGGTTTTGATGCTCCGGTTGGGGCTGTGGAATTGCTTGATTCCTGGGGGGCCGGTGCTGAAGAAGCGGTCCCGGATTTAATCATAGCACTGAGGCATTCAAATCAATGGAAATTTGTACCGGCAGTGGCGACAGCACTCGGTGCGATCGGACCCAAAGCTAAACCGGCAATTCCCGGTTTGCGTCGTTGTTTAAAATCCAGTGACTCAAACTTACGAACGGCGGCAAGCAAATCGTTAGAGAAAATTTCTGGCAAAGACGGAAACAATTAATCAAATTTGGCCATCGGAAACTGATATATCAGTGGGTAGAAATGACGAATCAACAGGGAAGAATTCACTTTGGTAATTTGTTGTTTCGCGTATGGCTCGCAATAAATTTTCTGGTCGTATCCGCAGTATTCCTGATCCCTCCTTGGAAGGTAACGCATTACGAGCAATGGTCTGAGATGGATAAGATGATTCAGCACGACCGTCGAGGCGATTCAATTGGCACTTGGGGGCCATTGCAATGGGCGCCCGTTTGGCATCCGCCTGGATCGTTCAGGCCTAACACATGGCATGAAACTGGAAAAGCGGTCGAATCCCCGGTGCGCTGGCCGTGGGTGCGAGCCCAGCCAGGCTATTACGCCGAATTCGACCACACGAGGATCACGGCAATGCTTTCGGTGTGGGTGATTCTAAATTCCTTCTTCGCAGCATGCTTTGCAGCGGGTTCTCGCTTCGGCCATTTCAAGAAACTGAGCCGCATTCTGATTCCGTTAGGCGGCGGCCAGTTAATTGGCTGGTTTGGCTTTCTCATGATAGGCGCCGTTTCGATGGGATTCGGGTGGCAACCGGTAACTTTTTATGGTTCTCTCGGGGCCGGGCTCGGTGCCAGTCTTGTCTTGATGTTGATTCGGTCGTCGCGATCCGCAAGGCCCGAAACCGGGACCGCACTTCACGACAACTCGCCCGCGAGATCTGAAACGCTGATCGTCGGTGATGCGGAAAAGCCGTCTGAAAAACGTACACTGCCCTTACAGACGATCGCCACTTTCTTTGGTTTTTGCCTTTCGATTCCAGTCAGTTTTTTCTTGTTTGCTGCAGTGACCCAAATCGGAAAACCCTTCATGGGGCGTTCAATTGGCGGAGGGCCTTATGGGAGTCGGGAAGAGCATGAGTTTTTGGTCAATTACGTTTCCGGGATTGCGCTCTTACTGTTCGGCTGTTTCCTGGGATGGTGGCTTGCCAAAAAAAGCTGGACTCGAGGATTTGGTTTTGGGTTGATTTGTTGTTCAATTGTCACCGGCGTATTGAAGTTTATTCAACATTGACTTCTGCCATGTGCCGTCCGCATCAACTGACGACACTGTCGCATCACTATGGTTGATCGAGGTTCGCATGGGACCGGAAATATGGGGCACCCTCTGGCTGATTAATTGTCGTATTCCTGATAGCGGGTCGAGTTATTCAGGTCATGTTGATTGTTACAACACTCTTTTCGATAATATTATTTCGACGCCATGACAGGGCAGGCAATTCAAGCCGTCCGTTGCTCGTTCAAACCGACCGGTTGCAAGCGAAACTGAAACTTGCCGTGAAGCATCATTATTTCGTTGGCTTTGCATTCGTCTCATCTATGGTCCACCATTTGAGCGATGGATACTCGAACGCTGCAGCGACCAGTCGGCCATCGTCCGATAAGCTGACGTGAAGCGCGCCGCCAGCGGTATCCTGATGATGAAAGATCCACTCCTCAGATTCGATATCCAGGACGTTTACACTGCCATCGTACCTTGCAATTGCGAATCGGCTACCTTTCTGATCGAAACATGCATCCATAACGAGCTTCTTCCCAGGCAA
>JAHEBQ010000108.1 GCA_024642205.1 Planctomycetaceae bacterium | reverse complement strand
TCCCCCCGATGCTCTGGCCGCCGCGGGTGTTTTCCTGGCCTGGGCGACACTGGTGTATTCCCAGTGTCCGCAACTGTTGCTCATGGCAATCGCGCGAGGATGGATTCCCGGCATGGTGACGATCGGAACCCGCATGGTTCCGGCAATTAACCGACCTTCGTCGTCCTTTTCGTATTGGTCGCCGACGAGGTTGGGATTGGACTTCTCAAGCATTTTGGAAAAGTACCCGGTCAACTCGATCCAGTCGCCGTCTTTAAGACCAAATTTCTTCGCCGTTGCGGGATTGAGCCATGCCGGATTGGAATGCACAATCTCAGCCAGCCATTTCAAGTTCATGGTCCGCCCGTGATTGTGAACATTCCATTTGAACGATGTCATGATCAGGTGATCATCATTGATGTCCTGGTGCTCTTCGGGCTGCATCCAGATAGGCATCTCGTCAATCGCGACGTCAAACGCCTGGTGTGGCTCTGGCCGGGGCTTGGTCTTCGTCATGCTGGAGAGTTTAATCAGGTCCGATGTGTCCTTGTTTAACCCGGTTTGACTGAGAAATACACTGCGAACCTCGAATTTGCGGCTTGGGGTTTTGAAGCCTCGAACCGGTTTGTTGTCCATCATGATCCCGATTCCAATTCCCTCTTTCGTGATGATTCCACTCAAGGGATCGATCTCGCTTCCGACCAGATCTTCGTCTGAAAGCGACTGCAGGTGGGGTTCGTAGAAAGGTTCGATGTCGGTGTTTTCCCAACAACCTTCTTCCATCAGGCGAGCCAGACCTGATTTTCCGGTGACCGGATTCTCGGGAACGGTCGAAGCCCATTGTTCCATGTATTCTTCCTGAGACTCGTTGTACCAATCCGCCATTCCGCCGCCGATTCGTTTGGCGAGTTCCGGAAAAATCCAGCGCACATCACGGGCTTCCCCGAGCGGCTCAACCATGGGTGTCCTCAGGCCGACGTAGGGCCGCAAATTGTAACTGGCCCGCGCGTCCAGATCCCAGCGTTCCATGTACGTCGTCCACGGCAAGACGATGTCGGCATAATGTGCGGTCTCGTTGTAAAACGGATTGATGCAGACGTGATAGGGAATCAACTCCTCGTTGCACATCACGTCCCTGGTCAGACTCTCTTCCGGCCACGTCAGCGGGGAGTCCAGGTTATACGTCATATATGCGTCGATTTTCCCTCGCCCCTGCAGTAGATAAAGGTAAATAATCTCGCCAACCCGCATCCGACGCCAGACATTGGCCAACGGGTATTCAGGCGGATCTTCGAGTACGCTCCACGTTTTCGCGGCTGGCGGCATGCCAGGAGTTTTGACCAGCGGATCCAGTCCGCCCCACGGCGACCAGCACCACCCTCCCTTTTTTCCGACGCTTCCGACCAATCCGTTGAGCAAGTTGATAGCGCGGTCGTTATAAAATCCGTTCAGGTGAGCCGACGATCCCCTGTTACACATGGTCGTTGCAGCCGGCGCCGCGGCGGCAAACTCCAGCGCAATGCGGCGAATGTCGGCCGCGGGAATTCCCGATATTTTCTCGGCCCATTCCGGAGTCGAGTCATGCAAGTGCGCCTTCAATTCATCGATGCTGCTGGTTGTCCAGGAATTGATGAAATTTTCATCGTAAACACCTGCCGTCAATATCGAATTGCACATTGCCAGTGCGACCGCACCATCGGTCCCCGGAAACGGCGCAAACCACTCGTCGCTGGCGCCAGCCGTATTGGAGAGCCGCACGTCGAAGGTGACCATTTTTGCGCCGTTTTTGAATCGGCCGTTTTGAATTCGATTGGCAAATGGAACGTGGCCCTGGTGCGCCTCAAACGCATTGGAACCGAAATTCAAGATGTATTTCGAATTTTCAACGTCATTGAGATCCCAATCGCTTTCCCACAGGTAAGCCAGATTGGCAGCTCGACGGTTTCCACTGCACAGACTCCGATGGGACAGCTGGGTCTTGGTACCAAAAGCGTCGAGAAATCGCGTGAGCGCGTCCTTCGATCGCTGGCGTCCCTGGTGGAACGCAAATTTCTCCGGGTTGCCAGACTCGCGAATCGGTTTGAGTTTTGCCGATATCTCGTCAAGTGCTTCGTCCCATGTAAGACGCTTCCACTTGCCTTCTCCCCGTTTGCCCACGCGTTTGATCGGGTACAGCAGTCGCTCGGGATGGTACTGGTGGTTTAATCCCGCCTGGCCTCGAGCGCACAAGCGGCCCCGACTGTTGGGATCATTCGGATTCCCTTCCAGCTTGACGATGCGACCATCTTTGACGTGTCCAATGATCCCGCAAATGGTACTGCAGAGTTGACACATCCCGGGGATTTTTTTTGTATCCTTGTATTTGTCAGGATCCGGCCAGTTGCGTTTCGCGTTGGGGCCAGGAAGCATACAGACACCAGGCGTTTTCTCCGTGCCAGCCGGATAATCCTCGCCTTTGATCCTCTTCCACTTCTCCATGTCGATGCCTTGCGGCGGAGCATTCTTGCCGGCTTGATCCTGGTTCCGACTGTCCGATTGATCCTGCGGCGGAGTTTGGCCAGACTGGTTTTGAACGGAAGAATTCCGCTGGCACCCAACCAGCGCAGACGAGGAGACAACAGCGGCGCCGAGCTGGATAAACTTCCGTCGAGATTGTTGAGGGTCGTTACTCATTTCATTCCGGTTTGAGATGGGGAGTGCGATTTTTCCGTGGCCATGGGATCAGCGAAGGGGCGCTCACACACGCAACGATCGGTCGCGCAAGCCGGTCCCGATGGGACCTGGCCCAGGAGTTACTGCTTCCAGTTGTAAATGTTGTAGGCGTCGTTGTGGTACGACTGGCCTTCCTTGGGAATGCGCGGTTCAATTTCGGCAGGGGCAGGGCCGGCGAACCACATTCTCGGTCTGGTTTCCTTTTCACCACGCAGCTGAATCAACGGAACTTCATTTTGCTCTGCTTCCTTCATGGCCAGCGATGCCTTGGAGTTCGGATCGTTCAGATCGCCAAAATAGATTGCTTCCGACGGACAAGTCGCGGCACAAGCGGGCTCCATGCCTTCGTCGATACGATGGTAACAGTTGTGGCATTTCACTGCCTGATTGGCGACTGGATCGATGTAGATCGCGCCATAAGGACAGACCTGAACACAGGTCGCATGACCACAACATTTTTCATAATCGATCACCACGCTGCCACCGCTGCCTTTTTGGAGAGCCCCACAGGGACAGGCCTTGATGCAGGGAGCTTCTTCGCAATGTTGGCATGCCATCGGAAGAAACATCCGGGCAACTTTGGGGTACTCGCCGACGTCCTGAAAAAACGTCTGGCGAATATAGTTGCCAAGCGGCACGTCGTTCTCGGCCTTACAGGCGACTTCACATCCATGACAGCCGAAACAGCGTCGCGTGTCGATGAACCAACCGTATTTTTTCCCGTCATCGGGAGCCTTGATTCGATCCTCCCAGTACCCCTTCGGCTGGAAGTAGGACGAGGAGTCGTCGCTTTCACCTACTTGGGTCGGTTGACTCGCTTTCGCATTGGTTGCCAAAGCCCCGGAGGCGGCGACAACACCGGCGGCACCGAGAAACTCTCGGCGATTCTGTTTCTGTTTTTTCATTGACACGCAAACATGTTTCTTGGCTCGTGCCAGGCAGGGCAGGTTGCTTGATAAAGTTGGGATTGTTTAAACGCAAATCGTATCAAAGCAAAATACAACTCGCAAGTTTGTTAGACGTAAATCAGTTTTCGTATCTTGGTTTGCCAAATCGATGGAAACCTTTCGAAACACTGCCGCATTCAAGAATTCCTTTCGATCGAACGGGTATCGAACACGGCATGCGCAACGTTTGAACTCTTGGGAAAATCAGGTGATGTCCAGTTGATATCCTGTTTGTCCGGACGCCCGTTTCAACCACACGGATTACGTCAACTCAAGCTTCATGTCCGCGCGATGCTCATTCGGTCGACACTGGTGGCGATGCCGACGGGATTCAGTGCTGCATTTCAGCTTCTTGCTGCAAGTCCGATTGTGGAACTCAACGCCGACGAACCCCATAACCTGTTGGCAATTTTCGTATCGATGTTGTGATATTTCTCGCTGTTTCCAATCCGAATTGCCGCCAAGACAATCCTGTTCTGGTGGCAACAATGGACTGGTGTTGAACAATAACGCAGGCAGCAATGTCAAGCGACATCGACGAGTAAGAGCTTCTGGTGAGTCGCGTTTCGAACAAGCCAAACTGCTCTCATAGCGTCCTGACTCGTATCTGAATACTGCTGATAAAGACGAACTCTTCGATCGAGCCGTGGGCTTGTTATTACCATCGATTGATTCTGGCAAGCTCAACATTCGCACCAGCGGTCGCGATTAGCGAATTGGTTTGGCGGCCAAACTGTTTCGCCCGACCGGATTCTCTGCTTGCTCTGGCCGAAGGACGTCAATTCGTCATGCATCGGCAGGACCAGTGATTGGAAATCGCGACTTGGATCAAATCGCTCGGAATCGAGAATAAGAATGAAGCCATTCACTTTGGCTCAACTCCTTGTTGTTACGACAGGATCGCACAACAAACCTAAAAAAACAATTCAAACCGCTATGCTTTTCTAGAGCTGCAAATTCCATCCTTACGACTTAAATTAACCGCGAATTGATCATGGGGAAGCCGATTATTGCGGAGCTGATTACTGGGCATTCACTTGATTGAATTCTGAGTTATTCATCATTTCTTCAAAATCCATCCAGATTCAAATTGCAACCGCCAACAAATTCTAACAAGATAACTAAGCTCAACACCATCGACGTTGAGCCGACAAATTTTACGGAGGCTAACTCGTTCTGTATCACCAACCAACTTCATTTTGAAAAACGATCGGTGCAGGACAAATGAAAGCCTCAGACTGGATTTATCAAGACCGATTATCAGTTTTCTTTTTCCAAGGGAGTTCGTTATGTTCAGAAAAACCTTAAGGCCTCAATTTTCTCGTCACAAGGCATTTACGCTGGTCGAATTGCTGGTTGTGATTGCCATTATTGGCATTCTCATTGGAATGTTGCTGCCTGCCGTTCAACAGGTTCGTGAAGCCGCGCGACGGGTAACCTGTTCAAACAATCTCCGGCAAATCGGGCTGGCGATGATGAATTATGAATCCTCGTATCAGCAATTTCCTCCCGGTGGAATCTGGATTGGCCCCGATAAACTACCGCGTGGCAACCGCGCCGGACGTGGTAGTGGATGGGCTTGGTCGGCATTTATTTTGCCGTTTATGGAGCAAAACAATATTTACGACGTATTGGATTTTCCCGCCCGACTTTCGGACCAACCCAATCGTAACTTAGTTGCGTCAATTATTCCCTCGGCCGTTTGCCCTTCCGCATCGAATCAGCCCCAACATTTCAAAATCGGTACCGATTCCGATGCTTTTGGAATGACAGACCCGGGTATTACTGCGACCAATTACGTAGCCTGCGCTGGAGCGTTTTTTGCTGGTGCATACTACGATCGACCCTTGGAACGGAAGAATGGTATTTATGCCGAAGATAGCACCAACGGTTTTGGTGACATTTCCGACGGTGCGAGCAATACGATACTCGCTGGCGAAGCAATATATTATGGCGTCGGTCAGAGCCGCGGAGTACCGGGGGCATTCTTTTGGGATCCGCGCTGGTTCGGAAGCAGCCGTCACAATGCGGGTGGCCGAGCCGATGCCCCGGAAGCTCTGTTTCGGGTCGGACGAAGCCGAATCAACCCGCCCTCGTTTGCGGGCAACGCTGAAAAACGGAATGCCTTTGGCAGCCACCATCCCGGGGGTGCCACGTTTGGGCTCGCCGATGGGTCCGTTCATTTTCTACGTGAAACGATTGGTAATAATGAAACGACCTATAACCAGTATATTGGTGGACAGACTCTCGGGACATTTCAGCGACTAACGGCCAGAAATGATGGCTTGGTAATCGCAGAAGATCTCTGAAATTCGATCGGCGAACAGCGGTGTGGCAGCGGGCTGCTGATCGTCATGAATTCCTGGTAAGACCATGATTCGCCTTTCCCGCTGGGAAGCGGGAAGGCGTAACCGCTCCGCCAGACCGGTTCATCGCCGGATGCATCGGAGATCTGAAGGCATTGACTGCATAGACAACGATCCTGTGTTTTGTGCAACGAACGATCAAAGGGGCTCTGTGACACATCTCTTTCCTCTGCCCAAAACAACCAGAAAACATTCTTGACAATAAGGAACTGAAGATGACGCGCAATAGAATTGCCAAACGAACCATTTCGAATCGTTCTGTCGTCGCGCTTGCGTGTCTGGCTGCGGTCACCATTCTGGCGGGATGCGGCAATCCAAATCTGGCAGATGTGAGGGGCGTCGTAACCTTGGATGGCAAACCACTTCCTGATGCTTTTGTGAAATTCATTCCCGTCACCGAAGGGGCCGCTTCGTATGGCAAAACCGAGGCCGATGGATCCTATCGAATGAAATTCACGGATGATGAATACGGAGCCTTCATCGGAAGCAATCATGTCAGCATTGGTACAGGCGATGTCAAAGCGGACAACAGTGGCAGTATACCCGAGGTCGTACCCAACGTTTACAACACCAGAACCACACTCCTTGCGGAAGTAACAAAGGGTCGCAACACGTTCGATTTCGAGCTCAAATCGGACGCCGGAAAAGTGGAAAAAGTCGACATGGACTAATCCACCAAATTCAGAGATTGCCACAAACTGGGGTCTTCCATGATTGGCAGTTCGGGGCCGATCGCCAGGGTTTGCCAGCCAAGCTCCCGGTCGGCAACGGCGTAGTTGAATCCGATATGCCGGTGGTCCGCCGTGTCCCAGCCGTGAAGGGATTTTCCGGGAATGAACGAAGTCAAACGGTAGCCTCGTTTCGTGATCATTGCCTCGACTTCGATTTTGAAGCGATTGATCGTCGGCGAATCTTCCTTGCTGCGATTGATTTTCAACATGCTGGCCATCGGTGATTCGTTCCTGTCTCCGCCACCGGCAGGAAGCAGTGAAAACCAGTGACAAAACTTGGAAGCGCGATGAACATTGTGTGTGTCCCGTGTATCAATCCAGATCTGTACACCATCACTGTCGAGCAACTGTGAATCGCGACACCACAGCGATTGCTCTTTGCCGGAAATTTCGGCCGAGACGAACAGTCCCTGCTCGCTCCACCCGACACGCACATTGGCAAAACTCACCTGGTTTTCAAACTCCCCGAGGTTGGGAAGCTGGTAGTCTTCCGAAAGCTCAAACCTGCTGTTTGGCTGGCCATCAAACTTCTTGCAACTGATCCGGTATTGAAACAGGAGGTTCTTGGGTACTTGTGAGACGATCGAGTTACTCATGTCATGTTTGTGGGTTGATTCAATAGGTTTCAAATGTTTTACAGGCCACCTCGCCGGCAGGGTTCCGGGCTTCGTAAAATCCCGGTCCCAGGAGAAGCCTGGCCAATCACAAAATCTTTAACGCAATGTCCGACTTGACGCTGTCCTTTACTCAACGCCCGTTAATGACTGGGCATGTTCGGCCAAAAACTTCTGCAGTTCTTCATTGCTGACCTGTTCAACGTCGGTAAAACTCATGCGCAACAAATCCAACTGGTCCCGCGACGTCACGGTTGGCGATTCAGCCAGACCGGCAACCCGCCCGACGGTCACGGCGTCCCTGGGACCGGCAAGCTGCAACCAGACCCCATCGGGTTTTTTCGTCTGAATGCTGGCCCACGGTTCTTTTTGCTGGGGCAGGTGCACGTGAACGACCTGCTTGTTACTCCACAGAAACTGGCAGTCTGGCGCGACCTTCTGGATGACATCATGTAATATCTCCAGCACTTCCGGATCCCATTTGACTTTGGACCCCGGAGCAAATCCTTTCCGCATCAAATGCCATTTCTCCCCGAGTTTGGCCCAGGGCGTTTCGTTTTCGACCTTCAACGGCTTGGTTCCGGCTTTGTTCTGGAAGCTCGCGATGGCTTCATCCAGGAAACTCCAAAAGCCCGGAATGTCGATTTCTTCCAGTGTGTGGACCCTGATTTCGACTTCCTGCCATGACGCTTTCGCATTTGTCAGTTTGACTCGCGGAGTATTTCCGTAAATCGGGACGTCTTCCATTTCGTTGGGACGCGATAACGGAATCCGTTCCATGAGTGCTTCCCGATCGAATGTTCTCGGGGGGACGCGAAACTTCAATTTCAGGAACCACGCGTCTCCGGTGAGCGATTGAAAGAACCAGCCTTGGGTTTTCCTGGTCCCCTGAATTTCGACAACCGAACGCTCATTCCAATTTGTTTCGGCAAATCCTTCGTGTTGCTGAATGGTATCAACAACCTTGGCCAACACCTGACCATCCCATTTGACCGGTTCACCAAGTCGTCCGACACGGTCTTTAGTGTGCCACTGACGACCATCGGACTCCCAGGGCATTTGGGCGCTGGCACCGATATCTTCGATATCCATGTCACCCTTTTTCCAGCGATCATCGGTTGCCGGATCGTAGACCTTGCGTTTTTTGTAGGGGTCGGTCGCCAGCACCGGTTCCAGGGCTTCGCCGGTCCAGCTACGCGGCATTTCGAGTTTGCTTTTCCTGGAACTTTTCTTCGCCGCGGACTCACGGGCCTCTTTGGCATAACTGACGACCATCTCGGGAGTACCCTGGACGACGATTTGTCCGCCGCCGGCGCCAGCTTCCGGCCCCAGATCAACGACCCAGTCCGCCGCCTTGATCATGTCGAGGTTATGTTCGATCAGGACCACGGTATTTCCAATATCGATCAGGCGCTGAATTACATCGAGCAGCTTCTGCAAGTCTTCAAAATGCAATCCGGTGGTCGGCTCATCCAGCAGATACATGGTCCGTCCGGTGTCCGGCCGCGCCAATTCAGCTGACAGTTTGACCCGTTGGGCTTCTCCACCGGAAAGCGTCGGAGCGCTTTGTCCCAGCGTGAGGTAATCCAATCCAACATCACAGAGGGTTTGCAGAATACGTCGAATCCTGGGAATGTTATGGAATAATCCAACCGCCTCGGCACAGGACATTTTCAGCACATCGTCGATGTTTTTTCCATTGTACTTTACGGCCAGGGTTTCTTCATTGTATCGGCGGCCTTTGCAGGTCTCGCAAGGGACCCAGACGTCCGGGAGAAAGTGCATTTCGATACAGATGTGCCCGTTTCCGAAACACTCTTCGCATCGTCCGCCGGGAACGTTGAAGCTGAATCGTCGCGCGGTATAGCCGCGAATTTTCGCGTCAGGCAGATGCGAGAACAACTCGCGAATCGCATCGAACGCCCCGGTGTACGTGGCGGGGTTGGACGACGGAGAATTGCCCAGTGGCGTTTGGTCTACTCGAATGACCTTGTTGATATTCTCGATCCCACGGATTCCCTTGTGAGTTCCGGGGGTTTGAGTCGAGCGGTGCAGGCGGCGCGAAAGCGCTTTGAACAGAATATCATTGACCAGTGAGCTTTTGCCGCAACCGCTGGGCCCGGTGACGACCGTCAAGGCTTCCAGCGGAAATTTGACTTCGATATCTTTCAAGTTGTTGTGGCGGGCACCGACCACGTCGAGAGTTTTGGCGAGCGTACCGGAGGCACGCGAGGCCGACCGCGATTTCGCCTTTGACTTCGTCCCGGCCGCCGCATCGAGCGACAGGGCAGGACGACGATTGGAAGGAATGGCAATGGCTTTTTTTCCGCTCAGATAGGGCCCGGTCACGGAACCCTTTTGCTTGGCCAGTGTTTCCGGCGATCCTTGTGCAACAATCTCACCGCCGCCGCTACCCGCCTTGGGACCGAAATCGCAAACGGCATCGCTATTTTCGATTACCTCCCGGTCGTGCTCAACCACGATCATCGTATTACCGAGATCGCGCAACCGGTGAAGCGCCTTGAGCAGCCGCTTGTTATCCCGAGGATGAAGCCCGATCGTGGGTTCGTCCAGCACATAAAGCACACCACAAAGCCCGCTGCCGAGCTGGCTGGCGAGGCGAATCCGTTGGGCTTCACCGTTGGACAACGAGGCGGCGGACCGATTCAAAGTCAAGTATTCCAGACCGACATCGTTGAGAAACTCGATACGTCCACCGATCTCCCGAACGAGCTCGCCGGCAATTTTCTTTTCGCGCGGATCCAGTTTCCACTTCTTCAATGTTTTTGCCAGAACCCCGAGAGGCATTCGGCAGATTCCGTCGATGGTCAACTCACGGAATCGGACCGCAGCCGCGTCATCGCGTAAACGGCTTCCACCACAACCGCCACACTCAACTTCACCAATCAGCGACTGCATCCGTTGGCGAAGCTGCGGTGAAAGTCGTGACGCTTCCTCCATGGTGGGATAAACACCACGGAACTGGAATGAGAACAGCACTTCTCCGGCACCATTGGAAACGTCAAACCAGCGATCATCGGTTCCGTAAAACACCATTCGGCGATGCCGCGCTTCGAGTTGATTGAACGGAACGCCGATCGGGATCCCGGTTCCATCGGTCCAGGTTTTGAGCATCGCCTTGGACAGCTTTGACTTAATATTGGGCCACAACGAGATGGCACCTTCCTTGAGCGAAAGCTCGGCATCGTTCATGATCGCCGTTGGGTCAGCCCCGGTTTGAGTCCCGATTCCTTCGCAATCCGGACACCAGCCAAGCTGACTGTTGAAAGAAAAATTGTGAGGCGTCAACGCGTCGAAACTCCGTCCGCAACACGAGCAGGAGAGGTGCTGACTGTGCTTGATGGTCCTCCAATGCGGCTCGGGTACGTTCTCGTCCGGCTCGGCGATGGTCAAGATGCCTTTGCCGATCGCGAGGGCGGATTCAACGCTTTCCGCAATTCGTGCGCGGGATTTTTTGACGATCGAAATACGGTCAACCACAATCTCCACGTTGTGACGCGAGCGACGGTTAAGCAGTGGAACCTCGTCGATTCCATACGTCACGCTGTCAACGCGGACCCGAACAAAACCGTTACCACGAATCTCCTCCCATAATTGTTCATAGGTTTGATTGGCGTCCAGCGAGATCGGGGCCATCAGGAGCAACCGTGTACCATCATCGTAGGCAAGCAACTTGTCAACGATGTCGTCGCTGGTTTGGGTACCAATCGGAAGATCACAACCGGGGCAGTAAGGCGTTCCCAGTCGCGCCATCAGAATCCTCAGGTAGTCGTAAACCTCGGTCACGGTTCCGACTGTACTACGTGGCGTCGAGCCCAGGTTTTTCTGCTCGATGGCAATCGCCGGCGAAAGGCCCTCGATATGTTCAACGCGAGGTTTCTCCAGTTGATTGACAAACTGACGCGCATAGGAACTGAGGCTTTCGACATAACGTCGCTGCCCTTCAGCGTAAATCGTGTCCATCGCCAACGAACTCTTGCCGCTGCCACTGGGCCCGCAAAACACGGTCATCTTGTCGCGTGCGACGTCGACATCAATGGATTTGAGGCTGTGTTGTTCTGCACCACAAACCTTGGTGTGGGTCGCCTGAACCGGGATCCGGCTGGCCGTTTTTGACGGCTTGACGATTTCGGGTTTCGCGCCCAACGCCCGCTTGAGCGCCTGACCGGTATACGATTGGGGACACGCCGCAACCT
>JAHEBQ010000012.1 GCA_024642205.1 Planctomycetaceae bacterium | reverse complement strand
CATTTGTCGCTTTTTTCTCAAATACCAATTACGGGATAGAGCCTAGTCAGCTTGCCGGTGAATCGCGCGGACTCGGTGATTGCCGCTGTCACCGATGTAAACGGTGCCGTCTTTGGCAACACAAATTCCATGTGGCCGATTGAACCAACAACCCTCGGCCAAACGGTTGTCGCCGTTATAGCCTTTGGCCGCTGGCCCCGAGCCGGCCAGCATCGAAATGACACCGGTTCTTGAATCGATTTCACGGATTGACTGGTTCTCGGTGTCCGCGACAAAGATGTTTCCATTTGGACCCAGGGCAATTCCTTTCGGTCCGTCGAACATGGCTCGTTTCGCATCACCACCGTTTCCAGCGAATCCCCGTTTCCCGGTCCCGGCGACATGGTGCCAGATGTCGTTGGGAAGGTCCAATCTCCAGATGCTGTGTCCGTTTCTTAGGGCGACCCATAGTGTATCGCCTTTCAGGTACAACGCGCGCGGGCCGTGTACAGGTTGACCTCGAGCGTGTTTGCCATCGACCGGTAGTTGTGGCTGGTTGTTTCCGGCGATGGATTCGATTTTTCCAGAGGCAAGATCGATTCGCCGGATACGATGGTTGCCGATATCCGCAATGAACAAGGAATCTTCTCTCAAGGCGATACTGTGTGGGTCGCTCAACTGGGCTTCTGTCGCAGGACCACCATCCCCTGAGTTACCTTTTTTTCCATTGCCAGCAACCGTAGAAATCGTGCCCGATGCGACATCAATCTTGCGCACGATGTGGTTCTTCATTTCAACGAAATAGATATCGCCATTGGCTGCAAACCGGATCTCATAGGGTTGATTGAGTGTCGCATTGGTCGCGAGTCCTCCGTCTCCGGAATAGCCCTGTTCGCCGGTTCCCGCGACGACAGACAGGCCTTGGGTTGACATATCCAACCGCAGAATACGATGATTCGCGACTTCGCAAATGTAAAGCGCGCCGTCGGGTCCAACTTCAACGCCGAAAGGACTGCCAACACGGGTTTCCATGGCTTTTCCCGTTGGGCCGATTTCTTCCATTCCGTTACCTGCAATGGTGCGGACGATGTCTTGCGCAGGCAGTGCCGACGGCAATAATAAAACGGCCGCCATGCAGAGTTTCATCGTGTTCATCATTGAGGCGGGCCCACAGCTTTTTCCGGTCGTGCACCCAATGACAGATAGGCCATCAGGTCTTTCACCTGATCGTCGGAAAGTTCCTTTAGTAACTGTTCGGGCATCAAAGACGTCTGGACCGCTCGCACATCCTCCAAATCTCCTCGGGCCAAAACGACTTTCTGTGTGTCCGCCGTTCGAAACGTCACCGTGTTTGGATCCTGGGCTTCCATCATGCCAGTGATCAATCGGCCATCCGTGGTGGTGGCCTTGTACGATTGATAGCCTTCCCGGATTTCCAGGCTCGGTTCAATTATTGCCGGCAGCCAGAATTTCAGGCTTCCTCGTTCGTAACCATCCAGCGGGGGCCCGATTTGCTGTCCTTCTCCGAAAAGCTTGTGGCAGTTGCCGCAATTCTTCATGAAATGGATTTTTCCGGCATCGGGGTTACCCGAACCATCACTCAGCAACGCTGTCAAACGTCTGATTTCGGCGGCCTTTTCTGGAGTTGAAATCGCGACTGCCTTGCCAAAAGCAAGTTCGGCAGCGGCGACAATGTCGGGATCCTCATAGGCCCGCAGCTGTTGAACGACGTCCGCCGGAACGTCCGTCCTTTTGAGTCGCCACTCGTTAATCTCGGCGAGCAACTTTGGTGCCCATGCCTTGCGGCTGGCAAGCGTCCGGCAGGCCGTCGACCGAAGGTTGTGCTCGGCGGAGATACTGCTGTAAAACGACCCAATCAACTGAGACGGGATGCGATTGTCGTCGTAACTCGCCAAGGAATGGAGCGCGACGCGTTGGAGCGTCGGTTCATCGGTGTCTCTTCCAGTTGCCAAGTGCAGCAGCGGCTCAATCGCCTCGGGATGGTTCAATTCGCTGAATGCCTGAGCAAGTTCGATCCGGACTCCAAGTTCCGTAGCTCCATTTCGAAGTAACGAAACGGCTTCTTTGACGGCGTCCATACGTCCACTGCGAAGCGCCAGGATTGCCCCGACGTCGCCTAATGACGCCTGGTACGATGCCAGTGCTTCATCCAGTCGCGCTGGGAGTCTGGGAATTGCCCTCCCCTGGAATGCCTTGTTGAGGCCGGTGATCAGGATTTTCTGGCAAGATTCGTCGGGGGCCAGTCCAATCAGCCGGTCGCACCTGGCAAGATCTTCGACCGTTCCGCGAGCTGCATACCGCTGCATCAGCCGATCGAGCATGACTTCGCGAACGATTCGTACTTGCCAGAAATCAGTGTTTGAAAGCAGTTCCTCGATCGTGGAAAAATCGTCGGCGTGGCCTTCGAGAGCCCACCAGTACATCAGTGGAAGATGCGGGTCAGTGAGATCGTCGTCACGTTTGACGAGCTGTTCAACGATCGCCAATCCGTTTCTCGCGTCAACACGTTTGGCCGTCGAGGCAAGCTGGCTGCGAACTTGCAGATCCAATTCGCTGGCAGCAAGTTGTGCCATCGCGGGATGACCCTCGTGCCGATCGCCCAATAATCGAATGGTCCAGCGTCGAATGTCAGGGTCTTCGTGGTGAATCCATTTGACGGCTCGAGGCGTCGACAGTTCATCCATCAAATTGAGTGCCCACAAGGACTCCAGGGACGAGCGTTTGTCTACCTGACGCACCAGCGTTTCCACCACGCGTCGATCCCCTCGCCAACCGAGTTCCAACATCGCCCGCTGCCGTACCCATTTGTTTGGGTCATCA
Source organism: Planctomycetaceae bacterium (assembly GCA_024642205.1). GTDB lineage: Bacteria > Planctomycetota > Planctomycetia > Pirellulales > Pirellulaceae > Mariniblastus. The sequence continues at coordinate 125,712 of JAHEBQ010000012.1, read as the reverse complement.
AATTTGGCAATAAGTTGATCGTTGGTCTGCTGGTGTAAATCGCCGCCGGTGTAGACCGGCGTTGTGCCGGAGGGGCGGACTCGGTAGATGCGACCGCTGCTTTTGTGCCAATCATCGATCGGACTGATATGACTCAGTCGCGTGTCATACCAGTCGGCCAGGTAAATGGCACCGTCCGGGCCAACGCCGTTGTGCACCGGTCGAAACCAGCGGTCTTGACTGTCCAGCAGATTCTCTCTGTCGACGGTTCGATAGGTCGATCCATCCGGGATCAGTTCACTGTTCCACACAACATTGTGCAGGGCGTTGGGCGCGATAATCGTGCCGTCGAATTCCGCAGGGAACAATCCGCCTTCGTAAATCAGGAATGCCTGTGCAAACCTCCTCGGGTCGCCGGTCATTTTCATGGATCGAAAATAACCGAACGCGTAGGGGTTGGTTAACGGTCCATGTTTGCCCCAGTTCTTGTCGGCATAGCTCCCTTGCGGGTAATAGTAACCTCGCATGCCGCCGCCGTTTGTGCCAGAAAACACACGGCCTTTGGAGTCAATCTCAAGACTAAACGTGTTGCCGCCTCCTTCGGCAAAAATCTCAAACACGTTCGTCGTCGGATGGTATCGCCAAATACACTGGCCTTCAAATCCGACGCCCTTGGTGGCTTTTGAACTGACCGTTCCAACGGTCGTGCTTCCGTTGGCGCCGTACAGCCAGCCATCGGGCCCCCAGACCAGGTTGTTCGCTACCGAATGCGTATCTTGCAAGCCGAAACCGGACAAATGAACTTCCGGGATACCGTCGGGAACGTCGTTACCATCGGCGTCGGGATAGAACAACAGGTAGGGCGGATTCAGCACCCAGATTCCGTTTGCACCGACCTGGACCGATGACGCAATATTCAATCCGGTGATAACATCCTTGCTGTTGTCGTAGCGACCATCGCCATTGGTGTCTTCGAAAACGGTGACTTTGTCCAAACCTGGAGTGCCCAGTGGTGGCGGTTCGGGAACCCGGTCGAAGACGGCACGAAGGTGTTGGTCGTAGCGAACGACTTTCAATCCAGCCGGGAATTGATATTGCCGATACTGAATCACCCACATGCGGCCGCGCGAATCCCAGGTCAGAAACAGCGGTTGCGAAATCTCCGGTTCATGGGCTACCAGGTCGACTTCGAAGCCTTCGCGAACCCGGAACTTTTTGACGGCCTCGATTGGAGGCGTTGGCTGCGAGTCGTCTGCCTGTACGCCGCGCGGGGCAAACGACTTCATCAACTCTTCAACCCGCTTGTTTCCGGCGACTGAATCGTTGTCTGGCGGAGTCGTCTGCGCGACCACAACCGGTACCAGGAACCAAGTCAACAAACAGAATTGGGCCAAAAATCGGACGGCTAACTTGCATCTTGGGATCATTCGAGTCCTTCCGATCAGCTCGGTTTTTTGTTAATCGTCAGTTTCAAGTTCGGCCATGAATGACACCCGGTATTTGATATCAGGATATCCTACAACCACGAACGATACCAAGAAAAGATGATGGAGAATTTCAGGTTGACCGTAGCAGGGTACCGGAATCGCAATGTTCGGTTGTTGTGTCGTCCGTGGCCGAATGCGATTTGCTCAGGGAATCCCGTTTTTGGCGTCCCGCCTTCAAGGAAGATTGTCGAAACTACCGGGAGAATTTTCGTTTCACGTATTCGCTCGTTAAATGATACATCACGTTCAGGGGTTCGCAGTTGTTGTCCGGTCCGTAGTCGATGTCGACCGGGCCGATTGACTTGACGGCAGCGATCGCGGCCTGGTTGAGTCTCGGATTGCGTTTTCCGATTCCCATCAAAGCGAGGTTCATCGCCTCCCTGACCCACATTTCCTGATCATGAATCGTATCGCGAATGTGGGTGATTCGATCCAGGAAATACGCATCGTCCATCGTTTTGATGCTTTTCTTGGACAGTTCGTACAACAGTGTGTAGCCGCAACGTCGACGAACGTTGTCTTTGCTCTCTATCCAGTCACGGGAAAGCGGTTCTGCAATTGGAGACTTGGCCAGTGTCGCGTCGCAGGAAGCAAACACGTGCGCCAGCATACCGGCATGAAGCTGTTCGACCTGTTGCTCTGCTTGTTCCCGTGTGATCTGCTTCGGATCGTCGATCAGCAAGCCGAGGACTTTTGCATCGTAGATGTCACTCTTCCAAAGTAGCTGAGCCAGTTTGTGGTCGCGCCCAATCTGTTTGGCCAGTTTTCGAAGTTGCGTCAGGCCGATACCAAAGCTCTTGAGCTTTCCAGTTTTCCGGGCTCCCATTTTTTTCCAATGAGCAATGCCGCGTTCATTTTGGTTTTCTTTAAGCAGAGCCAGGACTTGAGTTTTTGTCATGGATTCAGTTCTCCCAGCATTGAGCGCAAATTCATACAAAACGTCCATGTTTCCTGTCACGCGACGCTACTCTGTTGTTTCCAGCTTTGATTCCGGCAATGCTGCTCGCCAGCCAGCCTTGAGCTGTCTGGCCAGATCCGCAATGAGTTCCTGTCGGGCCGGTTGTTCGGCGATATTGTCATTTTCCTGAGGATCGGAATCGAGGTCGTAAAGTTCACGGGCGGTGACGACGTTTGAATCCGGTTTTTTCCATTCCACGTAGCGATAACGTTCGGTACGAATACATCGTCCCATATACGTCACGCCATCGGGTGCGACCCAGATTCCCTCGCGGAGGAATTGGCAGAAGACCGCTTTTTTCCAGGCTAACGCCCGGTTGTCGAGCAACGGGGCAAAACTTGTTCCCTCCAGTTCATTGCGAACCGGGATTTGAGCCAGTTCACACAATGTCGGATAAATGTCAACGAACTCGACCAGGCGGTCACATCGTTGACCCTTTTCCTTGGCATCGCCAGCGCGAACGATCAGCGGAACACGCGTGTCAATTTCGAAATTTGTCATCTTGCACCAACTGTTGTGTTCGCCCAGTTTCCAGCCGTGGTCTCCCCACAAAACGACAATCGTGTTTTTATCCAGTCCTTGCTCGCGGAGTGAATTCAGAAGCCGACCGACCTGCGCATCGATGTAACTCACCGACGCCAGGTAGCCGTGCCTCAACAGTCGAGATTGCTCATCGGTCAGCGAGCCTTCATGGGGTTGCGGCATCGTCTTGAAATCGGTGTAGCCGCGAATTTCCCGCGCCGTGTTGACCGCCATAAGAGGCACATTGGCTGGAAGAAAACGATTTTCCGCCAGCGGAATTTCATCTCGCTCATACAGGTCCCAATAGCGCTTCGGAGCGTTGAACGGGAGGTGAGGCCGATAATAGCCGACTGCCAGAAAAAATGGCTTGTCAGCACTGGCAAGCGCTTTCATTTTTTCGATCGCGACGGACGTCTGTGCTCCATCGAAATACGCATCGTCCGGAACATCGACGTTCTCTGTCGCTACATGCTTGAGATACCATTTGCCAAATTGGTCAATCCGGCGCGTGTCGCCTTTGGCAGTCAATTCCGCTTGCCGCTGCTCAAGCCAGGCCACATTCTCCTTCGCCCGGTAAACCGCGTCGGGATCAAACGGATAGTCGGGTACGTTCAGTTTGGGTTCACTCCATGACGGCGGATCCTGGATGTTGTTGTGAAAAATTTTCCCGATTCCCGCGACGTGGTAGCCGTTTTGCATGAATTGCTGGGTCAACGTGACCGCATCCGGCTTGGCAGTTCGGAAATCCGTCTGCAAGTCCCAGACTTTGATCGTATCTGGGCGGAGTCCTGTCATCAGGCTGGCGCGGGAAGGGTTACACACCGCTTGCTGGCAATAGGCTCGCGTAAACGTCACGCCGGTTGCGGCGAGCCGATCGATGTTTGGGCTTTTGACGATCGTCGATCCGTAACAGCCTAGTTCGGGTCGTAAATCGTCGACAGCAATAAACAATACATTCGGTCGCTGCCCGGTCTTCAGACTCGTAGCCTGGGGCTCTTGGCTCCAACAATCGAACGTCACGAATGCAATCCAACCGAAGATCATTAAGAAAGTTTTCATGGGATTCAAACGATTTTCTTGAGATTGAGAAAGAACCTACCGGCAATTCGACCCTGGCTGGCGATTGACTTGCCTTTCAAACAGGCCAAAACCAAAAGGCGGTGTATCGATGTATTGTACCGGATCAGGCAGGTGCGTGAGATCGATGCTGTTCAAAAACCGATTCGTTCAACCCATAGTCGCCAATCGAAGAAATCCAGTTGATGCCTCTTTCGACGCTTTGTTATCGTCGGGGATCGCCGGGGACCCTCACAATGTACCAGGAACGAGACGCCCAGTCCTTTATCGGGTTCACGGACTGTGCTACCCTGAGTGATCGAATCTCAGGCAGTAGCAAGGCCAACGATGAATCTGACCAATTGGCAGCGATTTCATAACGATTTGAAAGCCGCAATCATCGCCGGGGTTCCGATCGAAATTGGCGGCGAGAAGCCGAGCGAATCGTACGACCGGCTGACGCTTGACAAGCTCAGTCGCTTGGAAAGTGACCTGCAGCCCCTGGTGACAGGCGGTCAGTTTTTGATGCAAACGCTCGACTCGCTGGAGACGCTGCCTCGACGTTATCGGGCCGCGTTGGTTGTCTTTGATCAAACGGGCTCAATGATTCCTGTGCTCGATGGTCTTACTGCGCTTCGTTCGGCTCGCGACAGGGTGACGCGGACGTTGCGTTGCACGTTGCTATATCTGATGCTTGTGCTGCTCATCGCGTTCTGCGGACTGAGTCTCTTTGATTTCAGAATTGTCCCGGTTGTCGAAGAGATGCGAGCCGATTTGCTGTTACCAGCGGCAATCAACGCGCCTCCGCGAATAGATCCACTTCCATGGCTGCCCACAATTGTGGCGGTGCTGGGGATCGGAATTGTTCTGATTTCGATCTGGTTGATTACCGGAGGGGTCACCAAGGCAGCTTTGTGGCTGGGTGGAAGGAAATACGTGCGATGGCAGGTATCCGCGACGGCGATCCAGACGCTGCAAATGCTGATGGCGTCCGGGATGAATTTCAATAAAGCAGTTTCGGTCAGTTGTGATCTAACGGTCGCCGATCCGGTGGCCGTTGGCGAAATTACGGCTGCGGCTCAGGACCCGGAAAAAGTGCGACAGCTGGACCCGATGTCGGAATGTTTCGCGAGTATGGCCGGCCAGCGATTGGCCTACTTGAGAGTTGCGACGCCGATCGCATTGATTTCTTTACTCGGCGGAGGAGTCGTGGCGATGTACGCCGTTCTTATTTTCTGGCCCATCATTTCGATGCTGAAGGACTTGGCAACCGCCGGCACGTAACCCATGGAAGAAACAAGAATTCAGTTGAGTGATACAAGGGTCACGGATCGTTGGGGCAGTGTCTTGCGCGTGCGCGGACAAATCGCGACCGAACTGGATCAAATGGCTGAAGATCTGCCTGGTGATGCACGCAAACAATTAAGGAGTTTGAGTCGCTGGTTCCAAGGACCGGCGAAACTCGAAAAAGCACTGCGGCGCCCTGATGTGCTGGCGGTTTGCCTGCCATGGATCAAACCGGACACGACGCCGGAGGGGACGGATCCGTCCGTCGACGTAAGGCAGACGGTGCGATCCGGTTTTCTTGCCCTGAGTTCCAAATCGGCCGGTGCCCGTCGCCTAGGCCGGTTGATGCTTTATCCGCTGGTGATATTGGTCGTTTCGCTATTGCTGCTGGTCGCATTCAGTTGCACTATTGCTCCACAGTTCCATGAGATGTTTGATGAGTTCGGAATCGAATTACCGCGCGCGACGAAGTTCGTTTTTTCGGTTTGCGGCTTCGTCCAACGTTGGTGGTGGGCTTTTCTTCTCGGACCGGTGATCGCGGCGCTGTGTTTCCGGATGCTCAATCGCATCGGTCAGGATGCTCGGCCCGGCAATCTCAGCTGGCTTGATCAACATTTGATGAGCACACGTAGCGCATGTGCGACCTGGATGTGGCACGTTTCCTTGTTGTTGGAAGCCGGGTTGACGCAGGACGAAGCCGTTTCCACGGCCAGTTCAGTGACCGGAGATCCGCGGTTGCGGCAGGTGGACCAGGCTTCCCCTGACGTTATTTCGCGCAGGAAACGGATGCCTGAGCCGCAGCTGTTGTTGAATCCCAAATATCATCTAGCCGGTTGCACACTGGGATTGCCGGAGTCGCAAGGGAAGATTGCCTTGATGCGAGAAGTCGCGGCTTACTACTGGGATCGAAACCGCAATGTGGGTGATTGGTGGATCTATTTGCTGAATGCGTTCATTCTCTGGTGCGTCGGATTATCGATTGTGTTTGCGATTGTCTCCCTCTTCATGCCATTGATCGCGATCATCTCCGGACTCACCGGTAATAGTGGTTTATTTTGAGGTCGCTTGATGAGTGAATCGTTAACTGAAAACCCAAGGAGTCCTGAGCCGTTGCGGCGTCGGGCCGACGAACGTACGGCCAGCGAGTTGTTTCGAATTTCGGCACCGCATCAACGGGCGCTGCTGCGCATTCTGGCGGTCTCGGACCTGCACGGCATCGATCCCAAACCTCTGATATCGGGTTTTGCGGACGAGTTGCCCGAATCCTACGGCGAGCTTGCAAGACGGTTGGTGGAAGAACTCTCGGATGGAGTTGAACTGGTTGACGCGCTGGAAGACATTCCCCGGTTGTTGCCTGACTCATGCGTGTTGGCGCTGCGGCTGGCTCGGCAAGACGGAACGTTACCCGGGTTGAACTCGGCGCTGATGCATCGTTATCCAGGAGATCAGGACGATGCGAACCCTGATGAGTCTCCCGTCACTGTGGTCGCGCGTTTGATGATCCGCATCTTTTTCATCACCTTGATCCTCGGATTCATCATGTTGAAAATCATGCCGGAGTTTCAGAAAATGTTTGAAGAATTTGGAGTCGAATTGCCCGCCGTCATGAAGCTCCTGATGAGATTTTGTGAAATGACCGCGAATTTATGGTTCTTGATGCCGTTAGCGTTGCTGGTGCTTTTCCCATTTTGCATTCCGACGATACGAGACTATTTGAACAGGTGGAATCGGCTGACCTGGCGACAACCAGCGATGACACGTTCTGGCAATCTGAAACGCGAACTTGCGTTGATTGTTCAAGCGAGGCAATCGGCCACGGCGGGGATTGCGATGTTCGCGGGGACTCGGCCAGTGCGTGGGATGATGAAACGATTCAGCAAGGTCCACGAAAAAATTGAAAACCATCAGGACGTTTGGGGTGCGCTTGCCGAGGAACGAGTCATTTCAAGCCGAGACGCAAAAGCGTTGTCGTTGTCCGGCGATGGCGATACGCAAGCTTGGTTGCTCCGTTGGTCGGCGACCCGTCAACAACATCGTTCCGAAACGTCGTTCACCGTCCTGTTTCGGCTGGTCCTGGCCGCGGTGCATGTTTTACTCGGGTTGATTGTCGTTTTTGTCTGCGTTGCAGTTTTCATGACCTTGACTTCGATCATGCGATCAATTCAGTAAGCCGGATTTTAGAGACCATGATCAAAACTCAAAAACCAATTTGCCGACCAGAAGCGGGTCACGAACCTCAACGCCCACACCGGCGTCGAAACGGTGTGACGATGGTGGAGTTGGTCATTTCGGCCATGCTGCTGGTGACCGTCATGACGTTCGTGACGTCGCTCAGTTACTCCATCAACCTGGTTTGGAAAGATATTGGTCACTACCGGATTGCTACTGGAGAACTCTCCAATCAACTGGAAAATCTGACTCGCTTGTCTCGGCAGGAAGCACAGGAAAGGGTTGCCTCGCTGAGGCCTTCGGAATTCAGCGCCCGTACGCTCAGGGAACCGGTACTTGATGGCCAGCTGGTTGAGGACAATTTGGGAACACGTGTTGTGCTGAAGCTTAACTGGAAACGTCGCAATCCGGGGCCGCCGGTTGAGTTGGCCGGCTGGCTTTCACAGAATCGATTCGTTGACACGCCTTCGAAATCGGGGACCGATCAATGACTCGAACAAACAATCGACGCGGACTCTCCATGATCGAAATGCTGGTCTCGATTTCCGTCACTGGTGTTTTGTTGGTCATCATCGCCGGCTGGGTTCACGAGACGTTGAATTGTGCTTCGTTGATCAAACAACGGCAAAGACATCATCAAAACCTGACTCGGCTGAGCGGAAGCTTGCGGGATCATGTCCATGAATGTAAATCGATGGCGATGGACGGAGCCGAGCGGTTGGTACTGTCAAGGGGTGACGGCACACAGGCGACTTACACGATTGCCGGGAACATACTCCACTTCGAGAAACGCGCTTCTCAAGCGAACGGGGACCCGTCAGTTTTGATGCGGGACAAGTTTGTCTTGTCTCCCAATTCGATCGTAAGCTGGGAAATGTCCGAAATGCCCAATTGGATTTCGCTGGTCGTGACCCGAACACGGGAATTCGGCCGACCGTCTCCTACGGTTGATCCGATGCCGGTAGATTTGCATGTGCGCGTTGCTCCCAATCGCTGGGGGCCATCCCTTGCATCTTCGGCTGCAACCGACAACAAAAACGCGAGGTCGAAATGAAACGACGCCCTGGAACCCGGCGTGGCGCCGTCCTGATCGCAGTCCTGGTATGCATGGGCGTCGCGGTCACGATTGTGCTGGGAGTCGTGCAGGCCAGTTTGCGCGAGCGCCGTCAGCTGCGGCAGGAGTTGCAAATGGAACAAACCAAATGGCTGATGGATGCCGGTCTCGGGCACGCAATTGCTCAATTGAACGCACAACCAGACTATGCAGGAGAGACAATGATGGTCGCTCCCGAAATCGCGAAATTTGCGATCGCCAAACTTGAGGTTTCGGTCAATCGGATTGACATTCCGACGAATCAAATTCGCGTTACGGTCACGAGTCAGCTTGGTGACAGAGATGAGCAAACCGCCTTGACACGGCGATCCAAGACGATCGTCGTCAGGGTTGACAGGACCAATCAAAATTAATACTCGTTGATGAGGATAAGTGATATGCATCCCATTCGTTGTAAGAAAATTCGATCTCTGGTTCGCGCCGACAGGTCCCAGGCGGGTCGTCGTGATGGATTCACGCTGGTTGAGCTGCTGGTCGTGATTGCGATCATCGGAATCTTGATTGGGATGCTCCTCCCAGCCGTACAACAGGTTCGCGAAGCTGCCCGCCGAACGGTGTGTTCAAATAATCTGGCTCAGCTAGGACTGGCGGTTCACAGTTATGAGTTTTCGATGGAGCATCTGCCGCCGGGTGTGATCGACAAGGCTGGTCCGATCCGCTCGGAGCCGATTGGCCAGCACGTTGGCTTTCTCGTGCACTTGCTACCCTATCTCGAGCAACGCGCGATCGCGAGAAATTTTGACATCTCATTGGGGGCCTACGCGCCCGCCAATGCGCCGGCCAGAAAGATGGCCATCCCGACCTTCCTTTGCCCGTCGTCATTTGTCGCGGAATTCAACACGGACCGGACAGCCGCTCTAACCCATTACGCGGGATGTCATGATGGAAGCCGGACGTCGATCGACGTTGACAACAACGGCTTGCTGTTCTTGAACAGCAGCATTACTTACGGCGATATCTATGATGGCAGCACGAACACGATTTTAGTCGGGGAGTTCATGCCCTACGACGATAGCCTTGGATGGGCTTCGGGAACTCGGGCCTCGCTGAGGAATACAAGCGAACTTCTGGGTGGAGATGACTGGGAGTTGTTTCATTCGACTCAGCCGGATTCGATTCTCGAGGTTGGCGGTTTCGGAAGTTTTCATCCAGGTGGTGCGATGTTTTGTTTCGCGGATGGCTCGATCAGGCATCTGTCGAACTCAATTGACCTGAGCCTCTTTGGATTTCTCGGAAATCGTTCGGACGGCGAAATGATGGGTGTTTTGGATTACTAGTGCCATGCGGTCGAAGGCGCCGATGGATCTGTTTGGGCAGCACCAGGTTGCGGTAAATGAACCACAGAAATGAAATCGACTCCGATCCCGATCCAGCAAGACCGGAGCGGGAAGACTCGTCCGGAAATTTTTATTCCGGTTCCGAGACTTTTTTTGGCGTCTTTACCCAGGCTCAGGTCTACTTGATGGGTGTCCGTTTGGTTCATGATGGCAAGGTTACACAGCAGGTTTCCGATCTTGCGTCGCAAATCGAAAACAACCGGCGACGGTTTCTTCATTCCGGTGATGTCAATTTTGCCTTGCAGGAATTGGCGAGAATCACCAGTGCCTACAATCAACGCGTTCAAGCCTGGGAGGCGGAGGCTAGTCGACGGGAAAGAAACAAGAAGACCATGAGTGGCGGTGCGTTGGCCAAAATGAAATCCGAGTTTTCCATGGTGCGGACGAAAACAAGGCTTGCCAGTCGTACGCTTACCAAATTGGAAGTTGAGCTGCATCAAATCTCGGGGCGTGAATCCTCCGAGGTGACAAAGCATCCATCCATGGTCGAGGCAAAACATAACCCTGCCCTTTTTGACGACCAGGTTCCCGAGGGCTTACAGGAAAAACAAATGCGCATGCTGACGGCTGAGGAACAATCCCAAGCAGATGAGTTTCTCCGCAAAGTCAATGAATTGCTCGAGCAACTGGTCGGGGCGTCCTTGTTGGTTTCGTACGAAAACGCGCATCGCGAAGTGACCGGCGACCAGGACCGCAAGGAGCAGGTCTGGGATGTTCCAACCGGAAAGGGGATCCCGGTCTTGCTGGTCGCCGGATGGACCGTCAAGCATCCCGGAAATGACGACGGGTTGAATCTGGAGCGAAAAAAGCTGGACCTTTCCTTGTGGCTGGTCCCCAGATCGTTGGGCGCATCCCAGGCACTGGCACTTGTTGATGGTCGGGTTGAGCTATGGGTCAGCAGTCGAAAGCTGGACCAGACGAGAATGACGTTTCGAATCGCGGCCGAATCAGAAGCCCCTAAATCGGATTCGCTCGCCGACTTCCTGAACCGGTTTGCAGGAAGGTACCGCGGGGCACCTCCAACTTTGCTGGTCGCGCATTTTCACAATCTTGAGTGGACTCAAAAAAACATTGTCGTGTCGCGTTTCGAAAAATAGGACGGTTTATCGCCATTCCCTCCGTTGGACGCTACATCGCGGAGTGAACCGCACGGTCGTCGTGCTGTTCCGGTTCGATTCAAAAAAACCGACGAGTTCCCGGGATGCAGATTGTCTTGGGTTCTGAGACCTGCGAAAATCTGTCCGCGTGATCACGGTGTCAAGTTTGATCCTGAAAGAAACCAGCCATGACAAAGACAATCCACTACTCTCTGGTCTTTCCGTTCGTATGCCTTGTGGCTTGCACATCATTGGCGGCAAGGCAGGAAGCTCCGCAGGAGACACCGCCGGACTATCGGGCCGAACTGGCAAGGATCGCGGTGATCGACCAAAAAGTAATGATGCCGATGCGTGATGGGGTCCGGCTGTGCACCGATATTTATCGACCAAAATCGGATGGCCAGTTTCCGATCATCTTTTCGAAAACACCTTATAACTTCAACAGCTGGCGGGATGGTGAAGAATCAACTCGAAGTTATCGAACTGCACTCGATGCCGTCAAGCGAGGCTATGCGTACGTCGTTCAAAACGAGCGCGGACGGTATTTTTCGGAAGGCCAATGGGATATTCTCGGCACGCCGACGACCGATGGTTACGATGCGTTTACGTGGATGGCAAAACAGCCTTGGTCCAATGGCCGAATCGGGACCCTGGGGTGTTCTTCGACAGCCGAATGGCAAATGGCGGTTGCAGCGCTCGATCATCCGGCGCATGCTGCGATGGTTCCGCAGGGCTTCGGCGCTGGCGTCGGTTGCGTGGGAAAATTCAATGAACAGGGTAACTGGTATCGTGGCGGCGCCGAACAGATGTTGTTCTTCTCGTGGCTTTACGGCGTCCAGAACGATCGCGTTCGACCGACGTTTCCACCGGACGCAACCCAGGAAGAGCTGATTCGCAATTCACGATTTTTTGACCTGGCTCCGGAACGACCCAGCATCAATTGGGTGGAAGCCAACAAGCATCTGCCCCTTCAAGACATCATGAAAAACGTCAATGGACCGATCGGTATTTTCGAAGACATGATTCGTCGCAAGCCCAGCGATCCCATTTGGCACCAGGGCGGGCTGTATCATGACGACATGCCGTTCGGCGTACCAAGTTTCTGGTTCGTCTCGTGGTTTGATGTCTCAAGCGGCCCTAACCTCGCTTTGTTCAACCACGTTCGCGAGAACGGAATCGACCAAAACGTACGGGACAACCAGTACCTGATCATTGCACCCAACACACACTGCGGGTTCCTTGGATCTCAGGAACAAACGATGATCGGTGACCTGGATGTTGGAGATGCGAGGCTCGACTACCAGGAACTGGTTTATGGCTGGTTCGATGCAAAACTGAAACAGGACAAAGGGGTTGTCGACATGCCACGGGTCCGGTACTACACGATGGGAAGGAACCAGTGGCAGACTTCCGATGTCTGGCCGCCTGCCAATTCACATATGACATCGATGTACCTCGTGAGTCAAGGCCACGCCAATACGCTTAATGGTGATGGGGTACTTTCGCTCATGTCAGCGGGAGACAACCAAACGCCAGACTCATTCAGCTACGATCCGATGGACCCGGTCCCCAGTCATGGAGGGAATGTCTGCTGTACCGGAGGAGCAATCGAAGCTGGTTCATTCGATCAGCGTGAAATGGAACTTCGTGACGACATTCTGGTTTACTCGACGGATCCATTAACCGAAGGCATCGAAGTCAGCGGGTTCATCGAACCGGTCCTGTACGTCTCGTCCGACGCCAGGGATACCGACTTTACTGTCAAGCTGATCGATGTCTTTCCCGATGGATCGGCCTACAATCTCGATGAAACGATTCAGCGGGTGCGTTACCGCGAGGGTTACGACCACGAGACGTTCATGGAAAAAGGGCAAGTCTACAAACTCAGCCTGTCTCCGATGTCGACGAGTAATTTTTTCGCGAAAGGACACCGAATTCGAATTGAAGTCTCCAGCAGCAATTTTCCCCGGTTCGCCCGGAACTTGAATACCGGCGGAAACAACTTCGATGAATCAACCGGCATTGTTGCCAAAAATACCATTCACCATTCGGATCAATGTCCTTCGCAGATTCGATTGCCGATTGTCAACACGTCGGAATAATTCCTTGCGGAGCAGGCATCCTGACGAGGTCGACTCGGACCTGTCTCGCGCTGAGATCAGATCGTGGGCAGCTTGCCGGTTCGCGAATTGGCTGACCGGATGAGTTTCGCGGATCGGGGTGCAGTTGGCCAGCTGGAGGGCAGATTTCCTGGTCGCCTTCGACTCACGACGGGAGTTGACTCGATTGCGGTCGTTCCACGGTTTTGCGTCAGTCCGTCAACCGCACTCGCCGTTGCGCGGTGACTTCAGAAGGTCTCGGAGAGGTAACAGGAACGGGACTTCGTCCCTGGTTTCAAGTCGGGTCCATGAGGCTATTTCGCTTGCTTTAATTGCTCATATTTTTGTTCATACTTTTTGTACAAGCTCAAATGACGATTGGAGAGGTCGACTTGTTTGCCCTGGATGTATGCCGCCAATGTCGTGGTGGTTGTCTCCAGCGGATCACCATCGGTGATAATGAGCGAGGCATCTTTGCCCACGTCAAGGGAACCGATCCGGTCATCGACCCCGAGTATCTGTGCGGGGTACAATGTGATTGACTTGATCGCTTCGTCCGCGGGTAAGCCAAATCCAACCGCGGTCGCAGCGTGATACGGCAAAATGCGAGCATTCCATGTTTCGCTGCGGTCAGTTCCGGAAATGCAGTACTTCACACCCGAGTTGTGTAATCGCTGCGGAAGCGTGTAGGCTGCGTCGTAGCTTTCGTCACGTCGTTGCGGCAAACGGTAGACCGCGGAAATGATGACAGGCACCTCATGCTTTTTCAGGAGGTCGGCGCAGCGTTCCGCGTCGTATCCGCCAAGGATGATGATCTTCAGTTGCTGTTCCGCTCCAAACGAGACAGCTGATTGAATGTCTTCGGCTCGGTCGGCTCGAATGATCATCGGGAGTTTGCCGTCGACGACATCAATCATGGCTTCCAGCCGAGCGTCATACTTTTGTCGTGAATCTTTGGCGCTGCGTGCGTCCCGGTAGGCCCGACTTTGGTCAAACAGTTCGCGGATTTTATACAACTGTTCCGCCTGCTCCTTTTCCGCCTTGCTGATTTCTTCTTCAGTCATGCGAATCCGCCGTCGTGGCGAAATCGTCTGCGACGGCCAATTGATGTGCAACGCTGTTTCGGGCTGGAGAGCCATGTCTTCATAAGTCCATCCGTCGAGTTGCAAGACCGCAGATTTTCCCGATATCAATCCGCCGGCGGGCGCCGTCAACGCAAACAGGACGCCGTTGGCTCGGGTGACCGGGATGATAACATTGTCCGGGTAGACCGAAACGAGCGCTTTAACATTGGGGTTGATGGTGCCGGATTCCTCAAAGTCGTTCGTTGCGCGGACGGCGGAGATTTCCGTCAAACCCATGCTGGAATGCGATTCGAACATGCCGGGATAGACGTGTTGGCCTTCGACACTGATTGTTTCCGTCCCTTCGGGTTTTTCGACGGAAGTCCCAATCGCAATGATCTTTCCCTTGTCAAACAGAATTTCGCCTCTTGGGATTGTCGGCCCGGATACGGTATGAATCGTACCACCGGTCAGAACAATCGGTTTGGATTGCGGTGCCCCGGGTACTTCGTCGGCAGACAAGGGTAATGCCAGGATGCCAATCGCGATGGCGAGTGTCGTGTGGAGAATGGTTTTCATGGTCAATCGAGATGAAGGTTGTAAAGGGTTGGTTTCAAAATCGTGCCTGGCCGGATTTGTCTATTCGTGAGCATCTTCCTGTTCGCCCCAATGGTCCTCCTCCGAATGGTGGTGGCCGCAGAATTCATCGTGGCGAGGCCAAAGTTTTGCAGGATCGATCCGGGAAACATCTGGACGTTCCATTTCTTCACCGGACTCCAGTATTTTCTGAATCAAAGTCAACCGTTGTTGATGAACTTCCGTCCGGGTTTTGCTGTCTTCGGTTCGGTCAAAGTACTTTCGACCGTCGATCCATGTTTGCTGAACGATCGAGAGATTGGAAAGCGGACTGCCGGACCAAAGAACGACATCTGCGTGTTTTCCGACCTCGATCGATCCGACGCGATCGTCGATCCGAAGCTGTCGCGCCGGGTTAAGCGTTACGAATTTCAGGGCTTCAATCTCCGAAACTCCTCCGTATCGGACAGCCTTGACCGCTTCATGATTCAAATGACGACCCAGTTCGGCATCGTCAGAATTAAAAGAAACCACAACGCCGGCTCGATGCATTAATGCGCCAGCATACGGGATCGCGTCCTTTACTTCATACTTGTAGGCCCACCAGTCCGCAAACGCACTGGCCATCGCGCCATGCGTCGCCATTGCATCAGCCACTTTGTAACCCTCGAGGATATGCTGGAATGACCCGATGGTGATGTCATGTGATTCGAGTGTTCGCATCAAAGCGAGAATTTCATCCTGACGGTAACTGTGGCAGTGAATCCAACGTGTGCCCTCGATGATTTCGGTTATCGCGTCGAGTTCGAGATTCTTTCTGGGGGGAAGCCCTTCATGATTTTGATTCCATTCCAACCACTGCTTCCTGTAGTCGATCGCGGCCCGGAACGCGTCGTCCATGATTTGTTCAACCCCCATCCGCGTCTGTGGGTATCGATTGGAAGGATCCGACCAATTACTTTGCTTGACATTTTCTCCCAGTGCAAACTTGATTCCGTGGGGGGCATGCTCGAACTTCATGCCTGCTTCATTCTGACCCCAGCGAAGCTTGATGACCTGGTTTTGTCCGCCGATCGGGTTCGCCGAGCCGTGCAAAACGTTGGCGGTCGTCACGCCACCGGCGAGTTGTCGGTAAATGGTTATGTCGTCGCAGTCGATCATGTCCCCGATGCGGACCTCGGCGGTGATCGCCTGTCCGCTTTCGTTTACACCGCTGTCGGTTGCCATGTGTGAGTGACAGTCGATAATGCCGGGTGTTAAATGGGCTCCTGTTCCGTCGATGACAACATCGGCGGACGGGAGTTTCTCATTGGCTCTGTGAATCGACTTGATCAGGCCGTCACCAAACAGGACGGCACCGTTTTCAATATTTCCTGGTTCCCCTGATGTCCAGATGAAAACGTTCTTGACCAATACCGATTTCGGTTGACTGGGAAGTTCCGTTCGACCAAACGCGCCGAGTGGAAAATTAACGGGAAACGAAGCCGAAATGTTGCTGTTTTTTGCCGCTACAGGGCCAATCCTGTCTGCTGGGGATTCAGACTCTCCGGATTTTGTGATTCCGTCAACAACTGCTTTGTCTTCGGTCGCTTTTTCGACGGGCGTTTCCGCGATTCGCTGGGCCGAAAACGGAACGGTTGTTCCGTCCGGCAAATTCAATTGTCCATTGGCCGTTTGATCCGTCGACAGGATCATCGAAAAAAGGCTAATCCCCGGGTGACCGAAATCGTCGCTGCGGAAAGCTCCGGTCAATCGTGTGCCCGTCAACCCGATCGGCTTAACGGTCACACCTGGTTTTCTTGACGATTTCTTGTCCGACCGTTTGTCGTTCTGGATTTCCTGGTCCGATGTCTGGTCGGCTTTCTCGAGTTCGGATTGCGAAACGATTGAAGCAGACAGAGCGTTCTTGTTTTTCTCGATCAAGAGGCTGTGATTCGAAAATCCGGTGGCGATCAGTTTCCAGGTTCCGGCGACCTCACGAAGCGGTTCCTGTTCGGACTCATGTCGAACTCCATCGACCCAGGTCTCGACGACTTTCGTCTTTTCGCCGAAGAGATCGCCGTCGGTGACCATGATGTTGGCGATCTTGTTTTTTTCCAACGACCCAATCAGATCATCGACTCCGTACAGACGCGCGGTGTCAATCGTCATCGCAGCGAATGCTTTCTCGGGAGACAAACCGCGTTTGACAGCCTTTCGAACCTGTTCCAGGAAGTCCTGTTTGTCTTTCAGCCCTTTCGTCGTAAAAACGAAACTGACACCGCTGTCGGCAAGTCGCGCCGGATTTTCCGGGGCGTGGTCCCAGTGCATCAGGTTCTCAAGCGACACGTCGTTGGCCATTTCCGGTGATGAAACATCGGGCGCTTTCGGGAAATCTACGGGCAACACGATGGGCCGACCCAGGGCGACGACGTCGTCGAGGCGACGATATTCATTTCCGCTTCCAAGAATCGTCAGCTTGAGACCGAATTCCCTGGCAAACCGGCTGGCTCGGATCGCGAATAGTTCGTTGGATGTGTCGATCATGACCATTTGCTGGCGATTTATTGCGCTGGCGAGGCTGGCGAGTGCCGCGTTACGCTCGGGTCGTTCAACGTTTGAATTGGCTGCGGCGACTCTCCATGCTTCCTCGTACCACCGGGTGTCGTACATGGCTTGCCGAGCCAATGCATATGCTCCCATCGGGGAGTTGGGATAGCCGGATCCGCGGCCGCGATCGACGGTCAGGCGAACGTGCTGGGCGATGTTGGACTTGAGAATGGAGTGCTGGTTCTGATAGTTGCCAAGCAAGACGATACAACTCTGGCCTTGGACGATTCCCTTTGATGGAGCAACCAGGGCCGCCGTGAAACCGGACTTGCGATATTTCTCCGGGTTCAATGCATTGAGATCAAGCTCGTCGGCGACGTTTAGTTGTGGCGTGATTTTTTCGTTCCAATACGCCGTCCCCTTGTCTTTTGGCAAGTCATACGTCAGACCGGTGTAGGCATCGATCAGTCCCGGGTAAAGATGTTTGCCTGTGGCGTCGACGGTTTGCGTTCCGGGCGGCAGCACCAGGCTTTCGCCGATCGCCATGATCTTGCTGCCGTCGATCAATAGCATTTCGATTTTGGGCTCGGAAGTTGGAGTCCGATGAACGGTTGCTCCGACAATTGCAAACCTAACTGGTGGATTTGTGTTCAACCCTTCCTGCTGGATGGATGAGCGATTTTTGTCGGCGAATCGTCCGGTTTTCTTGTCGTCATCGTTTTCGCGTTGGGCGAGGCAGATCTGGGAGAATAGCGTGGCCCAAACCGCAATTACGAGTGGGATGCAGCGAGATTGCATTGGAGGGAAGCCTCAAGGTTGAAGAAACAAAGTAAAGGTCAACTATAGCATGAGAATCGAGCGATTGTATTGCCAACCCGTGTTAACCAACGATTGACCTTGGAGTCGGTTCCCGACTGCGAAAATGCCACATAGGTGACCGAAAATACAGGTCTCAGCGAAACAGGGTGATCGGTTAGGCAGCGTCGCCCCGAAAGTGGGCGCGATTTTGCGCGTCCTGCCTGGTGCTCGAAAAAGAATCGTTTTTCGCAGAGAATCGGTAAATGAGAATTTGCCCTGAAAACGGAAATGGAAACGAGATGGGTTTCCAATCAACACGGCGAGCGAAACAATGGATGTCGCCTGCCGGCCATTAATTCGCTGGCAGGCGATTCGTCGAGATTTTTGCCAAATCCAAAGCTTGCGAATTAATCATGGCTGCGAGGCCAGACATTGTCATCCGTGACCTTGTCAGGGAAACGCCGTTTGGGGTCCAGTGAGATTTTCTCGATCTGGCGCCCACCGAAATCGAACTTTGCTTCGAATGTACGGCTTCCATCGAACCAGACATCAACCGGCCAGGTGAGGATCGCGGAGCCATTGTCAAGTATTACGGCGTTGGGAAGTTCTTTTAACGCCGGACCCTCCGAGGCGAAATCGACTTTCAGGACTACCGGTGAGGGCATCTGGCCATCCTGTTTGACCGTTACGATGGTTTCGGTACCAGTCGTCGTGACGTTTTGAATGGAACCATCGACAGTTTCGGTTGACCACAGCCAGTAGTACCAAAACCAGCCGAGATCGACATCGAGTGAATTGCTCATGAAGAACACGAAGTCCCAGGGAGACGGATGCTTGAAGGCCCAGGCTTCGGCGTATTCGCGGATCGCCCGCTGGACTTCTTCGTCTCCGACAATGCCACCGAGCATGGAGAGCATCAACGGAGCCTTGCTGTAAGTTTGAAAGCCATACATTGAACCGCTATAGTTCGAAGGCCACATCATGGTTGGTTCGGCAACGTTTCCGCTCTGCCGACCATAGCTTTGCCCGCGACCATCGAAATTCGCCACGGATCCTCGAGAATCGGCCCCTGACAGCGAGTTCATGTACATGTTCAGGCCTTCATCCATCCAGCCATACCAGGTCTCGTTGGTCCCGAGCATCATCGGCCACCATTGGTGACCTACCTCGTGGTCGGCCGCGCCTTGATTGGAATTGACCACCATCGGATATTCCATGCCAGCGCTGGGTCCATCCTGCATCGTCAACTGGGGAAACGGATAGGGGATCCAGAGCTTGGAATAAAATTCCAGCGCGTGCCGACTGATCGCGCCGGCCCGTTCGAACATGCCCGCGCGTTCCGGCAAAAAGACCATGTGGATCGGAATCGGTCCCTTTCCGGGAATCGTAGCACGGGTTGCTTTCCAGACATAGTTCTCGGCAGTAGCCCAGGCAAAATCGTTGACCTGATCGGCGATGAAGTGCCAGACGAGTCGGTCACCGTTGGCAGTCGATTTACCCGGTCCGACTTCTTCTTCACCAACAATGGTCACTTCATCGTCCGAATCCAGGACGGTCGCAAGCCGCTGGCGCGCCGTTTCGGTCAGCACTTCTTCCGGATTTTGCAGGACACCGGTTCCCGTGACAATCCAACCGCCGGGGACATCGATGTGAACATCGAAACGTCCGAAATTGTTGTAAAACTCTGCTGGCCCGAGGTAGACGCTCGTGTCCCAGCCACTCAGGTCATCGTATTTGGCAACTCGCGGGAACCACTGAGTCGGCTGAAACAGCGTATCACCCCAGCGCTGAGTCATTCGGTGCCCTCGTCCGTCCGGCCCACCGGGTAACTTGGTGTGCCAGTCGATGTCCAGTTTCGCGTCGGTGTGGGCCGGGATCGGGTTGGCAAGCGTAATCGTAGCGACGGTCTCGCCCAGACCGCGAACGCTGGCTGACCGCGTCGTATTTTCGTCACGATCACCTGGTCGTCGACGCCGTCCTCCTTGAGCGGTCAAGTCGACTTCGGTTCCGTCGATCGAGATTCGCGTAACGACCATTCCATCGGTGGTTTCGGCTGGCACGGCGGCACCACGCTGGGCCTGGGCTCGAAATATGTTGTGATCCAGTCGCAAGACGATCCGATCAAGTTCGTCAGGACTGTTGTTATGAATGAGAATCGTCTCGCTACCGGTCAGAATCTGCGTGGCGGCGTCAAGCCGCACGTTTATCGTAAGGTCGGTTTGCAACTGCCAGTAATTGGGCCCGGGGCGCCCGCTGAAGTCGCGGGTCCCGGCTTCGAATGCCTTGCGAATCGGGTTGGGGAACGGTACATCACGTCGAATGGCTCGTTTCTGGGGATCAATGGCTGGTTTCAGCACGTCCGGTATTTTGACGGTCGATTCTTGAGGCTGCAACGGAGTTTCAGACTCCACCGTTTGCGCGGCAGCAACAACCGACAATAACCAGAGGCAGCACCAGACACAAAACATCATGGCAGCGCGAGTAACCACAGGGCACCCCAACTCAAGTAAAGAGAGAATGACATGAACAGTCCGACTTCTGCGTTTCATCAAATTGCCGATTCAGTATAAGTGTTGAGCCGAGGACACGAGTCCGAATTACCGGTCAGGTACGCAATCAGGTCCTGTCGGCAGAGAGCCTGATTCTACAACTCATTCTTGTTCGTGCTCCAGAGCTCGAATCCTGATCAGGATGAAATCTTGTAGCAAAGAATCTTGTCACCTTCACGA
Source organism: Planctomycetaceae bacterium (assembly GCA_024642205.1). Classification (GTDB taxonomy): domain Bacteria; phylum Planctomycetota; class Planctomycetia; order Pirellulales; family Pirellulaceae; genus Mariniblastus. The sequence goes on along the minus strand of JAHEBQ010000012.1, from coordinate 104,911 downwards.
AGGTAAAGCAGCCCATCGAGGATCACTGGATGAGCCCAGCTTGGCATGCCGCCACTGCCGGGCACTTTGAAACTGCTTACTTCTTCAAATGAGCCGGGATCCGCTTTGACCAGCGTCATCATTCCATTGGCGTAGCGGACATAGAGATGCCCATCGGCTCCTGCAACGCTGGCCGACTGTTTGCCGGACCCACGCGATTTCCACTTGATTTCGCCGGTCATCAAGTCGGCACAAAATGGAACGCCACTATCGTCGGTATCGCCATACAGGTAATCCCCAATCAAGACAACTCCGCCATGTTTGTTGCCGAGGCTCGGTTTCAGCGAATAAACCTCTTCCACACCGACTAATTCGCCATCTGAATGTTGTCGCAGAAGTGCCCCACCCCTTTTATATCCGACCGACATGAAAACCAGGTCACCGCGAACGATCGGCGTCGGGATGACGGCGATCGTTTTGTCAATGTCATAGGTCCACAGTAACTTTCCGTCGGAAGCCCGAACGCCCATTGCGCCGCTCCCTGTCGTCTGCACGTAAACTCGCGTCGCACCAACTTCAGAGATCACGACCGATGCATGACCGGCTCCTCGATCATTGGAACGAGAGCTGGACCAGACCTTTTCACCGGTTTTCCTGTTTAGCGCGACCATCGTGTTGTCGGGTCCGCCGGGAGTGCAGATCAGATTGTCTCCGTCGACCAAAACGGATTCGCTGTAACCCCATTGGTCCGCTTTTTTACCGGCAAATTTCTCCTTGAGGTCGATCTGCCATTGTTCCACTCCGTCGGTGTTTAAACAGAACAGTTTTCCAAACGGAGTGATAACGTACACCCGATCACCGTCAACCGTGGGAGTGCTGCGCGAGCCTTGCCAAGTGTCTTTTCCATTATTCCAGGCGGGGCCGGTTCTGGTTCGCCAAATCTGTTTGCCGGTTTTCTGGTCAAAACAGGTCATATACTCATCGGCGTCGCTGGCCGTTGAAGGACCATCCCCGAGTGTGTACATCCGGCCACCGGCAATCGCGACGCTTGCATAGCCCCGCCCCGCTCCACTGGCTTCCCAAACCAGTTCCGGCCCGCCATCTGGCCACTCCTGAAGCAACCCTGTGTCAGGCGAAACCCCCGTTCGATCTGGTCCTCGAAACGTTGGCCAGTCGTTTTCCGTTGCGGACAATGGTGCCGTAGCAACGCAAAACAACAACGCGGCGACGGAGTTCGAAAAGAGAATGTGCTTGCGCTTCATGGATCGTTTCCAGGTTTTTTGAAAGGGATGGGCTGTGCCGTTGAACGGCAGTTTGTTAATTGAAAACTTTATTGATCGGAAAGTCCAGCAGCTTGCAGAAAAAGTCGGTAATCTGTTCGTAAAACCACAAAGGAACAGGTGAAGTTTGCTCCAATCGCGGTTGCCATATGACGTGAACAAGCTTGTGTCTGCTACTTTTGACTGAGCAGGAACATGATCCCGTGTGTTTTCGGGATCAGCCACAACCTCGCGCCGTAGATCTGTCGGTCGGTTTCGTCGATGAATTCCATTGAATTCTGAAGACCGGCAACCGCCCCGTTGAACTTGGGAAGCACTTTGGCAATCGGCTGTGAGACGGTTTCCTCAATCAATCCCTGACTGGTTCGGTTGTGCATCATGACGTGAAACGTATCACAGGCAATTGCAATATCAGCGGCCACGAATCGGCGGTTCAACTGCTCTTTCATCACCCGGTCCAAATCGCACTCGATGATCACGACTCCAAATACGTCTTCGCTCGCATTGTCGAATACCGGTACACCGGCAACCAGTGTGACCGCATCCGAAGTCGGAGATTTCGCATCGCAGAGGGGACCACAGGCCAGCGACGTGTACACCTCATCCGGATTCATCTGGACGACGTGCTGGGTGAAATCACTCGATTTTCCGGATCGAAGTCGGCTGCGCGGGATCGAGCGGATTGTGGAATGCACGGTGCTGTGTCGTTCAACCCGTACCAGTTCGGTGAATTGATCTCCTTCGATCCGGCTGTACACGACGCTTCGGTAGTCCGGTTTCGCACTGAGAAGCCCGCAGAAAATCGTGACTAACCGTTCTCGCCAAGCCAGCATTTCGTCTTCCGATTCGACGCGAATCAGCTCTTCGATCGGAGGCAGGTTGGACATGAACCGAACATTGGATTCAAGATCACGAACGGCAGCCTGCACATTGGACCGCAGTTCGCGACCCTCCATTCGCATGTTTTCATACTCGGATTGACGGCGTCCCTGGTCGACCATCCAGCGTTCGACTTCCGTCGCCAATTCGGAAGCCGATTCGTGACGCGCGTATTTTTTCCGCGACATGGCCTTCTTGCAAATCGATTCCAGATCGATCGGCACATCAATGCGATAGTCGCGTGGTAACGGGGTTGCGTTTTCTGCGATCGACTTGAGGACATCCCGGACTGCATGCCTGTCATCGACTCCATTGAGGCTTTTTTCGTGGGGCGCAAACCCGGTCAAAATCGCAAACAGAATCGCTCCCAATCCGTAAATGTCGGTTTGATGGCAAACGGTTCCACCGGAAGCCTGTTCGGGTGACATGTATAGCGGCGTGCCGATTACTTCGCCCACCATGGTCTTGGCCAGCGCCTCGTCGGTTAGGTCATGGTCGCCGGAAATCTGGCCGCCGAGTTCACCGTCATCGGCAACTTTGGCCAATCCCCAGTCAAGCACAATGACCTGTCCAAAATTGTCCAGCGCGACATTTTCCGGTTTCAGGTCGCGATGGATAACGCCACGTGAATGCGCGTACGCGATGGCCTGGCAGACATCCAGGAACGCGTTCAACAGCCGATGTAAGAGCAACGGATCGCATTTTCCGGCCTGGCAACGATCATGGTATTCTTCGATCGCATCGGCCAGCGTCCGTTTCCCGACAAATCGCATGGTGTAAAACGGCTCTCCCGATTTCGTGTCCGTACCATACTGGTAAAGCGGTACGACATTGGGATGTTCAAGGTGGCCGGTGATTTCGGCTTCCCGATCAAATCGCTGCCACGCTTTCGGCGATTGCAGTGCGTGCGTGTTCATTTCCTTGATGGCCACATTGCGATTCAGTTTCTCATCACGCGCCAACCAGACATTGCCCAAACCGCCCTGCCCCAGCTGTCGAATCAGCGTGAACCGGGAACCAATCTGGCGGTGGTCACCAGGCTGGACTTCTCGCCGTATCAAACTGTCTGTTGCCTGTTCGAATGTTTCATCGACATGTCCGGCAATTGTCGGGGCAAGCTTTGATTCGAACAGCTTTTGTTCAATGGCAAGTTTAATGGAATCACCAATTCGCATTTTTGCGTCCTGGCTAAGCCCGGGTCCGGCCGATTCGACATCTTGTTCGGCCATGGATGCCAACTCCACGACCGATTGTTGGATCGCCGTGGAGAGTCGTGCGAACCCGCGGGAATCTCTACTTTCTTCCAGATGTCTGTCCATTGCGGCAGATTCCGCGTTCGAAAGGAAACCGTTGAAGGACTTCGAAACCAGTTCAATCGCTCGCTTGTCACTCAGCATGACCGGAAACCTCATCTGGACTAAACCACTGGCTGCCAACGCAATTGGCGAGTCCCAACCGCGCGCGGTGCATACGAACCCATAAATTGGACGGGGTGATCGAAAGTTCCTTACAGATTTGTTCAGAATCCATGCCTTCCATGACACTCAAGACAAAAACATCGGCCTGCCCGGACGGCAAATGCGTCAGGCATTCGTTGACGATTGTTCGCAATTCTGCGGACTGCAGGTCTCGATCCGGCGCTGTCGACCAGGGAACCGCGCCTTGTTTCCAGTTCCCTTTGTCATCGAAAAGCTGGTTGGAAGGATCGTGTTCGTCTTCATAGGGTTGGGCCCGTTGGTGCTTGCTTCTTCGACGAACAAAATCAACGATTTTTCGCTTGAGAATTCCCAGCAACCAGGCTTGTTGGGATCCCTTGCCCGAGAATTGTTGCAGGTACTTGATTCCGTTGAGAAAGGTCTCCTGGACGACTTCTTCCGCCGAATTGGTGTCACGGAGTCGCGAATTCGCATAGCGAAACAGGTAGTCGCCGTAATGTTCGACCCAGAAATGTGGCTCGACATGCGTCAGCGTCGCCGAATCCGAGTCCCTTTTCCTGTCCAATTCTGATCTTCCTGCATTCGATGGTCGTCGTCCGAAATTCCGATCTCAATGTGAGCCCTTATCCATGTGAGCCCTTATTCTACGCAAAATATCGTCGAGGCTCCATGAGATGCCTAACGAAAAAAACACCCAGCATCCGGGAATTGGATGAGGGCCACTTGCATTCCTCGATACAAATTCCGTCTGTTTGTCATTGACCTCCAATCAGTCCTGTCTGATCTCCAGGGACATCGAGAGACGGGAATAAACCGGGTTAACATTGTTGCCAATCCACTTTTGCTGGTCATGATGTTCCGGATCAACCAGGTTGCGGAGAGCTCCGATGCGCTCGTAATATCCCCGACGGCATCGGATGTTCTCCGGGGAGATCGTATTTTCTTGGCGTGGCAACGACAAAAAACCGGCTGGGACAGAATCGAATGGTCGCCTTCGAAAATCACTGCCGGGTCAGACATGCTCCGCCAGGTTTCGGGCGTCCTGGGAATCCAGTTTCTTTTCTTGGACGCGCTATCGGAAACCACCTCCGAAGGAAGAAATTTTCGTTCGTCAATTTTGTGCGAAGCCCGGAATCAAGGTCAAAAGGTAACGCCAACCAATAGCACTCTTTGTCCTGCTTGAAACGGATGCACGTGGAGATATCCCTGCCCGTGTCCAACGGAAGAACCCCGCGCAAATCCCCAGCAATGGCGCATGCGAATTGACAACGGGAGGTTCCGGGTTTCCCTTCTGCACTCGAAACGGAAATATTGAAACTGGATCGCTGTTCTTGAACCATGGCCCCGATCGATTTCTCAGGCCAATGTGGTTTCTCGTGGAACGAATGCTTCTTTCTTCAACACGTCGATTTGCTCGGTGCAAATCGAATTCGGATGATGTGGAGCTATCTGTTTGCGACAGAAATCAAAGATTGCTTCACCGAGGAGTTTGGGGACAATCGTCTCGATTTTTATCATGGCAGATTGGACTGGCAGGCTCCCGTTGGCTTCATAGATCTGATGCCTTCCCACACCCAGGCATTCCGAAAGGGTGTAACCGGTAGCTCCCAGATCTATGATCGCCTGGCAAACGGATTCGCTCACCTCGGTAGGCACGATGATGGTGATTCGCCTCAGTTTTTCCATCGAACGCCTGCGAGCTGCGTACTGGTGTGCTGAGAGATTCTCATGATCATCCAGGCCGATGATTTCGAGGTTGAGGCCAACATCTCCGAAATCGCTTTCCAGCTCGTGGAGTTTTTCCATGACGCTGTGGTCGACCAGGTTCGTGTCTGACATATCCAGCACAACGTTACGCCGATCATCGATGCCGACCTGGACCAGTTTTCGCCGGAACAGAATCCAGTTGCTGAACACCGCCGATTTGCGTGCATGCACCAGGACGGTTTCATCGTCTTTGCTGATGATGTCGAGGTAGGGTTTGAACAATGAGGAAACAGGAACGCCATTGATAAGATGGATTACCACCTTGACCGCGATTCCAATCCCGATCCCCATGAGAAGGTCGGTGGCCAAGACGCCAATCAGGGTCGCCAGGAAAATGACCAGTTGTTCACGTCCGATCCGGTACGTATGCATGAATTCCGAGGGGTGAGTCAAGCGAAATCCTGTGTAGATCAACATGGACGCCAGGGCCGCCAGTGGAATACGGTGCAGGACGGTCGGAATCAGAGCAACGCAAAGCAACAAAAAGACGCCGTGCCACAGGTCTGCAAATCTTGTCCGCGCCCCGTTGTCGATGTTGGCTTTGCTGCGCACGATTTCGGAAATCATGGGCAGGCCGCCGACGAACGAACTGACCAGGTTGCCAACTCCGACCGCAACCGTATCCCGGTTGAAGTTGGTTTTTCTTTTCCACGGATCGAGAACGTCAACGGCTTTCGCACTCAGAATGGATTCCAGCGATCCAATGATGAAGAACATCGCAACCCATGTTAGTGAATTGCCCAGGTGTTCCGGCGAATAGGCCGAAAAATCAGGAAATGTCAAGTAATCGAACATCCCCAGAACCCGGTCTGGCATCTGTACCAGGAATGTCTCGCCGACTTCGTATTGTTGACCATTGAATTCGTAGCCATGGGTATGGAGCAGGTCAAAATACATCCCCATCGGAACCGTCACCAACAGGACAACCAGCGGGGAAGGAATCGATTTCAGAAACACAATCGACTTTTGCAGCACCGGCCAGAGAAACATGATTGCCAGTCCGACTCCACCGACCAGCGCGATCTCCGGGTTCATGGTTGCAAAGTAATGAGGGATTTCCTTGATCATCTCCAGCGGTTCACCTTTGCCCTGAACACCCAAAGCGATGGGCAGTTGTTTGACCATGATGATCACGCCAATCGCAGCCAGCATCCCGTGGACAGCAGCGAGTGGAAAGAACTCCCCGAGAATTCCACCCCGGAACAGTCCAAACAGAATCTGCAGAACGGCGGCACCTACGCCAACGGCCAGTGCGAGCTTGTAGGCCGTCATGTCGCCGTCAGTAAACCCGCCGACCGCGCCGTCTCCACCGAACGACTCGACGCAACCGATGGCAATCACGATCAATCCGGCGGCCGGACCTTTGATCGTTAGTTCGGAGTTGCTGATAAAGGTCGTCAGGATCGCACCCACGACTGCCGTGAAAATACCCGCGATCGCGGGGTAGCCACAGGCCAGCGAGATTCCCAGGCAAAGCGGCAAGGCGATTAGAAAGACGAGGAACCCCGAAATGATGTCCTGTTTGAAGTACTTGACGAAGCCCGCGGCATTGCCGACTGGTTTTTCCGTAACAGGTTTCGAGGGATTATTGTGGTTTTCGTTATGGTTTGACATCAGAGCCTCCGCGGTCAATCAGGTCTTTGGTTTGGTTGTTTAGGGTTGGTAGGTTGTGGGCCAGGCTGGCGGCTCGACGCAACATGATTGCTTTCGCCGCGTGGTATCTCGACTGTACCCCCGGTTGCGGGAATACGCCGCCGCCAATGATCAAAACGCTCAGGATCAAGACGGCGATTTTTTCAGGCCACCGCGCCTGCATGGAAAACGAGGACAAGTATTCTGTTCCGGTGAATAATCGAAAGTAGGCTCGCAAGATGGCAATTCCGTTAAGCGCCGCCGCAATGACAACAAACATGCCAACATACGGAAAAACCTCGACGGCACCTTCCACGATCAACTCGACTCCGGCGAAACCGACGGTGCCCGGAAAGCCGACAATCGCCAGTCCCGTGAGGAGAAAAAATGTCGCCAGCAAGGGCATCTGTTGGTAGAGACCATGGAAATCGCGTAACGAAAGTCGACCCACGCGGGATTCAATTGCGCGCAATGTCAAACCAAAACCCGTCAACGACAAGCAAACACCCAGCCAGGTGGAAAGAGCCCCGGTCAAACCAATCGGAGTGACAACCTCGAGTCCAACCAGCACCAAGGAGGCGTTGCTCAGCAGCAGGTAGCAAAAAAATCGCCTCGATTCCATTTGCACCAGCGCCATGCCAGCCGCATAAACGGCAGTAAACAATGACGCAATGGCAATGATTCGCAGTGCCCAATCGGGCGCAACCGGCAGTACCAGCCTGACGGCTGCGTAGGCCCCAACCATGGGAGAGACGAACAACAACGACGATCCAAGAGTTGCTTTCTCAAAAAGATCGGTCATCCAGCAATGCAACGGAGCGCAACCGCACCGAATCAGGATGGCAACGGTCAGCAGGGCAATCGCGGTCATCGAATGTTCGTGCGTGGCATCTTCGGCGTCAATCATCGCCCAACCGGCCACCAACAATCCAATGAATAGCCCCATGTGGATAACGAACGCCCGACTGGATTTTCCCCGTTGACGCAGTTCCCATACGAGCGGAAGGGTCTGCAGGGCCATCAGGACGATGATGCCCCAGGGTTGACGGCAGGCCAGTGTCGCGAGCATCAGAAACTCGGACAACAGGTTCATTCGAAAAGGAAAACGTTTGAGTTTCGTGCGAAGAGTCGCCAGCGGTGTGAGGAAAAACATCAACGCGGTCAACGTCAGCAACGGGGCATTGAACTCGTCGACCACCATCGCGTCTCGACCAAGGAGAGGCGAAACAAGGTCCCAGTGATCGTGTGCCTCGAACACGCTCAGCGTATTGAAGTCTTCCCATGCACCGAATGCAAACACTAACGCCAATCCGGAAAACGCAATTGCCACCAATCGCGTTTTTTCGGCGTCTTTGCAGAGGCAGGCGACACCCGCTCCAATCAACGGCGTCAGGACAGCGAGTTCCAACCAGGGTAAATGAAGTTCTAACATAGGGTCAGTATTTCAACTCTTCGATGATTTCATCGTGCAAGGCAACCGCATCGGACTCGACGTGCGTGTCACCGGACAACAGGTTTGTCCATTTCCGTTCCAGTGAATCAAACAAACGAAAACAGGCCACGAAAGGTCGCACGAAAATTCGATTGAGTAACTCGTCCAGAAACCCGCGTTCCAAAGCGAACAGGTAAAACCACCGTTTGCTGGACTGGGGAAGAATCTTCCACAACCAGATTTGTGATTCTGGCAAATGCCCCCCCAACGCGTTCTCCAGCACGTGATAATCGTGGAGCAAGGTTGGGGCTCGCAACAACTGTAAGGTCCGCACAGCCGCATGGCCAAGTATGTGAATCAGCGCGATATAACGTAATCCCAGACCGATCTCGACAACGATAATGCCGACCTGGGTCAGCGAAGCAAACGCCAATGCTGTTTTGATGTCCGCCTGTACCCGCCCGGCGAGCGTGGCGTAAACTGCTGTCAACAGTCCCAAAGTCACGACGGTCCCGGAAAGCCAGATCGAAAGCTCCAGTATGGGACTGATCCGCAATAACAAGTATGCGCCCAGGTGAACCGACAACGCACCGTAAAAAATGGCGCTGGAAGACGTCGGCCCTTCCATGGCACGCGGGAGCCACCCTGAAAACGGCACCAGCCCTGACTTGCCAGCCGCAGCGACGACGAGCAACAACCCGATCCATAGCGCCTGCGTTTGTGTAATCGACGCCACGCCTTCGGGCCAGGAACCCTGTCCCATCAGAACTTCAAAATCACCGGCTCCTGTCAGGTGGTGCATCAGAACTGCCGCAATCAAAAACGCAGCGTCCGCAATTCGATAGACGCACCAAGCCATGAATCCGTTGCGGACAGGGTTGCGACGTTCATGGAAAAAAGCGATCAGTAAAGCGGAAGAAAGCCCGACCAGTTCCCAACCAAAAAACAGGACTTCGATGGTTCCGGCGAGCGTTGCACAGACCATTCCCAGCATGAATAGAGCGTACGCGACATAAAATCGGACATAGCCCGGCTCGCGGTGCAAGTAGCGGCTGGTAAACGCACCAATCGTTCCGCATAAAAGATACGTCAGAATGACAAACGGAACGCTGAGTCGGTCGAAGACAAATTTCAGGTGAAAGTCAAAATGCTCTTCGGGCAGGCTGATCCAGTCACCGAGGTCGATCGGAACATGCCGGCTGCCACTGATCAACATCGCCACCAGAATCGCGACGGCAGTGCTCAAACCAATCACAACCGATCCGTAGATCAGTCGAGTGATTGATTTCTCGGAAGGTGGGCGCGCTACGAGACAGGGGATTCCCAGCAATGCCAGCAAAACCAGTGGACTGGCGACCGTCGTTATTCCTGCAATGCGATAAAATAGTTCCAGGTCCATAAACTGCTAGTTCGCAAACTCCTTGCCGATACTTGCAAATTTCAGATGGTCTCGCCAGCCGCGATACCAGTCGACCGAAGTTTCGGACGACGCCAGTTCGTCGGTTTCCGGCACGTAAGGAATAAACTGGCCCCGCTTGTAAAGCATTACGGTGGAAGTGGCAGCATCCAGGATTGCCAGTTGAACCCAGTTTCCGTTGCAGAGTCTTTCGATGCCGGCGTTTTTGGCAATGATTTTCTGCATTGCCGCTGCCGTTGTCTCAATCACAAAGAGCAAGCGAACAGGTTCGTGAATCTCCACCATCTGCCATGGCAAACCGGGACGGAGATCGCTTCCTGCACCGTTCATTACGCCGATCAGGGATGTGATATTGTGAGGCAGTTTCGTACCACAGCCGTAACCAACCGGATCAACGAACGAAAAGTAGTATTCAAGATTGATCCCAGCGCAAACTGGAATTACAGCTTGAAGAATTCGCTCAAGAATGGAACACGCTGCGTCGTCCTGGATCGGATCGTACGACTGCAAAAAGGCCCGCCGATCCAGGAACATGCCGCGATTCCAATCGCGGCGCCCAACAAAACAGAGGGCATTGGTGGCGTGACCGTATTCCGGGCGAACCTGCGAAAGGTCTTCTGCTCGTCCCTCGACATGTTTCAGAGCTTCATCAAATGAAAGGTCGAGGGGGGCGGATTCAAACCGCCGGCACCGCTCATGCGCGTCCCGTTTGCGGGCTTCGTCAAGCGCCTGGACAGCGGTTTCAAACTCGGTTCGGTGCGTTAGCGGAATCTGATCGAGGTCGTAATAGGTGATACTGTCATCACATGTATTGTGGTAACAACCCACAAAAATCGTATCTTCGGGAATGGTGATTCCGTTGGCAGCGACAAGTTGGCGGACTCGGGGATCGTTGGCCATCTGGGAAAAAGCTCGGGCGTTGGGTCCGCCGCGACCGCCAGCACAAGCACCGCAATCGTGCGCAGCTTCGTGAGGGTTGTTGAGGCTCGCTGATCCGTGACCGCAAATGAAAAAGACCCGTGCAAAGTTCCCGGTCGAACCAATATCCCGCAGTAATCGCTCAACACTGACAGCCATTTCCTGTACGGTGAACCCCAATTGTTCTTTCGTCGGGCCAGGTCTTTCCGATGGAAGCCGCTCCAGGTGCAGATGCGTGACCTCTGGCGGTTTGACGAAACCTCCCATCAATCCGCGAAATTGTGATGTCAGCCGTGGGAAGAGGATGCGTGTCACCAGTGGAATCGTAGCCAGCGAGCCCAGCAAGGCAGTTCCCAACCAGCCTCCGGTGAGTGTTCGACTACCGATGTGCACGCGGTGGGTTACCGTACCAATCGTTTGCCGAGCCCGTTTTCGTTTTGTTTCATGTTGTTTGAGCGAATAGACGACTTCTTCGCGGACATAGTGGTCGGGCTGGATCACCACCGGGCAAAGCGGAGTAAAATGTGCATCCGCGGCCCCACGGTAATACATCGGAATCGCAAAAAAACCTGCCGCTCCAAACGTCTGGAAGTTCGGCGAGATTTCCTCCAGGTGGCGGCGGAAGGATTCTTCGCGTTCGTCGATGCAGCAGAGGATCTGAAAATCCGTTTTCGGTTTGTTTGCCAGCGAGCTCGTTCGCAGATCCCGTTGACGCGTCCGCATCGAGTGGACGCAAACGGCATCCAGCGTTTCATTCCGGTATTTTCGTTCGAATGCCAAATGATAGATCTGACGACGCTCGATCCCGGAAAACTGTTCGAGATCTGAAAGCAGGTTCTTCCACTCAAACGGCTTCAACCTCGAAAGTATCCTCGGTTTCCAGCCGCGAAGTTGTGCCAATTCGAAAACTCGGAAAGCATTCCTCAAGCCCGGTTTCGAGTCGCGACCGTTTTTCCGTTCAAGTTGCTCTTCGGCCCATCGTGGAATCTGCTTCAATTCACCCCGATAAGACAGGGAGTTTTTCGCGACGTATCTGGCGGCGAATCGATCCAGCAACAAACGAACGGCCAGAAACTCGACCAGCGTGCCTTCGGGCATTCCATGGCTAACCCGGTCGCCACGTGTCTCCATTTGCCACAGCATGCCCGCGAACCCGCGCAGTGCCAGTAAACTCGAACTGATGAACGCATCAAGTCGCTCGGCGCCGATCCCCAGTTCATCAAGCGATTGGGTAATCGACTCGATCGCGGATTCGTCCTCGGCGGTAATGCGACTCAGTTCAATTGCCAGCCCGCGACGCCAGGGTTCACTTAACTCGAATCCCTGACCGTAAACGGAAGCAAACGATTTTAGAAAACCCTTTTCGCGATCCACCAGTTGCCAACTTGTGAATCCTTGATCCAGGAATGCTGCGCAAAACGGAATCAGTGTTTCGTGGACCAGTTCATCCGGGTCTACGCCGGTTAATTCGAGGAGCCAGTCACGCTGGCGGATCGGATCATCAACCGGGCCGTGGGCACGCGTCGGGTCAGATTTGCCGGACTGGCTTTTTGTGGCCTGGCATGCGCCTTCCTCGCAGATTTGCCATAGCAAATGCAGGACAAACGACTCCCAGGTTTTATTCGACCAGGTTTCAATGCAGCGTTCATCAAACATCTTGAAAAGCCTGGCGACCGGAAAATCCAGTTTTTCCAGGTCGTCGGCACCGGATTGCCCTCGCAGATCGCGCATGACCCACTGCCGTGTGTCGTTGAGGAACTGTTCCTTGATTTCGCTGGGTGCATCTTCGCGAAAACGATTCAGCGCATTGGTATCCCCGATGACCCATCGCAGGTCGACTGTGGGTCCATCGTGCAAATGGTGGTTCAGGATATCCCGGTACAGGTTGAACCGGGTACCGAGAAAACCCAACAAGTCATCGCCGCGATCTCCGAGTTGATCATGCAGTACGGCTTCGATATCCTTGGTACGAATGCGCCCCGTGACGAGCATCTCCCGATATTGCTTTTCCGGCAGATAGGGATGGCATCCAAAAACCTTGCCGCCTTTTCGTACGGCCGTATCAAACTCCAGATCCTCGAAGGCGTGCAGCGTGTTATGGTGGACGAACGCCGTGATCGGCCCCTGGGCAGGCAGCAAGTGGGCGGCATGCAAAACCGAATGAAGTATTGACGCCGGGTCAACCTCGGGCTCTGCCGTATTTGCGGAATTTGAATTGGCGGCAGCGACTGACATGATTGAAAACAAACAGACGATGGTCGGCGATTAATATGAACTCACTACTCTATCGTGCGTTGAAGTCAGGGATAGAACTGAGTTTGCTTACAATTCTGTAAGATTTTCGTGTGGAGAAAGGCAGACCGCAGAATTCGCTCCGACTTCCCAAGGTTAGCGCAAGGTCACATCCGTTCGAATCCCCGGATGGACGACATTAGCAGGCCGGAATGTTGCGATTGCCATCGCTATCGACTCGACCAACCGGCAAGCATCTCGATCTGGTCAAGTCGCGAATGAGCATGTTCCGGGCGAAATTACGATCGGCCGGCAAGTGATTTCATGATCACGTTGCCAGGAACGGCTGGACATGAACCGATCCTGACGCGGAAACGAAGGTTGGACGATGCCGGTGATTCAGCCCAGCTCAACATCGGTGTCCTGGATGGAGTCATTCACCGGGCGGGTCGGTTCAGATGTATGATCTTCGATCACTTTTACCGGGTTCGAGTCATCGACCCTGATGTCCAACAGCCGTCGCAATGTTCGTTGAATATGTTTGAACTTGATCGGCATCCTGAGTTGAGCTCGTTGGTCATTGAACCATTCCTGCCTGACGAGTTTTTCGACTTTGTCGGTCGTCACCAGGATCGACGGGATTTGGGACGTATACTGGCCCTTGATAAATTTCTCGAACCAGCTGACGGCCTCCCGTCCCAGGCCAACGCAGCCAAAAATCACACAATCCACGGGGGATTCTTCCGCTGGATCCAGATCCTGAAATCGTTCCAGTCCACGTTCGGGATTGCCTGTGATCAGAATTCGGTATCCGATTCCCTTCAGTCGATCACGCAGACTGTTCTGAACTTTGACGTTCGACTCAATCAAGAGCAGCGTTTTGTTTCGGCCCTCTTCGTGTTTGGTCATCAGGGACTGGTAGGCTTGAGCTTCTTTTTCTGACAGTTCCTCATCGTATCGTTTCATGTCGCCCGCTTCGATCGCATCCAATACCGCTTCGACTTCCTTGTGGGCCAGGGATGCGGTTTGAATTCGTTTGTCAGCATCGAGCTCCATCAAACGGTTGATCAAAATGACAATCCGGTGTGGCAACGTCGGCTCATGCACGGTCACCGGGGCCACTTCCTGGTATCGTCGCGCAGAGAGCCGCTTGATTCTTTCCCGGGTTTCGGACAAGGGAGGAACTCCCGAGACCATGTGATACAACATGGCTCCCACAAAAAAGATATCACTGCGCGGATCATCACGACGAACATGGGTGCATCGTTCGAGGCCTGCGTAGTCAATGCTCCGTGGTCCGCCCTTGCCGTCATCGTCTTTGTCGCTACTGAGAGTCGCCAATCCAAAGTCAACCAGTTTGGCTTGACCCTTGCTGGATAGCAGCACGTTCGACAGCTTCATGTCACGATGGAAAACGCCTTGTTCGGCCGCATAGGCAAGTCCGGCAGTCACATCACGAACAATTCGCAATGCCGTCAAGTTCGGAACTTTCTTGAGCGCCTTGACATATTCACGCAGGTTTTGTCCTTCGACGAAGTCCATCACCATGTAAATGCGACCCTTGTCATCCCCGACTTCACCGATGGGGACGATGTTCGGATGGCGCAGTTTCATCACCATCTTGGCTTCCCGCATGAACTGTTCGCGCGTATCGGTGTCGTTGCTGTATCGTTGGCGCAGGACCTTGACCGCCTTGATGTCGCCGGTCTTGCGATGGGCTGCCCGGTACACTCGCGCAAATGTACCAGCACCAATCAAATAGAGGACTTGCCAGTTTCCGTAAAAGTATCCACGTCGTTGTCCGTCGGCCACACGGGAAATTTGCCAGTTGGTCATTTGCTCTTTTTCCAGCAACTTCATGATGAAGTCGTTGAAGCTCGCTCGCCCGCGCCCGCCGGATTGCCCCAATGTCTCTTCGAGGTCCTTGGTGCTCATCAGGCCACAGTCGTAAATGCGCTGAGCAAATTGTTCGGCCGAAAGATCACTCATATTGGACTTGAACCTGCGGTCTGGCTGAACATCCGTAATCCACAGGGATCTGGCCGATTCCTGTGATTTAAAGAGCCAGGATTGAAAACGGGAGATGACTTAATGGATAATACCACCATGATATTCCAAGTCACCGCCGCCGACAACTTTCAGCCGCTAATTGGCGGCAGATTGACGTTTTCTGTGAGTGGGTTAATCCCTGCAACCGCCTCCCTTGCCCGACTATGAATCGAAAAAAAGAAACATTCAGGATGCCGCGGCGTTTCACACAAACCGGTTGCGGGCAATGATGCGTCTGTTTTCCGAGTGAGATCGTCATTCAGGTTGGCCCGATCGACTCCAGGGAATGAATCCGAATTCCTAGATTTCGCCTTCCAGGGCGTTTTTGTATGAATCGCGTTCCCGACGAGTCGCTTCCAGATCGAACATCAGGTACTTCATGTCCATTCGAAGCTGACTTAGCGCTTCCTGGATCAAATTGAGAATTCGGCGGCGGCGTCGAGTGTATTCGACAACTCGATCCAAAGGCTGTACCAGTTGATTTCTGTACTCATCCGGTAGCCCCTGAACGGCGGCAATCAAATCATTGAGATCCAGAGGAAGCTGTTCGGTTTCAGTGAGGTTGCGGTTTGAATTGATGCTCATGGTGTGTCGCCTTGGATTTCAGTAGTTGTCCGGGTCAGGAGATGTGCTTGTTGAATGCCACTAAAAGCGAACGGAATGCCAATCTCAGGGGCCACTCCATGAAAAGCGATGAAACCCCGTGCTAGCAAGGGTTTTTGATGGAAGACCCTGATTCTCGAAAATCACCCATGGGGACAAACCGCAACGTCATTGCCATGGCGATCCAGCGAAATTCCTGTTAAAAGCCGATGATCTGCACCTTTTCAGGCAGCGACGTCCTTGAAGAAAAAACGCAACGCGCCTGCGACGGCGTTGTTGTTTTTGTGAATCACCCCGAGCCCTTTGTTGATTTCACGCGACATCGATCATGAATTTCCGATCCATCCTCTGCTGCTTCGCCTGTTTGACGCTACCCCTGGCAACCGTTCCAGTCTTGGGTCAGTTTCACGAAGATTTCGAATCGGCAACCCCGAGTTGGCAACGACGCGAGACGGACTGCGTTATTTCCGAGTCAAACTGGGACCAACGTCGATCCAACGAACTTCAAACAAAAAATCGATTTGAAAAGGTGTTTTTTCAGACCGGACCTGGTACCAAGATTTACGTCTCTCATGATGTATCGCCCGCGTTTGTCATCTCTGAATTGATGCCTTCGGTTCGAATCAAGGCGTCACGGCCAGGTGTTCAGTTGCTGGTTCGAGTTGTACTTCCCAATACGCCATCGCCATCGGGGGACGGACCCATGACGACGATGCTACTCGGGCCAAGATATCAGGGGAAAGGCAAGTGGGAGACACTTTCGTTTTCCGACAATGCTTCCGACTTGCAAAAGCAGCTCAAGGAGGAAATCTGGCTGCTTCGGCGAAAACACGGTGCTCACGTCAACCTGCGCGATGCCTACGTCGACAAAGTCGTTCTCAACTTGTACGTCGGAGCGGGTGAGACGACGGTTCAAATTGATGATCTTGAACTGAACGGGATCGTTTCCGCCGACGCGGTCGCAGGGAGAATCGCCAACGGTACGAATGTCATTCGCGACAACCATGTTCAGCAGGCGGGTTACAACCAGGAATCCGAGAAACATCCGTCCCTCGTGGTTCGCGACGGTTCGGTCCTGCTGGTGAAAAAGAAGCCCTTTTTTCCGCGGATCATCCAGCACAATGGCGAGCCATTCGATTATCTCCAAGCGGTTGGTTTTAATACGATCGAGTTGACATTGGTTGCCACCGAAGAGCAACTCAAACAGGCCGAGTCCCTGGATCTCTGGCTGATCTGTCCGCCTCCCCCGTCGGTTGGGCTCCGACCCATCGATTTCCAGTACGACCGCGTTTTGGCCTGGAAAGTTGGTGAGCGAGCTTCGCAGGGCGATATTCCTTTCATTCAGCAACAGGTCCGTGAGATTCGTAATTCGGACAAGCGCGACGGGCGGCCAATCGTTGCCAATGTCGCCTCCGACTGGTCACAGATTTCCCAGTTAACCGACGTGATGTCGATCGGCGTTGAGCCCATTGGTTCCAGTTTTCTTGCCAGCCAATACAGCGACTGGATATTGGCCAGACGTAATGCCGTCGGGATCAGCAAGCCAATCTGGGCCGACATCCAAACTGAACTATCTGCGTCGTTGGTAGCGCAAATCGGAACGCTTGCCAAAAAAATTCCACCGATTCCACTTGAGCCACAGCAGATCAAGTTTCTGGTATTCGAAGCGATTTCGGGCGGTTCGCGGGGGCTTCGTTTTCTTTCACGTTCGCGACTGGATGGGACCGATCCCGTGACGCGACTGCGCGCCCAAACGATTCAATGGGCCAACGCCGAAATTGACCAGCTTGAACCTTGGGCCGTCGGAGGCGCCTTAATGGGCGAAGTCGCGACCGGAGATGAACAGCTGGAAGTAACCTCGATCAACACGAATCGATCCAGGCTGCTGTTGATTCAGCGCCCGACGCATCACGAGCAATACCTCACCGGCGATGTACCGCTGAGAACCATCGCCTTTGGCGATTCCGCTTCCACTGCGACGGATTTTGCCTATCTGATTGGCGATACGGAACTGACACCACTACCCAACGCAAGGAATTTTTCCGGGACACATGTCCAAATTGAGAATTGCCCTTTTGTCGCCGCAGTGGTCCTGACCCAGGATCCCATGGTGATCAAGAATCTCACGCGAAGCTACGATCGCATCGGGCAACAGCCCATCGTGGAATTGCATCAGGAACTGACACGACAGTGGTTGGCAATCATGCAGTTGATCGACAAGCAAATGGGTCGAATGGGAAGAAGTTCGGCGCCCGCAAGTTCGGCGCTCAACGAAGCGATCAACGCTTTCCGGATGGCGGAAAACCAAATGAACGGGAACAGTCAGCAATCCGCTGTCGGATATCTGAACCTGACCGACGAACGACTGGCGGCAATGCGCCGCGAGATTATTACTGGACCTCTGGGTATGTTTCAATCGAAAACTTCAACACCATTCACGGTCCATTGCAGTCTTATCCCTCTGCATTGGGAGCTCGCCGGTCGTTTGGCAAACGCGGATTGGAATCCCAATGGATTGGCTGGAGGCGATTTTGAAAACCTCGAACACATGATGTCCAATGGCTGGGAGAATCGCCGGCTCGACGATGATCTCCTGAGTACGCAGGTTGAACTATCTGATTCGGCCGTTGTCGATGGCAGGTATGGTTTAAGGATGTCCATCGTCGAAAAATCGTCGGCCGTTGGGCTTGTCGAAGCGACGCCGTTGTGGATCGCGACCCCCGAACTGCCGGTCAAAGGCGGGCAGTTGGTCCGGATCCACGGTTGGGTTAATGTGCCGCAAGTGATCAAGGGATCGCACGACGGACTGACGATCACCGAATCACTCGGAGGCGAGGATATGAAGGAACGCATCCTGGTGACCAGTGGCTGGCAGGAGTTTACGCTCTATCGAGGCGTTCCGAATAATCGGACCGTGCAAGTCACTTTTGCCCTCAATGGGATCGGGGCCGCCATGCTGGACGAAGTCACGGTGAGAACAATCGACTTGCCCGCGCCTTCTCCGCGACAAGCGATGAAATAGTGGGGAAACTCCAAAGGCAGTTTATCTGCCGAACAAAACCTGGCACTGTCTGCGCGTTTCCCGGAATTGGGAATTCGAAACGCACTAACCGAGAAAGCACTTTTGCATTTTGCTCATCAGTTCGGGGACGTGGTCAAATGGCCTGTCCTCTTCGAATTCCAGTACAACGTAACCGCGGTAATTTGCTTCTGCCAGTATTTTTCCAATCCGCTCAAAATCAGCGTCGGAAGTCTCGCCAGCCGGATTCTTCATTTTGATTTTCAATTGGACATTCACGGCGTACGGAGCACACATGGCAAGGTCTCGGTACGGATCGTCTGAAATGAAGTTTCCAGTATCAAGGTTGATGCCGAACCATTTGCTATCGACCCCCTTCACGATCTCCAACACCTGTGTCGCAGTCAATTGCCCGTGATTTTCCACACCAATGAAGATTCCCGATTGAGCGGCATGATCAACGCATTGCTGCAGCGACTCGATGGCAATGCTCATGTTATCCGGTGCGGCTTCCAATTGTGCCCTCGTGCCAGCAAAAAATCGAATGTGAGGCGCACCCATCATCGCAGCCCAATCAATCCAGCGTTTGGCCTCGGCGACCTGTTGGTCAAGCAGTTCACCCTTGCCGATTGTGAAGTTGTTCCCAATGGCAGTGCCCACGATCGGGACACCGTTGAGGAACGCATGCCGTTTGATTTGCAGGAAGTATTCACGGTCCACGTTGGGCGGAAAGAAATAGCTGGTCAATTCGGCACCACAATGCAGTTGGGCGCAGTAGTCGACAAAACCAAACATGTCGATGGCTTTACCGTCCGCCGGTTTGTTGGGGCTGCCCTTGGAGAATTCAAAGTGCCTGCGAAACGAATAGGCGGCCAACCCCAGACGGATGTTCGCACCTGATTTCCCACGAATCGGTTCCTGGAAGCCGGGGGTTCCCGTCGCGGTAGATGATGCTGTGGATCCGGTCAGCGAACAAGTTGCTCCCAGCCCGACCACTCCGGCAGAAGCGGTCATCAAGAACCCGCGTCGATCAATTGACATCGCTAACCCTCAAAATAATGCGGTGGACGTTTTTCAAGTTGCCAAGTCTCTCCGAAACTGAACGATGTCACACAATGGCACCCTGTTTTCCAGCGACAGCGGATGTTAACCGCGCACGAAAAAAGCGCCCTGACGGACGCTTGTATTCTAATGGATTGCAGAGCAATCGCCTACTTTTTGGCGTATGCGGGTTTGGCAGGCGAAACAACGCCCAGCGAAGCGCCACTAACACGCGCGAATCGCTCCTTCGTGCCGTCATCCAGGAAACGGTAGCCCACCCGTGTCGGCTTTTGCGTCTTTGGGCAAACGACCATGACCTTCGAAACCCGGATCGGTGTTTCTTTGTGGAGGCGGCCACCTTGCGGGTTTTTCTGGCTCGGTTTTACGTGCTTGTAAGCCAAGTTGACCCCTTCGACAATCAAAGTGCCGTTCTTGTGGTCAACCGTCAGGACTTTGCCCGTCACTGATTTGTCTTTACCGCTAATGACGGTAACTGTATCGCCGTTATGAATCTTCATTTTTTTCGCCGTATTTTCATGTCTGTGGAATCGAGGAGTTTCCGACATTTCTCGCTAATTGTCAAGCCTTAATGGGCAATTGCCCGGTTTGCAAGACGGTCGATCGTCTGCCGGATTTCGGAGCCAACGTCCGCATTTTCACCGGCAGAAAAGCTCCCATGAAGCTGTTGGCTGCCAGTCTGGTTGACAAGATTCACGGCATTTTTCGAGTTGATACTGCCCGCTGGAAGGACTTCGATCCGCCCGGCGGACTTTTGAACGATTTCGGCAATCGTCTGCAATCCGTCGTCGGCGGTGGGACGCTGACCACTCGTCATGACGCGGTTAATTCCGGCTTCAATCAGATGTTCCAACTCATTTCGCCAATCTGCAACTTCGTCAAATGCCTTATGAAAGACGACTTCGTGGACCCCTGCCAAATCCCGGATCTCATCACAGCGACGACGATCAACGTTTCGATTTTCATCGAGACAGCCAAAAGCGACTCCGTCTGCGCCGTGATCCAGTAACCATCGAACGTCGGTTTTCAGGGTCTCCCACTCGGATTCGGAGTAGCAAAAATTGCCAGCTCGAGGTCGCGCCATTGCAATGATCGGAATTCGAATGGCGTTGGCAACCAGTCCAAGCAATCCTGCCGAGGGCGTCAATCCGTCAAGTTCAAGGGCCGCATTGAGTTCGATTCGGTCCGCTCCGGCTGATTCGGCAATACGGGCCCCGGCCAAGGAGCCGGTACAGACCTCGACAACGATCTTTTCGAATTCAGGGCACGGCTGATTCATTTGCGCGAACGACCAGCGGATGCGTTGTCGCAATATCCAAGCGCCAAAAGTGCGTAGGCAGACACCAGGTTGGGGTCACCTTCGAACCAGCGGTCGGCCGGATTGGTCCAGGAGCCGTCTTCGCGTTGCAGCTCCGACATGCGGCGAACCAAATCGGCTCGCCAATTGTGCAGGTTGCCTTCGGCGTCTTTTACGAATTCGTCACCGGACGCGTCCAGCGTTTTTGCAAACACGTGGTAGTAATAAAATAGCCCTTGCTGTCCCATACCGGGATTCGATGTCAGATCGTAATGTCGGCCAATCCAGTCCTTGGCGGCCTTAACCCGAATGTCACCATGATCGACGCCTGCATACAACATGCTTTTCAGTCCGGCGTACGTCATCGACGCGTAGCTTCGGAGCCCACCTTCGGGCGTTTCCCCTGCCTTGGACTCGCCCTCACCTACGGCTGAATAGACGAATCCACCTCGGTCGTCGGCTGAAACCCTGCTCGCCCACTGAGCCGTATTGTGAGGCGTCGAGAGGTTTTGGCATCGTGACATGAACGTCGCCGCTTTTTGAAATGCTTCGCTTTCGGGATCTTCTGCGACCGACTTGAGCGCGTCCAGAAAGAACGATGTATTCGATGCGTCCGGACGCTTGTGCGAGCCGTATCCCTGGCCTCCGTAAAAAGTGCTGTCAATGGTGTGCCCCTCGGCATCATCCCACTGGAGTCCCTTGAGAAAACTGATCGCTTTTTGAATCGTCTCGTCGTATTTCCCACCGACATTGGCCTGGTTGAAGCACATCAACGAAACGCTCGTTTCGTAGTTGCGCAGGTTGCTTCCGTCAGCGTAGATTCCACCATCCGGTTGGATCTTCGACTCCAGGTATTTCAAGGCTTTCTGGACGCGCGCCTCGGACAACGGCACTCGGTGTGCAATCAAAGCGCTGGTACAGAGTGCGGTGACCGCCGGGCTGAGCTGTTTGCTGAACGAGCCATCATCGGCCTGCCCTTTGGCCAGCAAGTAGTCAATGCCCGCCTTCGTTGTTTTGCGAAGAAGCAGCCGGTCAATCTCACCCGGCGTGGCCTGAGAGCCTGGGGCTGTTTCCTGGCTCGCCGTCACAGTCGCTGGATCTCCAACAGGCTCCTGTGCCTTCAATGTTCGTGAATTCGCTTTCTCGATTCGCTCGACGGCGTCACTCAAAGCCGGGTTGGAATTACCTGTCACTTGGAAAGGCAATTCAGACACCGGCGGAACCGTCGGACAACCCAGTCCACAGGCACATCCGCCCACTACCAGCATCTGACTGACGATGCAGGCCAGGTACTTGTTGAGTCCTGACAGTGATCGCCGTTGTAACACGTTCATGATTCCTGTTCCTTGATTGGATTGCTCAAGTCTATTCTTCGGAGCGAAGTTGATCGATTGGCCTTCCCCCGCCAAACCTGAGCTTGCCTGGACAGGCACAATTTCACTTCCGGACGTTTGCAGAATCGACGAATCCAGGGTTTTCCGCAAACCTTCCTCAGTGCGCCGCCCAGGCGAAACCAGACGCCGGTTATCGCATCCAGCCATTGAAAACCCAAGGGTCAGGGTTGGGGTCGCCGAGAAACTCAGATACACAGTGAAAACAGCCCACCAATGATTACGACTTACTCAAGGATGGCAAGAATATCCGACTCGCTCATGATTAGCAATTTGTCACCATCGACTTCGATTTCGTTTCCGGCGTAGCTCGAAAACAACACGCGATCGCCTTCGTTGATTTGCAGCTGGCAGCGGGAACCATCCTTGAGGAGTTGGCCGTTGCCGATGGACAGGACACGGCCTTGTTGCGGTTTTTCGCGGGCGGCACCAGGCAGCACGATTCCGCCGGCGGTTGTTTCTTCTGCTTCTGTTCGCTTCACAACCACTTTGTCGCCAAGAGGTTCGATTCTCATAAAAAAAATCCGCAAGTACCGTTGATAAACGTGACACCTGATCCTCTCGGACCTGTCACTCGAATCCCCATTGTTTCATGCGTTGTCAGGACGTTCAAGCCGATTGCCGTATTTCGGGATCGACACGGAAAAACGCTTGGTTGACTAATCGTTACATACCTCAACGTTTACGCAAACTTCAGGTCTGCCCGGAACCAGGGCTGGATCGACCACCGGTAAACTCATCGCAATCGACCGGATTGACTCTGGTGGTTGTTTCAAGCGATCTGGTCTCAAAATGCCGAAAATCAATAAGTGCCATGACGTTCCCAAGACCCACAGACGACTCCAATCCAATGAATTCGGCAAGAAAGATCTTACCAGTAACCGAAACCAACCCCCGTACGGTGATTCAGGCAATCAGCTCGCATAGCGGATTTGACTTAAGTCAGTCGACGTTCGGGATAACTGATGAGGGGTCGCCACAGGATCTGACGGTGGCCACTGGCGGTGAACATCATTCCGCGGACGTGATCCCGCTACGAATCAACCCGGAATCCAATCCGGTCAACAGGCGCGGGACCGCGGGCATTCTGGAAAGTCCGGCGGAATCCGCGTGCCAGATTCAGCAACTCGCGGCGCGCCTGGAAGCGGACGAGATCGAACTTCACCGGCGCGAGTCGCAATTGGAACAACGAATCAAGTCCTGGAACGAGGTTGCCGTCGTGCAGCAATCTGACTTCGAAAAAAGGATGCACCAGCTTGAACAACAAGCCTCCCAGGTTCGCTGTCAGCAAATGCACCTGATGCAATTGCAGACAGATATCGTCAAGAGCCATGACGCGACGCGGATTGCGATTGAGTCACTGATCCTGCCAACTGAATCCGGCGAAAAAGTCCTTGACGCGTTGAAGGCCATCAAGTTCGAGCTGAGTGGAAGGTTTGACTATATCGCCCGTCGTTGGGAACATCTCGCCGAACTGATGCAAAATATCCGAACGCAAATCGTGGCCCAACAGAGCGTCGATGATTCGGTGGATTGGACTGGCGAGTTGTCCTGACTGGGTCGGGTCCCTCGTGGTGGTGTCGCGGGATCGCGGAAATAAATCAATTGACCCCTACGCGGTTTTCTTGCTTGGGGTTACGCGGAATTGGATGGATGGGGTCTGGGTCATGTTGACGCGCTCGCCGGCAAAAAAGCGCAACATCAATGCGGCGAATTCGACTGAACAACCCTTCGGATCACCTAACCTGTTTCCGCCTATCTGGACAATTGATTTTCGGCCCACTTCATCAACGTCACGACAAACATCTCAATCACCGGCAATACTTCAACCGATTTATCGAAATTCCATTCAAGTGTCTCCTCATCCATGTAGGTCGAACGGTTCAATTCCAGTTGAACGGCGTGGACGTTTTCCATCGAACCATAATGCCGTGTGATGAAACCACCGATGAATCGTCCATTGACGACGTGGGTGAAGTCGGTGATGGCCTCGGAGAATTCTTCGATCAGCTCCTGAAATGAAACACCACAGGACCGTCCGTGATTCGTCCCGAAATTGAAATCAGGTAGATCTCCTTCAAACAGCATCGGGACTTTTTGTGCGATGGAATGCACGTCCAGCAGGACCGCAAAACCGTACTTTTCAACGAGTCGATCCAACTCGCTGCGCAGCTGATCATGATAGGGCTTCCAGTAATGCTCGATCCTCCTGGCGATTTCGCCGTTTTCCGGCTCACGGCCTTCCAGGTAGATCGGCTCACGTTGAAATGTGATCTTTGGGCAAATCCCGGTGGTCGATTGTCCCGGGTACAGCGACTGGTTGTCCGGCGGGCGATTCAGGTCACACACGTATCTTGACGTGTTTGCCGAGATCATGGCTGCACGTTCGATCGCCGGAAAATCGTAAAGCCGCGTGAGGAACCAGTCGGTATCCCGTTTCTTCAATCCGGCTTCGGTCATGCGTTCAGCGATTTCCGGCGGTATATGAACTCCGCTATGGGGATTGCTGATCATGAACGGCGAAAACCCTTTTTGGAATCGAAAAAGCTTCATGGGTCGTTCGGGATTTTGTGTCGGTCTGGTTAGTTGGTGATCACGGGTAAGCCTGCCGACGGTGTTGATCGAGCTAGCACTTTTCGAACTGGATTCGGCTATCAATTTGCAACGTGTTGATTCTATACTTTCAAGATCATCCAGCGGGAAAGGGAGTTTCCAAAATGCGAAGTATTGCGATCATCAACCAAAAAGGTGGCGTGGGCAAAACGACCACTGCCGTCAATCTAAGTGCTGCACTTGCGGAAGCCGGTCATCGAGTATGGCTGATTGATCTTGACCCGCAAGCCCACGCGTCCCTGCACCTCGGTTTCGGGATGGAGGAAGAATATCTCTCAATGTACGACGTGTTAACCGCCGATGTCACGTTGGATGAAGTCCGCCACCAGGTGGATGAAAACCTCTGGCTCAGCCCATCGCATATTGACTTGGCCGCAGCTGAAATGGAATTGGCTGGCGCTGTTGGACGGGAGATCATTCTGCGTGACCGTATGGCGGAAGTTGCGGAATCGTTTGATTACATCATTTTCGACTGCCCGCCGTCGCTGGGGATTCTGACGCTGAATGCACTGACAACGGCTGGTGAGGTCTTTTTGCCGCTGCAACCGCATTTCTTGGCTCTCCACGGGTTGAGCAAGCTACTGCGTACGATCGAGTTGGTGGGCCGGCGACTCAACCCGATTCTGCAGTTGACGAGTGTCGTTTATTGCATGTTTGATACGGGGACTCGCCTGGCCAACGAAGTCGTCGACGACGTTGAACTGTTTTTTGAAGATCAGCGCAAAACGGATTCGATCTGGTCGGGCGCCTACAGTTTTGACACTCGCATCCGGCGCAACATCCGCTTGGCCGAAGCCCCCAGTTATGGCCAGTCCATCTTTCAGTATTCCAATGACTCCAACGGCGCCCAGGACTACCGGAGCCTGGCCCAGGAAGTCATTCAGCAAACTAACGCGATGCGAAGTGCCGCGGCGTTCGAGCGGACGGCCAGCGTCGGCCTCCTCCGAGACGAGTTTGTTTCCCGGGAGCGGGAGTTGAATTATTAGTGCCGGTCCCAGCATCGTGAACAAAGGAAGAACGCGAGCAATCGTTATCAAGCGGCAAATCAAAGTGACCAGAATGTCGCGTGGCTGTGCGAATGACTGATAGACGTGACATTGAATGCCCATCAGCTTGAATTTCGTTGACGCCGAATTAGCAGGGTTGAGTCAAGATTTTACGATCGTCACCTGGCCGCTTGCCCATTGACCATCGGACATGCATTGATCAAGGGTCGGCTGTCAACAATCGATCCGTTCCTGTTTTGGTCATTCCTTGAGGATGAGGCCCAAAAAAAACGATAAGTGGAAAACCGGACTCGCCCTTTCTGGAATGCTTGCTAGGATTGATTATCAAACAACCGCAGTTCTTTTTTCTTGGGAACATGTCTGACTTTCCACCGACAACCGACGAATTGTTGGAGACTTTTGAAGATCTCCAGGAATGGGATGATCGCTATGATTTCATTATCGACCTGGGGCGCGAGTTGCCGGTTTTTCCGGTCAGGTTGCAAACCGAGGAAAATATTGTCGAAGGCTGCATGAGCACGGTCTGGCTGGTGGCCAACGTTGCCGATCGATCCGATCAACCAGTGGAGATCCAAGCCGACAGTGATTCGATCATCGTCAAGGGGTTGATCGTCATTCTGCTGGCCTATTTCGCGGGAATGACAGCCAGTCAGATTTTGGAGTCGGATGTTTCCGGCTTTTTGACGAAATTGGGATTAAACCAGCATTTGAGCCCTCAGCGGCGAAACGGACTGTTTGCGATGATCAAACGACTGAAAACCCTGGCAGCGGAGAATGGTGCTGCGTAACGACTGTTGCACATCGTGGCTCGGTCGCCCAAGCGAGGGATAAACAACGTGAGACTGGCATTCCGGATCCGGTACGCCGGTCGAGTGGTTGAACTGGCAACTGGGCTGAATAATCTAAAGTCCAAGAGGATGGTCGGCTGCCTCGGGGTCCAGGCTGGCGATATTTCCCACGATAAAGGCTTCCGCCATCGCCTGGGGAACCGTTGCTTCGGCAGCGACCAGGAGTGCCCGATTAGCGACAACCCTGGCTTTGTTTTCCTGTTCCACGGCGACCGCTTCGGCTCTCCGTTTTTCCGCGAGCGCCTGCGCGACTCGAGTATCGGCTTCGGCCTGGTCGGCCTGCAACCGCGCGCCGATGTTGGAGCCGATATCAATATCCGCAATATCGATTGACACAATTTCAAATGCGGTGTTGCTGTCCAAAGCCCGATCAAGTACCGCTTTGGAAATGCGATCCGGCGTTTCCATCACTTCCAGATAAGTCGCAGTGGATCCAATTGACGTGATGATTCCTTCTCCCACGCGGGCGATAATGGTTTCTTCCGTCGCTCCGCCAATCAGCTGATCGAGGTTCGTGCGGACGGTCACGCGGGCTCGAACTCGCAGTTCAATTCCGTCCTTCGAAATCGCGCTTAACGTGGTTTTGTCCGTGAAGCTGGTATCGGGACAATCAATGACGCGGGGGTAAACGCTAGTTTTTACGGCTTCGAGCACGTCACGACCGGCCAGATCGATAGCGGCAGCCCGGTCAAAATCCATGTCAATTCCCGCCCGTTCAGCTGCAATGATCGCTTGCGTGACCTGCTCGATGTTGCCACCGGCCAGGTAATGGGCTTCGAGGTCCTGTGTTGCGATCCCGTTTTTTCCACGAGACTGTAGTCCTGCCTGGTGAGCCATGATCTTGGATTTCACGATCCGCGCGGCGTCGACACGTCGGAATTTCATGCCGATCAGTTGAACAAAACTGACTGGTGCACCGGAGGCGAGCGCCTGAAACCAGATCGCACCGAAGTTGATCACGGCCAACAAGACCGCCAACAGAAACAATCCCGCCGCGGCAATTCCGATCCGGATCGCCAGCAATACGAAATCGTTGTCCATCCAGTCAGCTCGCGCCAAACATCCAACTATTTCGAAAATTATGATTTCACCCTCGCTTTGCTCTTATACCGAACTCTTGGTCTGGCGAAAAACGTGGCCACAATCACATTCCTTGCGACGAACGTGCAACTGAGCTTTGCAGAGAGGGCACTGTTTGTTCCAGGATTTTTGTTTTGGTTCACCTGTTTGAGTGGCCTTGCGAGCGGCTTGAAGTTTCTCTTTGCGGGATTCGTCTGCCAGTTGAACGGCGCATTGAGGATGGATGCCGTCTTTTGAGTAGGAGGATTGTCCGCAGACGGGACATGATTTCGCTCCTCGAACCGGGTAGTCAAATGTCCGTGGTTCGTTCGTCATCTTACCGCCTTTTCAAAACCAGTTCGAAGCGTCTACCACGTGGTTCACACGGCAAACTTAATTTGCCTCATCGTCGAGTCAGTTTGAATTCGGATTGAACCAAGTCGGTCAAATATTCATTCGCATTAAAACCGCACGAATCGGCAATGAGCGAAGTCGTCAGCAGAGAAGCGAGGCTCGATTAGGCTCACATCAATTCCATGGAATATTTCCCATTGGGAACCAACGTTATGATCGGGAACTAAATAACGTTGCGACATTAACGAAGTCGTCAGCACGATTGTAGGGCAACCAGCCAAAAAGGTCCATGATCCCTTCAAAATCGGCGACATTCTGATCGATTAACTTCTCAACGTCCGCTGTTGTGCGAGACAAGTGTCAGTAGAGGCGCAAAAAAAAGCCCTGAAGTTTGACTTCAGGGCTCTTGGAAAGCGACGCTGACGGGACTCGAACCCGCAACCTCCGGATCGACAGTCCGGGACTCTGACCAATTGAGCTACAGCGCCATTTCAGAATCGGGTCGTGCAATTCAGAAGTAGAAAATTATCCTGAAACCTGGTTGTTTGCAAGTCGTAATGTTATTTTCGGTGAAATCCAATTTGAACTGCAGGAAATGCCGGAATTCCTTGAGTACTTTTTGGCCGGTTCGTTCCGGTTTTCGAATGCTGGAAAGCTCAAGAATTCCTCTTCTTCCGGCGATTGGGCCCCGAATTGACCGACTCAAGCTTGACCCCCGGGGTTCGAGGACTCAATGGCATTGGCCAGATCCACCACGGGATACCTGATTATCCGCACAATCGCTCCCGAATCGGTTCGAATCTTTCGAACTGTCGGTTCTTCTGTGCGGCCCGGCCGGCGTTTGAAACAACGCATCCTATGCTTTGATTACGGCAAGCTCCGAAAGGTGTCGAAATGCCGCATGAACTACTCGCCGTCCTCAGGGGACACAACATGGATACGATTACACGATCAATGACAAGTTACGCATACCGGCTGACACGAGAGTTGGGTGAGATTGCTCAACAACTGGATGGCGTTGGCTGGGCAATGGTCTCCGCTGCACTGCTGGTCTGCGGCTGGATTTTCCTCAAGGGCAACAAGATCAAGTCGACATAACCCGATTTGATTGCCGGTTGGGCGCCCGCTGGACCAGACGAGGGTGGCGTCATATCAGGCAAGATCAAATGGACCCGGCCAAATCAAAATAAACTTGCACCCGGCTGAAAGCCGAGCCGCTCGATGTTGTGCTGGTCGTCATCGGCAGCTGATTTGTTCCCTGCCCGTAAATGCACCTCCATGCGGTGATACAGCAGGACAGCGGTCATTCGTGTTGCCATCTTTTTTTTCTGTTCGACCTGTTGGGCGGTAAGTTCTGGGGAGTTGTATAGCGAGCTGTTCAGGGCCAGTTCCATGTACTGAGCCGCTAAAACGGCAAAATCCAGGTCCTCCAATGACTCGCGGTAACTGCTGGGAGCAACTCCGGGAGTGAACGCTTGACGGGCTTGCGAGTTTCCCTCGATCGCAGTCGCGGGCTCATTGTTCCATTCACGTCGCCCCGAGATAAATCCGCGGGTATCGAGATAAAGGCTGGCCTTTCTAAGCGTGGCCAATGAGGCGGTATCGTCAGGTAGCTCTTGGGCCAATTCGGCGAAGTCAAATCCGAGTTCTTGAATGCGACGGCGATCCATGTCCGCCGACCGGTGACAATCCAGGTCTTCATGGATCAAGGCTCGGGTCGCAAGCATCACTCCCAGGCAGTTGGTTTGAACCTGCTTGATGCCACGAGCATATAGTAACGCCTTTTCGAATTTCTCACGAAACGGGAAATCGGTGTGCAAGTCAAGCTGGAACAGTGCCCCTTCAGAGATCGGTTTTGCTCCCCGAGGTTTTATGAATTCATTTTCCAGCGTTCGATCGACCAGGGCTTGTTCCTGCATTTCCCGGACTATCAATGATTTGATCATTGAATCCTGCCTCGCCAGGCGATGCTCGTATTGATCGATTTTCGAGTTCAATGGTTTCAGCACGCCGACATGTCGCTCAAGGTGTCGGGCAATCAAACCCGCCGCGACGGCTGTCCGAACCTGCAGGGGCACCGCGTAACTGCATCCCCAATACTCGCCTTCCTCCGATTCGATGGCCAATTGAATATCCTGGGCAGCCCTCGAAAGCTCTTTTCTTGCCAGGGCGCGATAGTAGGCCAGGTTGTTGCGTTCAATCGGTGTCCTCGACACGTGCCCAGACAAACATCGCTTGTAGTCGCACAACGACTGATCGAATCGTCCCAGATACTGCAAGCAGGTTGAGCGAATCTGATGCGCCAGTTTGTCGTTTGGATTCGATTCAAGGAACTCGTCGCAATGTCCAATTCCCAGTTCTCCTTGCCCGTTCTCGGCGAGTAGATTTGCCAGGCTCAGGGTGATTTGGCGGTCTCCGGGAGCCTGTTGGAGGGCGATTTCCATTAACGCGATGGCTTCCTCCAACTGGCCGGCTTCAGCAAGATTCATTGCCCGAGCAAAGTTCCACTTGGCCGTTTGCTTTCCACAACCGGTCGTCATCAGAATGCATGTCACGAGGCATAACACTGCGCTCTGTTTCCAGGTAGCCAGTGTTGCTCGTTGCAGATTAGAAACTCGGAGGATCAACGGTTCGTGTGCCAGGATGTGTAAAGGTTGGAATGATCAATGAGAGGAGAACAAGTTTATCAGTCGTTTGATGATTCCGGCGGTTCGAGGAAATCCTTGACCGCACGGAAAATCTCCTGTTTGATGAGTTGAATCTGGTTTCGATTGCGAATCTTGTTTCCCTGCTCATCGGTTACATAGAATACGTCGA
Source organism: Planctomycetaceae bacterium (assembly GCA_024642205.1). Lineage (GTDB taxonomy): Bacteria > Planctomycetota > Planctomycetia > Pirellulales > Pirellulaceae > Mariniblastus. The sequence continues at coordinate 73,823 of JAHEBQ010000012.1, read as the reverse complement.
TCACCTGGTGGGCGTAGGTCGAAATCCGCGCGTAGGTGACATCCAGTCCCAGGCGGTGGATCTTCTTGGCCAGTTTATATAACAATCCGGTTTTGTCGTAGGCGAACACGTCAATGATTGTGGCGGAACTCACCGTTTCGTTATCTATTTTAACGCGGATCTCAGGTCGAGACAGTTTGAGAGCCAGGCTGTCTTCGTTCTTCCAGGTTGAACGAAATCTTGGTGGGTCGTCGCTCGTGTCGAGAACCAGGTCGAGCGTCCTCTGCCGAATGTCTTTCAGGCGAGACGGCGGTGGCGTTCGGTATTCCATGTCTTCGAACAGAATCCAGTAAAACGTCAGCGAATCTCCCAGTGGCTTGATGTCCGCCGAGTGAATCTGCAATCCCAGGCTGCTGAGCATTCCTGTGATCCGGTAGAAAATTCCAGTCCGGCGGCTGGAGACTTTGCCAATGCAAATCTCGCACAAACCCGACTCGTTCTGCGAGCTGACATAGCAGACGGCCTCCTGCGGGCTGACGCTGCGCATTTCAATCAGCTGTCGGGAGATAACTTCGGGCGGGTGAAGTGCACAGTAGTTGTTCGGCAACGCCTCGGCTTTTTCACGTAACCATTTTTGTTCTTCTTCGTTGTCACTGCAATTCGCAACCCGGTCATAAAGCTGCTGGTAGTGACGATTGACAAGGCCATTCGAATCACCCGACAGGATCTGTTTCGCATTGAGATACAACTCGGTCAATAAACCCTGTTTCCACTGGTTCAACACGCCTGGCCCAACAGCTGACATGTCGGCACAGGTTAAGACGTACAACATCGAGAGCATCTGGACGGAACCGACATTTGACGCAAACTCAGCGACCATTGCCTGATCATTGATGTCGCGATGAAGTGCAAGATGCGACATGACCAGGTGGTTGTGCACAAGAAACTTGATCGTTTCCGTTTCGTCATCAGACAAATCAAACCGCTCTCCGGTTGCGGCCGCGATCCGCCGTCCGACTTCGCTGTGATCTTCCGGAAAGCCCTTTCCCAAATCATGGAGCAAGACCGCCAAATGCAAGATGTTCTTGTCACGAATTTTTCGATACGTCTTGCCGATAGTCGTTGGGTCATGTTCGAACCGCGTGAGATTTTCCAGCGCCTGCATTGAATGCTCGTCGACCGTGTACATGTGGTATTCGTTGAACTGCAGTAATCCCCTGGCGTGCTCGAATTCCGGGATGATGACTCTCAGCACGCGCATTTCATGAAGTCGACGGAGCAGTGGCGCCAGCCCATGCGTGTTTGAAAGCAATGCCATGAATCGACGCGCGGATTCGCGGGTGAACTTGATTTCCGGGTTTTTGAGCATCTCATGTCGAATCGTGATCCAGGTTTCATGCTCGATTGACTTGTCGTGCAAACAGGCCAGTTGCATCAGACGCAGGACCTGTTCAAGGTCCTGTTTGACGGAATCCAGGGCGCTCTTGATCACGCCAATTTGCGTCGGCCCCATGCGAAAGTGATCGTCAATCTGGCGGGTAACCAGTGGCTCAAGCACGGAAATGGCCGGCGTTTTTTTGCGGCTGATACTCTTGGAGACAAAGTGCTGGCAAATATAGTGAATTCGGCTGGTGAACCGAAAATACTGCCGCATGAATTCTTCCACCGACAACAGGGCATCATCGCCGGAAAACCCGAATCGCTCCGCCAATCGGACTTGTTCGTTGCGTCCCAATTGATCGTTGGACCGGTTGGCAAAGAAGTGCATTTCGTTCCGAACCCTAAGCAGGAACTCGGCCGAATTTTTGAGTTGAGTCGAATCGGCCGTCGATATTGCTCCCTTTTGCAACAACCGGTCGATATCCGTCTCGCCGTACTGCACAAATCCCAGCCACCGAATCAAGTGGATGTCGCGCAGGCCCCCTCGTGACTTCTTGACGTTGGGACGAAGCAGGTAAACCGTTTCGCCAAACTCGATTCGTTCCTTCTCCCTCGCGGCAATGATTGCCTTGACAATGTTAGAAGTCTTGCGAGTGGTGATCCGTTTGAATCGCCCCAGGAAGTATTGAAACAAATCCTCGCTGCCAGCCAGCAATCGGGCTTCGGTAAGCGATGAGAAGATATAGGCGTCCTTGAGTGACATGCTGCACGCGTCGCGGGGCGTTCGCAGGCTGTAGCCCAACTGCATTCCCGAGTCGGTGATGTCCTGGGAGATCCGTCGGGAAAACTCGACGACGTCGTCGGTCAGGCTGCCTTGATACAGTAGCATCAGGTCAACATCGGAGAACGGGGCGACATCACGTCGTCCACAACCGCCCAACAGGGTCAAGCTGATCCGCGAGACAAGTCCGGGTGAAATCTCGGCCAGAGCTTGTTCACATATTCCAACCAGGATCGAGTCCAGCAAATCCGACATGGCATGACAGACATCAACACCCGTCCCACCGGCATCGTGCATCACGCGGATCTTTTCACGTCCGGCGTTCCACCGCTGCCGAGCTTCGAGCACACTTGGGCGAATACCGATTCCAATGGTCATGGCTGGATGTACTTTTTAATCGATAGTTTCCTCGGGCCGATGTTCAACCAGCCCGGACGGGTCGGTCGACTCTTCCCCTGCGACAGACTTTCATTTGCCTGGTCAACGGCAATACGCCGTAATTGCCTTGATTGAGTGAGTTCGGTTGATTGCGGTGCCTGATTGATGTCTGGATGGAACGTCATCATGATCGGACAACATGTGTGGTCAATCGCGTTGCCCGGTCCGTCCAAAGTCGATGACTGGCCCAGTTCAGTGTCAGACGGCTCCGGATCCTGTGTGTCAGACGGCGTCGGATCCGGTTTCACCGGTTCGAATCCGAATGACTTCTGACAGGTCAGAAACGAAAATCTTGCCGTCTCCCATTTGGCCAGTTTGAGCTTTGCCCATGATGGTATCAATCACGCCGCGAAGTTTGTCCTCGGAGACAACGACTTCGACCTTTACCTTGGGGACAAAGTCGATCGCATATTCATTGCCACGATACATTTCCGTATGGCCTTTCTGACGGCCAAATCCCTTGACTTCGGTGATCGTCATGCCTTCGACACCACATTCGGTGAGCGAAGTCTTAATATCATCAAGTTTGAAGTGACGAATAATGGCTTCGATTTTTTTCATTTACAATGTGTCCTTGAGCACCATTCTGTTGTTGTCGCGGGACCGAGCTTCTTTTTATTGAAAAAACGAGACGCGCGAGCGCACCTGCGATCGGCGACGTGCCGATGACCACACAACAGGTACCGCACCATTGTAGCGAATTGTCGGCAAAAGCTAATCCCGCCCGGGAATTTGTTCCCACAACGACCTCCAAGACTACTTTAGCGTCGGTTAACGGTGGGCCGGATTCGCGAATTCGACTGTGACGTTTGCGGCAGACTCGCCGTGATTTCAACGAACCTCAGAAATCAGGGTGGCGATCGGGCGAGTCTCCCGGTTGGTTTTCACCGCGACGACGTCCGGCGTTCCATTGCGTCTCTGGCGAGTTGTTCAGTTTGTTTACATAACGAGCCAGGACAAACAGCAAGTCGCCAAGCCGATTGAGGTAGACCAGTTCGATGGAAAGATCCACTCCCAATCCTGAATCGATCAACTCGACGAGTTCCCGTTCGGCCCGTCGGCAAACCGACCTGGCCAGGTGGATCGTGCTTCCCGCGCGGCTGCCGCTCGGTAAAATAAACGCGCTGAGTGGGTCGAGCTGGTCTTCCATGTTGTCAATCATGGATTCCAGTTCAGCCGAACGCGTCGAGGGAAATTCAGGTGGCCGGTTCGACACACCCAGGCAGGCTGCCACCTGACTGCCAAGGTCAAACAGGTCATGCTGAATTTGAGTCAGTATGTTGTCAACTTGGCCGGAAGTGGATTCACATCGCGCCAGGCCGACAAACGAATTCGTTTCGTCCAGTGATCCGCAAACCCGGATCACCCAGTGGGATTTGGACACTCGGATTCCGCCGAGCAAACCGGTCTCGCCATGGTCCCCTGTTTTGGTGTAAATTTTCATTGGATTCCCGGGAAACGTAACAAAGGAAAGGGTCTGACAGCGAGCGTCTCGCTGGCAAAGGTTGTGCACATGGCAAAAGTGAAATCTTGCGGGTTTCTCGTTTTCAGGAACGATCCTAGTCCATCTTTTCTGTTGATGCGACATCCCGATCGCTGGGACTTGCCCAAAGGCCACGTCGATCCGGGAGAATCCAATCTTGAGTGCGCCCTGCGCGAACTGGAAGAAGAAACCGGGATCACCGCAGACGACATCAATATCGACGAAGAATTCAAGTTCAAACACAGTTACGTTGTCAAACCGCTGCAAAATCGAGATGCTGCCAAGACGAAGAAATTGATTGTCTTTCTCGCGCATTTGCAACGAAAGGTCAGCATCCAATTGAGCGAACACGATGGCTATGAGTGGTTTGAATGGCATCCGCCGCACCGAATCCAGGATAACACGATCGATCCACTTCTCGAACAACTTGCCGGACATTGGGCGACCAGAACCGATACCGTCTGATGGTCGCCGGAATTCCGTTGGTGGGCGATCGACCCTACCGACCTGGATTTGTCGAAGGGCTTCGGCCACCGTTCCCCGGAGAACCGACGTGCGCAACTAGTCCTGGATATCACATCGATCTGGCAGCTTGAGTCGAACCTGCGGAAGCGAAGTCAAGCCTGACCTACGACGCTGCCACAAACACTAACCAGCCAATTCCAGAATTGAAATTCCTGCCCGTGAAATTTTCCATTACCCATAACCTTGTCGATGTCCATCATCGGCATGTTTTCCCGGCCCGACTCACAGTCGCCAATGGCATGATCACGGAGATCCAGCGCGTCCAGCAAGCTGACCAGTTCCTGCTGCCGGGTTTCGTCGATTCTCACATCCACATTGAAAGCTCAATGTTGCTCCCATGCGAATTCGCGCGCGTCGCCGTGATTCACGGAACCGTCGCGACGGTATCCGATCCGCATGAGATTGCCAACGTGTGCGGTCTCGCGGGCGTGGAGTTGATGCTCCGAAATGCTGCCCAGACGGAATTCAAGTTTTGTTTTGGCGCACCGTCTTGTGTTCCGGCGACCGTTTTTGAAACTTCCGGAGCCAGGCTCAATGTCGCGGAAGTCAGTCAGCTATTGCACGATCCGCGTATCGGGTACTTGAGTGAAATGATGGACTTTCCTGGCGTTCTCGGTCAATCTCCCGAAGTGATGTCGAAAATCAGAGCTGCCCAGGCTCAGGGAAAACCGGTCGATGGACATGCCCCCGGTTTACGTGGCGAAAAAGCGGCCCGATACATCGCCGCCGGTATTACAACCGACCATGAATGTTGCAGCAAGGAGGAAGCACTCGACAAACTCGCCGCCGGTTGCATGATCGCGATCCGCGAAGGTTCGGCGGCACGAAACTTCGACGCACTCGAGTCATTGATCGATGAATATCCTGAAATGTGCATGTTGTGCAGCGACGACAAACACCCGGATGAATTGCTCCTGGGGCATATCAACGAATTGGCCGCGCGCGCGGTTTCTGCTGGCCGCGACCTCATGAATGTGTTGCAGGTGGCCTGTCTCAATCCGGTCAGACATTACGGTCTTGAGGTGGGAATGCTGCGTGTTGGCGATCCCGCTGATTTTATTGTCGTTGAGGACCTTGTCGATTTCAAGGTAAATGAAACTTACCTCAACGGTTGCCGCGTCGCGCGGGGTGGCAAATGTCTTATGTCCGGTGGTGACACCGAATCGCTGAACAATTTCGCTGCCCGTCCGATCAAAATCGATCAGTTGCAACTCAAGGCCGATTCTTCGAATGTTCGTGTCATCGAGGCGATTGACGGCCAGCTCGTAACCAACTCCCGGGTTCGTGAGTGCCGAATCGAAAACGGGATGGCGGTTTCCGATCCGGAACACGATCTTCTGAAAATGGTTGTCGTCAATCGTTACCGGCAAGCCGATCCTTCGTTTGCGTTTGTTACTGGATTTCGCTTGAAGGCCGGTGCCTTCGCGACATCGGTCGCACACGATTCTCACAATATCGTGGCTGTCGGGACCAATGACGTCGATCTGCTCGAGGCGATCAATGCCGTGATCGAAACTCAAGGCGGGTTATCCGTATCCGCAGCAGGTTGCACCAACGTGTTGCCGCTTCCGGTTGCCGGGTTGATGTCAAACGAATCGTGTGAAGTCGTGGGCCGAAGCTATCGCCGGCTGGATGGTAGATTGAAGGAGCTCGGTTCAACATTGCGGGCGCCCTACATGACACTTTCGTTCATGGCATTGCTGGTCATTCCTTCGCTGAAACTCAGCGACAAAGGCCTCTTCGATGTGGACAAATTCGAGTTTGTGTCACTATTTGTCGATTGATTTCACGACACTGCCAACCGACCGCCTGCACTGCCCAATCGCATCAACGAATGACGACCCTGCTCCGACTCCCGACGTGCCAAATCCAGCATCAGGAGACAGGACCCACGTAAAGGCAACGTGTTTCGCTGCATGCAAAGGTCGCACACTGTCCGTTGTATTGCCAACAGTCCTGGCAATGCGGTGTTTTGCAACGTGCACAGACCACCAGGTTTTGCAGGATCTCCTCGCTGCAAATCGGGCACTTCACATCGTCGACCACTGACGCTTGATGAGAATTGACAAATTCAATCCCCTCTGCGTCAACGAGCATCAACTGGTCAAACAACTCGAGCGAAAAGCGGACAAAGTCTTCCAGCGAAACGAAGTCCTTGATGTAACCCGGCTTGCTGACAACCAGATTGCCACGACCTAGTGAGATTTGAACTTCGTTGTTTCCCATGTGGCGACGGAGTTGCTCGATTTGCCACTGTACGCTGCCGGTCAACAATCGCTTTACGAGTGTTGGATCATTGCCGGATACATGATAGTTGGATTGAAATTGGGGTTCCTCGATCTGGACTTGCTGCATTGTACCAGGGCCCCATTGGCGGGCCTTGAGCGGGCTGGTCGAGACCTCAAATCTGAGTTTGCGATTGGGCCAGATCATCGAGACTTCTGTCTGGTAACCAGAGGGGAAACGATGGGATTTTCGATTTCTGACGGCGCAATAAGTACGCCCGTAGTCAAACGTGAGACTGGGTTTGGTCAGGCCGAAACCGTAGATCACGCCATTTTGCCCCGGCTTTCCGGCATAGCGTTTTCCCAGCTGTTCATAGGTTCGATTCCATTGACTCGCTCTGCGGACGGCAGCAAACACAAAACTGGCGAAAAACGCAGCTAATGCCGCGAATAGGGCAAATACCAATACTTCCATTTTTCGACTCCATTGAGCTTGTACACAAACGTCAGCTCAAAACACCTCGGATTCAAGATCGTATTCTACCAGTCTTCGATCTGGTTCTTCCAATACTCATCCATTTCGTTCGTCTCATGATGCACGGGTTCCAGTTGCTTATGCCGGGAACAACCACGTGGAATTCAAGTTTCGCCATTTCCGTCAATGGTCAAAGGCAAATTTTCGACCGTTGTTTGAGCAGCTGCTTTTCCGGACGCTTCGTCGCGTTGCATCTCAAATGCAATATCTCGTCCACCCGGGTCTTTGGTTGACTGGTTGTCTCCCGGTACGGAATCGAAGTAGTATTCGCGACCTTCCCGACGCGCGTACGCGTATCCCAGTGCACAACCAAGGAAGCCGACGACAAACGCTCCGACGACCAGCCACCACCAGGGAAAGGTTAGTTTTCCGAACGACGGCTCTTCGAGACTGATTTCTCCATTCTGGGCCATCGCCTTCACGTTGTTTTCCAGCGATTTGTACTTTTCACTGACCTGGTCATACAAATTCCGAGTGCTGGTCAGCTGAGATTCCAGTTTCTCTGCGATTTTCGTTTTCGCGTCGAGTTGTGCCGAGGCACTGTTGCGTTCAAACTTGAGCTTTTCGGCCAGTGCCAGCTGACCTTCCAGATTGGCCTGCATCCGTGAGCGTTCGGTTTTCAGTTTTGCAAATTCATCGACGAGGTTGGCGTCGCCGGTTTGATTCGCGACCAGCGTGGCCAGGACTTCCCGGTAGGCGTCCTCGCGCATCGATCGACCCTGGTCGGCGATCAGGGTTTCCAGTTTTGATTGGAGCTCGGCGGCTTTTTCCTGATTTCCGGGAGCGGTAGCGATCGGAGATGGCGACAGGGCTTGCCAGGCAAAGTAGGAAAACATCAAGAATTGCATCATCAGCATGCCGATCACTGCGAGTTCAAAAACAGGCTTCCGATTTTCCATGATGGTCACCGAGGGTTGAGAACCAGACAAAGCGTTACCGGAATAGCGAGGGTCCATATTCATGATTGGCTCTTTGTTGAAAATGCGAGCAAACTGATCGAGTTCCAATTGTCGAAAACGACCGGTGGTCAGAATGAAACCACCGGTACGCCGTGTGGCCGGTTTGTCATTGTCGGTCCATTGAAACCAGCCTCGATCCTGTTCACACGGATCAATGACCAGCGCGACGTCGAGGGCCCGATTAAAAAAGTTGTTGCAGATAAACAGATCCATTCCTGAAAGAAATACGCTCCATCCCGGATGCGTGTGATACCATCCGACCATTTCAAGGTCCGGCCGAAAACCTTCCCGTTGGCGTGTGATTCGGCTCCATGTTTCATGAGTGAATTTGAAACTGCCTTTGGTGGCTTCGTAATGTTCGGCTCGCAGGCTGTCCGAAATCACCACGAACGGCCGACCGTTTTCGTCGATCAGTTGGCGACCGAGCATCACGCCGCCCAGTTCAACTCGTGTGTTACTCAACGCGTGGGCTTCCATGTCGCGTTGGACGTCCAGGTCCACGAAAATCATGAGTTCATCGTGATCCACGTTTCCGACCATAGCCGTCGCGTAATGAGCATCCTGATCGGGCCGAAGCGCGCGCTGCGGTTGGGCCTCTTCCAGTTCGCCAAATTGAATGTCGAAGCTCATCAGGAATTCAACCAGGGAAATAATTCTACGTCGTGGCCCGTAAATTGGCGGCTTACAGCTGTTGGTTGATTCACTCCGTGATTCCTCGCAGTGCTCAGCCAACGGCAGGCATCGGATCAGCTTTACGATTCCAGTCAATATGCACGGGAATCGGATTCAATTCGGTAATGGGGAGCTGTTCGTGGAATGGATCAATTCATTGTCAGAATACTCGCGTCGTCGCGGAGCAGGACAAAAAAATCCGCTTCGCCATGGGTAACTTTGAGGATATCGTAGTCGGGGACACCCAGATCCCCGAGTTTTTGGTTAGCCAATTCAGAATCAAAGGCGATTTCACAAGTCGTTTCCACTTGAAGAGGCTCGTTGCATTGCTGGCAGATTCCATCTCGCGAGCCGACTTTGCAGAGTGGCTGATTGACTGGAGTTTTCAAATCACAGGAACGGCAAACGAGCTGAGTCAAAAAATCACGGTCCAACATCAATCGATAGGCAGCCAGGTCTGGCTTCTCGACCTCGCGGGCCTGAGATTGAGCGATCGCATTGAATACTTCTTTGACCGTCGATCGTTTCGCGCTCAATGGGAGTTCGAGAATGTCCTCATAGGTTTCGTGCGAAAGGCAGTCTTCACGGCGCACGAACCTGGTTTGATAGAATCGATTGGCTGCTCCGTTAAACACCAGCGCATTTCCTTCGGCCGACGGCAGATCGTGGATCAGCTTGAGCGCCTCTTGAACCTGCAGCCCGCCGATAATGGAAGCGATCGTCGGTGCGGTTGGGACTTTCCCCTCAAGAATGTCTTCCTGTTTCAGCAACGGACAGCTATAGCGAAGCGAAATCAAACGATAGTCGTTTTCGGTCATTGCGCATTCATAGCATGAACCGCCAGGTGGCATGAATACTTTAGCCACGCCATTGATCTCCTGGATTCCCCCATCAATCCACGGTGTATTGGCTTTCCAGCACATCCGGTTGATCCACAATCGGGCTTCCCGATTGTCAACGCAACAAATCACAAGATTCATGTCGCGTACCAGACCCAAACCGATATCGGTCAGGACATTGCCATGGGTCGCCTGAATCTTGCAGTCCGGGTTAAGCTCCATGGCCATCCTGGCAGCAACGAGGGACTTTGGCTGGCCGTTATCGTGGGCCCGGAAGAAGACGGATCGGGAAAGGTTGGAATCCTGAATCTGGTCAAAATCAATCAGGTAAATACTTCCCAGACCCAGCAACGCCAGATTCTTGAGGACTTCATTGCCCAGTGCACCTGCCCCAACAACCAGGATTTTCGCGGCTGAAATCTTTTCCTGTTCCCACCAGCCGATCAAACGCAAACGCGAATAGCGATCGGAATCGTCGATGATCAAGTCTGGCTGGCGATGGGGCGGGTTATGGGGGGTCGCGTTTTTCAAATCCGACTCGCGATGGTGAGGTTAGTTGCTTCGAATTCGAACGGCTGAAGGTACGGGATGTAACGGGCTGGCTTGCACGTGGATTTGGTGAATTGACAGGCTGGGCCAGTCCTTCCTGCAAACATCGGTCAGTCCAGAAACACGATACCGTCATTGGGAGGTCGCTGTACGATCTCGATTCCGGTTTCGATGATTTCAATGCCGTCGTCTGTAATCCTGGAAACCTGGTTCGAATCCGTGACACCTGCCACGCGCGTTACGCGCACTTCCGGTTGGCGTACTGCACCGGGATGTCCACCGCTGATTCGGTCACGAATTGAACGCTTGTCGATCGGGAACACGAAATCAGTTTGGGATCTCGCCCACAACGCCGCCTCGCGATTGTAGGGACTATCGCTGTCAAAATTCTTGTATCGAATCATGTCCCAGAGCATCGTACACATCTCACTGAGGGTCAGGCTGGGAACCCAGTGCGTTCCATAACCGCCCAGGCAAACAACGCCGTTATTGGAAATGTTGGGATGGAAGATCGGGGATTGCCAGGCAAGATTGGGAACCATCCGAGGATAGGCGGCTCCCAGTTCGACGAGGACTTCATGATGATTGGAAACGCTGATTGCGCCGCTTCGGTGCCGCTGAAAACCTGCACCTTTGAAAATCAGCCGATATTTCTGGGGAGGATCCCCGTGTCCTTGAAACGAAAAAATTGTACTCTCGCCGCTCAGGATCTGCACGGATTGATAATCGGAATTCAACCTTCGGTCACGCGGAGACTTACGCATATCGGTCCTGAATATTCCTTGCGAATCAACGTGAATTAACGTCAACAGTTCGATGGCGAATGGCCCGAGCGGAAACGAAAACGCCGCATCCGGATGCTGACAAGATCAACGATCTCGACAAAACATTAAATCACTTGATTCGTAGCTTCGCAAACTAACCCGCGACAATTTCTGGATAGACAATCAAATGATCCCCTGGCGCGACATTAGCGCCAACCAAGGTCTCATTTTCATGAAGTCGCCTTCCGCCTTCTTTGTGGTCAAGACTGTAGCTCATTGGCTGTCCGTCCGGACCCACCATGGGCAAGTTCATTTTCGTAATGATATTTGGAAGGATTCGCCGAACAGTCACGGTGTCAGCAACCACTGCTTCAACGCTTTTGGCTCCCGTTTGGTCAAGAAAAGTGACCTGGGTGCCTTGTTGTTCCATTGTTTCCGACATGATTTCCCTTTTTCGCCTGACTTTGCGCCATTCTCGACGCTCGTTTACATTCTACCCGAAACCCACTCTGGTCTTGTTCGGCCCACAACAAAAATTATTGGCGGTTTTTCCGAAAATTTGTTTCCCCCGGGGTTTTCGGTTTGTCGGACACGTTCTGAAACGGAATCGCAACCCGATTCCAGGCCGAAAAGTGTGAATTTTTCAGGTCACGGCCTTGGGTCGCTGGCCAGCATCCCGTACAAGACTACGTCTTCGAAAACACCCCACTTTCTTACGTGGCTGCGCAAACGTCCTTCTTTTGTCATCCCAGCTTTTTCCAGGACGCGGCCCGAAGCAGGATTGCGCGCAAAATGGTGGGACGTAATCCGGTGCAGTCCAATCGTTTCGAAACCAAATTCAACGACTCGTTTGGCAGCTTCTGTACAAAACCCGCAATTCCAGAACTCGCGGCCCAGCCAGTAGCCAAGCTCGGCACTGTGATCAAGCTTGTTGGCGTCCAATCCAATGGAACCGATGAGTTGATCCGATGCATTCAAGCGAATCGCAAAGTTGTAGGAATCACCGTTGTTCCACATGATTTGATGACGCGCAATCCACTTGAGCGCGTCGCCGGCCGGATAGGGATAATCAATCGACCGTGAGTTGGAGGCGATCTCTTTGTCGTTCAACAGGATTTCAACTAGCTCGGCATCGGAATTTTCAAACGGTCGCATCACCAGTCGTTGAGTCAAAAGCGTCGTCGGAACCTGTGATTCCGGCATCGACATCCATTGGTCCTCCGGATAGGCGTCAGGCGGGTTCATGGGTCAGTTTTTCCGGCATTGAAGGTGAAAGTGAGATCGATCATAGACACGACCTGTTTTCGGTCAAGAATCAAGGTTGGTTTCGTGGGTGGATTGCGGTTTTCGCCGGACCCGGTGGCGCATCGTTCTGAGGACACGCCAAGGTACCCGTCGACCAGTTTTAACGATTTTGCAGGTAGGCAAATTCGAAAAAAACGGTTTGAACCAGGACCAAAAGAAAAGGACGGTTTTCCTGACCTAGGTTCTCTTATCGGACTGGGAAACCGCCAGCCATTTGGGCTGCCCCAGGTTCGTAACTGGACCCGAGACGAATCATGAGTTATTTGAACCGCTTTTTTCAAGAAGTATTCGACAACGCCACGAATGTTCCTCAGGACTTTAACAGCTTTGACAAAGTCACGGATGAGCAGTTGGCTGCCCACTTGAAGGTTAACCGGTACGACACGTTTCAACTTACTGAAGCGGTTCGCCCGGCAATGGACTTGAAGGTCAAGCCTTGCCAAGGCTATCGTCACGATGTTTATGTCGACGAAGAATCGAAAGCCAAAGTTCCTGTCATCATGGCCGCTGCCTCAAGGGAAAAGCTGTTTCCGCTGTTCATGCAGTTGATCCAGCGACTCGGTTCGGTTGTCGACGTTGTACTGGAATCCAGTCACGCGAAAGCTGAAGGTGGGCATATCGATCTTTACCGTGAACATATTGATATGCCGGTTCTTACGAGTATTCTCTGGGATTATGAAGACCTGTTATTGAATGATGGTTGTACGGGTATCGCGGTGTTGAACCCCAATACGCCACAGGAAATCCAATTCGAGGAGCACAAGTTGCTGATCGTTTACGGCAGCCCTCTGGAACCCTATGAATTTACGCTTGAATCCCACAATGTCACCGAAAACCAGGTGATGAAATTCATCACCGAAGCCGAACACATTCACTCTACCTCCGACGACTACTGCCAGCAGTTCCTGCAACTGCGAACCGCGTTGGGACTTGATGGAGATCAGGCAGCGCCGCGCGAAAAGTATGGCGACGAAAGCTACGGCGATGGCGGCGACGAATTTGGGGAGATGTATTGAGTTTGGGCAACCCGGATGGCGGCAGGTGAATTGGCTGTCCCGGATTGTTGTTGGAAACTCATTTATTGAGCTTCATCGCGTACCCTTTGCCAATCCTTGCTCCAGAAGGATCTCTCGCTCAGTGCTAACGGGACCAGGGAAAAACATCGGTGGACCGTCGACATTCCCAAGGGGGACCATTCGCGGGTTCGATGGCCTTGGATAATCAACCGATGGCGAGCATTCTGTGTCTCTCGTCGCGGGCACAACCGCAGGAAATCTGTCTGAAACCAAAGACGCCCTGGAAATCAGCCCCAGTTCCGTTTGATCCACCTTTCCGGTTGTTCGGGTTATCTCGGTTGTTTTTGTCTGTTTCAATGTACCAGCGCAGAAAGACAGGACATTCAGGATCTGGAATTTATGGCGATGATCCCTTTGTATCCAAAATCGGATTCCTGCTGCGCGGCCATCTAACGCGAGTTGAAGGTTCATGTTGTGTTCGACACACGAATCCTTGTCTTAGGGTTGAATACCCTGTTTTTGAGCATGCCAGAATGCCGAGCAGCCAGTGTATTGGAATCGAACTGACGGATTATCAAGAACACCACGAAACTGTCTTCCAAACCGTCTGGACGAGCATCGAGGTTAAGTCAGGAAACAGTCGACAATAGAGATGCCGAAGTAGATAACTGGAATGTCGACGGAATACAAAACGCGTCGTTGAATGGCGGCTCAGACGGCCCACCACGAGTGTTCGAGGATTTTTCGATGGCCGATTCAATTTTTAAACCGCTTTCGGCTCGTCGACTCCTGGAACCGATTGGACGGAATCGCAGGAAGTCGTCCGGCTGACCGATGCATTCATGCGAGCTGGCAAGGGGACGTCGCCGGACAACAGCCGGGTAGCCTTGATTGCCATCAAGCGGCAACTCAAACCGCACCAGCCGAAGCCGGGTTGCGGATCGCCTCAGCCCGCCTGGCGACAATTCTCCAGCTTGTTTCCAGCAAACTCAACCCAGAAGTGGGACTGATCAAGGCTGATGGTGATCCGGTTCCAGTCAACTTGACCGGAACGAACATTGACTTGTACGCGACAATCCAGCAGGCTCAGGAGCTCGTTGTGAAATCGCAGACGCCAACGCTCGTACCCGATCCAGCATTTGCGAAGGATGGTATTTGTGAAAAACCGGACAGCGGCCTGCAGATCCTGGTTTCCAACATCGGTGATTTATTGGATTGCAAGCTGCCTTAATGCCCAATAACGCGGCCAGCGACGCTTTTGCTCGCTCAAACCATTGGCAGGAAGAGCATTTCTGAATATGGTTTCCGAGCTGTGGAGAGCATTGAACGAAAAATATCCCGATGTAGAATTCGCGTTCAACACCGATGGAATGCACTCGGCGGTGCTCAACATGGGTGAACTGTCGCCGATTCAACTTCAGATTCAGGCTTCCGATCTCGATCAGGGTCAGGAGATCACCGGTACGGTGATTGATGCGGCCTGGGGAGTCGACGGGCATCGCCGAATTCACCCCTTAGTGTTGGCACCTGAAATCGCAAAACGGGAGTGGCATCTGGTCACGGCGGCCACCCCTCTCAACTAGGCAAGATGTGCCGCGCGAAATAGGATTGCCCTTCGACTTTGTGTTGCCATCCCTCCCGTTTCCTTGAAGCGAATCGCCCCAGCCCGGGACGTGGTTGGCCGAGTCAGAATCGGAAAGGAAACGTCATGAACATGTGGCTATCGATGTTATCCAGTTGGCAATTCTGGGCTGTTCTCTCCGCATTCGCCGCAGCGTTAACGGCGGTGTTTGCGAAACTCGGTGTCAAAGATGTTCCCCCGGACGTGGCCACCTTCGTCCGGACGGTCGTGATCCTCGTATTGGTTTTCACCATGTTGGTGCTCAGCGGCCAATTCGAGTCTCTAAAAACGCTTTCCAGAAGAACCGTGACATTCCTGGTGCTTTCCGGAATCGCAACCGGGGCATCATGGATCTGTTACTTTCGTGCCCTGGATCTTGGAAAAGCTGGCCAGGTCGCATCGATCGACAAATTGAGCGTCGTGATGGTCGTCATCATCGCTGCGATTTTCCTTCAAGAGAAACTTACAACATCGGCAATCCTGGGAGTGATTCTGATCACCATCGGCACGGTGCTGGTTGCCAGAAGTGGTTAAGAGCTGGAAATTGTTTCTCCCCACGGTAAGCTCACTTCCACCGCAGGTGGTTTGGTTACAGAACCCCACGCAACGATCGAATGGTTACCGGGACCGGATTTGCTACGTCCGGGCTTCGTCGGGCAGGAAGATCCAATCGGAATAGCCAAAACGAATCCGCCGCGGTTGATTCCAGGCATGAACGGAAACAGGATTTGTTGATCCGTTTTGAACAGAAAAGCGACGAACTGACTTGGCTATGGAGGTCGATCCGAAAAAGATGGACGAACGACACAAGTCACTTTCGGTGGAATTCAGGTTTGTCAACAAAGGAACCAATCACACAAGACGTGTCAAAACCAGGCATTTTTTGAACGGGTCGATACGGTACGGAATAGAAACAGGCTTACGCCAGGGGCAGATTGTCATCGCCCCATTCCTGCTAAAGTAAGTCCCATTGGGCGTTGGCTTCGGGCCAACACGACCAGCAGAGTGTCCAATTCTGTGACGCTGGCTCGAAGCTACCGCTGACGGATCAGGTTTCAAAAGGCCTTCTGGATCTGAAGCATCACACATCGACCCGAGTCAACTTGGTGATGCGTCCCGTGTGAACCCATTCGGCGACGAAAATGTTTCCTTCGCTATCAAAGCAGGCATCATGTGGATGAACAAATTGGCCTGCGATCCACTGGTCGGGTTTTGTGCGCAGATCCTTGATTGAATTGAGTCGTTCGACGGCTTCTCCCAGCCGCGCCACAATTTCGTTTTTCTCGTTCAGCAACGTAATTCGCGCTTTGAGTTCAGGAATCATCATGAGGTTGCCCCGAATGTCGATGTTTGCCGGTAACCCGTAGTCTGTCATGGTCTCGATGTACTGCCCGTCCATGGTCAGGTACTGCAACGTATTATGGCTGCGGTCGGTGACAATGATCGACCGTTCGCGACCCTCGCGATTGTCAATCCAGAGGCCGTGGCAGAGGTTGAATTTGCCTTCTCCCTCCCCTGTCCCGCCGAACACTTTGACCCATTTTGCGTGCTGGTCAAACTGGTGAATACAATGGCTTCCATATCCATCGGCCAGGAGAAATCCTCCGTCATCGAGAAAGGCAAAATTGGTAGGCAGGAATCCCTTGCGGGTCCAGTTCGATTTGGTGGACGTGTCCTCGCCATCATCGTACACCCCGGATTCCATGGGGGCTTTTTGGTACCAGACCGTTTCGCCGTCCAGCGTCATTTTGGCAAAACACTTGACTTGTTGATAAGCCGCGACATATAGAAATTCCTCATTTCCTTCTTTCCGAACCTCGATGCCGTGTCCACCCCCCTGGTATTGGCATCCAAACGCACGGATAAATTTTCCGTCGGGGCCAAACACGAAGATCGAGGGATGGTCTTTCAGGTTGGCGCGGCCTTCATGGATCACGTACAGGTTATTATCCGAATCAACCGCGACATTGTGCGTCGTTTGCCAGTGGTATTTGTCCGGAAGTTGGCAGAACTGGTGATCGACTTTGTATTGGTAGTCCCCTGCCCCGGTCACGACGTCGTCCTGGTGTGTGGGTAGTGTTCGCCGGGAGGTGAATACGGCGGGAGCCCCTGAAAGGGATATTGGGGCGGCAAGCGCCGCAGCAGCTGTCGTTGTTGTCAGGAAATTGCGACGTGTCGGTTGGCTCACTGGTCAGGCTCCAATGGATGGGAAGCGGATGTCGTTGGGGGATCAAGAACTTCAAAGGTCTCCAATGGCGTGTCTTGAAATACGAATCACCAGCGGAAGCTCAAAATCACACAC
This sequence comes from Planctomycetaceae bacterium, assembly GCA_024642205.1. Classification (GTDB taxonomy): domain Bacteria; phylum Planctomycetota; class Planctomycetia; order Pirellulales; family Pirellulaceae; genus Mariniblastus. The sequence continues at coordinate 56,450 of JAHEBQ010000012.1, read as the reverse complement.
ATGATTGTGACGACATCGAGCCGCAACTGCAACTTCCGGACTTCCATCCGCGTCTGCCGAATTCGATGCGATTTGATCGAGCCAGGTGCAATGTGTGGTGTCCTGGCCGTGGAACGGCAGACCGCCAACGGGGTTTATTCGTGACGCAGGGCCTCGATGGGGTCAAGCTTGGCCGCTCTCATAGCCGGGTAGGTTCCAAAGATCAAACCGATCGCCAACGCGATTCCAAAAGCGAACGGGATGGACATCGGCACGATGATGGGTGTCATGTCGCGTACGGAGTCGGGCAGGTTCTGAATCGTTGAAGGAAACCAAATCGTGATAAACTCGCGGACCCAGATGACGAACCACGGACAAGCCAGGCCACCGATAATCCCGGTGAATCCTCCGACGGTCGAAAGCACGACTGTTTCGACCAGAAACTGACGAATGATGTCACCACGATTCGCACCCAGTGCGCGGCGAATCCCGATTTCACGTGTCCGTTCGGTTACCGTTGCGAGCATGATATTCATGATTCCGATACCACCCACTATCAGCGAGATGGCGGCGATCAAACCCATGAACGCCATGAACATCAGCCGCGTCGTGCGGGCTTGTTCAAGCAATTCCAAGGGCGTTACGATGGCGAAATCGTCCTCATCGTGCCGGGCGTCCATGACCGCGTTGATCGCCTGGGATGTTTTCATCACGTCTTTCATTTCCTTGACACGAAACGTGACTTGGCTGATTTGAATGACCTGATTGATGCGAGACCCTGAACTGCGTTCCATCGTCCAATCACCGATCCGCCGCCAGAATGTCGTGAGCGGTGCGTAGACGTCATCGGTAAAATCCTGGGCTTCAAGCGAACTTCCGATCGCCGCCATCATCCCGCGCGGTTTCATCACGCCGATCACGCGGTATGGCGTACTGCGGATCAGGATCACAATGTCGAGACACGAATCCAGCGGCCGCAAGGACTTGGCAACCTCGTAGGACAACACACAAACGTTGTCGTCATTGAGAATGTCAGCGGCCTCGATGAAGCGTCCCTCCATGAGTTCGAGCTTCATCACGTCATCATATTCGGGAGTACAACCAATGAAGTGAATCGCCCGATCGGTTTCGCCATAGTACAGTTCGCGGCTGGCGTCCCGAATTCGTAACGCCTGATCGATCGTGGGGATTGTGTTGGCGAGAACATCAAAATCGTCGCGGGTGATCCCGTAAATCGCCATTGAATCCTGGGAGAGTTCCTCCGTGACAGGTTTCACGCTGCGCAGGATGATATTATTGGTGCCCAGTTCTTCGATTTGTTCCTGGACCTTTTGACTGATCCCTTCGCCGATCGCCAGCAACCAGACGACGCTGGCGATTCCGATGAAGATACCCAGTACGGTCAGGCCACTGCGCATCGGGTGTAATGACAGGCTCTTGATGCCGATTTTCCAGATCGTTGGGCGAAAGAGTTTCATGGGTGGATAGCGTCGTACTTCCTCGATACGCTTCGGGTGGACGTTCACTCAGGTGCACAATGCGCACTTGAAGGGGCACGCAAATTGCGTCAGGACGAAACCGGAAATTCGACGAGGTCACGGTAGTTATCGGCATCGATCAGGACTTCCTCGCCGGGCTGCAGACCTGATTCGATGACGACAAATTTCTCGTTGTTGGACCCAATTTCAACAGGCCGCGGTTCGATTTTTCCCTGATCGGTTTTCACGATGACAAAGTAGTTTTCCGGCCCGTTGACCAGCAGGCTGGAGACAGGAGCCTGGACAACGTTTTCCTGGTGCTCGACATAGATTTCAACTTTGCCTCGCAACCCACCCCGGATCAACGGGCTTTGTTCGGTGATATCGACAAAGACTTCGTACTCGATTGGGGCCTGGTAATAGCGTCTGGGCAGCGGGAATGAGCTGACGCGTCTGACAACACCCGCGATCGGGGTCTCGGGTGAGGTGTCGACGCGGACATCGACCCGCTGGCCAGGTTTGACTTTGTTGATTTTCGAATCATTGACTTTCGCATTGACCTGCATCTTGGATGGATCGGGAAGGTAAAAAATCTCTTGCCCATCGCGGATGGTTGCACCTTCTTCGATCACGATCGATGATTCGCGATCAGAATCATTGGCATAGACGACGGTCCCGTCCTGTGGCGCAATGATGCGACAGCTTTCGACCTGTCGAACGAATTCCGCTTCCCGCTGTTGGCTCAATTCCAGGGTATACTCGGTGGCTTCCAGCTGTGCCGCCTGTTGTTCGATATCAGACTGAAGTTCAGCCAGGATGCGGTCTTTGCTGAATTCCCGGTACACCCGAAGTTCTTCCATGGCCAGCGTCAGTTCCTCGGTAGCCGTTTCGGCGGCAAACACGTCAGCTTGAAGTTGGGTACGGGTCAGGTATCCCTTTCGATTGAGCGTCTGGCTGTGGCGGATGACCTCTTGCGCACGTTTCTCTTTTTCTTTGGCGATGTTGATTGCGGCGTTGAGTTTGGCGAGTTCCTGATTGAAGGTGCCCTCTTCGTATTCCTTCAATTTTCGTTTCGCCGCATCGAGCAGGCTGGTCGCCTTGATCACGTCCGACTTGTCTTTGGCGACCGTAATCCTGCGTTCGGTCAGCTCTTCACGCAGGAGCGAGTCGTCGAGCTGGCACAGGAAATCGCCTTTTTTTACTTTGGTGCCTTCGGGAATGAGTTCGAGGATGGCCACGCCTTCGCGTCCACGTGATTTGACCCGACACCGGATTTCGATATTGCTGGAGCTTTCGATATCACCAGCTTCGTTGACCGAAGAAATGAACTCGCCTTGAAATACCGGGAAAGTAATCGCATTGTTGCCGATGGCCGCCGAACTGCCACCGGAACTACGCATCAGGAGCGAACCGACAGCGACCGTGGCACACAACAACAGTGCCACGAGCAGAGTGAGTTTAATAATTCCAGATCGAGGTTTCATGTCATTGGCTTGGTTGGCAAGGACGTTAAGCATCAAGATGTTAAATTCCTGTTTGGAATTCCGGTAGAATCGAGACAGGATTCGACCATTGTGGTAGTTTCCCAATTCATTCGCGGTCGAAAACGGTCAACAATAGGAATAACCGGTTAGTTGATTGGATGTCTCAGGATGGCAGATTAATTGAAAATATTGCTGTTTCGCAGGTCAGTTGGGATTCTGAAATTGGACCCACTGGACCTTGTCACATGATAATCCACAATTCGCATTCTGGCTGACAAAACCGCATTGCGACAGGGCAAATCGGTCTCCTTTCGTTTGCCCAATCGGATTGACCCCTCAGATTGAACCTGAAAATTCCAGGCTTCGGGTTTGCTGGACCGGTTTTGTTCGCCATCCCACGCTGTCGGAGACTACTCGGCAATTCGCGAATTTTGTATGATATCCCGATGACCGAAGAAAACGACAAAGCACCATCGATACCCGTTCGCGTTTTGCTGGTTGACAATGACAAGGATCACGCACGGGCGATGCACGAGAGTCTTGAGCGCATTGGGCTGGAATGTTCATACGCCACGTCCGGGCCTGAGGGCGCGAAGCTGCTTGACGAAAACACGTATGAAATCGTCGTGACCGATTTGATGATGAACGATGTCGACGGAATGGCAATCCTGAAGAAAGCCAAAGACATCCAGCCGGATTGCGAAGTCGTATTAGTGACCGGGCACGCGACGGTCCCTCGGGCCGTTGAAGCGATGCGCGAGCGGGCATTTAATTTTCTTGAGAAACCGATTACCCCCAAGCGCCTTCAAGCAGTTGTTTCCAAGGCGGCCGAGTCGGTACGGCTGAGGTTGCAAAATACCCATCTGCAGTCGCGACTCGATGAGCGATATGGTTTTGAAAATCTGATCTTTGCCAGCCCAAGCATGAAAAATGTCGTGGAGCGACTGAAACGAATCGCCCCCACCGATGCCGGTGTCCTGATTACGGGTCAGACCGGTACCGGCAAGGACGTCGTGGCTCAGGCAATTCATCAGAACAGTCCGCGAAAAAAGAAACCGTTTGTCGCGATCAATACGGCGGCGGTTGCAGAGCATCTGGTCGAGAGCGAACTGTTCGGGCACGTCAAAGGGGCTTTTACGGATGCAATTTCCGACCGGCAGGGCAAGTTCGAATACGCCAACGGCGGGACGCTGTTTCTGGACGAGGTCGGCGACATGCCAATGCAGACCCAGATCAAGCTGCTCCGCGTGCTGGAGGAACGCGAAATCACACGTGTGGGAGATAATAAACCAATACCGGTAAATGTTCGTGTTCTGGCGGCAACGAACAAGGATCTGGAAAAAGAGGTCGACGAAAAAAGATTTCGCCCTGATTTGTATTTCCGCCTCAAAATCGTTTCCGTGCACCTGGATCCGCTGTCCGAGCGTCGCGATGATATTCTGCCGCTGGCAGATTATTTTCGAAGACAGGCCAACAACAAGAATGGCCGCAAGACGAAGGGGTTTTCGCCAGCACTTCGTCAATGGATGTTGGATTACAATTGGAAAGGAAATGTACGGCAGCTGAAGAATGTTGTTGAGAGTCTTGTGGTGATGGATATCGACGACATGTTGGACGTGGACGATCTGTCTCCCGATTTGCTCGATGGCCAACCCGTCGTGAAACGTACATCGGGCTATTTGGCCGGTAGCGGAAGCGCGATCCTGAATGGCGAGGCCTCCGGGTTGATTGGCAGATCGATGAAGGAGATCGAACGCTGGGTCACCGAGCAGACATTGAAGCTGGCGAATCAGAATCGAAAAGAAACCGCACGCATTCTGGGGATTAGTGAGCGAAATCTCTATCGGCTGATTCAGAAATACGGGCTGAAAAATACCGATGACCGGAATCCGGATGATGTTGACGGAGAAGATGCGAAGGGCGATGAATAGCCAGCCGGTGCCCGAGCCAGGGCATCGTCGTCAGGAGAGAGCATCCACTGTACGACAGGGTGGACATGCTTGACGTGGATGTTCGCCAAGGTTCTGGTTATTGGACCAGGGGGCGAAACAGTTCTAATTCGTAATCGACGAAGCACGACACGAGCGAGCAATGACACAAGTCCAACTCAATCCAATCCGACAGCTTTCTACGAGCGTGATCAACAAGATTGCCGCAGGGGAAGTCATCGAGCGCCCGGCGAGTGTCGTGAAGGAGCTGCTTGAAAACTCTGTCGATGCCGGTGCAAGGCAAATTGAGCTGTCGATCGAACAGGGCGGCATGGAATTGATTCGCGTGACTGACAACGGGTTCGGGATCCCGCAGGAACAGCTGCCAATGGCGGTGACGAGTCATGCGACCAGCAAAATCGTGGACGCGGATGACCTTTTTAAAGTCACCACGATGGGTTTTCGGGGTGAAGCACTGGCGTCGATTGCAGAGGTCAGTCAAACGGTACTGCGGTCCCGGCCTCCCGACCAGGAGTGCGGTTTCGAGATGCGGATCAACGGTGGTCATCGTGAACCGGAACAGCCATGTGGATGTCCGGTTGGAACGACGATCGAAGTTCGTCAATTGTTCTACAATACGCCCGTTCGGCAGAAATTCATGCGGACGGCGCCAACCGAACGAGGCCATATCGCGGAAGCGTTCACGCGGGTCGCGCTCGCCCATCCCGAGATCCAGATGACGTTTTCCAGCGGAGGGAAAATCACGCATCGATTGCCCGCCACGGATTCGTGGCGCGACCGGATCGACGCTTTTTTTGGTCCGGAGATTTCAGGCAATCTGATCTCGGTGAACAACGCGCACGGCGAGATTCGGATTGGCGGATTTGTCGTCGATCCGTCCGTCAGTCGGGCCAATAACCGGATGCAATACCTGTTTCTCAATGACCGGTACATTCGTGACCGTTCTTTGCAGCACGCACTGAGCGAATCGTATCGCGGGTTGTTGATGACGGGGCGATTCCCGATTTGTTTCCTCAATCTTGAGATCCCTTTTGAGCTGGTGGATGTCAACGTCCATCCGGCCAAATTGGAGGTTCGTTTTCAGAACGGGGGACAGATCTACAGCCAGTTGCTGAGCACCGTTCGTAACAAGTTCCTGACGACCGACTTGACCGCGCGCGCCCAGCTTTCGAATCACCGGGTTGAACCGTTCCGTGCGTTTCCGACCACATCGGGACCAGGAGCGCCGGTGGGACAACCGGCGAGAGGTTCCGGCGAAAACCAGGAGAAGATGTCGTTTCAAAATTCGGGGCCCGGTTTTGACTGGACGCAAGCCCCGCGACAGCCGCTTGCGTCAATGGCAAGCGGAAGTCAGCCGCAGGCCCCGGGTGGCTTGCCGGGTCCGAACTTCGAGCCGACGGTCGGGGCAACCGAACCTGGGTTGGGTCCGGATGTCAATCGGTTGGGGCCAGTCGCGACGCCCAGAGTCGAGGATCGAGTTCCGGCCAGTGGCCATGACTCGTCTCCTGCATTCCCTTCCCAGGCGGCAACAGCGCTTCAGGTTCACAATACCTACCTGGTTTCGGAAACAGACGAGGGGATGCTGGTCATCGATCAGCACGCGCTTCACGAGCGAATTATTTACGAGCAGCTCAGGGATAAAGTCCTCAATGGAAAACTTGAATCTCAAAAGTTGCTGGTACCAGAACCGGTGTCGCTGCCGCCAGCGGAAGCAGCAGCCGTGCTTGAGAACGCGGAATTGTTAAATCAGATTGGAATCACGGTAGAACCGTTTGGTGGAGACACGGTGATTGTATCAGCCTACCCGGCGATGTTGGCCAATCACAATCCCGCTGAGATGCTGCGGGGAGTCGTGGACCAGATCATTGGGGGAGCCAAACATCTTGACCGGCGCGATCTGGTCGACGAACTGCTTCACATGATATCCTGTAAGGCGGCTGTGAAGGCCGGGGACAGGCTTTCCCCGCAGGAGATTGCCGCATTGCTGGATCATCGCCAGTTGTGCCAGGATTCCCACCATTGTCCTCATGGCCGCCCGACATCGTTGGTTTTTTCGCGTGAGGAACTCGATCGGCGGTTTAAACGTATCTAAATCCGCACAACCTGGCACAAACTCGGTCCACTGACTGGACAACTGTTTTATGATAGCTGGAGCAATTGCCATTCCTTTCATTGCCCCTGATGACGAAAGCTCTTTCTGCCAATGATTTGCGTTAGTATTGGTCGTGGTCGACACCGTATGATGATCGCCGAGCACCGGCACCTGGCTGAACAGGGCGTTGAGTTGGTTGAGCTGCGATTGGACTATATCCGTCGGGCCGTTAATCTCAAGCGACTGCTTGCCGATCGGCTTTGTCCGGCCATCGCGACGTGTCGGCGGAAAAACGAAGGTGGACGATGGGAGGGGTCCGAAGCGGATCGACAGATGCTGCTGCGGGCAGCGATTGCCGATGGGACGGATTATGTCGATCTGGAAATGGACATCGCGGATCGGATTCCACGGTATGGAAACACCCAGCGGATCGTCAGTTATCACAACTTCGACGAAACGCCGGATAATCTGGAAGAAATTCATCACCAGATTTCCAAACTTGATCCGGACATCATCAAGATCGCCACGATGGCGAATAACCCGATTGACAACATTAAGGCTCTGCGACTGTGTCGCGATTCCGATATCCCGACGGCAGCGTTTTGCATGGGAGAGATGGGGTTGCCATCACGCCTGTTGTGCGGTCGCGCCGGTTCGCCATTGACGTATGCAACGTTCAGTGAAGATCGCCAAATGGCTCCGGGGCAACTGACGTACAGACAGATGAAGGATGACTATCTGTATGACTCGATCACCAACGAAACGGTGATTCTGGGCGTCATTGCGGATCCGGTGGCACATAGTTTGAGCCCGATTGTCCACAACGCCTGTATTCGGGAGCAGAAATTAAACATGCTGTATCTTCCGTTTCGAGTGCCCAGGGAATACCTTGAGGAGTTCATTCAAATTTGCCCGGAAATGGGGATTCGCGGACTGAGTGTAACGATACCCCACAAGGAAAAGTGCTTGAAGTGTATCAATGTGCTGGACGATAACGTGGCTGGTATTCGTGCCGCCAATACGATTGTTTTCAAGGAGGTCAACGCCTACGGGTACAATACCGACTGCACTGCGGCGATAACGAGCCTGCGGAAAACGATTGCGACGAAACATCCTGATGAAGAAGTGTTCAAGGGCAGGAAGTTCCTGATTCTCGGTGCCGGTGGTGTCGCGCGAGCAATTGCGTTTGGGCTGGTTCGGCAGGAGGCGAACGTGTTTGTCTGTGCCCGCGACTATCGAAAAGCGGATGAGCTTGCCCAGTCGCTGGGTTGCAAGTCGATTGACTGGTCGGCCCGCGCGAATTTTGAAACTCCGGTTCTGATCAACTGCACGCCCGTCGGGATGTTTCCCAATATGGATGAAACACCCTTTGAGCCCGGGTGGTTTCTCAAGAAGACGATCGTGTTTGATACAGTTTACAACCCCGAGCAGACGCTGTTTATCAAACAGGCTCGGGAGGCACATTGCACGACCATTACCGGCGTCGATATGTTTGTGAGGCAGGCTGCCGAGCAGTACCGGTTGTTTACCGGTCAGGTTCCCAACCTGGAAACCATTCGATACGAATTGAAGCGCGCCACCAGTGCGGCCCGCTACTAGGGCTTCGGGGCCGGGGTTGTTGAGGACTTGGTGGGCCGGTTCACGGGTCGAGAACATCAACGGATGAGGATCCCGATTCCGTCGCGTTTGATTTGATCGGCGATGGCGGGGCGCTGGAATGGAGCACGACGGTATTGGAATGAATCTCTATCTCATTGGTTATCGCGGCAGCGGAAAATCGACCGTCGCCCCGCTCTTGGCCCAGGCAATCCGCTCGAAGCAGACCGTGTGGAAATCCGTCGATGCGGATGATCTGGTGGAAGCCGCCGCTGGGATGTCGATCGCCCGGATTTTTGCCGAACATGGTGAGGCGGAATTTCGTCGGCGGGAAACCGAACTCATCGCCCAACTTGCCAATCAGTCGAATCTCGTCGTGTCTTTGGGAGGGGGAGCCCCGATGTTGGCGGCCAACCGTAACCTGATAGCCGGTTCCGGAAAGACGGTCTGGTTGTACGCCGAATCGGATCTGCTTTGCCAAAGGATTGCGGCTGATAATGTGAACGCACAACAGCGCCCGGATTTGACCGTTCACGGAGGTCGGGAAGAGATCGTCCAGTTACTCAAGCTGCGTAACCCTGTTTATGAGGGCTGTGCGGATTACACGATCGATGTTGGTGACTTGTCTCCTCAGGAAGTGGCAGACCGAATTGTCAACTGGTTGGAAACGGACGATAAGTAATTGAAGTTGGAAGGTTGGAAGTGGAATCGGCTGGAGTGCTTTCGGCCTGGTTTGTCCTTTCCACGGTTGACGTTCCTGAGTCCCGTCGTGCACCAGACATGTGGGCAGAAGCAGCAAGGACACCCCGGTCAGAATCATCTGCCAGACAGGCCCTTGAATCGTCCCGTCAAAGGTGCCACCAGCCGTAAACTTGCTTTATCCAGTTTTCTTCAACCTGTTTCCGATTCGGCCATTCCATGCTCGTCAACCTCCCTTTCTGGATTCGAATCGCGATCTTGTTGGGGAGCGGTGCAATCATCGGTGCCTGCATCAACTGGGCCATCTACGCTTGGGCCATGTTCCTGCAGCGCCCGATTAGTCCGTGGATGCAACCAGCCAAGGGTGAATCCGAACGGACCTTGCTTGATCGGATACCTGTGTTTGGTTGGCCGGGTCGTCGGCGGGATTCGAAAATCTATGGCTCCGGGTTTTGGGTTCGCCCGATGGTCATTGAGATTGTCTGTGCGATTGCCGTGCCCTGGTTTTATGAATGGCTGGCTGCCGGTGGATTGACAGCCGGGAACATTGTCTTTGTCGATCCAGAACTGAATCAGATCATTCCTCCAGTTCGGTGGGCCCAGATGTGCGAGATCTGGTTTTTCGCTCTGGGAAGTCTGCTGGCATTGATGTGTGTCGGTACATTTATTGACTTTGATGAAAAAACAATACCTGATCAAGTTACCGTGACGGGAACGATCGTCGCATTGTTGTTTGCGGCTTTTTCGCCGACGTTTCGATTACCTCAAGTTCTTTCGGTAAAACTGGCCAAGGTGAAAGCGATTGATTCGATTCACTATGCCTCGCCCGGCGATCTGACTGATTGGTACCTGGGAACCGGGGCAATGGTCACCGCCATGCTGATCTTCGTGATCTGGATTTGGGCGTTGCTTCCCAAGTTTTCACCGTTTTATTTCGGTTGGCGCAAGTCAATTCGGCTGAGTTGGGCACATGCGTTCCGGCCGAAACGGAAAACAAAATGCGATATTCGAATCCGTTTTCGCAAGACTCCCGCCGTGACGATGTTGCTTGTCGCGATGCTGTTGGTGGGTCTGACTTCGATTGCAATGGCCTGGCGTTGGTTGTCGCCGCTGAATCTGGAATGTCTGTACAGTTCGTTCGTCGGGCTGGCGTTCGGTGGCGGCCTGGTTTGGGCGATTCGAATTATCGGCACGATGGCTCTCCAGAAAGAAGCCATGGGTTTTGGCGATGTTACCCTGCACGCGATGATCGGTGCTTTTTTGGGTTGGCAAGCCGCGTTGTTGGTATTCGTGATCGCTCCGTTCGCCGCTCTGCTGATCGTGTTGTTGCAATTCATCCTGGTTCGACAGAATGTGATCGCTTTTGGTCCGTATTTGTGTGCCGGCGCCGTGATCTTGCTTTACTCGTGGCATTGGGTTTGGCCCGCCGCTGCAGCCGGTGTGTTCGCTTTGGGACCATATTTGTTGATGATTCTCGCTGGATCGTTGGTGTTGATGGCAATCATGCTCGGGGTGATTTCATGGGTCAAGATTCGGTTTCTGGAAGTGGAGTAAGGGATGAAGTCACTCATAGAGTCGATTCGAAAAATCGAAGCCAATCAGGAAACATTGCGTCAACGTCCGTACGGAATGATCGAGGTCGTCCAAGGCCAATTTGTACGAGTGCAACTGCGGCCCTGGCCCAAATATGCCTCCCGGTTGGAAGCCCACTGGTTGCAAGCGATGAGGAGCAAACGCCATCGACAGGATGTCTGTCGGCTGTTCTATAACCAGCCCATGGGTCATCGAAATTTCTTGACTCTTTCCTACGTAGAGTCTTCACTCAATACACAATTGAAAACGTTTTATCGTGCGCTCGATGTTCTGACACAGATCGCGTTTATCAAACGCTCCGACGCAATTCTCGCCGAAGTAACCAACCAACGGATCTCGGATCGGTTCTTGATCCGACGAGGTTGGGAGCGACACATGGAACAGAAACGTCAGCGACATTGGATCAAGCGTTTTTACGGAACCTATCCGGAATCTGCAAAAAAGTTCAGCGCAGATATCGCTCCTTTGGAGTCCAACGTGCAACCAGTTGAAAATGCGCATGATTCCCAGCAGGCATTTCCAAACCTGTCTTCAATGGATTCGTGAGCCGAAGGCGTTAACGCAATGGCACTTGCTATGATTTCCTGACCCCCAATCGGGGTGGCAGCAGGTAACCCACTGCGCGAGACTGCCGGATTTATCCAGTACTCACTGGCAATCCAAACGTGCAGGCGTCCTGCGAGTCTGTGTCTCCTGTCCATCACTTTATCTCAGTTGGGTATTCCGAGCGATAAATCAAAATCGTCTTCCGGACAGGCATGCCAGTTGGCGGAGCACGACGAGTGTGTGGCCATTCATTCCGTAGGTGGCATTTCAGGGAGTGAAATGCCACCTGATCATTTCCCTTTCGATCCTCCATTGGATCACCAAGAGGTGCCCGAAAACAAAAGAACCACCCATGTTTTTCATGACAAAACCCTGGACAAAGCCAAGCAGATTCTGTGCTGGTCGTTTCTTTGTCGAAAAGAAAATGCGGATGCCCTGGGCTCATGGCATCGCCTTATTCCTGGCTAACGCAGACGACTCGGGTCCTAAAACGGCCGCTGGTTGCGATTGGTTAAACGGAGTCGCTGTCGATTTTGCAAATCGCCAGATTTCATGCAGGAATGCAACGAACGGCAATCACTGGTTGCTAGCATTCTCCGAAATGGGTGCCGGTGCTGCATTGAATCTCCGGACTCGCCGGTCTGTTTTGCTGATTTTTTGACGTGATTGGCGAAATCAGGTTAAAGATCTGGTCGGGCGTTGCATGCGCGATGCCATTCGGGGTTTACCGGGTTTTCCCACCTCGCTAAAGTCCGACCTGTTTTCGGCCACAAAATCTGGCGGTATCAAACAATTCTGCCCCATTTTTCAACGCCTGTTTCGTCATGAACAACGACCACACATACAATCGCCAACGACGAAAGACAGCTCGATTCTACCTTGCGATCATGGTTGGCGTTTCAGCAACTTTCCTGTCCGCGATCGGGTGTCGGCAACCGGTTTCGAACTCACAGGCAAATCGAACGTCGCTGTTTGATTTTGGACGTTCAACCCGTATGTTTGGTGGTCAGGGCGAGAATTCACTTTACGCCAACAATAGCCGACAGCAGCAATCCTATATTGGTAATCAACCGGTAGGCGGGGGCATTGGCATTCAGAATTCGCAACAATATGCCGCGATGGCCAATGACGTTCAGGTGTTGAACCAACGTGTGGGCGCATACGATTCGGACAACCAGTTGTTGAATACCGAAATTGCTGGTCTGAAACAGAAGCTGCAGCTTGCCAATCAATACAATCAGACACTCAAAGAGCAGTTGGCGGATGCTTCGGGATGGATTCAGCAAACGGAATTGGCCCGTCAGTCCGCGGTTCAGCAACTGGCTACAGTGCAAAACAATCCGTCTTCACAGACCCAGGCTCAGCTGACGGGTTTCGGTGGAAATTCGGCGCCGACTCGATTTGCCGGAGGAGCGACAATCCGCGCAAACAACAGCTTGATGCAGCGACTGTCAAACATTCAGATCCCGGGAGGCCAAGCCCGCATGGATGGGGATGTGATTCGGATTGAGTTCCCCTCGGATCGGATGTTTGTCCCCGGGACCTATCAGATTCAGCCGGCGCAGCTTCCGGTGATGCAGAATATTGTTTCGACGATTCTTCAGAATTTTCCCAAGCAGATTATCGGTATCGAAGCCCATTGGGATAACACGCCCCTCAATCCGGCGACAATGACGCATCACCAGTTGACGGCGACACAAGCACTTGCGGTTTTTGATAACCTGGTACGCTTGGGTCTCCCCAAAACGCAGATGTTTACCATGGCAATGGCAAGCAATCGTCCTCGGCATCCCCAGGGTATCACCGGCGGCATCAGTCCGAATCGGCGGATTGAGTTGGTTATCTATCCGGAAACCTTTGACGGGTCCCGTTAGATTGTGAGCCGGAGCGTTATCCGGTGGCCGAGTCGGTTCGCAAACCATGAATTCCAGCCTGCGGGTTTGGATCAATCATTGACTGGCGGATGAAATGCTTGGTGGGGCAGCGTGAATGCCGTTCATTTCGCCAGTGATTTCAGTTGGACCGTGATTCTGGGGTTCGACCCTGGTTTTCTTGTTTCGACGTCTTTTCAACATCTTGATCGGTCGGTTTGTTCCGGGGGACAAGCGGGCTTTTCAGGTGTTTTTCATTTCTTCTGATTTTCGCTTGCAAACCGCTCGTAATCTGCATAAATGTACTTGCGAACACTACTGAACATTTATTTGAATTTTGTGCCGATGAGTGACCAGAGGAGTCCATGGGGCTGGATAACCTGGGTGAAACATTAGGCAAAAGCCGGGATGCATTGCATGGCGACTCAAAAACTACTCGACCGGTTGCGGGATCAGATTCGCAGTTTTGAAACGGCAGGAAGGGTGGATGACGGGATTCGTGTTTCCAGCGGTTGTACGGTGATAGACCGGCTGCTTCCTGCCAGCGGATACCAGCGCGGTACCTTGGTTCAGTGGTTGACCGGTGGTGGGCAGGGAGCGGATTATCTTTCGCTGCTCGTGGCGCGGCAAGCGTGTCAGGATGGCGGGGCCTTAGTCGTTTTGGATCCACTCAATCAGTTTTACCCTGCTGCTGCTGCTGCGATCGGGATCAACCTCGACAACTTGATTATTTTGCGTACTGAAAATTTGGGGGGGACTCAAGAAGAGTTTCAAACGGATCTTCTCTGGTCGATTGACCAGGCCTTGCGTTGTCCTGCAGTGGCTGCTGTTTGGGGGCCACTGGATCTAATTGACGAACGGTGGTTTCGTCGGTTTCAACTGTCAGCCGAAACAGGCGGTTGCCTGGGGCTGTTCATTCAGCCGATCCAGGCCGCCCGTCAACCAAGTTGGGCCGAAGTGCAATGGATTGTCAGCCATATGCCAGAGCCCGGTCTGGGCTGCACGCTGGGCGAAGGTCTTTCGACTCCGTACACTCCCGACCGCAGGTCTCTTTCCCACCCGCCTGGGCAGCTTCCCGCTAACCCGGAACAGCAGGTTTGCCTGCAGTTGACGCGTTGCCGCGGAACGCACACAGGAAAAACAGTCAAACTTTCGATCAATACCATCACAGGGAACGTGCAACTTGCACGACGTGATCATGAACAGCATTCACGAAATCGAAATCGCAAAAACTTGTCAGCAAACAAGCGAGGGGTTCGACCGGCAGCCGGTTGACCAATCGCATTGCATCAAACCGTCGCGTCAAAGCCCGAAAAACCGGGTTGCTGCGAACGCGAATACGAACCGACCACCGACCGTCAAGAGGATCCTTTGTCTCTGGTTTCCCAATTGGCCCATCCAGCGACTGGTGGTTAGCGAGCCTCGGTTGCGGCGTCAACGAATTGTACTGTTCCGTCGTGATTCGCGGCGCGGTCAAATCATCGCGGCGGCCAGCCCATTGGCCATGCAAGATGGTGCTTGCGTTGAAATGCCGCTTTCGGAAGCCAAATCCTTGCTCCACCACAGCGGTGACTTTCATGTTTTCGAGCACGACCCCGATGCCGACGTCGAAGCGATCGGGGCGCTTGCTGATTCACTGGAAGCCTTCAGTCCGATTGTGGGTTTGGAAACGATTGACCCTCGGGACTTCAACCGTGGGCGACGACCCGATTCGTTGTTGCTCGAGGTGACCGGCTTGGCACATCTGTTTGGCGATGAAAATCAGCTTGCCCGGCAACTAGTGGTGCACTGCGAAGCGTTAGGTTTTCTGCCCCGAATCGCGATTGCCGGTACGGTCGGAGCCGCTTGGGCGCTGGCTCGCTATGTTGCCGGACAGTATTTTGCTCAACACCAACAGCCAATTGTATTGCCCCTGGCCACCGCGTGGTCCAGCGAGCTAGGTGCGAGTCACCCGACCTCGCACGCCTCCGACCGCCGCGCTCCTTCCTCTGCGCCAGAAAAAAAGCCGGATCAAATGGAACTGCTGATCCAACAGCTCCCCGTTGAAGCACTTCGTCTCCAGCCCACCGTGACCGACACGTTGTATCAGCTGGGTGTCGAAACGATCGGGCAGCTTCAACGGCTGTCCCGGAACGATTTGGCGATGCGATTTGGCGATGCGATCCATCGGCGGCTGGATCAGCTGACGGGGGAAGTCGAAGAGCCGGTCGCCGCGCGGCGCAAACCGGCGGAGTTTGTCGCCGAACAGCTGCTGGAGTATCCGACCCATCATCGTGAAACGATCGAAATCATCATTGCTCGATTGGTCGGTGGGCTTTGTGAGCAAATGCGGTCCAGGCAGCGGGGGGCGCTGGAGTGGACGGTTCGCCTGGTTTGTCAGTCCGGTCCGCCGCTTGAGTTTCGTGTCAATTTGTTTCAGCCGTCCGCCCAGACAAACCAGGTGATGCCGCTGATGGAGATGCAGTTGGAGCAGGTCCTTTCCCCTCACACCCGCAAGTTTCGAAAAAAGAAACACGGCAAGAATGTGGCTTTTCGCTCCGGGGGAATGCGCAGTTTTGCAGGGCAAGCCGCCACCAACGCCGACTCTCAAAAAGCATCCAATCCAATGCAGAATTCCAAATCGGCGGAACCCGAGGCCCGCGACACGGATCCTCCGCCAACCGAAAGCCAGTTCCACCGTTACACGACGATTCAAGTTCAGGAAATCGCGGTCAGCGTTACGTCGGACGTTTTGTTGGCTCAGCAACAGAGACAGCTTTTTGACGAGAACCCCCGGCTTGATCGTCAATCGCTGGCCCATTTGATCAACCGTTTGGCCAACCGGTTGGGTGCGTCGAATGTCGTTTACCCGGTACTTTTGTCGGGAGCCCAGCCAGAGTATTCGTTTCGATTGAGACCGCTGGTGGACCCCCATCGCAAACATCGCCGCCAAAAAACAAAGCCACTCAAGCAGTCACACGTGCTTGCAAGGCCGTTTCGATTGTTGCATTCGCCGATGCAGTTGAGATGTCAAATGTGGGATGCGGAATACGAAATGCGAACCGGCGAGCAACGCCTGCGGTTGGCCGAAATGGTGACGGTTCGATCCCCTGCTCTGTTTCAGGTTCGGCCCAACCGGACGCAACCAAACGGTGCTCAACCGCAAAAGATCATCGCGTCCTGGGGACCGGAGCGGATTGAAACGGGTTGGTGGCGAGGGTTAACCGTCTGTCGTGATTACTGGCGAGTCGAAACAGAAACGCATCAGCATTTCTGGATTTACCAAGATTTGCGAAGCGGCAGCTGGTTTCTGCATGGGGAGTTTTGATCCATCGTGTAACCGCGCGGATATCGCCCAACATTTCAGGTAAATAAAAATTCAAACCATGTACTCCGAACTTCATTGCAAAACGAACTACTCTTTTCTTGCCGGCGGTTCACACGCGGATGAATTGGTCGGCTGCGCGGTTGAACTGGGGTACCGTGCACTTGCCGTAACTGATGAGAACACATTAGCCGGAGTCGTGCGTGCTTTTGGAGCAGCGCGAGAAGCCACCAGCAATCCTTGCCCCGGCCATTCTGCTCGAGACGATTCTGCAAATAACGATCATTCACCAAATAAAGCAACGGGCTTGAAACTGATCATCGGTGCTGAAATCATCCCCAATGACGCGCCGCCCGTCGTACTTTGGGCGACCGATCGAAAAGCTTACGCCAACCTTTCACGGCTGATTACCGTCGGTCGGCGGCGTGCGCCCAAAGGAGAATGTTGGTTGTCTTTGGCCGATATCGTCAATCACTCCGACGGGTTGTTAGCCGGTGTGGTCCCTTGTTTTCGCGGCGACCGCCAGCGAACGGATCACATCGATGAAACGCACCCGAGCTATGACTGGTACTTTGGGAAGTCGGAAAGCGGAACGCAAAATCGGGAAGGATGCCGAGGAGTTTTGGAATGTGGCATTCCGCTCCGCGAAATAGCGCACGTTCACGGAGTGAACGGCCACGGAATCCCAAAAAATGGACCTGTCCCCTTTTTTGTTTACCGGGAGGTTTTTGGGGATCGGGCTTATTTGCTGGCTGCACTTTATCGCGGGGTGGATGATGCTTGGCGGATTGAACAACTGAAACAGCTTTCGCAATCGACCGACCTCCCCTTGGTCGCTTCCGGAGATGTCCTGTACCACGCTCCGGCCCGGTTGCCGCTCCATGATGTGTTGACCGCGACCAGGCATCGAACCACGGTGGCCTCAAGTGGTGACTTGCTGTTGCCCAATGCCCAGCGACACCTGCAATCGGTGGAGCAACGACAGCTTGCATTTGCGGCGATCCCCGAAGCGCTGGCTCGCACGGATGAGATTGTTGACCGCTGCGATTTTTGCCTCAGTCAACTTCGGTACGAGTATCCCGAGGAGCTGGCTCCTCCCGGAAC
This sequence comes from Planctomycetaceae bacterium, assembly GCA_024642205.1. Taxonomy (GTDB): domain Bacteria; phylum Planctomycetota; class Planctomycetia; order Pirellulales; family Pirellulaceae; genus Mariniblastus. The sequence goes on along the minus strand of JAHEBQ010000012.1, from coordinate 38,755 downwards.
AACACCGATCGAGTATTTGAGTGACCTGACCCGTGCGGGGGCCGGTAATCGTTATCCCGGAGGTGTTCCGGCCAAAGTGCAATCGCAAATCAACCACGAATTGAAACTGATCGACGAATTGAGCTACGAAGCGTATTTCTTGACCGTCTGGGATCTGGTTCGATTCGCTCGCAGCCGTGGGATTCTATGCCAGGGCCGTGGGTCGGCGGCGAACTCGGCGGTCTGTTTTTGCCTGGGCGTCACATCGGTGGACCCCGATACGACCGAACTGCTGTTCGAGCGTTTTATCAGCAAGGAAAGAAATGAAGCCCCCGACATCGACGTTGATTTTGAACATGAACGCCGCGAGGAAGTTCTGCAGTACCTCTACAACAAATATGGTCGCGACCGGGCGGGGCTGGCTGCTACCGTGATCACCTATCGTGTTCGGAGTGCCATCCGCGACGTCGGCAAAGCCCTCGGGCTTTCGCTTGACCGTGTCGACGCGCTGGCCAAGCATGTCGAAGGCTATGCATCAGAAAGCGACTTGACCGGGAAAATGCGCGACGTGGGGATTGATCCCGAATCCGAAGTCGGTGCCCGACTCGCTTACCTGGTCAATGATTTGCTCGGTTTTCCGCGACATCTTTCCCAGCACGTCGGTGGCATGGTGATCACGCAAGGGAAACTCGATGAACTGGTGCCGATCGAGAATGCCGCGATGGATGGCCGGACGGTGATCCAGTGGGACAAGGATGATCTTGAAGAGTTGGGGTTGCTGAAAGTCGACTGTCTTTGTCTGGGCATGTTGTCGGCAATTCGAAAGTGCTTTCACATGGTCGAGCAGCATTGGGGGCGACACTGTACGCTGGCAAATCTTCCACAGGAAGATCCCAAAGTCTATGACATGATCTGTGCCGCCGACACCATTGGCGTGTTTCAGGTCGAAAGCCGTGGCCAGATGAGCATGCTCCCGCGTCTCAAACCGCGTTGTTGGTATGACCTGGTAATCGAAGTCGCGATCGTTCGCCCCGGCCCGATCCAGGGCAACATGGTCCATCCCTATTTGCGACGCCGAAATGGCGATGAACCGGTGGTCTACCCCAACGAGGAGATCAAAGCCGTGTTGCACCGGACGCTGGGTGTGCCGATTTTTCAGGAACAGGCGATGAAGCTTGCGGTTGTCGCGGCCGGGTTCACTCCGGGTGAAGCGGATCAGTTGCGGCGAGCGATGGGCAAGTGGCGAAAGACCGGTGTGATTCAGCAGTTTCATGACAAACTGATGGCGGGAATGAAAGCACGCGGTTTGACGAAAGAGTTCGCCGAGCAGGTCTTTCGGCAGATCAGCGGTTTTGGCGAGTACGGTTTTCCCGAATCTCACGCTGCCAGTTTTGCCAAGCTCGTTTACGTTTCGGCCTGGCTGAAACTGTATTACCCGGCAGCGTTTTGCGCGGCGATCATCAACAGTTTGCCGATGGGATTTTATGCGCCGGCTCAACTGGTGGCCGACGCGCGAAGGCATGGGGTGAACGTTCTACCGGTGGATGTCAATGGCAGCGATTGGGACTGCACGATTGAAAATGAAGAGCGCGACCTGCGACTGGGGCTGCGGATGATTTCCGGGCTCCGATCCAGTGCCGCGAAAATCATTGAAACCGCGCGACAAGCGGGTGAGTTTACGAGCGTTTCTGAATTCACCCGGCGAACGGGGTTGGGTCAGGCCATGATTGCGCAGCTCAGCAAAGCGGATGCGTTCGGGTCACTCAACCAGGACCGGCGGGCGGCGCTCTGGCAGGCGCTGGGGCAGGAGAAAAAGCCGAAAGATCAACCGTTGTTTGCCCGTCTGGAAGCAGGTGATGATGACACGTTCGCGCTTCCATTGCTTGAGGTTCAGGATCAAGTCACCGAAGACTACCGTTCCGTTGGGCTTTCCCTGAGGGCTCATCCGATGTCGTTTTACCGCGAGTCGCTCAATGAACTTCGCGTAACGACTTGTAACGGGTTGATCGAGAAAGAGAACAATCGTCATTTGCGCGTGGCTGGGTTGGTCATTCTCCGCCAACGTCCTTCCACGGCCAAAGGGATCACGTTTGTGACTTTGGAAGATGAAACCGGAACCGCAAATCTGGTCGTCAAGCAAAACATCTGGCAACGGTATTACCGAATTGCCCGCCGCAGTCCTGCCTGGATTGCCCATGGAAAACTGGAAAAGAAAAATGGCGTCATCCACGTCGTCGTCAACCGGTTGGAAGACTTGTCGGTCCGGTTGGAAGAACTGCAGATCAAATCAAGGGATTTTCGATAGTCGGGTTCGGTGTCGAACCTCATTCCCGCCAGGACCATTGGTTCGCCCAGCCAATGGCCCCAGAAACAGCCGGGCCAGGCCGCCAAAGACCCATGCTCGCGCGTTTGGCTCGTTGGACGGATCGAGGGTTACGCAGCGAATTTGCAAGTCGCTTTCTTGTCAATGATCTTACAAATTTTGTAAAGCAGGACATTTGAGTACTCGTTCTCATCGATCGTTTCGCCGTTGCTTAACCGTTCGGCTGTTTGATACCAGTCGATGACACTGAGGATGCCGATCACAATTCCGGGGAACACGCAGAGGCAAGAGCCGATCAGGGTAACGACCAAAGTCATGACCATTTATTGGATTGACCATTAATTACAATGTGACCGATTCCCAGCACGAACCAGGTCAGCAGGGCAGCCGCAATCGGGTTTGCGTCCGGTTTGGAAATCTTCGCCATCCAACATCCCTTTCATACGAACAGGTTCTTGAGAACTAAAAGCACCGTGGTTTTGGAGAGGGATATCAAGCAAATAAAGATGCTATTGGGCGACTTTTTTCGTTTTTGTTTTCTCGCTTACCGGTCTACCAGCCGGGCCAGATATTCTCTCATCATGTTTCCGGTCACCATCAGTTCTCGACCTCCCGGGATGACCAGATGGGGCGACGGGACAAACGGGAGCGAAACAAAATTAGACGGAACCGGAGAGACTTCGAGTCCCAGGCTTTCGGCCAGGCGGATGGCGCGGGGCAAATGCCACGCGGAAGTCAAGATTCCAACTCGACCTTCGGGATTGTTTCGATCGAGCCAGGTTTTCAGGTTCGCCATTTCCTGCGAGGTGTTTTCGCCTCTCATTTGCAGAACAGACTCCCGGGGAACTCCCAGCCCAATCAGAATCTCGGCTGCTTCCTCGTGAGGATGTAGGTCGTCAGGTGACGAGCGAAATGTCTGGGTGCCCGTACAGATCAAACGCGTGACTTGTCCGGCATGGAAGAGCCTCGCGGCGGTCGCAATTCGATCGCCATTGATGCCCAGTTGTGAACGGCCGTTTTGCCGGGAACTCGTGCCACCACCCAGCACGACGATCGTGTCGAAAGGTTCCAACTGAAAGATGTCAATGTCCTGAAAAGGAGCCTCAAGCGTTTCGGCCAGCCAGTTCGAAACGAGTTGGTTACCGCCAATCGTCAGAATCAACCAACAACCAAAGCCGGTGACCGCAGGCCAGGCTTGTCGATTCAAAATGCAGAAATAGACCAATCCGATCAGTCCCAGCCAAACCAGACCGACGGGAGTTGCCATCGCCGTCAGTAGTTTCTCGACCATCGCCGGTCCACTTACCAAACCTGCTCCCCCGACAAAAAGTGAGCCAAGAAATATCAGCAGGAACACGTGTGGAACAAATCGAAAACGCCCCGGCTTTTTCGCCGGTTCGGCTCGTCGATCCTGGGCATAGTACTCGTCGTACTCGTCTTCCCAGTTTTTTTTGCGTTTCCAAAATGCCATGGTTGGGTCGGAACTGCGCCGCAGGGGATGCGACTGGTCTGGACGCGGCTGGATTTTCAACGATCGCAGCCGTATAACTCTAGCTCGCCGGTCCTCGGTTTCGCTTTGGTAAGTGTGGTTCCGTATTGAGGAAAACCGTGTTAAGCCTCCAATCGTCTTCATCGACTCGCTGGCTAGCCCAAGTCGATACGAACCTTGATGAGATTTTGATTGATCACGCCCATTGTGAAAAGAAGGCAGCGGGCACGGCGATGAATTTGATGTTTGCCTATGTCGACAATCTTGATCTTTGCCGGGAAATGACCGAAATCATCAACGAAGAGCTTGAGCATTTTCACAGGGTGATCGGAATTCTGGCCCGGCGCGATATTGCTTTTCGACGACTCAAACCAAGCAGCTATGGGAGAAAGCTCAACGACCTGGTCCGGGGAGGCGAGCCGAATCGTGCCGTTGACCGGTTGTTGGTGGCGTGCCTGATTGAGGCAAGGTCGTGTGAAAGGTTTGATTTTTTGAGAAAACACATGGATGGCAGAGATCAGGAGTTGGCCGATTTTTATGATAGTCTGTTTGAATCCGAAGCCCGTCATCATACGACTTACGTGCGATTGGCCAAGCATTTCGCGACCGAGGATATTGTCAAGCGGCGTCTGAACGAATTGTCGGCGCTGGAAGCCCAGATCATTGCAGCGGGGGATAAATTGCCGAGAATGCACAGTTGATGGCCAAAGCCAGCATCGGAAACGGAATTTTGATTCGTGACTGAATTCCGAAAACAATAAACACAAAACAGAAAATTCGCATGTCCAACCTGCTCCCAGATTCACATCCCTTGGCCGGACACGATTCGCTCATCCAGCAACTCCGGGAGTGTGGCCGGCTGTTCCATTCTCGCGGCTGGTCGGTCGGCACCAGCAGTAACTACAGCGTCGTCTTGGGGCGCGATCCGGTTGAGTTGATTGTCACGGCCAGTGGAAAGGACAAGGGGCGGCTGGAGTCCACAGATTTTGTCCACGTCGGTCCCGAAGGACTACCCATTGAAAGCGACCAGCCAAAATCTTCTGCCGAAACGATGTTGCATGTTGTCCTGGCGGAGCAGCACGATGTCGGTTGCATTCTGCATACACATAGTGTCTGGGGGACGTTATTGTCGGAGCACTTTTTTGACGAAGGCGGATTTGAGATCGAGGGGTATGAAATGCTCAAAGGTCTTGAGGGAATCACGACCCACGATTACAGCCACTGGATTCCAGTTTTTTCCAACACGCAGGACATTCCAATTCTTGCCGAGCAGGTGCGAGAGCGGTTGGCCGATCCGATGGAGTCAATGACGCATGGGTTCTTGATCCACAAGCACGGGCTGTACACTTGGGGAAACGATGTTTTCGCAGCGCGCCGGCACATTGAAATCTACGAGTTTTTGTTTGAATGCACGGCTCGAAAATTGGGTTTTCCCGTTGTTTGACGGATGGTCAGTGACGGCCCAATCGTTAAAATGTTTTTTGTCTGAAATAAGCCCGTCGGTGTTGGAAGTGGCCGGTCTTATCGATTCCGGTGGCGACTGCGCTGAATCTCGCAGCCAAGTTTGTCCGGGTCGTTCCCAGGCGGTGGTTTTCGTCGTGGAATCGACGTAAAAATTTTATTTTCCAAAAGGTGGTCCAATGGCCTGTGTTCAAATTCCAGACGAAAAATGCCAGATCCGCGAACCCGCTGAGATTCGGGCTTTTCTCAAGAAATACGGAATTGTGTTTGAGCAATGGGACGTCGAAGGACGCATTGGCCCAGACGCGACCAATGAAGAAATCCTGGATGCCTATGCGCCGGAGATTGAACGGCTCAAGGCAGCCCACGGTTTCGTGACCGCCGACGTCATCAATGTCAACCCGGAGACGCCCGGGCTGGATCAGATGTTGGCGAAGTTTGACAAAGAGCACTTGCACACCGAGGACGAAGTGCGATTCACAGTCAAAGGGTCGGGCGTGTTCCACATCAACCCGGAGTCGGACACCGTGTTTTCGATCACGGTTGAATCCGGTGACTTGATCAGCGTCCCCAAGGGAACCCACCACTGGTTCAATCTTTGTACCGACAAGACGATTCGCTGCATTCGACTGTTCGAAGACATGTCTGGTTGGACGCCCCATTACATGGAGGATCCAGCGCATGAGAATTACGCACCGCTGTGTATGGGGCCAAGCTATCTGAATGGCGACCAGGGTGGGCCGGATGTCGAAGAAATTGTCAAGTTTTGAAGTTGGGAAGAAACCCTTCGGTTTAGATTTTCTGGCGCCGCTTTTTTCGGGATCATTCCTCTGGTTGGCTTGCCGGTCTCATGTTGTTTCCAGGCAGGCGAATGTTTGAATCCAAAGTCCGCGGCATCCTTCTCGATATCGAAGGCACAACATCTTCGATCAGCTTCGTTTACGATGTCATGTTCCCGTTTGTCCGCGATCATATTGAAAGGTTCTTGTCCGAGAACTGGACCGATGAAGCGGTTCAGATCTCTGTTTCCAGATTGGCTGAGGACTTGGGAAAGCATTCGGTTGACGCCTGGCTGGAGGAAGAGTCACTGGAAAAAAGACAGCGTCGAGTTGTCGCCGGTGTGATCGAATTGATGGACGCGGACATCAAGGCAACGGGACTGAAGCAGTTGCAGGGACTGATTTGGAAAAATGGTTTCCACAGCGGCCAGTTGATCGGTCATCTGTACGAGGAGGTTGCCGATTGCATGCGAAACTGGTGTGAAGCCGGGATCGACGTGCGGATCTATTCTTCCGGGAGCATCCAGGCCCAGAAATTGTTCTTTGGCCATACCGTTTCCGGCGATTTGTCCGGTCTGATCAACGGGTATTATGATACGACGACCGGGGCGAAACAGGAGTCCGACAGCTATCGAAAAATCGCCAGCGAGTTTCCCTGCCCACCTCACGAAATCCTGTTCATCAGTGATGTCGTGGCTGAGCTGGTAGCTGCGCGGCAAGCAGGATTGCAGGCCGTGTTGAGTATTCGTCCGGGAAACAAACCTGTGGCAGATGGACACGAGTTTGACGCGATTGCCGGTTTTAACGACGTCACTCTCAAGTGATAACCATGGCTGGACAGGACCGGCAGCTTCCGGGCGGCCGTTATCGAAACTGAACATGACGTCCATCCAGAAACGATAGCTTGATGTCAATTCGTGAATTCTTCGATACGAGATGAACCCAATTCGAATCACTTCCGTATCATCAAGTCGATTGTCCCATCGCTGGCTGTTTCGTGGCCAAGGGCCAGGCAAAAACGTAGCAGAGGCATCCCTCCTGCGTTGGTATTGGTCCCGGGCTCAATGCCCGCCCCACGGAATTGTGTTTGCACCCACTCTACGTCAACCAGGATTTTTGTTTCGCCGCACTCCATGACGGAGTATTTGTTTGGTTTCGTTGTCCGCTCAGGATGAATGACAACGAAGCGGACCGTCACTGCCGGAGTGTCCAATGTCTGTCTCTGATCGTTATATTTTCGTGCCAATTGCCACGGCGATCTTTTTTCTGTTAGCCGTCGCTTGCGCGGCAGCTGCCGACGAGCCTGTTGTCCGATTCGACGTGCCCGCACTGGTCGCGGTTCATGAACTGGAGCCGACTGATGGCCATAGTGCCTCCTCGTCGAGTCAGAAAATCATTGAAATCGTGATTCCCGTTTCGTCAGAAGTCAATTCCGCCAATCGCAACGCCACCGATGAGTTCCGTTTCGATGTTTGTTGGAATCGCAATGTTTATCCACTCGTGGATTACGCGCCCAGGACACAAACGGTCAGCGATATCGAAGGTTTGATTTCGGTTGAAAAAAACACCAACAAGAATTCGGGTATCGGAATCAGTTTGGGCAGCAGTTACCTCGAATCCGTGTCCGGAACAGCAAAAGCGGACCTCTCCAACCAAACCGGAACGAAGCTCCATTACCAGGAGGTTCCGCAGCACGAGGTATTGGTCGCCAGCGGAACCTTGCAGCGTGGAACGGGTGCGTTTTTTCGATTTCATCCGTCCAAACGTAACACATTGGAGGGAGGTCGTGACCTGATCGTCGCCTATCGTGTCCCGCTCGAGTGGAGAGGCGGAGTCATCAAGGTTGAATGTCGGGCCAATGGGCACCGCCGGATCGTGGGCTCGTGGCGCGAGCCATTCGAAGAGAGCCGCGCGTTCGTGGTACCCGTTTATCTCGAAGGCGACGATCAGGCGCGGAAGGCAGCGGAAGATTTCGTCCGGTCCGAGCAGGGGCTGCGCCAGAATTGGCAACAACACAAGGACCGGTCAAACAACAGCAGCTCGGGTTTATTTGGTTTTGCTCCACGACCACCCTCGGCATCCCGATTGCCGCCCGAGTGGGTCCATCAGTTGATCCAGTCGGGTGTTGATGATGATCTCAAGAGATACCGTTCGCGTTTACCGGACGAACTGGCCAAGGCTGCCGATCGATTCGTGATTGCCCGGCACGACTTGTTTGAGTTCAGCCGGTAGTTCAACAGTGCTTTCCCGAATGCAGGCAATTCGCAAGGCGACAAGTTGATGTTGAAGGACGTGTCGCCGACGATCCAACGATTCTGGAAATGCGTAAACCGCCGGGCGCCAAAGGGCTGGAGTTTCAGCTCATCGGCGGTGCAAGCCATGCACCGCCGGTCGCACTCCTAAACTTCCGTTAGATTCGGAGAAGACGGTGCCAAGGGCGTGGTTTGACTCGCGCAGCGGCTTACATTACCGTCGCCGCAGACTGGTTTGACGCTGGTGTTCACTCTGGTTCAGGGTTCATCAAGGAAACTGTCGTGCTTCGGTCGGTTGTTTGAGTCTTGCGCGAAACCACGCTTGAGGGCGAAAACGCACGATCGTCGGCCGTTTCCCGGAATGGTGTCTCTGAGCCAACACGGCAATGCCAGGGGCAATGTCATGAAGGCCTTGCATCCTTAAGGTGGCCCGACATTTGCAACGCGGGTCATTACGCGTCCTTGAGGCGACCTTCCATCCTTCCGATTCGATCAATGTGAGACCACTTATGCTAACGACAGAAATCTTTGAAAAAATACCGGACCTCAAGTATGTCGAATCCGCGCCGGAAACGAATGCAGCAGAGTTTGAAAAGGTCATTCGTTCGCGCCGCAGCGTTCGTGTCTATACGGACGAAGGTATCCCAGAAGAAGTAATGCGAACATGCCTGGACCTCTCACTCCTGGCACCGAATTCGTCCAACCTGCAACCATGGGAGTTTTACTGGGTTCGAGATCCGCAAAAAAAAGCCCAACTTGCGCGGTGTTGTTTGAATCAACCGACCGCTGCGACAGCTCAGGAACTCGTCGTCTGCGTTGCACGTCTGGACACGTGGCATCGAAACTGCAGGTTGATGCTCGAAAGGTTGAAGACATCGGATACTCAGGTTCCCGATTCCGTTTTGACTTACTACCAGAAGGTTGTTCCCTTGGCCTATGGTCAAGGCCCGCTCTATCTGTGGGGGCCCATAAAGAGGCTGATCGGATCGCTGGTTGCGTTGACGAGGCCACTGCCGCGGGGGCCGGCAAGCAAATCCGACATGCGAGTTTGGGCACACAAATCGACGGCGCTGGCCTGTGAGAACCTGATGCTGTCCCTGCGAGCGTACGGGTTCGATAGCTGTCCCATCGAAGGGCTCGACTCTCGACGAATTCAGAAATTACTGAACCTTCCGCGCGCCGCCGAAATCTGCATGGTCGTCTCGGCCGGTAAGCGAGCCGAAAACGGAATCTACGGAAGACAAATCCGGTTTGACAAATCCGATTTCGTGTTCGAAGTGTAGTAGACTCCTGTGTCTGTCAGTTTGGCGACCCGGCACCCAGGGCAAAAGCCCGCGACGAAAGTCTGGCACACGGAGCAGACGTTTGCCTGCCGGCAAGCCGTGGAAATTGTTGAACCCAAAAGCGCTCGGGCCATCGAAACACGATGCTCAATTGACGGATCGCGTTAATCAAGCCAATCAACTGCGAAAGTGTTTTTTCCAGCCCTCAGTTTTCACTGAATCCAAGCTTCGCGGCCGCATCGATGGATAGCGGGTTTTTCACATAATCGCGGTGACAATCGGAACAGAGATCGAAACGGCGATGTTGATACGCGAATTGACTGATTTCTTCACGCTCGGAATCATCGAGCCTTTCCAGGATCTCGTTCAATTCGATCAGGTGGTCGCGTTCGTCGTCGGCTTCATATTCAGCCGACTCGAGTGCGACTTCAATTTTGATACTAACCGCATAACGAAGTTCTTCATCTGTCTCGATGGTGCGTTTGCAGCGGTCGCATGAATAATGAATCATTACTCTCTTCCCTTGAGAAATTAACTTCAGCAATTCAATTCGAGTTTGAAAAATGCCGAAACACCACGTCCTTCCGTACTTTCATCGTAATGGCAAGTCAAAATCCGATGCAAGCAAAATTCAATACAAAAACTGCTAATCAGCGGATTGCGTGCAACACAGAGTCACTCGATAAGGAAACAGAATGAGTCGCGAAAGTACCAGGATTTTCAAGCATTGCCGGAGTGGGTAATTGCAGCGTGATTCGGTACATCGAGTCGGTTAAAATCGCGTGGCGATTCACGTTCGATGGGTGACGTTCTAAACTCGTGCAGCGTCAAGATTGGATTTTTGGTTAGCGGACGAGATCACGAGACCTGTCAATCAAGAAAACGTAAGGACTCGTGACCTCGTCCACTCCGACCAACCCTTGATCTTGGCTGTGACAGGACCCTTGATAGTTTTCGAATTTTGGTGAGCTTTCCGCTTTCGCGAGTGGTTTGGTTTGCGGGCGGTTGGTTTTGTTTCTGAAATCGAATCGAGCGCCAATCGTGATATGCGCATTTGGATCAAACATTGGGACGACTGGTTCGCTCACGTTCCCTTCAAATATTTCCCTTCCCGAAAACCCGATGGTTTCTCAGGTTCGCTTTTTCCGATTCTTGGGCTTGGGAGTAGAATTCGATTTTGTTTTGGGATTGGGTTTGCCAGGCTTTTTTTTCTTTGACTTGGGCTTTTCGGAAGAACCTTTCGTCTGCTTTGGTTTGCCCTTGGATGATTTCTTTTTCGAACTTGATTGAGCATCAAAGTCTCGGACGCGTCGTTTCTTTTTTTGGCCCTTTTGGGGGCCTGAAGCTCGGATCGCTGTCCATTCGTCCGAGGACCTGGACTGGGAAAGGTTTTCTTTCGAACCACTTTGCGGGGGATTGGTTTTTGGGACTTGTTTTGATTTATTTCCCGAGACCCGCGGCGATCTTGTCCTGGATTTTGCGGCCGACTCCGTTTTTGCCCCACGTTTGTTGAGTGGCCCATGACTCGCCTTGCTTCGACGAGTCACGTTTTCACGAGAGGGTTGGACACCAAAGATTTCAAATTCAAGCGTTCTCAGATCGGGGTCCACGACCGCAACCTTGACCTGGATTTGATCCCCCAGCCGATATTCATTTCCATCTTTGAATCCGGCCAGGGTTCGCGAGTCTCGTTCGTACTGGTAGGTGTCCGGTGGGAGGTTTGCCAGCGGGATCATTCCCTCGGCAGGAATCTCAATACCTTGAGCAAACACGCCGAACGCTTCGACTCCTGTGATGACGGCCTGCATTCGTTGGCCAACTTTGTCGACCATAAAGTTCAACAGTTTCAGTTTGATCAATTCCCGCTCGGCGTCGGTCGCACGTTTTTCGAGGTCACTACAGTGTTTTCCCAGCATCGAAAGTCGTTCGAAATTGGAATCAGGTTTTTTGCCATCGATCAGGTCTCCAACCATCCGATGAATGATCAAGTCGGGATACCGGCGGATCGGCGAGGTGAAGTGGCAGTAGTTTTCACTATTGAGTGCGTAATGGCCGACTTCTTCCGGGCTGTATACCGCCTTTTGCATGCTCCGCAGAACGGCGTAATGGATGGCGTGCTGTTCGGGCATTCCTTCGGATTCTTCGATGACCCGTTTGATTTCAAACCGACTCTTGAGCGAATCGCAGTTGATTCCCAGTTGTTTGACAAATTCGGTTAACAGCGTGAGTTTCTGCTCGCTGGGTTGCGGGTGAATTCGCCGCAGGTAAAACAGCTTTTCGTCTGCCATTCGTCGTGCAACGGCTTCGTTTCCTGCCAACATGAATTCTTCGATGACTTGATGGCTCTCGGTATTGTCGACTGTGTGGGCACCAGAAACCCGACCTTCGTCGTCGAGATCGATTTTCACTTCGGGAAGCACCAGGTTGATGGCACCGGCTTTCATCCGGCGTTTGCGCAGTTTCATCGCCAGCGTGTGCATATTGCGGACGAGCTCGAAGACTTCCGGCGAGAGTTTCGTTTTCCACGGTTGGTCGTCTTCGAGATACTCGTCAATTTCCTCATAGGTAAAACGATGAGCTGACTTGATCGCTCCCCGGTGAAGCGCGGTTCCGATCGGAACGCCTTCATCGGTCAGTTCGATCAACGCCGTCATGCAAAACCGGACCCGATCTGGCTGGAGGCTTGCCAGGTTATTCGATATGATTTCCGGCAACATAGGGATCACGCGGTCGGGCAGGTAGATACTTGTTCCGCGGATGAAAGCTTCGTTGTCAAGATCGCTCCGCAAAGGAACAAAATGGGAAACATCTGCGATATGAACGCCTAGTTCCCAATGTCCATTCTCCAGTTTCTTCAGCGAGATGGCGTCGTCGAAATCACGAGCCGTTTTGGGATCAATTGTGATCACGGTGGTCTTGGTAAAATCGGTCCGGTCGCCAATCGATTCATCGAACTTGTCGGCTTGGGCGCGGGCATCATCCAGGACTTTTTCCGGGAACGCTTCAGGTAGTCCGAACTGGCGGATGACACTCAGGGTGTCGACGCCTGGTGATCCGCGTTTCCCGAGAACTTCGACGATCACGCCTTCGCCTTCGTGCGTCATCGACGGAAAATGGACCATTTCGATGACGACCTTGTCATCGATCTTGCAGTTCTTCGCGCCGGCGTCACCGATCAGGATGCCCGATTCAAAAATACCGCCATCAACATGGACGAATCCATAGCCACCGGTTTCCCGATAGGTTCCGACGAACTGGTGAGTGTGACGCTCAATGATTTCGATGACACGCCCTGTGGTCCGCTGATTCTGGCCTTCGCGGCGACCGGAGACGCGGATCCTGACGATGTCCAGGTCCGCAGCGTCGGCGGTTTTAACCTTGGGGACAAAGATGTCTTCCGAGCGATCGGAAACCGTTGAGCCCTCGGGGGTTACGAAGCCGAAGCCCGCGGCAGCGCGGCGAAATTTTCCGACGACTTCATCGGTTTTGCGGGCCGCTTTTGCTTTCGAGTTGTTTTGCGCTGCGGGTTTGTTGGTGCCGCGGATGACCAGGTGTTTGGGGCCGTAAGCCAGTCGTCCCATCCGGATGAGGCGTTTGATCGTCCGTTTGATTTCTCGCTCTTCATCGAGCAATTTGAGTTTCTTGGCGATTGCTTTCGGTTTAAGGGGCTGATAGTTGTCGCTGAGGACAACCTCAAGGATCAGTTGTTCCAATTTTTTGGTTTCATTCATTTAAAAAGTGTATTTGCAGGTAGCTTTCATTGCTACTGGTAAGGGATGGTGCTCCGAAGAGTTCACGCGACTTTTATCGCTTATTCTCGCCTCGACAGGGATTCCGGGGGTGATGCTTGCCGTGATTCAATGGCCCGATTCAACCGCTTCCCGAAAGTGCGGTCAGCGGCGGAGCGAAACGACAGGCACCTTGGGAACGAAATTCGCATTCAGCGACAGCGTATTGGGGGACCCTACGGCCCCCACCTTGCGGCAGCACCCGTTGAGCCGCTTGAACCGCTAGTTTGAGCCCTTGTAGATCTTGCGGCCGATCGAGGGATGGTAAACGGTCCAAGGACTGTCCTTGTTGACGTCTTCTTCGATCAGTTGTGAGACGCTGTGGATTTTGGCGTCGAGGCTATCAAGAAAATGAAGCGTGATTGCTTCCAGGGTCATCGGCAGCTTCGGGCTGCCGAATTCATATTGCCCATGGTGAGAGACAATCATGTGACGTAACTGGTTCGCGAGATCGGCAGGGAATTTCTCATTAACCTGTTTTTCCGTCTCCGCAATGATCTCGTCAAGCATCGTGACTCCTTGAACGAGATGCCCGAGCAGCTGTCCGGCATCACTGTAACCGAGATCCGGGGAATAAGTCAGTTCACGGATCTTCCCGGCATCGTGAATAAAGGCACCCATCAAGAGGATGTCCGCATCAAGGCCAGGGTAACAGGGCGCTACGCGATGACAGACCTCCATCAACGACAATACGTGCTCCAGCAGTCCACCTTGGTAAGCGTGGTGGTTTTTCACGCCGGCTGGGGCAGACCGAAACCCCTGCATGAATGTTTCGTCCACAAGAAAGCACTCAGCCAGGTTTCGCAAGTGAACATTCCGCATGCCACGCAACAGCTCGGAAAGTCGCGCGACCATTTTGTCAACCGCGTCGCTGGACAGCGTCACGAAATCCGCTTCATCGATTCCCGACTCGTCCGTTTTGTCAAACTGCTTGACCAGCACCTGCATTCCGCCATTATACAGCTGCGATGTTCCCTTGACGTGAATGAAGTCTCCATTGTCAAAACCGTCATAGTGTTTCTGATTGGCATTCCAGAGCATCGCGGTCACCGAGCCCGTTCGGTCGTTAAGCCGGACTTGCAGGTACAGGTTGCCGTTGCGGTTGGTACGAAGCTGCTTTTCAGAAGCCATGAAAATCTGATCGATGACTTCGCCATCGGATAGCTCATTAACAAAACGACGACTCATGTTGGTTCTTCACTCAGAGGGAAACAGCGGGCTTGGTCAAACAGGGGGAATCCACAGCGTTGGGGATTCTACGTTGACACCCCTAAAGCATCAAGGCAACGGGTTAGCTTTGTCAACGACGTCCAGTACGGCCACGTTCAATCAAGCCAATCAAGGTTAAGTAATTTGCTCAGGTTCCGACACGATTCGGAAAACCACAATCTTTCCAATTTGATGTGGGTCACTTCCGCGGGACGATTTTCACGTGGATGGTCGTCGGCAAAATTTCCATGCCTGAAGTCGGCGGGTCATCGCGCGGGCTGCATCAATACCTGCAATGAGCTGGGCCAGGAGCTGGTTCGGGCCTGCATGGTTCATCTGATTGAAAATACACGTGAGGTCTCACCAGCCTGGAGAATCTGGTTTTCGAAAATCACCTGGCGATTTTCGCTTGACGCGATGTGTCTGGCCGACGCGGATGGCTACCTTTTGAGTTGGTGAACCAACGTCTAGAATGTAAATCCTGTTTTGGTTTTCATTCGTTCGCATTCAACTTGAAAAGATCGCACACCGGAAATGGCAAAAACTGGAATCTCGCCGACTCGTGAAGAAGATTATCCCGGCTGGTATCAACAAATCGTTCGCTCTGCCGACTTGGCGGAGAATTCTCCTGTTCGCGGATGCATGGTCATCAAGCCTTGGGGATACGGGATTTGGGAGAACATGCAGCGGGCATTGGACAAGATGTTCAAGGATACCGGACACGAGAATGCTTATTTTCCGCTGTTCATTCCCAAGAGCTTCCTCGAAAAAGAGGCCGAACACGTCGAGGGCTTCGCGAAGGAATGCGCCGTGGTCACACATCATCGGCTGGAGCCTGGACCCGATGGTGGGTTGATCCCTGCCGGGAAACTGGAAGAACCACTGATCGTTCGTCCAACCAGTGAGACCATCATCGGATTCATGTTTGCCAAGTGGATCGAATCCTATCGCGACCTGCCGCTCAAGATCAACCAGTGGTGCAACGTCGTTCGGTGGGAAATGCGCGTGCGGCTATTCCTGCGAACGGCGGAGTTTCTCTGGCAGGAAGGCCATACGGCTCACGCGACCAGGGACGAAGCCCTTGAAGAAACTCGGTTGATGCTCGATGTATACGCCACGTTCGCGGAGGAATTCATGGCGATGCCGGTCATCAAAGGGGAGAAGACAGCTGGCGAGAGGTTTCCCGGTGCTGACATGACGCTCTCGATCGAAGCAATGATGCAGGACCGCAAGGCGCTACAATCAGGAACCTCACATTTTCTGGGACAAAATTTTTCCAAAGCCCAGGAAATCAAATTCCAGAACAGTGAAGGTGGCGAGTCCTACGCCTGGACGACTTCGTGGGGACTATCGACCCGAATGATCGGTGCGCTGATCATGACGCACAGCGATGATGATGGTCTGGTTCTCCCCCCCCGGTTGGCGCCAAAGCATGTGGTCATCTGTCCAGTGATTCGGAATGAAGAAGAGCGTCCCACCGTAATTGAGTATTGCGAAGCACTGCGCCGGGAAATCGCCGAGGTGATTTACGATGGCAGACCGATCGAAGTCTTTATTGATGACAGCGACAAACGTGGCGGCGAGAAAAAATGGTTCCACATCAAACGGGGTGTCCCGATTCGACTGGAGGTCGGTCCTCGCGATATCAAAAACGATAGTGTGTTTGTCGGTCGTCGCGATCAACCAAAATCAATCGGCATGCCAAGATCCGAATTCATCGCGACCCTCGTCAAGACGCTCGACGAGATGCAACAAGTCCTGTACGACCGGGCGCTCAAACTCCAAACCGAAAACACGGTTCAGATTGACTCGTTTGACGAGTTCAAAGCTTTTTTTAAGGCGAAGAACAAGAAAAAGCCGGAAATTCATGGCGGGTTTGCAGAGTGCTATTTCGTCGATTGCCCTGAGACCGACGAAATGCTCGTTCCCTTGAAGGTCACACCGCGATGCATCCCGTTCTCGCCAGAAAAAACACAGGGGACATGCATCTTTACCGGCAAGCCAACGGAGACCCGTGGAATATTCGCAAAGTCATATTAGATGCCGGAAGTTTTTCGCTTCAAATTCCAGACGCCGTTTTTGAATATTCAACTTTCATTTTTCACGACGTGCCGTGGGCGAAATCGTCAAACACCAACCCGTTTTCTTGATCGCAGCGATTACCAGTCGCTACGAAGGGGCCTTGCAGTGGACGATTGAAAGAACCACGGACCAATGGGGAAAGCTCGCACTTCAGAGTCCGGTTTACGATTTTACGGAAACTGACTTCTACACGCGGACGATGGGAACCGATCTGAAAAAGCAGTTTCTGGTGTTTGATCAAATGATCGATCCGGGCGAACTTGCTCCGACCAAGATTCAGTCAAACAACTGGGAACTGGAATACGCTCGCCAGGCGGTCCACAGCCAGGAACGGCCATTGAACATTGATCCCGGTTATATCAGTGAAGCCAAGCTCGTATTGGCAACTACCAAAGACCGCGATCATCGGATCTATCTGCAGGACGGGATCTTTGCGGAAGTAACACTTCATTTTCGCGGCAAGCAGTGGACAAGTAGCCGCTGGACATATCCGGACTATCAGCGAGCCGATTTTCAAGCTTTTTTCACCGGTTGTCGAAATCTGCTCCGTGAACGACTTCGGAAATCCCGTCAATAGCGGGATGGGCCAGTCGTCCCGGTGGTCCCGAAACGGAACGCGATTGACGTTCGCTGTGTTTGGACAACGATTATGAACACGAATATTTCAGGTGGATACTTGGACCGAAATTGATTCGTTGCCATTTACCGAAATGCAACGTATCGGTATTCTTGCATTATCAAATTCAGGAGCGACCCAACTAGCTGCGCCTGTCTACTTCTAGTTCATGATTTCGTTAGACGCAGTGACCCCTGCGAGAGTTGATTCCATGAAGCATGCTTGGATTGCCGGACGTTTTTTATTGGCTGGAATTGCCATTTTGGTCACTTTCGTTTCTCTGGGTAGTGATCACCCGGATTCATCGATCCCATTGAGTCGGGGAATTCAGGAATCGGATGCTAGCAGCGATTCGCAAGATGAAGAAAAAATTGGCAAACCCGAAGACCTGGTTAAAGACTGGGAGAAGCCCAGTTTTGTGCTTTTTGTCTCCGGTCGACAACACGGCTATATCGAGCCCTGCGGATGCATCACGCTGGCGCGACAAAAAGGTGGCCTGATGCGTCGTCACACGGTCCAGAAGATCCTCCAGGAACGGGGGTGGGATGTCGTTTCTCTCGATGCCGGCAATCAGGTGCGTCGTTTCGGTCAACAGCCGCTGATCAAGTTGAGAAAAACGTACGAAGTACTCTGTAACGAAATGAAATATGACTTGATCGGATTGGGTCCGGATGATTTGAAATTGCCAGCCATCGATTTGGCACAAACGCTAGCCAACGTCGACAACGGCGATAGTCCCTTCACTTGCGCCAATGTTGATGTGTTGGGAATGACAGCAGACCACGTCATCATTGAGCGCGGCGGCAAGCGGATTGGCGTGACGATGGTTCTCGGTGATGAACATCTGGAAGGGGTCAAGCAGCAACACGTAACCACGATGTCTGTGGCAGCCGGGCTGCAGAAAGTGATTCCCAAACTTGCCGATTGTGACCTGAAGGTCCTGATGGCATTCACAGAAGTCGACAATTGCCGAGATCTGGCCCGACAATTTCCCGCATTCGATTTGTTGGTTACTGCTGGTGGTGCGGGTGATCCATTTTTTCGGCCAGAACTGATCAAAGCCCCTGGCGGTCACGAAACCTCCATGATCCAGGTTGGGGTCAAGGGCATGCATGTGGGGCTGGTAGGATATTATGAAAAAGACGGAAGGTCACGGATCGAATACGAACGGGTCGAGCTTGACCACCGTTACAAGGATTCGGAAGCCGTCAAAAAGATTTTCAAATCCTATCAGGACGATTTGAAAACGCTTTGGGAAAAAGGACTGTTGAAGGACATCGCAGAGCGCGACCATCCGACCGGGAGAACCTTCGTTGGCTCGTCGGCGTGTGCCGATTGTCATGACGACGAATTTGCAATCTGGGAGGACGGCGTGGATGGCAACGGTGGTCCGCACGAAAAGGCGACACGAGATTTGGAAATGAACCCAAACGATGACCGCGTCTGGGTGCAACGGAATTTTGATCCCGAATGCGTTAGTTGCCACGCGACCGGATGGAACCCCCAGTATTTTTATCCTTACAAGACGGGCTTCATGAAGCTGGAGGACGCGGAGTTGCTGGGAAATGGCTGTGAGAATTGTCACGGCCCCGGTTCAGCCCACGTTGCTATCGAAAAATTGGACGCCAAGGGCCAGCAGGTCAATCAGGTTGAGCGAATTGAGCGGGCCCGGGAGATGTATCTTTCGGTCAGTGCGGCCCGCGCGACCGCGTGCAAAGAGTGCCATGACCTGGATAACAGTCCCGACTTCCTGCTCGAAGGTGGATTCGATCAATACTGGCCAAAAGTTGAACACGGCCGTCCGGCGATCGAAAAAATCCGGAGCTTGCTTCAATCAATCCAGAAAGGCGCCAGACCGATCACTGACGTAGCGCTGATCCAGGATTGGCTTCCTGATTTGGGGGTTCAAGATGCACTCCAGGTCAAGTTGGTGGAAGGGATGCTCAGTAGTCTTCGCTCCAATCCGGCCAATCAAGCGGCCATTATCAAGGAAACGCTTGATAAGATGGACGGCGAATAAGGGCTGAAATCAAAATCCTGGGTCGTCTCCCCCCGTTCCGTATTCCAGGTATTTGATCCAAGGCCCATTGGCAAAGAAGTCGACGCGTATTTGCCAGATATATTCACTCGACATTCGCTCCGGTCGGGGTTTGGCAGCGCACGTACACAATCGCTGGTCCGCTTGCGAACTTGACGATTGTTCGTTGGCGATTTAGGTTGTTGACAACTAATACCTTTCCTTTGAGGTCGCAATGAATCTTGACTCCAACTCGCGTTCCGCAAATCAGAAATCTCAAGCCAGGATGGATCGTCGCACGTTTGTTCATGCCTCCTCAGCAGCGATGCTCTCGGCACCCGTCGTGTTTTCTGCTGCAACCGGTGATGGCGCCGGTCCATTTGCATCCCTTAAAAACCTTCGGAGCAGTGAGTCCCCAGAAGTTTCCCTGAAGGGTCGAATCTACAAGACCTTGAAAATCGGAATGATCGATGTGCCGGGCTCGTTGACGGAAAAATTTCGAGCCGCCAAGCAAGCCGGTTTTGCCGGGGTTGAAATGAACTCGCCGGGGATGAATGTTGAGGAAACCAGGAAGGCAATCGCCGAATCTGGCCTGCCGGTCGACGGGACCGTGTGTTCCACGCATTGGCAGAAAACTCATACCAGCCCGGATGCGGAAGTTCGTGCTGTCGCGCTAAAGGATTTGCAGACCGCCATTCGCGATACCCATGCCGTGGGAGGTAACACTGCGCTGTTGGTTGTTGGGCATGGCAAGGATGGACCTGAAAACGAAATCTGGCCGCGCGCGATCGAGAACATCTCCAAGGCACTTCCGCTGTGTGCCGAACTTGGCGTTTACATCGCAATCGAAAACGTTTGGAATCACTTTCTGTATGACCATGACGGCGACCACACTCAGACCGCGGAAAAATTCGTAAGGTTTGTCGACGAGTTAAATTCGCCCTGGGTTGGGATGCAATTTGATATTGGCAACCATTGGAAATATGGCAGTATGGGCGACTGGATCCGGGCCCTCGGAAAGCGCGTGGTCAAGCTCGATTTGAAGGGTTACTCGCGTGCGAAAAATGACTGGGTCAAGGAAATTGGCACTGGCGATATTGACTGGGCTGACGTTCGCAAGGCACTTCAGGAAATCAATTACTGTGGCTGGGCAGCGGCAGAAGTCGGTGGCGGCGACCTGGATCGACTGAAGCAAATCTCGTCCAACATGGATCGGGTTTTCGGGCTGTAGGTGCCTGGATTCGTCCAGCGAGTTAGCAAGTTTGGTCGATTACTGCACGTTCGCGGTTGGACTGGGTAAATTTTGAACGAATTCACATGATCTTCGTACCAATCCAAGTACTTATATTCCCGATGTGCCGTTACCAGGCGACGAGATATCGTTGTTGCTGGCAATGTTTCGGCGCATACTGGCACGCGGCTTGATGGTCTAATAATTTGTAAGTCCAGTGACCCCCTCGATTTGCCGTCGTTATGAACTTTCCATCGTCCGAAGCCCAATCTGAATCGATTGACCTCACCGGTCGTCAACTGGGAGATTACCAACTGCTCAGACGACTTGGGCGTGGTGGAATGGCAGATGTCTATCTGGCGAAACAGGGTTCGCTGAATCGTAATGTTGCCCTCAAAATACTTAAACCGGATCTGGCCAGAGATAACTCATACGTCCAGCGGTTTCGTCAGGAAGCCCAGGCGGCGGCAAAACTGGTTCAGGCCAACATCGTTCAGATCTACGAAGTTGGCGAGGCTGACGGTTACTATTTCATCGCGCAGGAGTACATCCAGGGTCGCAACCTGCGGCAGTATCTGATCCGGCATGGCGCCGTCGAACCTGTCATGGCCATCAACGTGATTCGTCAGTGCGCCCTGGCGCTTCAAAAGGCCAGCGAGTTGCATGTGATTCATCGGGACATCAAACCCGAAAACATCATGCTCTCCACCAAGGGCGAAGTGAAGATCACCGATTTCGGTTTGGCTCGGATCAACAACAGCGCGTCCCAACAGGCGTTGACCCAAATTGGCATCACCATGGGGACGCCGCTGTACATGAGCCCGGAACAGGTTGAAGGGGGGGCGGTGGATCATCGCTCCGACATATACTCCCTTGGCGTAACCGCCTATCATATGCTCGCAGGTAGCCCGCCGTTTGACGGCGACAATGCATTGGCGATTGCTGTCCAACACGTCAAAGACAAGGCGATTCCAATCAGCCAATTGCGCCCGGATGTCCCCCCGGAACTGTGCGAGTTGATTGACCGGATGATGGCAAAAAAGCCGTCCGACCGGCAGGATGATGCCAAGCAGTTATTGAAAGAACTGCGAAAAATCAAGATCGACGTCGATGACGATTGGGAGATGATCGTTGAAAAATTGTCGACCGTCGAAACGGGCTCCTTTGGTGATATGTCGACCTGGAGCCGTTCCAAGCTTGCTGCTACCCGCCAGTTGCAAGAGGTCATGAAGGGCAACGTTCGATCGTGGTGGAAATCAAGCGGCATGATTTTGTCCCTGGTCCTGTTTTCCATTGCCGCGCTGTTGGGAGGGTGGATGTTGGCCACCCAAACCGCCCCCGAGGCGCTGCTGAGTGTTGATCAGATCAGCGTCAACGAAGTTCCGCGCATGAAAACAGTTCAGGAACAGTACCGGGAGGCTCAGATGGCGGGTTACCGGTATGGTCCGGAGATTCAGAAACAGCATTGGATCGCGGTAGAAAAGTACTTCCCGCCAGAGCAGGCTCCGAAAAACGAAGAGTTCCATACGCGGAGGATTGTTCGCAATTCCAAAGCGAGATTGGCTGAGTTTTGTTTAAGCCATAACGAGCCGTTGCCGGAGGCTCTAGCAATCTACGATGAGTTCGTTGGTTACGATGAATTGGACCATGAATTCAGGATCATTGGCTATGCAGGCCGGGCGATTGTCTACGACCGGATGAATGCCGATGAATTTGTGGGAGGAAAAGCGGAGCAACAGGAAAGTATTCGAACCGCGATTGGGGAAGTTGGCGATGACTTGAAGCCATTGAACAATTTCATGGCCAAGCGATTTGAAGATGTCAAAAACCGCTTGGACGCCGACCTCGAAAAACCCGGCGACCTGGAAAACTTGACCGATCCGCAGGATTCGCGAGGTGATTCTTCCCGACTCTGGCGGCTGTTTCGAGTGAGCCAATTGTCTTAAAACCGACGTGTGATTGTCGGTGTTCGACAGGCTGACTCAAGACTCAGAACTCTCCATTACGAACGGAAGTTTTGATTGAACCACCACCAGATCCGATAACCCAGTGAGCGATAGCCGGTAAACACACGCGCCTGTCCTCCCATGCCAATCTTCGGCGGCAATTCCGTGTTGTTCAAGGGCACGCGCGCGAAATATTGGAAATCGTTTTTTTGATAAACGGCGACCATTTCGACGATCGGATCGGGAGGCCGCGATTCACTGTTTTCCATGGATTGCTGGGATGGTTCATAGTCTTCGCGATCAATGGAAAAATCTGTTTCCCCCAGCGATTCGATTTTTGAGCGATAGATTTTTCCGGGTTCGGAGTACAGTTTGAGTTTGACATCCTGATCCAGTTTCGCGAACTTGACCTGGTGCTCGGTCAAGACAACCACGGCATACCATTGCGACAAATCGGCTATTTCGCAAAACCGCTGGCCGCGTTGAGCCGAAACATGGTCGTGCTGGCCGTAAAGCAATGGTCGCACGTCAACGTCTCGTATTTCATCCGATTGTTGCCCCGCATGTTCATAGGGTGTCGCCAGTACGGTCCCATTGATTGTGCTCTTCAAATCCAGTCGATCCGCTCTCGTCTGCACCATGGAAAGCGTTTTCTTCAATTTGTTGAGATCGGCAAGAAGGGACTTCGTCCGGTCATTTGCGGTCGGAGCCGTGATGTTGCGCTGGGCCTCTTCCAGTTTGAGCGCGGATTCCTTTTCCTCGATTTTCCCTTTGGCTTCGACCAGCATTATTTCCAGGTCCAGGTTGCGCAAATGTGCAAGCGTTTGGCCAGGTACAACGTCCTGTCCCGGTTTGACTTCGAACGATTCGAGATACCCCGATTCTTCGACCCAGACGGTTTCGATGTCCTTGGGCATGACGATCATGCTGCAACGCAGGGTATGCGGAAAGGGAACAAACAGGATCAGCCCAACGATGGCCAGGGCACTTGCCAACACAACGAAGAATCTGACTTTTTTCACTTGATGCATCCGTCCAGGAACCGACATGTACTTGTATAACTTGTAACCCGGCATTCCGATGATCCCGGCGACCGAAAACAAGGCAATTCCGATCCCAATCGACTCAAGGTTGTACGGTTCGAGCCTTCTCGTCAACATGACGATGATCGAGAACATGATAAACCAGCGATAACAAAACGACGCGACCGTGAACATCGCGAACGCCCAGGGCCGATTGGATGGCATCAACTGGTCATCCGGAATCTCCAGACCCAACCAATGCCGCCCCAGCAGCGTGGTCAGAGCCTTCGTGGACTTCTGGTTCAGATTCGGGATTTCCAGGATATCACTGAGAATGTAGTAACCGTCAAATCGCAACAGCGGGTTACCATTGAAAAGAACCGTGCTGACCGAGCTAACCAACATTACGCGCAAACAAATATCCTGGACCAGGCCCGGTTGGACAAACCACCAGATAAACGTGGCGATGGTGGCGAGAATAACCTCGACGTACATTCCTGCGGCACCGATCGCAGCCCGATGCCATTTGTTGGGCAGGCGCCAGCTATCGGACACGTTGCAATACAGGCAGGGCATCAGCACAAGCAGCATGAAACCGATCTCGTGGCATTCCCCCCCCAGCCGTTTACACGACAGACCGTGGCCGAACTCGTGAATGATCTTGGTAAATATCAGAACCAAACCGAAAAGGTACCATTGTTTCGGATCAAAGAATGCTTCGAAACCTGGCAACCTGGCCTGGAATGCCGCCCAATTCATGATCACCGATAACAGGGCGATGGAAGCAAAAACCATGGTTGCGAAAACCGCGGCCTTGGTGAAAATCCACCACGTGTAGGGGAGAAGCCAGTTCAGGATTCGCTCCGGATCGAATCCTTTGTAGCGAATGGCCAGCACGTTCGAGAACTTCCCGACCAGCTCCATCATTTTGTTCTTGTTGCCCCGCTTGAGCAGCTCCGGTCCCTGTCCCAATACATTGGAAGTGACGAGACTGTCCTGGTGAAATCGCGTCAGTAATTGCTGAAGATCCTGACGCGTGATTCGCTTGGGCGCAAATTTCTCGTGATAGCCATCCTGCAACTCATCGATTGTCTTGTTGCCGTCCAGTTCCCGGAGCAAGTAGAAAACGTGAGGCGGGAACTGAAAGTACTTTTGACCAAGTGGTTCCTTGACGACCCAGTACTCAATACCCTGATACGTTACCCAGTCAAACGTCAGATCCGGACGCATCTTCATCTTGACCGGCGGACCGCTCGGCGGTTGACCCAGCCGTGTGGGATTATCCGTGGGAGGCGGGATGATCGACATCACTTCCTCCTAGAAGAAAATTTTGGTACGCAAGAAGTCGTAGATCTGATAAAAGCAGACAAAACCCAGCGACCGCTTGCCGCACAGGATCTTGGCGGTTGCACCGGCACCACTGCGAAGTTCGCTCTGAAGTTCGACCAGCTGATCAGGATCGATTTCAACGATCGCCCGAAAATCAGGAGCACCTTTATCCGAGTGAACACCTCGGTCATCGACCGCGGATCGAGCGAGCGTGCCTTTCAGGTTCAAATTCGGGTTGGTCCCGATCTTGAACTCGACGTCCAGCAGTTGGTCGGGGTTCTGCTTGTAAGCTTCATCCACGTAAGCCATCTTGTTTTGCGGGATTTTCAGTTCCAACTGCCAACTTCCATCGAGGTCCACCACTTCCAGCAACGGGAAATTCGCAACCGCTGGAAAGTCGGTATAGCGACGTTTCAACTGGGGCGTGGTTACCGTTCCGTCGATCGGACTGACGATTTCGTGTTGGCTCTTTTTTAACTCCATCAAAGCCAGTTGTGCGGCAAGCGTTTTTCGCTGTTTCTGGAACAGGTCGATCGCCATCCCGATCTCGACTCGTTCGCTTGGGTCTTTTAATCCGCTGGCCAATTGAGAGTTCGCGTTGTCAATCTGGTGATCAATCGACTCAATCTCATAACGAGTCGAGTTGATTTCCATGTCCAGGTCCTGGTTTTCCAACCGTAGCAACGATTGACCCTTGGAGACTTTTGCTCGCTCACCGATCAGAATTTCCCGAATGACGCCGTCTGTTTGGGCATAAATCGTATAACGAACGGTGGGATGCATGACCCCGTCGATCTTCATCTTGAGTTCTTTAGGAAAGAAAATCATGATCAACGTAAACAGAGCCAGGCAAGCCAGCCCCGTCATCGTCTTGGCACGATGGTCACGGAACAGGAGTCGCTGCAGCCAACCCAGCCGTTTCCAAACCGGCAGCAAGAAAATTTCACCATGTTTCCGGGCGTTTTCCAGGGCAATTTCAGATTGGCTGACGATGAGTTTGACGTCTTCCTCAATCTCGCTCTCTTGTACGTCTGCGTCGAAATATTCAAGGATCAACGCGCCCAGTTTTTGAGCTTTTTCTTTTCGACGACTCCTCATCTCCAGGTCAGGAATCGAAGGCAGCTGCGCGAACAGTGGAATCACGATCAGGGTTCGGCTATGCGATTCATCCAGGTATTCATTGATCTTTCGAGTGACTTCCGGCGCGAGCCCTTCGGTGCTGCCGGTTATCCAGAATTTTGAGTCGGCACTGACACTGGCCGTCGCGACATTAGACAGGAGTCGAACCACATTGGCCCGGTTATCGAAACGGTCCTGGCTGCTGATCGCCACAATCTTGCAGGTTCGCCCATTCCATTTACCCACGCTGACCCGGTCACAGTTCAACAGTCGTCTGGTTTCGTTGGCGATCGAATAAGCAGCTTCGGTTTGATCGATGGATCGGTGAGTTTCGCTGATGAACTCAATTCGTTCGTTCCAGGCATCCGATTTTTGCGAGAGCCTTGACAGGTCTTGCTGTTCATGCCAACGCTGAAACAGCTGCGAGATCTGCGTCAGAAACCTCAGGTAGCCTTCTTGCGCCTGAGGTGAGATGTCGCCACGCTGAAGCAACTCAAGCGTCCCGCAGCATTCCTTCGTGCGGTTGTAGATCGGCGAGAACAACATCAGGAACGATTCGTCTCGTTGGGAGTTGGGGTAGCTACTGTCGTCCGCCTGGCCGGTGAACGCCTCGGAAGTCAGTCCCATCGGAAGCTGCTTCGTGACGACTTCCATTACGGCGTTGGCGTGCTGTTGATTCTCGTGGGAAAGAACTTCCTTCGCCGTCGCGTTCGGATGCCGTCCGGTTTGGTGCGTCAGCTGCGGAATGCTGTTCCCGTTGACTTGCCACAACAAAGCCCCGTGCGCCCCCGTGATTTTGACGACCTTGGCGAGAACGGTGTCGCAGAACTGGTCGAAGTCCGTCTCTGTGCTGGCCATTTCGTTGAGTTGCTTGATCGTACTGCGCACTTCATCCCGAATTGCGTCAGGAGAAGGGTTGGCTTGGGTTTCACCGGTAGACATAGACAACTCAACAAAGTGTCAGCGGAACAAGTTCAAGAGAAAGCAAAAGACAAGATGTTATTGGCAGCCGCAATTATAGAACTGACGTTCCCAATAGGAAATAAGTTCCGAATCGAACCATCTGCCAATTTGCACGAAAGCTCCAAAAAACGCCCTTGCCACAGCGAGTGGTCAGCCGCCATCGAGTGGGGACGCCAATCCGGAAGCTAGTCAAAATTGTCCAGAATCGGATCGAGCCCCATTTCGCGTTGAGACTTCGCCAACATCTTCTCATTATACATGAGTATTCGCCTCGATCGGTAATGCTGGATCTCAACTTTTTGCTGCGCACGCTTAAAAAGTGCGATCCAATACGAAGCTGTGCGGGTTTTGCCGGTCTTCCGGTAGCGTTCTGCCGTTTGTTTTCCAAATGCCGATTCGAGGAGCTTGTCCTCCGCCGCAATGTAGAGCTGCACGGAGCCCGGATCGCCTTGCCTTCCACAGCGCCCAAACAGCTGTTGATCGATTCGGCTGGACTCGTGCATTTCGGTTCCAATGACGTGCATACCACCCAGTTCGAGGATTTCGGCGCGTTCGCGCCTGATTTCCGCGTCCTCGACTTCCGATTCGCCGCCGATTTTGATGTCGGTACCGCGACCGGCCATGTTGGTTGCTACGGTGATTTTTCCGCGACATCCGGCCGATGCAATGATGTCCGCCTCGCGTTCGATTTCCCGGGCGTTGAGAACTTCGTGTTCGATGTTATTTTGCTTCAACAGCTGCGACACCTGATGAGACTTGGCGATTGAACGGGTGCCAATCAAGATCGGGCGGCCTGTTTGGTGAACCTCGATCGCGTCGCGCACGACCGCTTCGAATTTCTCTTCTTCGGAAAAAAAGTACTTGATTGGCAGTTCTATGCGCTGTAACGGTTTGTTGGTCGGGATCACCGTCACACCCATATGGTAAATCTTCTGAAATTCCGTCTTTGAGGAAAAAGCGGTACCTGTCATGCCGGCAATGTGTGGAAATCGACTGACGAACGATTGAACGGTGATCTTGGCCTGTGTGTTGGTGTCCATCGTGATTTCAACAGCTTCATTGGCTTCGATCGCCTGGTGGATGCCCTTGCTCCATCGGCGACCTTCGGAGATCCGCCCGGTGGCTTCATCCACGATAACAATTTCGCCATCTCGTACCACGTAGTCGCGATCGCGTTTGTAGTCTCGAGCGACTTGGATCGCACGTTCCATGAAATCATACATTTCCAGCAAGCCCACTCCGTCAAGTTCCGATGGCTTGGGTAATTCGCGGAGGAGCGCGGTTCCCGCAGGAGAAAGATCCACTCGCCTTTTTTCCCGGTCATACCAGAAATCGGAATCTTCTTCGAATTGCCTGGCCGCCTCGGCCGACCATTGGTAAAGCATCGTTTGCTGTTGCTGTGTCGATTCGTCCTGGGCTGCAGAAATGATGAGCGGCGTTCGCGCATCGTCAATCAGGATACTGTCCGCTTCGTCAATCAACAGGAAATGGGGCTTGCGATGGACGGGCTTTGATGCGGCGGCCTCCGCCACCCCTCCCTTGGAGCCGCCATACCAGAGTTCACGCTGTTGTTGTTCCCGTTCCTGAGAATGGTCACGCAGGAAGTCGAATCCGAATTCCTTCATCGTCCCGTAGGTGAGACTGCATTGGTATGCTGCCCGACGTTGTTCGCGCGACATTTCCGTTTGAATCACGCCGATTGTCAGTCCCAATGAGCGATAAACCGGCTCCATCCACTGGGCGTCGCGTTTGGCCAGATAGTCGTTGCTTGTCGCCAGTAACGCTCCCCGTCCTGCCAGAGCCTGAACAAACAAAGGTAACGTTGCGGTCAACGTTTTTCCTTCGCCGGTTCGCATTTCGATAACATTCCCCTGACACATCGCATAACCGCCCAGCAACTGAACATCGTAATGCTGCATGTTCAACTGACGCTGGGAAGCGACCTGGACAAGCGCGAATCCGCGTTCAATCAGCCCACCGACTTCCTCGGTTTGACGAGATTCGAAGCCCAGGTCCAAAGCAATATCCGACAGCTGGGCATCAGTCAGCGAGCTGTATTCCGTTGCAAGCGATTTGATTCTGGAGATGACGGAGCCAAATTTCACGAATGAACCATTTCGAAAGATTAGTAGTTGGAATTATTTCGGGGTCAGTATCCCCACGAACTGTGGGATCATCCTCTAATCTGCTGATCCAAATTCATGATTTTAATTTATGGAAGAAAAAAACAACACGCCCCAATCAAACGACAAATGCTCCTGATTGACGCGACCGATCGCTCGATCCATTGTGATATCGGTGGCCAGACCTTGATAGCCCAAGATGAAGTTTTCTGTTCTGGAGGGGATGGCAAACCCGTTTGAAAAGTCGAGATCGAGGATGTCGAAACAAGTGTTAAGCCGTTTGCCCAATGGTCTCTTCGACGCGGGGCGATCAGACCCGACAACGAAGACCGGTTTCCGCCTTCGGGTCGCCAGTCAGATTCCCCAACCGGTCCGGGAGAAACGGGTCGCTGGCCGTGATTCGCGTCGACGAAGTTGGAGGCTACGTCTGCCCGTTCGTGGTTGAAGGGGCTTGTCTCCGTATCAAGCGTAACCGGAACGAAAAGCGACTCATGGTGCTCCGGCGTTTCAAACCGGGGCTTGTTCGAGTGGCGTTGGTTTCGAAGGGACGCGTCGGATGGAACACGCATGTTGTTTCTCTCTCGCAATCGGTCAGAGACGCAGAGCTGTGTCGCGGACGGACGTCTCGTGTGTGGACCAGGGAAATTTGGGAAGGCTACACGCAATTCGCCAGGCAACCCCATTGAAACGTGCATCCAAATTGCCTGTACGTGATTCTGGACTTGAAACAAGAATTCCGAATGTTGCCTGGTTCCGATAGGTTTTCAATTCGACTCGACCGTGACCATCGCAGATCGAAGCCTTCAAGTGCTAGCTTTATCCTGTCACCAACTTCCGTGGTCCTTGTTTATTGTCGTCAGTTTCACTTGAGACTAACAGCCAAAAACTCTAGTATCCCGAACCAATTTGCATTCAGCCTGCACGCGAATTGAATCCTGGGTCTTGGGGGGCCAAACGGTGGCCGAAGTCTCTGACCGAAAGCCATGATCCGTACAAGGCGGTAGCCTGGCTTGTTGTCAATTGTGAAATTCATGTTCAATTTCGATTTCAAAAAAAGCAGCCGAAGATGTCACCTCGGTGAAAGGGAGTTTCAGCCCGGGGAAGAGTTTTATTCGGTGCTGATCGAAGGCGATGATGGTTCGACCGAACGGCGGGACTTCAGTGTCGAGCATTGGAAAGGGCCGCCTGAGGGTTGTATAGGCTGGTGGAAGTCGAGTGTACCGGACGTGGGTAAGGGTCGTATTTACTGGGCGCCCAGAACGGTTCTGCTGGCCTATTTTGAACATGTTCAAACCAGCCCGCAAACCGTTGATATCGCGTTTGTAACTGGATTGCTGTTAGCTCAAAGGAAGATACTGTCGATCATCGATACAGGAGATGACACAAACCTGGTCTTGCATTGTCGATCCTCGAAAAAGTCCTATACCGTGCCAGTCGCCGAAGTATCAACACAGCGACTGGATGAGATTCAGGCGGAACTGTCCGAACGACTGTTTATGGATCAACCGGTCACGGACGACGACGAGGGAGATGGGTCGGAGGATGGTTCGGAACCAGAAGGTGATTAGCGATTGATTACCGGATAACAAGTCTGTTGTTTCAAGGATGAAAACCGTGACAATCAACCCAGCTCAACGCTTCCGCGACTTGTTCGCCGAAACGAGGTCCCGTACGGGAACGCGTTTTGCCGGCCGGCGTTTGATTGCTCGATTCCTGATGTTGACTTTCATATTCGCCACTATCACAACACAAACGGGGTGCCAGGTATTTCGGAAACTCGGAGGCACTGTCGAACGGATTCCGGTCGTCTTCAACGATCTGCCGACCCAGCAGCAAGTACTTGATCAAATGAAGTCGAGGGCCGAAGTCGTCAAACAAATCAGCTCAAATGTTTCGGTTTCCATGGCGGGTACTCCCAAAATCAAAGGCACGCTGCAGGTTGAATTTCCCGATCGCATGCGAATGAAGGCAGGCTTCCTGGGGGTTTCCGAAATGGGAGTCGATGTCGGATCCAACCGGGAGAATTTTTGGATCTGGACCAGAGCTTCGATTCCCGGACAGCCTCCCGCATTTTACTTTGCCAACCACGAAGCGTTTCAGAAAAGTCCGGTACGCCAGTCGATACCGCTGGATCCAAAGTGGTTGATTGAAGGACTCGGTGTGATTCACTTCGATCCAACGGACGTTCATTATGGACCGGTCATGGGTGAAGGCCAGCGAATGAAGTTCTTCACGGTCCGGCAAACGCCAACCGGTCCTCAAACACGAGTGATGTTGCTCGCGGTCGGGACAGGCTTGATTGAACAGCAAGCACTGTACGACGCTTCGAATCAGTTGATCGCCTATACCAACTCCAGCAAGTACCGGACCTTCACCCACGCCAGCCAGCAAGTCAGTCTGCCGCAGCGGATCGAATTGCATATGCTGCAGTCCAATGGACAGGACACAAAAATGGTGGTCGATTTGGGTTCCATCTCACTGGAGCCTCTATACGGGGATCCGAGCCGAATGTGGTCCATGCCCACCCCCGAAGGCGTCAACAGGATTGATCTGGCTCAAGGTTCGACCTTTGATGCTCGCAAGGGATTTCCCGCCAATTCGCCGGCTCAACGTGGCACAAAAGCCCTGGAAGCCGGCTATCAGCGTTAAGGATTATCCGGATTTGGCCAAGCCGGAATCCTCACCGTCCCATTCTCAGATTCCCGATAACTTTGCCAGCCTGTGTACCTTGACACTGTTTTTTGGGAGCACTACGATTTTTTGTTATTGATGATTTGCGGATTGAATTTTTTCCGATACAAAAAAACGTGGTCGGAGCATTCAAGACGCTTTGCTTGTCGATCCCGCGTCAAACCAAATCGAGAACTTATCGGGCCCAGGTCCGAAGTCAGGAGTATTACATGACACACGTCGTTGGAAGCCCTTGTGACGGTTGCCGTTACACAGACTGCGTTGTCGTCTGTCCCGTAGAGTGTTTCTACGAAGGCGAGACGATGCTTTATATTCACCCCGACGAGTGCATCGATTGTGAAGCGTGTGTCCCTGAGTGCCCCGTCGAAGCTATTTTTCACGAAGACGACTTGCCGGAAGAAATGAAGGAATACATTCAGATCAATGCTGACCAATCTGCGGTATGTGAGAATATCACCGAACGCAAAGAGCCACTGGCAAAAGACAAGTAATTCAGGATTTCAATTCGAAAACCATCCAGCCAGTCGCGTTGTCGCGGCTGGCTTTTTTCGCTTGGGGTTGGATTGAGACTTCGGCGGAGGTCCGCGTGAATGAAAAGCCAATCCGGGATCCATTTCCGCAGCGAGACTATTGCTTCTTGCGATCCTGCTGCCCCAGCAACTGACCGGGCGATTTACCATAAACCGACATGAAGGATTTTTCAAAAGAACGGCTTTCGCCAATCAGTTTCATGAGTTTTGCGTAGGCGGCAGATTCGGATCGAAGTTGTTTGATGAAAAGGTAACTTACCAATGCCGCTCGATCCGATGGCATTCGGTCCTGCACAAAATCGTCGGGTTTGATCATGCTTGCTGCGGCGACTTCCGCACGGCTGTCCAGCGTTTTCATTGACTCCTCTTTCGAGAATATCTTTCGCGCGGTCCACAGTCCGACTCCATCGGCAAACCAGCGTGGCATGTCGGAAGCGAGGTTTGCCGTATACAGCGACGCGATCTGGTGAGCCAGCGCGATCTGAACGTCTTGAGCGGACTGGTTTGCCGTCATCAAAACCGTCGCGTAAGCATCAATCGTTGTATAGCCCCAATGTGCCGAAATTTCTTTGGGAAAGTCTCGTTGCTCGATCATTTTGCCGAACTCACTGAAGTCGTACCGTTTGTCAAATACAAAAACGGAAATGTTGCCTTTCACTAACGGTTGTTTCGGGCTGCCTTGCAATGCGCTGGCGATTTTGGGTGCCAGTTTTTCACACAATCGTGAAACATCCGTCAGCCGGCTTTCGCTGGTTGAGCCGGTAACCAGAAAGTTGGGGCTGGGAACTGACTGGCTTTCGACTCCGTTCATGACCAGCTTCCAACTGCTCGCAGCCAGTAACTCCCGGTCGGCAATCAACTCTTCATGCGTTTGCGAATCGGCTTTGCGAATCGCCGCCACCAGGCTGGTCTCCATCTGAATGTCGCCGCCATCATAAGCCGCGCCTTCGTCAATCCATTTGGCAATGACTTCAATCAACTTGTCATCGAGTTTGCCTGTGGGTGGCATTACGTCGACGCCATCTCCCCGCAGACGTTTGACGATCTGGCTGTTGGCAGAGTTTCCGGATTCGATTGGCGAGCCGCCGTCTCCACCTCGCAGGATGGTACGAAAATTGGCCATACTGAAGTTGCCACGGGGATTGTTGTTGATATGGCATTTCGCGCAATTGGCTAACAGGATCGGGGCCACGTTCAGCCCAAACGAAACGGTTTCCTTTCCCGTCGGTGTTTTGACAACTGCTTCTGGTCGATTGCGCGCAGGCGTCGGAGAGGTCACAAACTCATTCAGGTTTTGCTGGATGCTCTGACCATCGAATTTGGCGCCCTGCTTCATCCAGGCCCGCAATGTCTTCAATTCGCCTTCGTCGACCTTTCCGCCCCCTTTGGGCATCTCGCCGCTTTCAATGACCTGGATCAACCGCGCGTCATCCGGCAACCCGTAAGCCAACATCGTACTCTTGTCGAGTGCTTCAAAAGTCGCCGCGCTGAAATCTCCGCGACTTCGAGTGACGTGACAGTTGCCACATTTTGCGACCAGGATGGGGGCCACGGATTTGGTGAAACTGATGATTTCTGGATCGCCCGTCATGGGAACGGGCAGCGGTTTCAATTCATCCAGTTTCTCACCCGCGGCAGAAAGCAGCTGATGTGCTTTGGTAAGCCGTTCAAATTCGGGCTTGATCAGCTCGATCAATTCGGGCGATGCGTCGGCAGCCAACCCGGAAACTTGCCTGATCGCCTCATTGATGTATTCGCGGCTTTCGCCCAGTTTCTTGGCCTTGAACTGTTTGCCGGCACGATCGATGTTTGTCTTGATCTGCCGGACCGACTGTTTCTGCTTGGCTGTCGGTGTTTGGCCATACGTATCGGTCACGGTGGCCGAACCAATGACCGCCACCACAACACTCAGGGCCATGATTACCAGGCGTGGGCTAGTGGTGAAACCAGTCATCGCAGTTCTCGATCGATCGTTCATGTTGACTCAGTTGAATTGTCGCCAAACCCCGTTGGCTCGGCGCTTTTGAATCCCAATCCAAGTTTATCCCGTCCGGTCCGTGGGGGCGACAATGGGGACGACGCAAAGGTCAATAACTTCGAAATGGCGCCGGTCTGGTGGTTGATTCGAAATGACTCTCTCGGGGTGTTTTTTTTCTGGATATAGATGTTAAGCAGCCTGAGGACGGTGACCAAAACGATAAACATGGCTGCGATGATGACAGGTAAGACCCATTTGGGGGGCGCTTTCCTGCGATTCCGGGTTGCGATCGGAATCCGCGGTTGAGGTAAGGAGTCGCCGTTCTTGGAGCTTCCTTTTTGGGAACCAACGGATCTGGTTGAGCTTCCGACGTTGATCGAAAACGCGTCCGCATGCTCTTCCTCATTGAATCCGGCCGAATCCACGAACGCTCCAGAATCCAGGCCAGCATCTTGATTCGAATGCAATCCTGAACCGGTTACCCTGGGAATGTTCTCAAGCGCGCCGGAATCCAACAGTTTGCTTAGAGCTGTTTTCAATTCGCGGCATGTTTGATACCTGTCTGCCGCGTTCTTGCGCATCATTTTCTGGCAAACTCTGACCAACACTTCGGGACATTCCGGTCGGCTTTTGCGAATATCATCCGGTTCCCTGGATTGGTGCATGGCGATTCGCTGCGCCAGTGTTCCTTTTGGAAACGGAGGGTGTCCGGTCAACAGGAAATACAGCGTGCAACCCAGGCTGTAAATGTCGGCACGTCGATCGACGTTATGACTATCAACCGCCTGCTCGGGCGAGAGATAGTCCGCGGTTCCCATGACTTTCTCATTGTAAAGCACCGTCAGTGATTTGGCGTCCTCCTGGTTCACCAGGGCCAGGCCTAGGTCGAGAATCTTCACGTCGCCATCGTCAGTTCTGAGCAAGTTGGCGGGTTTGATGTCGCGATGGACCAGGTTCCGTTCGTGCGCGTGGATCAATCCCTCCGCAGCCTGGGCCGTGTAGTCGACCGCTTCAACGAAATTCAACGGCCCGTTTTCCTTGACGATTTCGTAGAGGTCGTGGCCTTTGACATATTCCATCACCATGTAGTGCGTGTCCGACTCATTGCAGATGTCATAGATCCGTACCACGTTGGGATGGTTGAGGCTCGCCGCTGCGCGGGCTTCAAGATAGAATCGGTCAAGGTAACTTTTGTCGGCGACTTTTTTTCGCGGCAGGACTTTGATCGCACGCAACTGTTCCGAAATTTTGTGTTGAGCCAGATAGACGCTGCTCATTCCACCCGATCCCAGATGCCCCAGAAGCTTGTATTTGCCCAGGAAAAATCCTTTGTACTTACCTGCCAGGAGCTTTTCTGTGTGCCATTGGGTGATCAGCCCGGAATCGACCAGATGCCCTGCCAGATCTGAAAGATTGACGGTCCTGCCGGCAGCCTTGGTCGAGAGGTTTGCCAATTCCTGCTTGAGTCGGTTTTCCGCCACAATGCCGCTGCGTTCCAGCAGTTTGAGAAAGCTCTTGGCGCTCGGTTCCGACATCTAATTTACTGCCTCAACGTTTCTATTTCGCCGATCCTGAAACCGGGCATCGGATTGGTAGCCACGGTTGTAACTGATAGTCTAAGTCTAGTAACCGGTGGGCGAATTCCCAGCAACGAAAAATCAGGCGGCGACCTGGCGACCGTCCGCATCCGGATTTATGCATGGGCTAGCACGATTATAACAGGCGTTCGGTCATGGGGCACGAGTTCGAATCTGGGAGATCAATGTTGAACCATCTTGGCCTTTTTGCCAAATTTTGGCAGCCCGGGACCGTAAAAACAAGGCTGGCGACGAGCATCGGTGATCAAATCGCCTGCGATCTGTACCGCGCTTTTGTCTTTCATCTCATCAACCGACTTCGTGATTCAGCTGACCAAAGAACGGTTGTCTTCAGTCCCCGTGAGCGAGAGCCGGATTTTCGAAAATCAATTCCAGATAGCTGGAAACTTTGTCCCCAATCATCAGGTGACCTGGGCAAACGAATGAGTGCGTTCTTTCGTGATCAGTTGGACATTGAGCCGCAGTTCCGCCAATCTTGCCCGCTTTCACCCAAGGTCGTCGTCATTGGCGCCGATTGTCCCCAGATTGGTCCTGAACTGGTTTGGTCAGCATTCGAAAGTCTGGATAAAGTTCCGGTTGTGATCGGACCCAGTCACGACGGGGGATATTATTTGATCGGGATGCGGCAAGAGTATGTTGAGATCTTCGCTGGCATCGAGTGGAGTACGGAATCGGTTTTTTCAAGTACGGTCCAGCGGTTGAATGAACTGGATATCAATTTCGAAACGCTGGCGCCGCTGACCGACGTCGATGATTACGAAAGTCTGTTCGCCCTCCGGAGGGAGATGGAATACCGGAAGCGGGAGAATGGCATGTTACAGGGACAGAGTTTCGCCGCATTCGATGAAATGGACCACGCGCTGTTGAACGAAATCCAGCTCGCCACCGCTCGACCGATCGTGGAGTCCGAGTGATGTCAACCTCATCATCCATTGAAAACATTATCGTTGGCGGCGGCGTGATCGGGCTTTCGATTGCCTATGAATTGGCCAAACGTGGAAGACCAGTCGCCGTGTTGGAGAAAGATCGGTTTGGACGAAAGGCATCCTGGGCAGGTGCAGGAATCCTGGCCCCTGCCAATGGGGCCACGGCGAATCATCCCCAGGAACACCTGGAGGCTCTCAGTCATCAATTTCATGAACAATGGTCGAGCGAATTGAAAGTTCTGACAGGAATCGATAATGGTTACCAAAGGTGTGGTGGCCTGTATGTTGCCCGCACGGCTGGTGAAGTGGCATCGCTCACCGGACTGACAGTCGAATGGCAACAACGTGAGATCTTGTTCGAGCCCGTCAGTGAAATGGAGTTGTATCGACGCTGGCCGTTGCTTTTCCCCGCGCCAGAGTCGTCGTCAAACGAACACCAGATGATTCGAAAATCGATCTGGGTTCCAGGCGAGTCGCAGATCTCCAACCCGCATCACCTCGAGGCATTAATAGTGGCTTGCAGGAAACTGGGTGTCGTGATGCGCGAGGGGGTCCAGAAAGCAGAAATCAAATGCTCCAAAAGCAAGGTGAACAGCGTCGCAGTTGCGGGTGAAGTGTTCATGGGCGAAAACTATTTTTTTGCTGCTGGCCCGTGGACCGAGCAGTTGGTTGCACCCAATGGTATCCCGCTTCCCATGCAGCCGGTTCGCGGTCAGATCGCCCTATACAGGATTGCATTGGTCGGCGAGCCAGCCGGATGTTGGCCAATCGTTAATGAAGGTTCGCGGTATCTTGTCCCTCGTCGCGACGGACACGTTCTGGCGGGTGCCACGATTGAAGAAGTCGGTTTTGAATGTCGGACGACAGACGACGAAATTGCCGAACTCAGGACTTGGGCGGAAGGCCTTTCCGCAGCGTTGCACGAATCAAACTATCTCAAATCGTGGGCGGGGCTGCGCCCCGGGACCTACGATGGGTTCGCGTATCTTGGTCGGTTGGGTGGACTCGACAATGCATTCGTCGCGACAGGTCATTTCAAAGGCGGGCTTCAACTCTCAACTGCTACCGCGGTTGTCATGGTGGATCTGGCGGAAGGGAAAACTCCCGCGGTTGACCTGGCCCCGTTCGACCCTTCCAGGGCACAGCATTACCAGTCCACGGACATCAAGTAAACCGGATTGTCCAGTGTCTTGCCTTCGAGAATCGAAACCTCGACCTCGTCCACCCGTTTGCCAATGCTCATCGCCGTTCGTGCTCGGACTTCGTCGCCGATTTCGTAAACCAGTGCCAGGTTGGAGCGAATGATGGCCCAGGCACCGCCTTGCGCCTTGATGGATTCGATCTGATCATTGCTGAAATGCGTGAATTCAAGCGTCGGACCAGCAGACACCTGGCGATTCTCCCGACCGAGTTGGTACAGGCCCGAAACAGGAAACAGAAGGTAGTCCTGAAATCGATTATCGGGGTTTCGCAATGCGTCCTGGTCTTCAATCAGGTTGGCGAACACGAATACTGGGTGACGAGATTTCGAACCCTTCCGATTGATCTCGGAGAT
Source organism: Planctomycetaceae bacterium (assembly GCA_024642205.1). Taxonomy (GTDB): domain Bacteria; phylum Planctomycetota; class Planctomycetia; order Pirellulales; family Pirellulaceae; genus Mariniblastus. The sequence continues at coordinate 466 of JAHEBQ010000012.1, read as the reverse complement.
TGGCGTTTCCCAGTCTTCCAACCGGAATCGCGGAATTTGTCTGTTGCTGGCCAGACTCTCGAAAATGGGATTTTGCCAAGTCGTGACGGCAACGATTAGCCCGGCCAACACCAGCTTTTCCAGGTTGGTGCCCAGACATCCCAGGCACAAACCGGCGAAAATGGGGAACGCAGCTGCTCCGACCAGCGTGTATCTTTCTAACGCCACCGGAGCGACCTGAAAGAAATCCAATCCGACAACACAGCCGATCGGGACGATGGCCCAGAGCAATACGAAAACCATCCGCCAATCGTTGCTGGGTCCTTTGGGCGAACTGAATTTTCCGGCCTTTATTCGCGAGAATACCAGGAAGAATACAGGTAGTCCGATCAGCGAAACCATCACCGGCCAGGATTGCGTCCAAAGTTCCATGATCGAAGAAATAATCTCCCAATTTCCCCGCCGATTGAAAATCGACTTCGTTTGA
>JAHEBQ010000054.1 GCA_024642205.1 Planctomycetaceae bacterium | reverse complement strand
GGGGTTCAAGTTGCGGGGACAGGATTTGAACCTGCGACCTCGAGGTTATGAGCCTCGCGAGCTACCGGGCTGCTCCACCCCGCACAAGTATGTTAGCGAAACGGAGATTGATGTCGAGTCCAAATTGGATTTTTCTGAAACTTCATCCATTGCCCGCATAGGTGCATCGGTTTGACACGGCTAACCGTTGCCGATGCCCAGCCGATCTAGTTCCCCGAACTGGCGAGCTGCCTCAAACGAGGCGATCCCCACACTCGTGGCCAAGTTGAGACTGCGGACTTTATCCGTTGTCGGGATTTTCAGCAGCCGTGCCGATTCCGGATCCGTCAACATCGACGGTAACCCTGAGGTTTCGCTTCCAAATACCAGCGTATCGCCACGCGCAAATTGAACTGACGTGTAGCTTTCGTTTGCAAACCGGGAAAAGAACCAGACCCGCTCGGGCCGCAGCCGCTCCATTAAGTTCTCCCAATGATCGGCTACTTCCCAATCCAAATATTGCCAATAATCCAATCCGGCTCGACGTAGTGTCTTCTCATCAATCCGAAACCCGAGCGGACGGACAAGCCACAATTTTGCCCCCAATGCGACACACGTCCGGCCAACCGCCCCCGTATTGCCAGGAATTTCGGGTTGGTACAAAACGATATTCAGGATCGGAGGTGGTGAAGGCAAAACCGAGTTTTCCGGTTAGAATATATACTTTGCAAGACAGAGCAAAAAATCTGTCAAACGCAAATCCAGGTTTTAGATATAACTCATGCCGCCGATTGTACAACGGTGGAAGGGACCAGGATCAAACAAATAACAGGGCAAACTTGTGGTAGACATCCAGCGTAACAAAACTCGCCCGGTCAGAATTGGCACGGTCACGATCGGCGATTCCAACCCGATTGCTGTTCAATCGATGACTGCGACGAAAACGACCGATGTCGATGCGACTGTCCAATTGATTCAGTTGATGCACGATGCCGGTGCCGACGTCATTCGAATCGCCGTTGACAGCAGGAAAGACGCTGCAGCACTGGCGGAAATCCGAAAACAGACACCGGCAAATCTTTCGGTTGACCTGCAGGAAAATTACCGGCTGGCTGAAATCGTTGCTCCCCATGTCGACAAGATCCGATACAACCCCGGGCACCTGTATCACCATGAAACGGAAAAACCGTGGCAGGAAAAGGTCCGCTTCATCGCCGCCCTCGCTGCGGATCACGATTGTGCGATTCGCGTCGGGGTCAATTGCGGTTCGGTCGACCCGGCCAAGAAAGAAAAGTATGACGCCGATGATTCGATCACGCCCATGCTCGAAAGCGCGCTCGAACACTGCCAGTTTCTGGATTCACTGGACTTTACTCGCTATTGTGTGTCGCTAAAGGATTCGGATCCTTCAAAGGTCGTGGAAGTCAATCGTCGCTTTGCTGCCAACCGCCCCGATGTCCCACTCCATCTGGGCGTCACGGAAGCCGGCATGCCACCCGATGGCGTGATCAAGACCCGGATCGCGTTCGAACAACTGATTGGGAAAGGTATTGGCGACACTGTTCGAGTTTCGCTAACCGTGCCTAATGCCCGCAAAGGAGAGGAGATCGCTGCGGGGCGCGAGATCATTTCTGATATCTACGCGGGCCGCGTCCGAAGCGTCGTCGATTTCAACACCAATTCACTCAACATCATTTCCTGTCCAAGTTGTTCGCGAGTGGAGAACGAAGCGTTTGTTGAGCTGGCCGAGCAAGTCAAGGCGATGACCGAATACGCCAAAGAACACGCGATCACCATCGCTGTCATGGGTTGCCGTGTTAACGGACCAGGCGAAACCGACGACGCGGACCTGGGACTTTGGTGTGGCCCCAAGGTCGTCAACTTGAAGAAAGGCACCGAAGCCCTTGGGGCGTTCCCCTATGACGAGATTTTGCCAAAACTGAAATCCGAACTGGACAAGTTGATCGGCTCGACGTAGTTGGGCCCAAGCAGTGTAATTGGTGCGGACGGCCGGCGAACCTTCTTTCAAATCTCAGGGTCCAAACACTTTTCCCGCTGCGGTCCGAGTCGAAAGAACCTTGAAGTGGCACAACTCGCGTAACAGAGAATCGAACTGGTGAGATCGAATTATCGCGATCTCCACTGTTCTGCACATCATATTATCCGTACATTTTCCGAATTCGCCGACGCAGAAGCCGGTCTTCCTTCCGAGCCATCGTATCCAAGTCGAATCGACTCGGGCATACTATTGAATCGACATCGGATTAGAACCAGACGCAAACCCCATGGGAACTGAACCCAAGCTGCACGAGGCGCTTTCCCTTCGAATTCCGTGACGAAATCGCGGCATTTCTCCAATTTGTTTGAGCCATGATCAACACCCTTTACCTTCCTGAACTTCGTGAAATGCTGGAAACGCACAACTCGCAAGGATTGCGCGATTTCTGTGAAGCCATTCATCCGGCTCGGGCGGCCGAATTCATGGCAGGCTTGACCAGCGAGGAAGCCTGGGAAGTGCTTCAACATGGCGACAACGAATTACGCGTCGACATTTTCAGCTATTTCGGAAAAGTCAAACAGCTTGAAATTCTGGAAACACAGGCGATCGAACAGGTCGCCGAAATGGTTGCTGAACTTCCGCCAGACGACCGCGTTGATTTGCTCCAGGAAATCAGTCCTCAACGGCTCGAGCTGCTGCTCAGCTTGCTTCCGATCGAAGAACGTCGGGACTTTCAGCGGCTAAGCCAATACCCGGAAGGCACTGCTGGCGCGGTCATGACAACCGAGATCGCGAAGTTGAGCGAATTGCTGACGATCCGCGAGGCGCTGAACGAAATCGCCCGGCAAAGCGAAGACTATGAAACGATCTATTACTTGTACATCGTCGACGATGAAGACCATCTACGCGGCCTGGTTTCGGCTCGCCAGTTGCTGACCGGGATGAAGCACCCAGAGACGAAGCTGTATGAGATCATGGATACAGATCTGATTACCGTCGACGCGCTTGATCACCAGGAAGATGTCGCCAACAAGGTGGCCAAAATGGACCTGTTGGCGATACCGGTTGTTGACAATCAACACAAAATGCTCGGCATCATCACGCACGATGATGTGATCGATGTTCTGCGGGAAGAGGCCACCGAAGACGCACATCGAATTGGTGCTGTCGAACCATTGGATGTCTCCTACCTGCGGACCTCGCTGCTGACATTGACGTGGAAGCGGGGAATCTGGCTGGCAATCCTGTTTTTTTTCGCACTCCTGACAGCGATCGCGATTCAGGAATACGAAGACCAGATAGAAAAATGGGTTTGGCTCGCCTTGTTCATTCCCCTGGTGATTAGCAGCGGTGGAAACTCGGGCAGCCAAAGTGCGACGTTGATTATCACGGCGCTATCCCGTGGCCACATTACACTCAGCGACTGGCTGAGGGTCGTGGTTCGCGAGCTGATGATGGGCCTGTTGCTTGGCGCGGGACTGGCGACCATGGGATACTGCGCTTCGATATTTTTTGTTCCCGATCACGTCGCGCTACTCAATGCAACCATGTTCGTGGTTCCGTTGACGCTGTTACTGGTTGTGATGTGCGGCACGCTGACGGGATCGATTCTGCCATTGGTGTTTGAAAAACTCGGCTGGGATCCGGCGATGATGAGTACGCCGTTTGTGGCGGGTATCGTTGATATCCTGGGGATCCTGATCTACTTCAACGTGGCCATTCGATTTATTGGTTGAACCTCGAATCGGCAACCGGACTTGCGAAATGCGCCGTGGCGGCTGCAGGGGTGACAATGGAAAGTACGAAGGCGAGAGATTTTTTACGAAACGACCAGGAGAACGTGCGGTTAATTTTGTTCGAAGCGAGGGCAATGCCAGCGGAGAAACGTAATGCGGGATTTCTTTTCAACCCATTTCAAGTGATGGGTCGCCGACATAAAGTCGTAGAAGTTGATTTTGCACCTTGATGGACCGTATCAGAATCCAGACCTGATCCGGCGAGAAATGTTGAGGATCGGATCTGGCAAGCTGTTGCAGTTCTTCTGTTACCGCGGCGTGCTGGTCGGTCGCCGCCTGTAGCCGCAAATTAACTTCGTCCCAGATTTCCAGAAACTTCTCGTCGTTTCGGAGAAATTCACGATCGGGAATCGCGCTGCAGATCAGCGTACACATCCGAGCAACTTCCAGGGCGTCAGCGTCCGGATTCTGTTCCTCAATCTTCCTGGCGATTTCAGTGCAGATCATTTCTGTTTCTCTCGGGACTCACAAGGAACTTCGTTTTCCGAAGCGTAGCTCACCGGTTAAGTGCGAGCGTCGCCAAGCGAATAAAGTGGCACCCAATTTCTCCGATCAACATTGGGTCGGACGCTCGGTGATTCGCGAATGTACAGAAAACGCAACGAAACTCTACGATGTCGCACTTTTGCTACGTTAATCCGGGCGGAGTGCCTCTCGAAACCGCTCAAGCCCGGTGATCGGCGAGGGCATTCTGTTACCAGAGCGATATCCGATCGCCTCGACCCGCATTGCGGGATCTGGCGGTTTGGCTGGCGTCTTTGAATTCCCGACACGAAAAAAGCGTCTAATATCGAACGCCCAAAGGATTCACCGGGGGTGCGGGCAAGACGAGTGGTTGTCTCGAATTGGAGATTTCCTGAGTATACTGTTTGAGCAAACCGTAGGTTGATTGGAACTCAGGCTGATTGGCCAGCGCCGCATACCGCTGGTCATTCCGGACCACGTCAAAACGAGCCAGGCATTGGTTGAGAATCTCCGCGGAGGGATGGCCGTTAGCCTGGAAAACCTGTGCCGGCAATCCGAGGTATTGCTGCCAGTTGACATCCAGTTGTTCGTACATCTTTGGAGCCAGCCGCGCCAATTCCTCTCGCAAGACGTCGATCTGGGCTAACGAATATTGCTGCGCGAGGATTGACTGTCCGGACGCTGCGGAAGCCGGAGTTACTGGAACTCCACCACTGGGCCGGGGTAGATTGGCCGCATTGGGATCGACCATATTTTGATTTCCGGCGTACTGCATCACTTGCATCCCCAGTTGCTGGGCGCTGGGGGGAATGATCAATGGTCCGCCGGGAGTCGCCGATCGGTAATACGTTGAATTACTTACCGGATCCATCCGGATGACTGATCCGTCAAATGAGACACCGGCGAACAACCCGCGGCTTCGTGAATAGGAATAGATCTGTGCGCCGAGGCGGGTATCGGTCGCTGCTGCGGCCTCCCGTCCAATCGGACCCGCGGCCACCGCCGCGTCTGCTCCCAATGTAAATCTCCCAGACAGAAGCCCCTCAACACTTTTCCGGGTTTTGAAAACAAGTACGACATCCGTCGATTGTACTCCGACTTGCCAACCGATATTTCCCCCCGTCAGGGTAACGAAGACAGGCGCGTGCCAACCTCCGTTTTCGTCGCGAATCATTACAACACCGTTGCCGCGACGAGCACCGACAACAAAACTGCCCTTGAGGACTCCGGGAATAATCGCGACGGCCTGGGCGTCGTTGAGCATGCCTCGAGGGATACCGTTGGCAGGGATCGCCATGATCTCACTTAATACAGCGATCGATTCACGAACGGTGTTGTCTTCCCTGGATTGGCCTGATGCGGAGGAGCTTGGGAATATCAACATTCCGACGCAGATCAATTGCAAGAACACGGATGCACACTTCATCGCAAGATTCCCTCCAGGTAACTCCGTTGAAACTGTCGCTTTTACGGGCTCACGACATAAGCCATCACGCTCACCACCTTATCGTGAATGGCAAGAAACGGTCAATGCAGATTTGCCGTGCTGCCAAGCCAAGTCATTTACGGGTTTTCACTACCGGTGACGAAAGCACTCGCGACGTGTTACCCATTATCCAATTTGCCCAGGATTTCGCACGTTTTCAGATTGGATCCTGACGTGGCGAATGACCCAAGGAATTCGTGTGGACGATCAGCTCAGGGGCAAAGCGGTTTGACGAGAGGGAATTTTAAAAACCAGTTTTCTGGCGAAATGGTGAGCCGAAGAAGGCGCTAGCCTCGGGCCAGAGCTGTCAACAAATCGCAACATTCCGTTACGCCGGCCCGAGGCTAGCGCCAACGGCTCACAGATTTGAAATGCCGTCTAATTGTCCTTGGTTCCGTCCTCGTTGCCGGAACCCGCCGATGAATTCGCGGCCTTTTCAACCGACTCGGTGATTTCATCTTTTTTTGCGTCCGACTCGACCCCACCGGAATCCTTGTCCGAATCAGGCTTCGGATCTACTTTCACTTCACCTTTCGGATCTTCTTTCACTTCACCTTTCGGATCTTCTTTCACTTCACCTTTCGGATCTACTTTCACTTCACCTTTCGGATCTTCTTTCACTTCACCTTGCGGCTCTTCCTTCACGTCGCCTTGCGGCTCAACATTCAACTCCTGATTGGAATCGGGAATTGCCCCTGGCAGATCAGGAAACGAAATATCAGGTCGCGTGGGCGCATCAGCTTCGCCGGCCGGTTTTTCTTTTTTCGTGACCAAGTCGGCGCGCTGGGTTTGTAGCGTATTCAGGTTATCTCCGGATATAACGTAATACCAATCACCGAATCGCTCGTTCAACTCGTCCACGAGTTTCCTACCTTCAACGACCTTTTTCTCGAACGCATCGGTTTCCGATTCGAAACGAGTCTTGGCCAACTCATAGTCGATTTTTTGATCCTCGAACGCTTTGATCGCCTCATCATATTTAACAAATTCCGGATCGCGTTCTGGTTTATCGTCAGCTGGGGGTTTTTCGACCGCATCTTCGCCTGGTGCGTCAACGTCCGGTTTGTCGGCTTTTGCCGCCTCGTCTTCTGGCGGCGGCGCGTAGCCTTCGGGCTTGACCGGCTCAATCGGCGGAACCGGCGTGACAGGCTTCGGTTTGATCAACGATTCGTCGAAGGAAACTCGAACCATCAAGTAGCGATTCTTGGCTTCGGCGGATGTTTCTTTCGGGTCACCGGACGCATCGGATTCGTTGGCCTCTGGTTCCGACGAATTGCCAGCCTCCGTTTTTGTTGGATCCGCGTTGTCTGGTTGGGAATCCGTTTCGGAATCCGAATTTGCGTCGCTGCCAGTACCGATCTCGATGGCTTCTTCGTCACCATCAAAAGATTTTCCGACGTGCAGTGTATACACGACGCCTTTGTCCGTCCCAATTTCCAAATCGCCGTTCTGCGAGACAAGTTCCATTTTCTGTGCGTTACCGGCGAGATTAAAGCCTTTTTGATCAAGTTCGTTTTGCAGTCGATTGATGGCTCGGGCAAATTCTTGAGGATTTTGTTCAAATTCAGGCTGTTGATTGAGTTTCAGATCGGCCGTCAACAGCAGGTGATTCTTGTACTTGTATTTTGGCCGGACGCCAGCGATTTTCATCTGATCAAAAACATCCAGCATGGCATTGATACGAGAAGTGTTGACGTCTTCGTCTTCAGGCTTCAAGTCGGCCAACTCCCACGCATCGGTGCTGGATTTCCGGGAAAGATCCAGTTTGTCCCCCTGGGATTTAAAAATCGCTTTACTGGGCGCGAGCGGATTGGAGCGATCCTCTTCCAACGAGTAGTTATCGATCGAGATTTTCGTCACATCGTTGCGATCAACGCGTAACAAATCCGGGTCGATCCAATCCGAGAATTTCGTTGACAAATCGATATCGAGTTTGACTTTGTACGTCTGTTGTTCATCCGGGCGCCGGACGTAGTAGTATTTTTCTCTGCCAGGATTTCTGAACGGCTGGTCGGTTTCCGACACGTCAACTTCGCCAGCTTCTTTCCCGACGATATAGTCGACCACGACTTCCCCTCCGCCATCCTTCAGCGTGATCCGCTTGCCGACGCCTTCAGGATCTTCGATATCGTCAGCCAACGGATCAAGCACACCCAAACGCGCGTGCTCTTTGGCGAGTCGACCTGCGAGGGAATCCCGTCCAATCCCCATTACCGACGACGCAGTCGTCGCGAGCCGCGCGGCTGCCTCTGCCGGATAATCATAATGGGATGGAATTCGCCAAAGCCCGCCCTGGTTCTCGACCACGAACCGCTTTAACACTCCGGATTCCGCGTCGACCGCGGCAACCTCCAGGGATTGGGCTTGAGACGCCGAAGTGAACCCCTCGAAAAACGGTTTGCCAACCAGCTCGAAGTCGGCTGAGTTGGCAGGTTGATTCAGAAAGTGGCTTCCAAAAGCGGCCAACGCCAACACAGCGGCAACACTGACAAAAATAAAAGTAGTTTTTGACTCGTTCATCGTCCCAACTCAATTTGTTGTTACTTTTCCTCTTACCGCCCGCAGACCTGATTGTCACCATGAACGCCAAGGTTACGGAACCAACGCGAAAACGTCACTCAAACCCGCCGTTCGGGCAATATCCCTTTTTCTTCGTTCAACTTGCGAAACCAGAGAACCAGCACTCCCAGGAACAGCGCGGGCAACGGTGCGGCAAAAATCGACAGGTATCGGGCCCGGTTTTCCAACCACGAAATCTGCTGATTTTGCTCTGTATCGAGCACCGCGATTTCTTCCTTCAGGCTTCGATCCAGTCGCTTTTTCTTCAGGTCAAACCGCCGCTGAGAATCCGAAGCCTCCTGGGACGTTCGTTGAAGTTTTTCAAAGAAGCCCATGTTTTCGTTTTCCTGGATTTCCTTGTTCGCTTCGTCGAGTTTCTGCTGCTCTTTCTCTAACTCAGCCAGCATTTCTTTTTCGGCTGCCTCCTGCTTTTTGGCCTTTTTTGAACGGATCTCTTCAATCACGGTTTCCAGTTTTTCCAGCGTGCGAGGCGTTGCCCGTCGATTTCGCAACGAGACGAAATCTTCGTTTCCGGCCAGGATGTCGATCGCGTTTTGCAAGAGCGACAAATTATCCAGTTTTTCCCCCAGCGCTTCCTGCTGGGTGAAAAACAGGTCAGAAACAAAATCCAAATCCGCGATGACGACGACGTCGATCTTCTTTTCTCCATCTCCCGAGATACGGGCGGCAATCACGTGTTCATCATCGTCAAGGTAGGTGGACGGGAAGGGCTCAATCACTTTCAGATTATCCATCGTGATCTGACTGCGAGCTGGTTCCGATTCGACGGTAATCCTTCCCGTTCGCGGGTTGAGCATCTGCGTTTTCTGTTCCGGGGTTTTGGTCAACCGTTCCCAAGGCGTCGAGCCCGACTGTTTACCCAGCGAAACCAAGGGTTGGAACTTGAGCTTGCTGTCGGTCGATTTCCGGATGGAACCCGGATAGAACATCAGAAGTTCTTTCAATCCACTTGAAATCAGGCTCTCACCGTTGAACGCAGTCGTCTCACCTCGATTACGAACAAACACAAATGCCTTGTCATAGGGTCCGTAGTATTCCGGCCAACGGTTTCCAATGTATTCGGGCCATTGCGCCTTGAAGCTTGGATGTGGATCATCAACACCCCAGGCAGCCGCGCCGTGATCCCAGTCGACTCCAATGGCTCGAAGGATTTTGGATGCGGACCCGTTATCAGATTTGGGCATCGTCGAGCTGGACAGAATCTGGGAATAGGGAGATTGTGGTCCGACACGAGGTTGCATGGGGGCATTAAGCACGCCAATCGCGACCGGGTTTTGAAAGGTCCAAAAAAATGGCAACGGATCGGTTAACAGGATCGTCGGATTGCCGGCTTCAACATAACTGACCAGGCTTGTCATTGCAGCTTCATCAAGACTACTTGGATCGGCAACCAACAACACGTTGGGAACCGGCTTGGCATTCTTTTTCGGCTCGTCTGATTCGGTTTCCAGCTGTTCGGCGCCGATCGGCTCGACATAGTCACCGAGTTCGCCAGGCGCGATATGTTTTATCTTGAACTGTTTTTTCAACTCGTCCAGGGTCCTGGAATACGACCAGGGGATTCGCCTTCCGTCCAGCTCCGGACCGCCAAAATGAGCGTCTGTATCCAGAATGCCGATGGTAATCTGGTTATTCTTGTCGACGGTCGACGCGACGGATCGACTGAGCTCATATTCGATCGACGAATCATCGTTCACAAACGGCAAAGTCACATCGCCCAGTGAACTGGATATGGTTGCACCAAGGTAGACCTGTTGTTCAATCGTTTTACCGCCGACTTCGGAGCGGTCGTCTTCCGGTTCGATGCCCTGTTGTTGGGCATCCAACGCTGCATCGCTGTTAGGTTCCACATCGACGAATCTCACATCGACGTTGTTGCCGCCGTATTCACTGAATTGACGCAGCAAGCCGACAAACTGCTTTTTTGCGTTGACGTATTTTCGGGGAACCTCTTTGCTGACAAATGCCTGAACCGTGATTTCGCGATCCTCTGTCTTGGCCTGCTGCAACGTGTCGACGGTAGCCTTGTCGAGGGTGAACAGTTTTTCGCTGGTCAAATCGGCTCGCGACCAGATGCTCGATACTGCCGTATTGCAGAGGAATGCAAATGACACCAATGCCACGGCCATCGAAATTGCGCGGATGAAGAACTGTCCGCCGAGACTGACGTGCTGGCCGCGACTCCAGTGTCGTTTACTGATCACGATCAGGTTCAGATACAACATCAAAACTGTCAGCGATACAAAATATACGACGTTGCCCAGCGGAATCAGCCCAAGGGTGAAATCCCGCAGGTTCCAGCTGAACCCAAACCGCTCGATACCTACCCAACCAGAAAAGTAGTAGCCGATCAGAACGGGGATCGCGCAGAATATGGACCCCAGGACAAACGCCACCGTCGCACTGCCGGTTAACGACGAAGCGAACATCCCGACCGCCAACAGTGCCAATCCGGCCAGCCAATATCCGACATAGGTTGCGAACAGGACGCCTTCGTCAGGATTCCCCAGGATTTCCAGCACGATTACCTGTGTCAATGAAAACAACAACGCGATGGTGTAAACCGCGGCGACCGAGAGGTACTTTCCCAGCAAGATGTCAAAATCTGATGCCGGCAACGTGAACAGAATCGAGTCGGTCCCTTGTCGCTTTTCGTCGGCCCAAACCGTCATCGTAATTGCAGGAATAAAGAACAACAGCAACACCGGATAGTATCGACTCAACTGATCCAACGTCGCCTGGTTGTCCGCAAAAAATTGCGGACTGAATGCCATCACCGCGCAAACGGTTACAAACACGACGATAAACAGGTAGCCCAGCGGTCCGGAGAAATACTGTTTGACGTTACGCCAAAAAACTGCAGAAACAACGTGCCATCGAAACATGTTGTATACGACTCCCACCAAAGATTTAGAATGAACAAAAAACACCGACTTCGCGAAACGGATCGCTCAACATTGACAGACCCTGGCCAGGCTTGAATTCCGGTCTGGACGCTACGTTGCGGCCGCCGATACGGCCGATGCAAACCGGGTCAATTGATGGAATTTCTGCTCCATCTGTTCGCGCACTCCCATCTCGTTGATCGAATCGTCGAATACGATCCGACCCTGATCAATCAATACAACTCGGCTGCAGAGGATTTCAACCTCTTGAAGAATGTGTGTCGACAGCAGGACGGTCTTCGACTCACCCAATTCCCGGATCAATTTTCGGATCCCGACCAGCTGATTGGGATCAAGTCCACTGGTCGGTTCGTCAAGAATCAATACATCCGGATCATGCAACAAGGCCTGGGCCATCCCAACGCGCTGTCGAAAACCTCGCGACAATTTACTGATCGGTTTGTTCCAGACTTCCGTCAAATCGCATTTGTCGGCGACGAAATCCATCCGGTTTTTCTTGGTGGCAGCATTCAACCCGCGCGCCCGGCCCAGATACGAAAGTGCACTTCGGGGTGTCATCTCTTCGTACAGAGGTCCGTTCTCAGGAAGGTAACCAATGTGCTCGCTTCCCTGGATCCTCTGGGACTGCATGTCAAATCCGGCAATGGAGATCTTGCCCTTGGTCGGAGCCAGGAAACCCGTCAGCAATTTCATCGTCGTCGATTTGCCTGCCCCGTTGGGCCCCAAAAAGGCACAAACCTGACGCCTGGGAACCGAAAAAGTAACGTCGTTGACGGCGGCAAAAGGGCCGTAGAACTTGCACAAGCCTTCGGCCTCGATCATCATCCCGTCATATTCCGCGGCGTTCGAAGCTGATTCTTTGTCTTTATTCATGGTCTTTTTTAAACTGTCTGTAAACTCTCAACCAAGGTTGTCGAAAACAGGAAAAGAAACATCTGATACAGCAAGGCCTCTTCGAATGATTTTATGGTATTCCTGATTTTTTCAAAGGCCGGCACCGTCCTACCTCCGGATTTCAATTGCCGGTCCGACGGCCGGTTTCGATCCGATCCCAGTTCAAGATCCCAGGCCAATTAGGGACGTACATCCTGCAATGGCGATGTTTTTCCTCATCAGTTGACGCGACCGCCACCATTGCACCCTTTGTATGGAAAAACTCAACGTCTCGTGAGCAAGCGGGACGCGCCTCGGGTATTCCAATCGTCCGGGAACACTTGAGCGCAGTTTAAGACCGGAGCCTTCGGCGTTAGCGTCGGTCCAAGGTCACGGCAAAGGTATCTGGCGAGTCATTCTCGCCCGCGGCAATCGCCTGCGGCTCACGAAATCTCAAAAAAATGGTCTGAATGACCGTTTAGATTGATCGGGACATCAGCAACCCGTGCGAAACTTGCTCAAAGCCGAGTTTTCGGAAAAAGCCAAGCGCCGGCTGATCGGATTGTCGGGTCTGGGCTTCGACAATGCCGATGCCTTGCTGCATCAGATGCCGCATCGCCTCTCCAACCAGAAATGTGGCAATCCCACACCGTCGAAGCTCCACCGAGACGTTCAAATCGTACATCCCCCGCGCCAGCACACCCCAATGGTCCGCTAACGGCTGGATGTCCCAAAACGATACGCTCCCGCAAACGATTTGGTTCGATTTGTGATACACGCTGAATCGGTCCCGTTCTGCCATTCCAACAGTACAGCTTTCCCACCACGACGATTCCAGAGGATCGGCCACCGCGTTGATCTGATATTGCCGTCGAAGGGCCATTTGCTCACGGTCGACAATGGTCCGGAATCCTGCCAGCTTTCGTTCCATCACGACGATCTTGTCGTTCGTTTCGAAACCCGCCCGTCCGGCCGCAGCGATGGCAATTTCGTCCTCGACAAGAAATCCGGGAACCTGGCTACCGCCGTACAGACCCAGGTAAAAAGGGGCTCTGGGAAAATGCGAGCCACAATGGGCTTCCTGCGCTCCTCGTGATTTCAAATATTCCAAACCCCGCCTCATTAACCCATCGGCGATTTCCCCTTGTTGTTCTCCAGGCACGACTTTCAATTGGCTGATGATACCAACACCGAAATCGACATCCGAAAGCGCCGGATTGGCATCAAATCCCGCGTGCACGAATCCCAGAGGCTTTCTCTGATCCGCGCTGGTTTCAATCGCAAGGATCAGCCCTTCGGCATCAAAATACGGCTTGGAAAAAACATGGTGGTCAAGCACTACCCGAGAAACGGCAGAGACTTGCCCGCGAAACGGGGGCTGATGCCGCCAGATGTCGACGAGCAAGGGTGGATCGGTGTTGAGGAAACTACGATACTGAATCACGGGTGGTTCGTCGAGTTTTTTTTCGACTCGATTTTTTATATTCGGTTCTCGGACTATCGACTTCAGTGATCAGCATTCGCATTTTATCTTGACATTTTCAGGTCACGCCACTCGCGATTCAACATTCACGCTTTCTTGCCTTCGCTTCTTCGTTTTCCGTACCGGCTTTTCTTTCCAGCGCCGATGAACCCACCAGAACTGGTCCGGGGCATCGTAAATCGCATCAGCAAGCCGATCGTTGTACCACTGGGTCAGCTTGGTCACATCTCGCAACTCGTCGTCCAACTCAAGCGGATCAGCGACTCCGGTGCAACCAATTTCAAAATGCAGCGGCTTATCCGTATGTTTCGTATAAGTCACCATCATTGGCGCATTTCCAGACAAAGTAAACAGTGCCACCGCTTTATGGCAGGCGGCTGGTCGACCGAGGAAATTGATCCAACAGCCCTTGGTTCCCGCGTGCTGATCTCCCAACAGCGTCAAAATCCCGCCACTGTCCAGCACCTCCTGAATCGCAACAGCCGAACCGTCCTTGGGCAAAATAAACTGCCCATTGTGGCCACGAAACCGATTAATAAATTCATCAAGGTACGGATTGTCCATTTTTCGCGCAACGGTATAGGACGGCATACCGAGCAACCCCGTTACATACCCCCCCATCTCGAAGTTGCCGATATGGCCCGATACAGCCACCAGAGGTCGATAATCGATCAGATAGTTGGTCATCTGGACCTTGTCCCGGATGAAAACGTATTTCCGCCAGTTTGAATCGTGAATCTTGCGCGGAGCTTGAGCGATCTCGCATCCCATCAGGAGGAGGTGATACCACATCTTTCGCGACATCTCTCGCCGCTCGATCTCAGGCATCTCGGGATAGACACCCAGGATATTCTCATCGATAACCTGATGGCGAAACTTGATGACGTCGGTGACCAGCCACGCCAGCCACCGACACAATCGAGCACAGAGGTCAATTGGCAGAACTTGAACGCAACTCAAAACGAGTTGCAAGACCAGATACTCGGCGAATGTTCGAAGACGCATTCCATTGCCTTTGAAAAAACCTAGGTCTACAAATTGTGGCAGCATTTCGATTTGGCGAATAGACAGATTCTGCGGTAAAAATGGCATTCGTATCGCATTTGCCCCCAAGTTTGCCATGTCACGCCTTTCAAATGGAAACCGGAAAACTGGAATTGCAGGCAACGATCGGATACAAACAGGTTTCTTCTCGAGTCATTAGAACTCTGTTTGGCCCCGTAAAAGGACAGGCTCATGAAACTTGCCGTCATTGTCTTGGTTGTCAGTTGCCAGATAGTTGCATCTGGGTTGTCTTTCTCGCAGGAGAAACCTGCCCCAACCGAAGTCAGCGGTGACATTGACTGGGTGTTTGACATCGAGGAAGGCCAAAAAATCAGCCAGGATTCCAGTAAACCGATGTTTATTGTTTTCCGATGCGAACGCTGAGAGGCTTGCTCAGGATTCGACGGGCAGGTTGTCCGTCAAGACAAGCAGGTTGCAGAGTTGGCCAGAGAGTTTGTGTGCGTTCGAGTTCAGTCCATGAATGGTATCAACATCAATCGTTTTCAGTTCGAATATGACCTGACTTGGATGTCGTTTTTTCAAAACCATCGGGGCGAGACGTACCTTCGATTCGGCGGTCGTGAAGACGCCGGACCCGAGACGCATCTGACGAAGGATTCGCTGATCCAGGCCATGAACACCGCGCTGGAACTTCACCGATCCAAGATGGTCAAGCCGACCAATCGCTACGAGCCTTCTGGCGAACCCAGCTTGACGCCGGAACAGTTGCCCATCACGCAGAAGATGTTGGCTAACCGCAAGAACAAGTGCATTCACTGTCACGACATCAAGACCGCACAATTGCGAGAATTGAGATCGAAAGGGCAACTGAAAAAGGAGATGGTGTTCTCGTACCCTTCTCCAAGCAACCTGGGAATCCGACTGGATCCAGTGAATCAATCAACAATCCAATCAATCGAAGAAGGCTCCGTCGCTTTTGATGCCGGACTGAGGGCCGGCGACGTTCTGCAATCGCTGGATCGACAGCCCGTTTTCTCGTTTGCCGATGCGACGCGAGTGCTTGAACTGACACCTGAAACCGGCAAATTAAACGTCGTTGCCCACCGGGTTGGCCAGGATTTTCATTGCCAAATTGATTTGTCGGACCAATGGCGGGCCGCCGGCGATCCGTCGTGGCGTGACTCGACTCATCTCGTGGGACCCAACAGTGGATTCTGGGGAGTGCGGCAGGACGCCGACCAAAAATCAAGACTTAAACTGGGAGCGGGAAAACTCGCGATCAAAGTCACTGCCATTTGGGGCAAGTGGGCAAAACAGGCCGGCATTCAGCAAGGTGACATCGTCATCATGATCGACGGAGTGTCCGACGACATGCATATCAGACAGTTGCAGTCATACTTGCAGATGAAAAAGAATTGGGGTGAGACAATCGGAATCATGGTGCTTCGGCAACAACAACCTGTCGAACTGACCATGAAGCTCCCGGATGAACCAACAGAAGAATGAAGCCGCAGGATGGATCCAAACCAAGTCCATCCCCGACGCTATTTCCAGGTTTTCTTCCATTGGTCATATCGAAAGACCGTGCTTCGCACCAGGTAAAAGCACAACAGGACGAGGACTCCGCAGAACAAAACGTCCAGCGACAAATTCAAATAGTTGATGGTTCGGGTTTCTCCGGGGGCCACCGGAATCGGCCATTCATTGATTCGAGTCGCAATCAAATAAGCGGGCAGCGATTCAAACTCACGATGCAGGTAGATGAACGGCCAACCGTGAAGACTCGTCCCTTTTCCCAGCTTGAGCGCAGCCGCGGCGTGGGTGGTCCGATCAAAGTTGATCACGAACAGAAGGCCGGCAACCAGACTTGCCATTGTCATAGCGACCAGCACATGCCGATCATCACGCGGCTTTCGAGCCTTACCCAGCAATGAGGCTTCCCACGCCGCGACTCTCCGGGCCCGGGAAGCTTTGCCCCGACGATCAGACTTGCCGGTCAACGCGGGTTTCGAATCTTTCCTGTTTTGGTTTTTTTTCGTCATCGAACCAGTCAATCAACCCGGAGCCAGAAGCGACAAATGTGAAAATCGTGAACTTACTCCTTGCGCCCACACACCTGGGCACCGTGCGCCAGCGAATGGGCGCGGGGATCTGGACGCGGAGCGAGAAGTACTGAATACCGAAACTCGAACCCCCTTTCCCATCGCGTCTCAGGGCCGATTATCCCTTCAAAACCGGATCCTTTTTCAAAGGCAGGGTCACTTTCTTCCCCGACTTTGCCGCCTGATAAATCGCCAGAATAATCTCCACACTTCGCCGACCCTCTTCTCCATCGATCGCGGGTTTGGTCCCGTTCTTGATTGCCTTTAATACATCACGGAATTGATGCGCATGGGCTTCATGTCCAATCGCGGACGGATCGGCGGCACCCCCTCCGGACTTCGTAACGTTTTCAAATTCGGCGACAATCTTCTTGTCCTTGGCCGTCATTTTGGCGAATTGCCAGGTTTTGATATCCTCTTCCTCGATTACCGCCGAACCCTCGCTGCCATGGATTTCAATCTTTTTCAACATTCCCGGGTATGCCGCCGTCGTGGCTTCGATAACCCCGAGCG
This sequence comes from Planctomycetaceae bacterium, assembly GCA_024642205.1. Classification (GTDB taxonomy): domain Bacteria; phylum Planctomycetota; class Planctomycetia; order Pirellulales; family Pirellulaceae; genus Mariniblastus. The sequence continues at coordinate 27,659 of JAHEBQ010000054.1, read as the reverse complement.
CACCGTTCTTAAACCGAATGGCCGCGGCCGCCACGTCTTCCACTTCGATTCGCTGGTGGGCCAATGTCGCGGTATGGGCCGTAATTGAATCGACGGGGCCCATCAGCCACGTTAACAGGTCAACGCTGTGGATGGCCTGGTTCATCAACGCCCCGCCACCATCCAGAGCCCACGTCCCGCGCCAGGCTCCGCTATCGTAGTATTCCTGTGTACGAAACCATTTCACGTACGCGTCGCCCAGGGACAGCTGGCCAAATTTGCCGGCGTCAACAGCCGCCTTGAGCGTTTGACTCGCGCGATGAAACCGCGACGGAAAAATCGTCGAGCAGACGACGTTATTTCTCTTGCAGGCATCGATGATTTTGTCACACCGCTTAAGCGTTACCTCGAGCGGTTTCTCGACAATGACATGTTTTCCGGCGTTGGCAGCCGCGACGGCGGGCTCCATATGCAATCCACTGGGCGTGCAAATCGTGACCACGTCCACGTCCGGATTGGCCAACATCTCAGCTAAATCGGAGTAGGCGTTCGCTCCATATTCGTTTGCCAGCCGGTTCGCAGATTCGACTCGTTGGTCGCAACAAGCCACAAATTTGGCACCCCGAATTTCCGCAATCGCTTTGGCGTGAAAATGGGAAATCATCCCACAACCAATAATTCCGAATCCCGTCATCGCTTAACAACCCCTCAAGAAAGACTTGCAACAAAAATGACTTCCACGCTTGATCTCCAACAGGTTAACTCGGTCGTTCCACGTCAGGGTATGCCGATCACACCCCGCACCGGTTCAAGAATCGCCGACGGATCCGGTTCGCTCAAGAAAACTTGCAGCGTGAACCAGAACATGCTGAACGCGTTAAGCAGCATGTGCAGGGCAATGCAGGGAACGATACTCCCAGTTCTGCGAAAAAGATATCCTAATACGATTCCAAACACGAATAGAGGTATCGGAGCCGGTCCCTGTCCGGAATGGGCCAACCCAAAAAGCGCCGAGGTGATCAGGATCGGCAAAATCGCATTCGATGTCCAGCTGGATTCGATCGAGTCGGCCGTCTCATGTTTCCCAATCAAAGAACCCGGTGAATCGCAGGTTTTATTTGTGGTACTCCCACCGGTCGAACTGGAATCGGTGGGCATCGGAACGCCGACGGTGACAGCGACTGAATTCGATGGGCTGTCCCAGCCACCTGTCAAGACAAGATCCGAAATTCCGCCACCGACCCGTTGTAACCAGGATTGCAGCACACCACGAAAAAAAACCTCTTCACAGATGGGGGCTACGATCACTGCCGAAAACCAGGTCGCCAACAGCGTGAGCCCATTCGCGTTTTTTTCAAGTAACTCCATCGTAGGATGCTGGTAGGCAAACACCTGGACGAGCAACCACTGCAGAAACAGGATCGAGGGGACCACCATTGCAAACGCCATCAGGCCGATGCGAAGATCACCGCGAAAATTCTGCGGCTGCCACCCAATGATGGACAGTTGACGGTAACGTATCAGTAAAACGCCGACTGCAACCAATGTCGCAACCATCTGTCCAGACGCAATCAGAATGGTGGCCCAGGACAGGGTCTCACCGGAAGCTTTGGAAAGTTCTTCGATTCCAACCCCGAAAATCAGGGCGATCAGACTGATCGATGCCGCTTGACCAACCAGCCAGAAAAAAAACATCACCACAACATCCAGCAACCCCAGTGGCGATCGAGCTTCGGGGCGAGACTCCATCAACGCTCCCGTCCGTTGTTTTTCCTTGATTGCCGTAAACCACAAAGGGAGGCTCGCGAGCACCAATATTGAAAACGAAAAGAAAAACAACAAGTTCAGCATTGATTCGTTCTTTGGTTTAACGCCAAGTCAAGTGGAGGGCTCGGTTCATTGGCGGAAGGCTGGATTCAACGCCGCCAAAGCAAAACGCCCGGTTTCAATTGAGCGCAGGCTAGGTCTTGAAGTAGCCCGCTGCGGCTTTCACATACAGCCAACCCGATTGAATTGTCGAAACCACCGAAAACCAGACCGAAAGCACGATCGTCCAGTGAAGCCAACCTGGAGTTGATGCTGTCGAATTTGTTTTGAGTGCCAATCCAACCAGGCAGGCGCCAATTGCGATGCATTGAAACCACATTTTCAGCTTGCCAGCCATTTTCGCCGAGAAGTCACCACCAGCCCCCTCAATCATCGAACGTAATACGGTCACCAACAATTCCCGACCAACCACGACGACTGCCATCCAGCCAGCGATCTTGGAATACCAGTCAAAACCACTTTCCATTTCAACAGCCAGCAAGATATACGCACCGCAGACGAGAATCTTGTCGCAAAACGGATCCAGCACACGTCCCAGTTTCGTCACCAGGTTGTATTTCCGCGCGTACCAACCGTCGACCCAATCCGTCGAAGCGGCGACCACAAACACCACCAGCGCCGCCCAGTAGAACTTGAGCGGAAGTAACACAAAGAACAGACCCGCCAACACCAAACGAGCCGCGGAAATCTGGTTCGGTACATTGAAAATCTCGACTGACGATTCGCTGCCTGGTTCGTTGCTCATATTGTCGCAATTCGATAAATCTGATGATGTTACCAAGTAATCAAGTTATCGCTTGCGGTTGCAATTCACCAGACCTACCGACATCGAAGCGTCGAAATTCGCCGATGCAGATCAATCAGAATCACATGAAAATCTGCCCAATAATCAACTCGATATTAACGCGGCTGGCCGACTGCGACTGCGACCAGATCGTAATCCTTGAACGCGACGACTTCACATTGGACGATATCGCCCGCGCCGAGCCGGGGTTCGGTCTCGGTGACGAAAACAACGCCATCAACGTCCGGTGCATCCCCGGAACTTCGACCGACCCAGGCACCGGGTTGTCCCGGAACTGCCTGGTCAACGATCACGTCGATCAACTTGCCGACCTGACGGGCGTTGTACTCGAACATCACCTGTTGTTGAACGGCCATGAGGCGTTCGCGGCGCGCGTTCTTAACGTCTTCATCCAGGTGCCCATCCATCCGTGCGGCAGGTGTATCGGGCTCGAACGAATAGGTGAAAACACCCATGCGTTCGAAGTGATGTCGTTTGGTGAATTCGACCAGCGTTTCGAACTGCTCGTCGGTTTCACCCGGAAACCCGGTGATAAAAGTGGTTCGCAAAACGAGATTTGGAATCAACTCACGCATCCGGACAATCTGCTGTTCGGCTTGCTCCGCGTTGACGCGCCGCGACATTCGCCGCAGCATGACATCTTCGGCGTGTTGCAATGGCATGTCGATGTATGGCAAGATTTTCTCGGAATCGGCTATGACCTGCAGCAGGTTGTCGTCGATGTACATCGGGTAGAAATACATCAAACGGATCCACTCCAACCCCTGGACTTGATTGAGTTGAGTCAGCAACTCAGCCAGTTTCGGTTCGCCGTACATGTCCATGCCATAATAGGTCGTATCCTGCGCAACGATGATTAACTCGCGGACACCGTTGTCGGCAAGTTGCTGGGCTTCGGCAATCACTTCTTCCATCGGCTTGGTAGCGTGTTTGCCCCGCATTTTCGGAATCGCGCAAAACGTGCATAGTCGATCACAGCCTTCGGAAATCTTCAAATAGGCGAAATGTCGCGGTGTAATCTGCAGACGGTCCTGGTCTGGCAGGGCACGAATGGGCGCTGGCTGAAAGACGTTGCGCTGTTCGGCTTGATCTCCCAACAAACGGTCCGCGATCCTGGTGATTTGTTCCCGGCCAAACACGCCAATCAGCGAGTCGATTTCGGGTCGGTCCGCGAGCAGCTGCTCTTTTTGCCGTTCGGCCAGACAACCAGTCACAATCACGCCTTTGGTCTTGCCAGCCTTTTTCAAAGCCAACATTTCATCGATCGCGCCAAAGGATTCCTGCCGTGCCTGTTCAATGAATCCACAGGTGTTGACGACCACAAAGTCGCTCTGCTCCGGATCACCAATCAACTGGTACCCGTCCAATTTCAACAGCCCCATCATTCGTTCGCTGTCAACCGTGTTCTTGGGACAGCCAAGGCTGATGAACGAATAGCTGCCTTTGAAATCCTTGTTATCAGGTAGTTTTTTGAAATCGGTAGACAAAGTGAATCTCGGCTTTTGGAAAAAAGTTTGGCGATGCGCGTGTCGCAGCAGAAAACCACGATGGATCGGCAAGAATTAACCCGACATCGTATCCGCTGACCGCCCAATTTGGCAGGTGCAAAACGCCGTTTCGGTCTCATAACACCGAGATATCGTCAACGACCAGCCGCTGGGTCACTCGCAAGGGGAATCGAGCCGGAATTGGCGAAAACCCGAAACAGCGATTTTTTCCAGAACGACGGAAACTCGCCGATTATTCCGCTTCGCGCATTTGGCAGTAACTCTCGTATCGCCTCACATCCAGCTTCCCATCGGCCACGGCCCATTTCACGGCACAATCGTCTTCGTGCGTATGAGTACAATCGGGAAACCGGCAGGCATTAATAAACGGACGGATGTCGCGAAAATAACCCACGACTTCTTCGGGAATAACGTCCCACAATTGAAATTGGCGAATCCCAGGCGTATCGATCAAGTGCCCGCCACATTCCAGCGGGATCAAAAATGCCGAAGTCGTGGTGTGTCGACCTTTCTGGTTCTCTGTGCTTACATTGCCCACTCGCAGCTCGAGACCCGGCTCAATCGCATTGAGGATCGATGACTTGCCGACCCCCGATTGACCCGTGACGACGCTGTCTCGGCCCTTGACCCAATGACGAATAATCTCCATTCCCAATCCGTTGATCGTCGAACTCAACACAACCGGATAGCCCATTTGGCTCCAGACCCCCACCACCGGCTGAAGATCCGCCAAATCAACCAGGTCGACTTTGTTGATAACAATGATGGGTTGTATTCTGGCTTTTTCGGCAGAAACCAAAAACCGATCCACCAGGTTCGGCTTCAGCACTGGCTCAGCGGCACTGGCCACTATAAACGCCAAATCGACATTCGACGCGATGATCTGCTGGCGTTTTCGGCTGGTCCGGCTGATTTGATTCCGACGAGGCTCGACCCGCACGATGACCGCCTGGCTTTCCTCGGACCCCTGTTCCGCCACCTGAATCGTCACGTAGTCTCCCGCAACAACGACATGCTGCAAATCAGTGGCCAGCGATTTGAGAATTCCTCGAACCGAACAGTGGAATTCGACACCATCTTCGGTCTCAACGAGACTCGTTAGACCATGTACGCGAACGACTCGACCGGATCGACAAACCACCGGATCAACCGTCAACTCAACTTGAAATCCCGATTCATCGACTTCGTTCGAAGATCCGCTGATGGTGCGTTTTCGAGTCAAATCGCCTTTCCCGGAGACCCGTTCTCGCTGGTTGGATTCCTCCAGCGTCTGGTCCTGATCACCGAATTCACGCGTAAAATCATTCTTGCGCGTTCGCCCATCGTGCCGTTTTCGAAACTCAGCCCTGACGGTGTTCTTCGATTTCTTCTTTTTTCCCATATTTGGATGGTAACCGAACCGTGAGTCCGACCGAAGGGCCAATCCAGGCAACTGGCGGTTGGACCGAAAAGCTGGGTTGTCGTTCAAACGAAATTGAGGCCCATGCTCGAACCAGGCTTGGAATCAGCCAAAACGTAATCCGGCAAAAGGAAAAAGGACTATCAACATCCAGGAATATCAACGTCTGAGCCGAATTCAACCTCTTAGCTGAAGGCGTCAGTGCAATGTCACGTGCACTCGTTTCCTGATCCCCCGTTGGGGCAACAGCAATGAAGTGACTGCGTGAGCCTGCTCGATTTACTCAGGAACTGCTTGCATCCAATACGTACAAATGTCGATCGAGTCCGCGACTCGAACCCGTCCTTTTCATCTCGACTTGCGCTTCGGATCGATGAATCGAAAACGCCTGTCGGACAGGCGCTCAGTTTCGTGGGTCATGACGGGTATGTGGCCGTTCACTCCCGTGAATATCGCTAATTCACAAAAAGAAATGCCGCATCATTTTTCCCTGTTGATCCTTCATTGGATCACGAAGCGGTGTCCGGAAAAAAACGACGCAGAATCGGTCACCCAGTCAGGCGTCGACCAAATGTCCAACGTTCAAACCGGCGATCCCTGAGCGAAGTCGGCCAATCTGGCAGTCACGTCGACGGAAGAATTTTTCCGGGTATATTATTCAGTGAATCAGGGTTTTTAGATTCTCAATCCGATTGATATAAACTTTAATACATGCAGTCGTCGAATTAGTTTGTATCAGTGTTCACCTGGTAACGCTGTCACCCTGAAAAAATCCTCCATTGGAAGACTCACGGCTACCCCGGACGCCCCAAATTTAAGTGTATCGAAACGTGTCAAAAGTTCTTTGTGTCAATCCGAATCGATCAAGCCAGGATTCCCATTCGCTCAAGATTGACGAGTCGGACGAAGTGACATACGTCGACGGTTGTGTCGAGGCGATGCAACTGCTTCGCGAGAACGAGTTTGACGGACTTTATTTTCGTGCCTCCGGAGGCTCCCAGGAATCGCTTTGTGATATCATCCAAAGTGCTTCGATTCTGGAGCTCATTCCCGAAGGCATGGCACTGCTGGATGGTGAAAACAAGATTGTGCGGGCAAACAAAAGGCTGGCCATTTGGTTTGAAAATTCAAACCTGGTCGGCCTTAATTTTTATGAAGCCATCGGCAACCCGACGATCATTGGATCGGAACCCAGCCCGTTGGCGTCGGCCCGATCGAAGCTCGAAACAAGTCGGGCCACACTCTCCATCGGCGATCGTTATTATCAATTGACGGTTGTGCCGGTGCTCGGCGATGCCAGACCGTTCGAACAGCTCATTGTCACGATGTCAGATTCAACAGAGTCTGTGCTTCAACGGCAAAAACTCGAAGCACTCCATCAGGCTGGTACCGCGTTGGCAGATCTTCGACCGGAAGAAATTTACGAAATGGACGTCGGCCATCGTGTCGAATTACTAAAAGACAATATTTTGCATTATACGAAGGACCTTCTGGATTTCGATGTGGTCGAGATTCGGTTGCTGGATGTTGAAACCAGACGTCTGGTGCCGCTCCTCTCGGTTGGTATCGATTCAGGGATTTCTCGCCAGCCGTTGTTCGCCAGAGCAACCGGCAACGGTGTCACCGGTTTTGTCGCCGCCACCGGCAAGAGCTACATGTGTGAGGACACGACCGACGACCCTCTGTACATCGATGGATTAGTGGGAGCCAAAAGCTCGTTGACGGTACCGTTGATTTACCACGATCAAGTGATCGGCTCCTTCAACGTTGAAAGCCCGGAAGTGGGTGCGTTCACCGAGAGCGATCTTCAGTTTGTCGAGTCGTTTGCCCGCGACATTGCCGTCGCGCTCAATACGCTTGAGTTGCTGAACGCACAACGTACTGATGCGGCGTTGCAGAGCGTTTCGGCAATTCACGCCGCTGTCGCGTTACCGATCGACGAGATCCTGAATGAGACGGTTCACGCGATCGAAAGCTACATCGGCCATGATCCGGAAGTGACCAGTCGGCTACGCACGATTATCCGGCACGCGCGCCAGATCAAACGAGCCATCCAGAAGGTCGGCCAGGAAATGGCGCCCGTAGATGCAATGCCGGCAGCAGTCCAGACGGAACATCGACCACTTTTAAAGGAACGACGAATCCTGGTGATCGACGCGGACGAACAGGTCCGTACCTCGGCCCACCATTTGCTGGAACGATATGGGTGTATCGTCGAAACGGCACACGAAGGCAAAGAAGCGATTTTGATGGTTCGGAATTGTGATCAGGACCACGGTTATGACGCCATCATCGCTGACATACGTCTGCCCGACATTGGCGGCTATGATCTGTTGATGAAGCTGAAAGAACTCGTTCAGGAACCGCCGTTGATCCTGATGACCGGTTTTGGATACGATCCGGGGCATTCGATTGTCAAAGCTCGTCAGGCTGGGCTCAAGGCTAGCGCCGTCTTGTTCAAACCATTTCGACTCGATCAACTGATTGAAGTCGTCGAGTCCATGGTTTCCCCCTCCCCCGTTGTCAAATAGCTCAAGGGGATTGCCAGGTGCAAAGCGTCTCATCATGCACGCCGGATCCCCAGTGATACGAGCGGGCAGATGGCAACTCCACAAATCTCGGCGAGATGTGTTTTCTGAATTGGCCTAACGGGCTAAAGTGACCCAAGCAGGGATCGTTCGTTCAGGTCCCGTCAAGCCTCCGGTTTCCAGAATCCCCACGAGAGCACAATCGAAGCATGGATTGGATCAAATGGATGATCGGATTCATCGGACACACCGGTCTGTGGTGCGTTCTGTTTAATCAAATCCACGCCACTGCGTGGCCACGGTCGACGCGAAAATTTTCCGAAAAAACGATATTGCTGGCCGTCCTGCTCCCGGTCGTCTGGGTTGCCGTGCTGTTGGTATTTCACCAAAGCCTTGCGTTCGACACGCTGGCTGTTCACCCCATCACGTTTTACTACTTCAGTCTCTGCATTCCCCTGGGGATCTACTTCATCGGCCGCTGGATCTGGCGAAAACTCGCCGTTAGACCTCCGGGCGTCGTGGTGGAGTCGAAGACTGAATGGATTGACCTGAAAACTGAAACGGGATCTCCGCTGCTGCACGGCCGATTAGCCAATCTGCTTGGGAGCATCCCGTTCAACGAAGCGTTAAAGCTGACCCGACAACGAATGATATGGGAACTTGATGTTCCCGAGGCCTTGGATGGCTTTAAAATCTGCCATTTGTCCGATCTTCATTTTACCGGCCAAATCGATATCCAGTATTTTCAATATGTGGTGGAAGAAGCGAACCGGTTTCAACCAGACCTGATTTTCGTTACCGGTGACATCGTCGACAAAATTGAATGCATTGACTGGATTAAAGACACCATCGGTAACCTGCGTTCGAGACTTGGCGTGTACTACGTGTTGGGGAATCACGACCGACGAATCAAGAACGAACAACAGTTGCGGGAACGAATCGCGAACGCGGGTTTGATTCAAGCTTCCTCACAATGGCATGAGGTGCAAACCGGTGGTGCAACGATTCATATCACTGGAAACGAATTACCCTGGTATCTCGATGCCGAGTCCGTACCCTTGGAACCCAGGTCGAGTTCCGACTTAAAAATCCTGCTCAGCCATAGCCCCGATCAACTCAATTGGGCGCTAACCCGAAAATTCAACCTGATGTTCGCAGGCCATACACACGGCGGACAAATCGCGCTACCATTTTTTGGAGCGTTGGTGGCGCCAAGCAAATATGGCGTGCTTTACGCCTCCGGAACGTTTCAAATTGACAATTTGTTGATGCATGTCAGCCGGGGTATCTCCGGCGACGAACCGGTCCGAATTTGCAGTCCGCCGGAACTCGGATTGATTACGATTCAGTCGAGTCGATTACGTCAGCCGACTGCGTCAACCGGTTCGAAATTGACATGAATCGCCTGTCGCTGATTCAGATTCCAACATCGCCCGATCGTCCAAGCAGACCCACCGTGGCGCATTTTTCTGGTTAAAACAAACCTGGCCCACCGCGATAAACTTGGATGGAGTAGTCCCAACCGTCAATTACTTGCCCGAGGCGGCCGTGTCGGACCCGAACATGCGCGCACTCGATTGATCGGCCGTTGGAAAATCATCTGGAAGGGGAAGGGTGACTTTTCCGGTCGCGGCCCATTCGGTACCACGTAAAAAAACGGTTTGGAAACCGGCGCACTCAAACGAATAATCCGCGTGCCCCAACGTCGTATGGAAGATCCGACCTTTTCCAAAGTCAATGGTCATCAAAGTCGGTTCATGACGCCCGCTTCCTTTTTTGTCGGGCGCCGCGAAGGCAGTCGCCAGAATGTGCAGATTGATTCCTGGACCACGCAAACGCTCGTAAAGTTCGTCTTTCGTATGCATGAACTCACCAGGCAGACCCCTGGTGATCGGATGATTTTCATCACGAATCACAATCGAAAATTCATGCTGCGGACCATGTCCACCACCATTTCCTTTGGAATCGTCTCGGACGACCTCGCCTTTGTCGTTGTAATAAACATACGGTCCGCTGTTTTCATTCCTGCCTCCCCAGCCTCCAAGACCGATCATCTCGTTGTATTCACGCCACGCGGGAAACGAATTATCAGCCGCGTGGATCGAAACAAAACCACCACCGGATTTGACAAATTCAACAAATGATTTCTGCGTCGACTCCGGCCAGTCGGCGGCACCAAATCCAAAATTTGAAATCACTACGTCGTATTTGGCAAACTCGGGTTTGAAGTCCGGATCGGGTTTTGGCTTGGGCAGATCCTCATAGGTTTTGCCATCGTCGAGCGGAAAATCAGCAGCATACCTTTTCCCGTTCCACGTATACTTCGTTCGGGCCACATCGACCGTGAATAACCCCGTGGCTTCCAGATATGACTTCATCATGATCGTGGACTTGGGCCAGGCATCGTGATTGTTCTGTCCATCGACAATCAGGACTTTGACTTTGGCTACTCCGACCTTCGATTTCGCTGGAGCCTTGACCTGCCCCGACGACAACGACACGAGACTGGCGCAGATCAAGACGAGACAACTTGAGGTCATTCGATTAAACATTAAAATTTCCTTGCCGAACAAAATTCCACCGGTGTCGCCGCCGAAAACATGGCGTCGGATCCGTCCCGTTGAAAGGGAAGCCCGTTGCGATCATCATACCGCAAAAGCAGCCAGCATGGAACGATTTCGGGAACTTCGATGATCTCGAATTGTCCTTTGTTTCCCCGCTTGGAAACGCCGAATTCCAGCTTGCAAATCGAATCCGGATCCGTGTGGCAAACCCGCCAAGAGAATGGAACCGGGACATCAGATGCCTGGATGTTCCGTCGGTTTCCATCCCGTACTGAATCCAATCCCTCGGAAGAAACGTCATTTTTGGCAGCTTCCGGTTTGTCGAAAGGGCAGATCGAGATAGAATCAACTTGGGCAATCGGGCTGGGCCGAGTTGACGACATCCGCAATTGGAGAAAAGAATGAAGAGCAGAACATTTTCAATGTTTGCAATGGGTGCGCTTGGGTTCGCACTTCTGATCGGAGTTGCAACCGGCATCGGTGTTTACGTTGGCAATCGGCTTGCTCAAGACAGAATGATAGCTGGCATGCCTCCAATCGAACTTCATGCCGCGACGGGTTCGCGCACCAAATCGATGTCGATGGCGACCGGTTCCATCGATGGAAATGCTGAGGCCCTATTCGTACTGGACCATGTAACCGGAAACCTGCAATGCTGGTTGCTGAATTCCAGGACCGGAAAAGTCGGAGGAATTTATCGAGCCAATGCGGCCGCAGATCTGGCGGTTGCCGGAAAAACCGGTGAACCGGAATTCATGATGGCGACTGGAAACTTCTTCTGGAACGGCGGAAATACCGGCAACAACCAGCCCAGCAAGTCGATTTGCTGGGTTGGTGATGCGAATACAGGAAACGTGGTTGGCTATAACGTGATTTACAATGAACAAGTCCTTAACCGGGGCGGGGTCGAACAAGGGACCCTGAATCTCGTATGCAAGGGTGCATCGCGAACGGCGGCCGTGACACGGGATCAATAATGCCTGTGCGGACAACTCGGGAACCGTCACACGTCACTGATTCCATTCAATTTCCGTTTTAAGCACAGCTGAAAGAATGTTTATGAACCGATTGCTCCTGGTACTTGTTGGCTTGGTTTGGACCGGCCTCTTCCAATTCACTGAAGCTGATGACTGGAACCAATGGCAGGGTGCCAATCGCGATGGAACCTGGAATGAACCAGGGATCATTACCTCGATTCCCAAAAGCGGCTTGAAGGAACTTTGGCGTAGTCCAATCGCTGGCGGATTTTCCGGTCCAGCCGTAGCCGGCGATCGCGTTTTCGTAACGGACTATCTCCTCGAATCAGGCGATCAGCAATTTGATCCAGGCAAACGGAATCAGCTGGTCGGCGTCGAGCGAGTCCATTGCCTGGATCGCAAGACGGGCAAGCCGATCTGGCAGAAATCTTACGCCTGCCCCTACAACATCTCTTACGGTCTTGGCCCCCGGGCAACACCCACGGTCGATGGAGACCGGGTTTACACCCTTGGTGCTGAAGGAAATCTTTACTGCTTCAATGTGGAAGATGGCGAGATCATTTGGAACAAGGACTTGAAACAGGAATACAACATCAAGGAAGCTCCAATCTGGGGATATGCGGCACATCCGCTGGTGTGGGGTGATTCGCTGATCTGCCTGGTCGGTGGAGACGGGAGCATTGCCGTCTCGTTTGACAAGCAAACGGGCAAAGAACTCTGGAAGGGACTCAGCGCCAAGGAAATGGGATACTGCCCGCCGACGATGATTCATGCTGGCGGAACCGACCAACTCTTGATCTGGCACTCCGAGTCGATTAACAGCTTGAACCCGAAAACCGGGGAAAAATACTGGTCTGTCAACATTGCTCCCGCGTATGCCATGTCGATCGTAGCTCCGATCAAGTACAACGATTACCTGTTGGTCACGGGTCTTCAGGGCGCGACCACGCTGCTGAAACTGGATCCAGAAAAGCCTGCGGCCACCGAAATCTGGCGTGGCAAAGGCACTCAACCCGATCACAATCCACCCTTGGTATTCGAAGATCACATTTACGGTGTCGATGTGAAAGGGCAATTGCGGTGTATCGAACTCGTATCCGGCAAGCGCGTATGGGAAGACTTGGCGACCGCCCCAGATGGCAGACCGGCCTCCAGCACAACTGGTTTTCTGGTACGCAATGGCAAGCATTGGTATATCACTACCGAACAGGGTGAGCTGATCATCGCCAAACTTTCCCCGGAAGGTTACCAGGAACTTGGGCGAGCCAGAATGGTGGAGCCGACAGCTGAAAACTGGGGCCGCAAGATCGTTTGGAGCCACCCGGCGTTCGCACACCAATGCGTTTTTTCACGCAATGACAAAGAGATTGTCTGCTATTCGTTGGCCGAATGAATCAACCGCCGAATATTCGCGTGGCGCGCTTGGCACGACAAATGGCAACCCGTCGTCGACCTTCTTTTCCAGTATCAGGATTTGATTTTTGGGTAGTGGACCACTAACCCTGATGCGTAACTGGGACAGAATTTTAGCCGATGGTTCGCTACCTAACTTCGACAACGGAGACGTTTCGCGGGCCAACCGGGGGAGAGGCAACGTTTCGTTTCACAAAACCTGTTTTGCGACTGAGTTTGACTTCACCCAAGGTTTAACACGACGACGACGGCAGCCAAAGCGTAGCACGGGTGTCGCATCATCATCTCCGGAGCGTCGGCTGGCAAACTCTGAGCCGGGCTCCCGTCTGTTTGAACGTAACAGCGATCCTGGGACTATTCGACGCGGAGCCGAGGAATTCGAGGCCTGGAGAACATGAAATCAAATCGCGTCTTTCAACTTCATCGGCGCCGGCTTGAAGTCTGCCATGATTCGGACAAGCTGTCTCCAGTTGGAAGGGCGCCCAGGCGTTAGACGGCCCAGAATGCGTTGACAATCGGCACCGGTCAACCAGGGCAGGTTGGCTGGCATTTGATCGATATGAAACAACCCGAGGAGCGCTGCGACCACCGGTGCTAATTCCCCCCCGTCAATCCCTGCTTGGCGAGTGGTCATTACGCGTGTGTCACTTAACAACTGCGTAAACTGATTGATACAACTGGCCTGGATGGTCGCAGGACATGAAACCATTATCTGGCCCGCCTTCAGCATCCCGACGTTCGGCAACTGTTTCAACGTCTGATCGACAACCCAACGGATTCCCGTCCTGAGGATATCACCGCATTCAACCGCGTTGTCCCTCATGTAATCTTCAGTCACATCCGCAAGGCGCATTGAGCGATCCGCTTCCACAAAATCAGGCGGTGATCCTTCCCGGATAGGCAGGTTCAAGCTTGAAAAGCCAGGCAGATTTCCGAATTCACGATCAACAGATTCCCATCGCGTTCGCAAAGCAGGAATCTGCCTTCCGTCGGCGTAAAGCCGATCCCATTCGGTGGGCACCTGCAAATCCGGAAATCGACGTTGAATCAATTCAGTCAGGAAACCTGTACCCAACGACTCGAACAAATGGATCTGCGGCACCTCGGAATCCAGACCATCGGAGGCCGGCAACAGATACAACCGACACCTGTCTTCGATCGAAACCAGCAAGCGTGACTGACTGGCAACTCGTGGATTACGGTCGCCAAACATGATCCAGTAAGGCAGCGATTCCAGGCGACGGCCGCTTCCGCCCACCGCAAGGTCGCGCGCCGGAAACGCATCGATGACGGTAACTCCACTCAACTCCGCCAACCGGGTCGCATCGCAAAACGGCGTGTAACTGACCCGCCCGTCGAAATCCTGATCCCAGATACCGGGGTCGCAAACGGCAACCGCCAGGACGCGGTCAACGTACTTACCGGCCTGGCATTTCAGCTGCTCAATCACCATCGCCTGCGGTTCCGCCAAATCCGAAATCAACTGCGAGAGTTGGTCAATGTCACGCAACTGTCCCTGGATAATTTCCAGGCAGCCCTGCCGAATCACGGGCGAGATCGGAGCCGAGGCCGCAACGACATGGCGAACCCTCAGATATTTGCCGTGACCTTGTGAAACAACCAGCGCGCCTTGAACATCCTCAAACCGGTTTGAAATCGAAATTCCGGCAGTCAGCCGATAGTTCCGATCATCGATGGCTCGATCAATTCGGCCCAGCGCATCTTCCGGGTCCAATGTCGACCGAAGATTAAGCGTGGGAAAAATCATGAGGCTCCCGAATGAAAACACATTCAATGTCGTCCAACGGTGAGGAAAGCACGGGACGGATTACTTTCGCGCCGCCGGTACAAAAAAAGGGTGGCAGCCTTAGTTATCGGCAAACCACCCTTGTCGTTTCATTCAGATTCACAGCGAAACAGGCAACGCTAGCAGTTTCGCACGTCAAATGGCCTCAGGCATCTCAGCTCAAGCCGCAATTCGCAACATTTGCGGAACGGGCTCGCGAATCAGATCCAGAAACTCTTCAAAGACCCGCACGTCCAGGGCGGATGCAGCTTCGTTTTCCGGATGGAATTGAGTCCCAATTGCAATCCAGTCATCACGATCACTCTCGATTGCTTCGATTACGCCGTCGGGACAGCGTGCAGTCACTTGAAAACCGGCGGCAAGTTCATCAATTGCCATATGGTGCCGACTGCTGACCCTAATTTCTCCATCGCCGTAAACGCGTTCCATTAACGTGTTGGGCTGAATTTCAAGGCTGTGTCGGTGGCCGGGGTCCTGTGGATCACGGTGAGGAATTGCCGTTGGAAGGTCTTCCGGGATATGGAGAAACAGGTTTCCGCCCATCGTCACATTGAGCAACTGCATGCCAACCCCAATTCCAAACACGGGCATGCGGCGGTCGGCGATCGCCCGCATCAGCTTTCGATCAAACGCTTCGCGTCGCCGATCCATCGGGCGAACCGTTGGATGCAGCATGAAACCATCCCGGCGTGGATCAAGATCCGCTCCCCCAATCATGACAAAACCATCAAGCTTGTCCAAAACCGTACTGATATCGTCTTCGTCGTCCATCGGAGGAACAACCACCGGTACTCCTCCGGCTCGCAGAATGCTGTCGTAATAACCAGCGGTTACAACGGAAAAAGATGGCTGATTCCCTTGGGCTGATCGGTAATCTGCATTAATACCAATTAACGGTTTTGCATGCATCCTGGTATCTCCTGAAATTAGGTAATGGACTCGTCATAAGTCCGTTGAAAATGGAAAATCACTCAAATGTCGTCGAATGAATCCGTCGAGGCAGAATCATGTTTTGAGCAAAACTCGGGTTTCTGAGCCAGCATCAGGAGGAAGTTGAAGCGATTCGGTTTGCCAAACAAGTTTGACAGAATTCCAAGTGTCGTCTCAAATCGGGCGTGGCGTGGAGAGGCGAATTGAAGCTTTGGCAGAAGTGACTGCCTGATTTCATTTCACCGACGTTTTGCCCATCCTAAGCTCGCGTCGGAAGTTCCTTTCGATTTTGATCAACTGTCACAGCTCATCTATGACTTGGGCCCCATTCTTGGTTGACTTTATACAAGGTCAAGGAATTGTCTGGATTTTGCTATTGATACGGCACGCCGGCCAAGATATTGTGCAAGCACAATCGCCGCTGCTAGCGAAACTGATCTTCCCGCGGGTAGTTTCCAACCTTCAGGCCACTTGTCAGGATTGGCAGATCAACCCGCCCGGCCAAGAATGGAAGTCGATTTAAGCCGCAAAACAGCGACGTTTCCTCAGTCTATCCCGATCCGGCACCACCCATGTACTATTCCGACGTCTGTATTGAATCGTTTGGCTACACGATCCCGGAAGAAATCTGGACTTCAGCCGAGCTGGAAGAAAAACTAAAGCCACTCTACACGCGATTGAAACTTCCGGAAGGTCGGTTGGAATTGATGACCGGAATTCACGAACGCCGTTTTTGGCCGCGTGGGACCAAGCCCAGCGAATTGAGCGTGAGCAGCTGCGAGCTGGCACTGCAATCCGCAAACATGGCGCCCCAGGAGGTTGGGTGTTTGATCCATGGCTCGGTTTGTCGTGACTTTCTGGAACCGGCGACTGCTTGCAAAGTTCATCATCAACTCGGTCTGCCGCGCGAGTGTTTTATCTTTGATGTCTCCAATGCCTGTCTTGGAATTTTGACCGGGATGGTTCTGGCTGCCAACATGATCCAGCTGGGCCAGATCAAGTCCGCCCTGGTTGTCGGCTCCGAAGGTGGAAGGCAATTGGTGGAAAACACGATCGAGACACTCAACCGGGACACGTTGCTGAACCGCAAGTCGATCAAATCGGCAGTGGCAAGTTTGACGATTGGTTCGGCGAGTTGCGCCGTCCTGCTAACCCATTCGTCGATCAGTCAAACCAACAACCGGCTGATCGCGGCCGCCGTCAATGCTAACACGCGATTTCACGATCTATGCCAAAGCCACAACGATCAGGCCGGTGCCGACATGCAACCCTTGATGCAGACGGATTCCGAACAATTGATGCACCATGGCGTTGAAACCGGCGTTGATACAATGATCGAATTCTTGAATCAAAGCCAATGGTCGATCGCGGATATCGATCGGGCGGTTTGCCATCAAGTCGGTGTCGCGCATCAAAAACTGATGCTTGAATCGCTGGGGGTCAATCCCGAATTGGATTACTCAACGTTTTCCTGGTTGGGCAATACGGGTTCCGCAGCGCTGCCCATTACCATGGCGGTGGCCTGTGAAAAAGAGTTTATCCATCCTGGTCACAACGTTGCGATGCTGGGGATCGGGTCCGGTATCAACTGCATGATGCTGGCTGTGGAATGGCAAAAGACACTTGTTGCGTCAAGGGTATGGAATTCGAACTCCGAGGCATTGCCCGTCGGATAGCCTCGACAACCCTGGTTCGAGTGGCAAAAGCCCAACTCCTCAAGTGTCTGCGAAAAATAATTCTTCGCAGGACTATCTGAAATTCCACTGTCCAAAGCCTGGAAACACTCCCCGCAACACCGATTTCGCCAACGGTTTCAGAGGCATTTTCTTGAGGCCCTGTCTAATTTTGTATTGCTGTTTGGCCAATCTGAATGCCAATCGATTGGATACCACTTTGCCACAACTCATCGATTCAGTTCCATTGCAGAATTTGTACTTGTATGAATCGTCGCCGTATCCCAAATCCACTTTGCCAATCCCTTGCGTACTGGCTGTCTGGGCAACCCGCAGCAGCAATTCCGTTCCCGGCGAGTACTTCGAAAAATATGGATCAAAAACGGGAAACCAGTAATGAAGGATATTCCCGGAGATCATCCCAAAATGAGCCGCAACCAAATGATCACCAGCCGACAATGTTGAGAGGATTCCTTTGAACCCATGCGTGTCGATATTGGAAATTTCCCGGAGCAGGTCAGACGTCCAGTTGACGGAAAGGATATCAAACGTTTTCGTCCTTTGGTATTTTTCCCGTTTTAGTTCTATCAATCTCTCCAACGCCTCGGCATTGGTGCAATCGAACTCGAAACGAATCGGGCCAACATTGCGTTCCAGCGCCCGAGTCTTCTGACCTTGACGACGAAAGATCATTGTCTTTGCGCGAGACCAATCCTTGTACGCCGACCAGCCATCGCGCAAATCGATATGATGGGATTGGATCTCATTGAACTCAAATCTTGCCAGTTGCGGGTCGCGCCTGGGAACCGCATGGAATCCAAACGACCGAAGCCGAGCGACACGCATTACCTGGGTCACAACATCGACCAGACTTTGACGCGAGTCGGCGATTATACCATGCGCGTCGTTCAAACGACCGCCAACCGGCTCGGCCGATTGGCTACAAATTCGTTGATAGGGCAAAAAGCTGACAATTTCGTCCATTCCATTTCTGACAATCGCAATTTCGACATCGCGGCGTACCCGGGCAACCGCCTTGGTGAATTCAGGATCGAAATAGGGGCTGGCCAGGTGTAAATTTTGACTGCGGATTGCGGACCAGCTGTCTGCGATCTCACCGCACAACTGGCTTGCATCGACAATGTCGACGCGCAAGCGTTCCGGGCAGGTGACAACGGCGTTGGCATGTTGCCTACCTGGCCAGGAAAGTGCAGCTCCTTTCGGTCGCGACGACATGTTTTGCTGCCCGATATTTGGAATCGTTGCCAGTAGCCTAATTACAGATCCACGGATTTTTGGACAGTTTCTATCATCATTGGCAGAATTGCCATGCAAACATGATTGTGCCGAAAGAGACCGAATTCAGGAAAATTTTTGTTCCACCGGTCAGGTTTTATGGTTTTTTCTGAATCGGAATTTCGAATTCGTCTGGTCGTTTATAGCTGAGCCGGGTTGCGCACCCGCGTCTAGCGTGATGTGCCAGGCAGGAGAGGTAGAAAATCGGCGTGTTGAATCGTCTCACCTCCGTCGGGCGTCAAGATATCATGCAGGTTTCTTTGGTCCTTCCTGATGATTCGGGGCTCCAAGGCGGCGTTCAGAAACAGTATTCCATTCTCCTGACTCAACCCGAATTGACCGAGTTCTGCCGAGTCGACTTTGAGAGAGCCGGGCTTTGTCCAATTTACCGCTGTTTGCTGATCTCCTTCGATCACCAGTGCAGTCCATATTTTCTTGTCGGTGATTTCATCAATCGTGGGGGTCCGATCCCCCTTGTAAAGACCCAGATCTCCGCCGACCACGTGCCACCGTGTTTTTAAACCCGGCACTCCCGATTCACCCTTGGAAACAACGGCAAACACGCTGGGCATTTGTTTGGCGACCAGTTGATTCTCCGGGCTGTTCCAGGGTTTAGAAAAATCAAACTGTTCGTACAGTGCTTGTTCGTCAAGAAACGGCAACAGTCCCACTCGCCAGTTGAATTGACTTGGCAGCCCTTCCGCAGATCGATTCACAATGCCACAGGGCGGGAAGCATTGGTATTTTTCCACGTAGGACCCCATCGCGGTGGCGATTTTCTTGAGGTTCTCAACCCGCGTTGCCAGCTCAATTTGCCCCTTGGCGTCAAAAATCGACGCCGCAATCAACTCCTTGAGCTTGCCTGGTCTCCCAAGCTTAAGCGTTACTTGATGGTCTTTTCCCACGACGGAAAACAGGTTCTTCTCCGATATCTCTTTCCCAACCTCGTTCATGACTTCGACGGATGTCGGCGTGAGCATCATCTCGGTTGCACGTCCGCCTCCGGAGCGAGACCCGCCGAACCCGAACGGCATTTGGCTACCCATGATTGATGAAGCACCGGATTGTCCTGTTTGATTGAACAGGTCGGCAAGTTCTACGGTCAATTCGTCATCATCGATATACGCCACCGCACGCAACATGTCATTCGAGTCCAGCGAACACGAAATCTCGACACGTTGCAGGACTTCGGGAAGCCGAGAAATCTTGGCAACTTCCTCCCCGCCAAAACTTCCAACCATGCCGAACATGGATCGCAACGTGCTTCTAATCGGTCCAATGTCGAACAACCCATCAATATCTCCATCGAGCTTCATCTGCTTTAACTGTCTCGCAAGATTCGCGTCTCCCTTCGCCGAGGCAACCTTGGAAGTCAGCGCAGGGCTGCCAATCACAATTCGACTGTCACCGATCATCGACGCAATCAAATTGAGTCCCTTTTCTCTGGATTGTTCCTCCGTTTTCCGATTCGCCTCAGCTAACTCTGATTCATCTATTTTCGATTTGTAATCCAGGACAAGAATCAGCGGAGACACTTGCCCGATGTCATCGCCAAATGAAAGGCCGCTGCAGTCAAGTAGCAACCAGGCCCGTTCAATGCTGTTGATGCTGGAATTACTCTTTCCAACCAGTTTCCCAAGTTCTTGCTCCCAGGTATCCAAAGGCAATTCACCCAAATCAGAATTCGACATCAATCTGGCAATATTGATCGAAACACAAGCAAAGTGATCTTCGTGAATAAAACTCAAATCAAACCCATTCAAAGACTTGGCGAGCGCCATTTTTTTGCCGGGTCCGAACACCGGCTGATTGGATCCAGACCTCGGAACAGCTTGTACGGTGTCGGGCCTGCCGCATCCAGAAATCGTTACGAACAGTCCGCACAAAAAGATCCAGCAGACGAGTGGGCAGCCTGGGTTCAAAACACGTGTCATATTGACAATCGGGTTGGGTAATAGAGTCGTAATGATCCCATCGAATCAGCGCTATCGAAACAGCGGAGGTTCAGCCGAGAATCAAACCAGAGATTATTTTCGCCAATTCTCCATACCTTTCAACTCGAGCAATAGTTTCAACCTGACTTTGAGTTACGTGCAAACGGGAATCTGGTCCGGTCCAACTGCCGCTCCGAAGCGACAGCCGAGCCGGGTTTTCCAGCCACGTACGTCTCAGGTGTGCCCCTTTTGGACAACGCTTTGGAACTCGTTGTCACCGCAGGTTCATGCAACAAGGCGTCGGTTCATCCTGGGTCGTTGGCCTCGCAAAAGGGAGCCGCGGCGGCGTAAGCACGATTGGGTAATCGGTGGGGATTTGAGGGTGAATCAGACTTGCCTTGCTAGCGAACCTTGGCGCATCTTTTGCTTCAAATCCGGAATTCTTTTTCACTTCACCCAAGAATTCCGTGTTTTACCGGACCGGTTCAACCTTGGCATTGTTTTTTTGTTTTGCTAATCTACCTCCCGACAGCCACGAATGTTGAACTGCCAATTCAGCAACGTGATGTCGAAAATTGAGATCGGGCAGAGGTTGAGTTTTGGTCGGCTTAACAGAGCAGGCGGAAAAGTCTACCCAGCTAACTCTCATTGGGAGCTTGGATGTGAATTCTCGTTTCCCTTCGAAATAGGTAGGAAGCCAACCACAAACTGAATGACATGGCAGTTGTTCAGCTATGACAAAGGACGTCGTCGATGGATGCAAAGAATGAATTTGACATGAACGTGCATATTCGCTGGATGATTCGGCGAGACATGCCGGAAGTATTAAGCATCGAACAGTCGAGTTTCGAGTTTCCCTGGTCCGAAGAGGACTTCATTCGGTGCCTCCGCCAACGAAATTGTATCGGGATGGTGGCTGAATTTGACGAGCGCGTCGTCGGATTCATGATTTATGAACTCCACAAAGACCAACTCCATGTGCTGAATTTCTCAGTCCGTCCCGACGTTCGACGCCGAGGGATTGGAGAGCAAATGGTCAACAAGCTGATTGGCAAACTCTCGCAGCAACGTCGTAATCGAATTGTGCTTGAGATTCGCGAGACCAACCTGGCCGCACAGATGTTCTTCAAGAATCTCAACTTCCGTGCGGTATCGCTGCTGCGTGATTACTACGACGACACGGTTGAAGACGCTTACGTCATGCAGTATCGCTTCAAGAACGAGAATGCCGTACCACTTGAACCGGTCAACCGGATCAAACGCTTGGCGGGATAGATTGGGCCGTCCCCGGACGGCCATCGAAATATTGTCTTAGAAAAATCGACAAGCTGGTCTTCTGAGACCGGCTTTTTTTTTATGGATCAACCACGGCGATCTTCGAGAAATCCTGCAATCTCTGCCGCCTGCCGGTGAAGCCTGGCCAACATCCGATGACACTTCATCCGCATACGGATCGTCAGGATCGGGTGCCCTGGTTCGATCGATTGTCCTGAATTCGGAATGTCGGCAACCGAAAACCCCGGTTCAGCCGAATCAAAGAAACTGGAATCGAACATTCGTTGAATCAAAGTAAACTTTTCCGGGGAAATACCCAGAGCTTGTTTTCCCCGGTGAAACAGGATCGCCTTGCCTTCGACCAGCCGGTTGGTGAATGAAATCGCCCGCTTCAAATTGGCAAATTCGGTTACATCCAGTTGTCCGCGACACGCCTTCACGTGTAGATCCACGATACTCCGAATCCCCGGCTTGACCTTGAAAAACGTCCATTCGAACAACTCCATGGATGCGGTCAACCTTGGATTAACGTCCACAGGCATAACGACATTTTCAGAAACCATGAAGTCGACGCCCCATAAACCAAGTATTTCAAACTCACAGGCCAGGCAACCTCCGATCGCTTTGATTTGATCCGAGATCTCGTGTGACACCTCCATGGGACCAATTGATCCACAATACTGGAATTCGGATGCGCCCAACTGAGGATCACCGACGATCTGATGTGTTACTCCAAACAACAATGTCTTGACATCGCCCCACTGAGCCCGGTAGGACAGGAACACGGCACTAACGCTCGTCCCGGGGACCCTGGCCTGGAAGTAGTCATCTGCCTTAACGACCCCAACGTCCATCGCGCAGGCAGCGCGAACGCCTTGACCACCAGAGGACCCGCATTCTTTTCTTAGCCAGACCGACCGGTCGTCGCTGGCGCCGAGTTTCAACTTTGTTTCCGGGATCGCAAACCCATTTTGTCGAAGAAACTTGAATACGCCTGGTCGGTCGCGAATTCGCCTTAATTGTCCTTTGTCCGTCCCCAGCACGGCGATTCTCGCTGACAGGGAATCCACCAAATCGACGTGGGACTCGAAGCCGCCGCAAATCAGGGCCTCGCGGCAACGGTTGATGATTTGTTCATGCTTTGGATCGAGCAGGTCGCCGAACGAGGCAATCCGCCGAAGCGAACTGCCGAAGGCTCCGGCTTCGCCTGCAAAGGACTCTCGACAGGGAGCCAACATATCCAGCGTGTCCCAGTCCGCAAAAAAATCGAATGCGGCGACGTCAAACCCGGCCCGTCGACCGCTTTGCAGCCAGGCCCGGACGCTGGAGCCCACAATGATCAACCCTTCGTTCAACGATTTCACCCGGTCAAGTTTTTTGTGCTCTGAGTTCCGATGGCTCGCCGCGGAAAACCGTATTATTCGTCCGACGGCTTGGCTGCTTGGCAACCGACGGTCGGTTTGATAACCTAGCCGCTTCTAACCAGCCCCAATCGCACGAGCCATGGCGAGTGTGAAATACAAATCACGATAACCCATTTATTGACCAGGAGAATCCCATGTCGATGCACATTGGAGAAGCACTCGCAGGTGCGGACAACGAAATCGCTCATATTGATCTGATGATCGGAAGCAAGGACGGCCCCGTCGGCACTGCGTTTGCCAATGCATTGGCGACTCAAAGCGAAGGTCATTCGAACCTGCTGGCGGTCTTGACCCCTAACGTTGCGGTTAAGCCGGCTACCGTGATGATCACCAAAGTCACGATCAAGGGAATGAAGCAGGCGGTTCAGATGTTCGGACCGGCGCAAGCTGCTGTCGCCAAAGCCGTGGCCGACAGCGTTGCTGACGGAGTCATTCCAAAAAATCAGTGTGAGGATCTGGTCTGCGTTTGCGGTGTGTTCATTCATCCACAAGCTGAAGACGACAAAAAGATCTATGACTACAACTACGAAGCAACCAAGATGGCGATCGCCAACGCAATGAAGGGCGCGCCAACGGCCGACGAAATGATTGCCCAAAAGGAAGAAGCTGCTCACCCGTTCCGGGGCTTCTAGTTTTTGAAGGAAGCATCATTAGCCCGTGCAGTTTCGCGCGGGCTTTTTTTGTGGTCATTCCTGGCTCATCATCCTGACCCGGTCGTATTTGGCAGCTCAGCGACGGGATCATCAGGAATCGCAGGCGAGACACTGTGGTCAACCTAGATTCATTCAACCTTCAAACAAGATGTGCAAGCCAAAAATCCTGATTCAGTTCGACCCAGATCCACATGCAAGCACGTTTGATTCAATCGTTGCGATTGACTCCGGCGTCGAGCACCTCCTGACACAATCCGGTGTGACCCCGGGTCAGATCGAGTCGCTGGTTCACGGCGCGATGTTCACCAGGGGCCCCCAGGATCTAAAAAACACGGCTTTGTTCTTTGGCGGAAACGACGTTGCGAAAACGGAAGCACTCGTCAACGCTGCGAAGAAGTGCTTTTTTGGCCCGCTGCGTGTATCCGTTCTTTCGGATCCCAATGGTAGCAATACCACGGCCGCCGCGGCCGTGATTTGCGCTGAAAAACACATGGACCTGACCGGAAAAACAATAACGATTCTCGCTGGCACGGGTCCCGTCGGCCAGAGAATCGCGCAGATTATTTCAGGACCGGCCGCACCAGGTTCATGCTCCCCGACGATTCGGGTTTGTTCGCGGCAGATTGAAAAAGCCAGATCGATATGTGATTCATTGCGAGCGAAAACCGCTGGCGACTTTGTTCCGACTCAATCGGGAAACGCAAACGAAGCCCTGGCAGCCATCGAAGGAGCCGATGTCGTGTTCGCCGCGGGGGCGGCGGGAGTTGAGCTGTTGCCAATGACCTGGAATCAGCGGCCAGATTCACCCGTGGTTGCCGTGGACTTGAACGCGGTTCCACCTGCAGGTATTCATGGAATCGACGTCATGGATGCCGGTCAGAAACGTGGCCAGTCGATTTGTTACGGAGCGATTGGCGTTGGTGGGTTAAAAATGAAAATCCACAAACGCGCTCTTCAAATGCTCTTCGAAACAAACGACCAGGTGCTCGAAGTCGAGGAGATCTATCGGCTGGGTCTTGCTTTGAATGGCTGAACTTGTGTTCTACTGCCCGGAATAGGACCTTAACGCTTCTTCATGAATTGTCATGTCCAGGCCAGCACTAGATCGCAGCCAGCCAAAATACTTCGGCTCGCAGTCAGGTCGTCTCATTGCATGGCAGTTCAGATGTGCCAAAATTACGGAACAATCGAATCGTCGTAAAACGGTTCGCGAAATATCTGTTCGCCGGTGACGAATCTGAAATACATCATTCACCATAATTCCCAGGGAGACCAGGATGATTTTGAGAATTTGCTTTATTTGGCTCGCCTTGCTTTTCGTGAGTTCGACAACCCTGGCTCAGGTTGAGGATTTCGACTCCATCAAGCTATACACGCTTAAAAACGCCAACGGAATGACGGTGAAGGTCACGAATTTCGGTGCCATCATAACGTCGATCGTCGTGCCAGACAGGGCAGGGAAAATGGCCGATGTTGCCTTGGGATACAACCGGGTCGAAGACTATATCAATGCGGTCGACAAACCCTATTTCGGAGCGATCGTCGGCCGCTATGGAAATCGTATCGCGAAAGGCGAATTCACGCTCGATGGCAAGCAGTATTCACTGGCAAGAAACAACGGTGAAAACCATCTTCATGGTGGAGTCATTGGCTTTGACAAAGTGGTCTGGGATGCCAGATATGACGAATCGAAAAATACAATCCAGTTGTCCTACCTCGCAAAAGACAAAGAAGAAGGCTATCCCGGCAACCTTGAAATCAAAGTGACCTACACACTCACGGATCAAGACTCGATCATCGTCGACTACCAGGCCACGACCGACAAATCGACGCCTGTCAACTTGACTCAACACACCTATTTCAATCTCAAAGGCGAAGGGCAGGGGACGATCCTCGATCACCAACTCATGCTTAACGCCAATCGCTACACACCGGTTGATGCGGGTTTGATCCCGACCGGCGAAATACCCAGCGTCGCCAATACTCCATTTGATTTTACCACCGCCAAAGCGATTGGCCGTGACATTAATCTGGACCACGAGCAGCTGAAGTTCGGATTGGGATTCGATCACAACTGGGTACTGGACAAAGGCGGCGATGCCGGTGCGCTGACATTGGCCGCCCAGGTTCATGAGCCGACAACAGGTCGAGTATTGGAAATCCAAACGACGGAGCCCGGAATTCAATTCTATTGCGGGAATTTCCTGGATGGTCGATTGAAGGGCAAATCCGGAAACGCCTATGTGCATCGCGGTGGGTTCTGCCTGGAAACACAGCACTACCCAGACAGCCCGAATCAACCGGACTTTCCGACGACGATTCTCAAGCCGGGTGCTGAATACAAAACCCAAACCATTTTCAAATTCTCGACCAGATAGCTCGAGCTGAATGGCAAACCTGGCGGTTCTTGACTGCCAGGACAACCCCGACCATCAACGAACCAGAAACGGGAGGATGTCCAATGTTGAGCCTTTTCATGCCGACTCGCGTGAGTCGTTCGTACTGTGACGCTGGCCAACCGATTTCAAAACGACGTGAGTCGTTATTCCGTGGCCTCCGCAGGTGTTCCAGACCAGGCCGCACGATGAATCAACACTGGACGATCCTTTTACTTCTGCTGATGACCTCGACGACACTCGGACAGGAGATCGTTGATACTTGGCGATTTACGCTTCGCAAGCCCGACAACGGATGGCAAACGAATGAGTTTGATGACAGTCGTTGGCAGCAGGCCAGTGGCGGATTCGGTACGCGTGATACACCCGGGGCTCGGGTGGGAACCATCTGGGCCACAAGAAACATCTGGCTGCGAAAGACCTTTGTCCTTGAAACGGTACCAGAAAATGCTGCACTGTTGATCCATCACGACGAAAATGCAGAAATATATGTCAACGGTAATTCCATCGGCGTATTCAAGGGATTTCAAACGGAATACAAAACCGTACCGATATCCCGAGACCAGCTTTCAACGCTAAAGCCGGGCAGCAACATGATGGCGGTCCATTGCAGTCAAACCGATGGTGGCCAGTTCATCGATGTTCACCTGGTTGATGCCGACAACATACCGGCTCTCCCAGTTCCTCTTCGAAGCACCAAACCATTTGAATCCAAGCTGATCACGACATGGGGAGCAGCAATGACCGCGGAGAATGCATGGACCGATTACCCGCGCCCACAAATGCAACGCGGCCAATGGGAAAACCTCAATGGGTATTGGGACTATGCAGTTACCCCGATCAAGCAACATGAAATACCAACCGACTGGGACGGAAAGATCCTGGTGCCGTTCTGCCTGGAAGCGAAACTTGGTGGGGTACAGCGTTTGCTCGACGCGAGTGAGGCGCTTTGGTATCGCCGGTCATTCAATGCAACCAGGGCCAAGGGCAAGCGGCAATTGCTTAATTTTGAGGCGGTGGATTACCGTTGCAGGATCTTCGTGAATGCAAAGCCTGTTGGTGCGCACCAAGGCGGCAACACTCCTTTTTCCATCGACATCACCGATGCTCTGAAAGACGGCGGAAACGTGCTGACCGTTCGCGTCGAAGACGATACGGAAGGCTGGCAGTTGCGTGGCAAACAAACCCTCAATGCACGAGGTATTTGGTATACCCAGGTTTCCGGCATCTGGCAGACGGTGTGGCTTGAGGAGGTATCATCCAGCTATCTC
>JAHEBQ010000011.1 GCA_024642205.1 Planctomycetaceae bacterium | reverse complement strand
CACATTCCGGCCTGGAGTTCGCTGAGCGATTGGCGACGCAACTACGAGAGCAATCGCATGACGACGCTGGCAGCGATGATCGATCGTGTCGACCAGGAAGTTGGACGCCTGGTTGAAGACCTGCGCGCCAACAACGAACTGGATAACACGATGATCCTGTTTGTATCGGACAACGGTGCCTGTCCGTACGACCGCAAACCACCCATCCTCAATGTTGAGCCGACGAACGCCAAGACATCCCTGGCGGATTCAACGGGCTGGGCCTGGGCCCGAAACAGTCCGTTTCGGTACTACAAACAAAATCAGTTTGAAGGGGGAATTTCGACGCCGGCCATCGTGCACTGGCCCGCTGGATTGAAAACAACTGGCGGAAGCATCATCCGACAGCCCGCTCATTTGATCGACGTGCTGCCGACGCTCGCAGACATCACAGGCACTGAACTCCCCAGCCAGTGGAAAGACCGTGAGTTGAGACCCATTTCCGGCATGTCGCTGAAGCCGATTTTTGACGGCCTGCATCCCGGTTCCCGTCCACCGATTCACCTCCTGTTCGGAAAAGACCGTGGCCTGCGTGATGGCGATTGGAAGCTCGTCAGTTTCAAAAGCGAAGCCTGGGAGCTTTACAACGTTGCGATTGATCGAACGGAACTGAATAACCTGGCTGCTTCGGAACCGGAACGGCTCAATTCGATGATTCAAACCTGGTCGGATATGACGAAGAACGTGCTGCACGCCCCGGCCAATGCGAATACCCCGGTCAATCGGGAATCCTCCCAACCACACAGCAACCCCGAATGGACCCGTTTCGATTCCGATTCTCCCGGCGGGTCGGTGAGGAAGAAACAGCCCGGCAGAAAGGGTCCGACGAAAAACTCAATTCGGGCCCGCAAGAATACCGAACTCACGATCGTCGGCAACGAGCTTCAGCTCCAATTCACGGGCGAGGATCCGGGCATCGCGATGGATCTGAGAAACCGCGATCTGGCGGCCGGCCCATACCAGTTGACGTTTCGATTGATCGATGGCAGCCAGGGGGGCGGAGAGTTGTTCTACACAACGGACCCATCCACGATTTTGCCCAAAGGCAAACGGAGGTCGTTTGACGTCCGAGCCGATGGTCAATGGCAAGACGTATTGATCGAGCTACCGACCACAGAGACCCTGCAGCAACTCCGCCTCGACGTCAGTCACGGCGAGGGTCAGGCAAGGATCATTGACTTGAAGTTGTTGGATGCAAAAGGGGGGGTTCTCGTTGCCTGGCCAGGCAAATGAACGACCAGGTCCTCTGTGGTTCGCATTTCCAACGCATTTCGTCCGGTGTGGATTCCCCGGTCCATCAGGTTCGCTTTAAACGCGCGCGATTGATTTTCGTTTTTCACGGATCAACGCGATAAGTTCGTGTTGCGGGTTGGCGAACTTTGCGATTCCTTCCTGCATCAGGATCTCTTCCATTTTCGCGAAATCGACGGCCTTTTCTATTTCGTCCAGCACGCCAGTGGACGGTAGCTGATCGACTTGTTTGGTGAACACTTCTCCGCTTTCAGCCACCGCATCGTTGGTTTCCGGCGGGTTGGTTTGAATGTCGCTGCCTGCCAGGGCTGAGACGTATTTCGATTTCGGATCTTCCGGCTTCTTGGTTCCCGTACTGGCGAAAATGATTTCTTGATCCAGCGGGCAGTGTTTGTCAGCCCAAAACGACTGATTGGCGGCCCAGATCTGTTTCGCATTGACGATTCCGACCAATCCCTGAGCCTGGTCCGACAGTTCCGGAACATGTTTCTCGGTATAAACGTCGATGCGGGAAACGAAGATGCTGTAAACGCTTTTGAAGTGCTCCAACGACGTTCGGCGCTGTGCACCTCGCCAGCACGCATCGCGAGCGGCGACATACTGTCGATACGTGAAAATCAACGTCGCGTTGAGGCTGACTCCACTGGCAGCAAGCTCTTCCAGGGCGTCCAGTCCGGCGGGCGTGGCTGGGACTTTGATCATCCGGTTGGTCTGCCCGGCCGACCATTTTTTCCCCAGTTCGATGTACTTCGCCACTCGCTCGTCGTGCGGCAGATTCAGCTCCGGGTCTTCGAGCAATGGATCGAGCTCGAAACTGACGTAACCATCATTGCCGGACGTCACGTCCCAGATTTCCTGGAATACGGACTGAGCGTCGTTGACCATTTGATCAGTCAGTTTCCAGGCGACGGTGCTGTCGTCGGCACCCGTGTTCATCAATTGCTGAATCTGGTCATCGAACCTGCCGGTTTTAATCAGGTTGGAGACAATGATCGGATTCGAGGTTGCTCCGGTGGCGCCCAGCTTCCGGTTGGACCGCACGAGGTCGGGATCGATACTGTCGAGCCAAAGTTTGGTGCCTGATTGGATCAGCGATGTTAGCGACTGCGACATGGTTTCAATCCTCTTGTCCGAACGGGTTTGAATCGTGGTTTCGCTTTCATTTCTAAATAATCATCCTCGTTAATGCTATCAGGGACAGATGAACACGTTGCCACGCTTAACCGACCGCGGGTCCATCACGATCAATGCTGGCCGGTTTCAAGAACAGGGCCAGTTCTGCCGCTGCCTGTTGAAGTGCTTTCGCGTCGTTGACAGCGACAGTCTTGTGAGGCGCATCGAGAGCATCTGGCGGGAGGCTTCCGTTTCGAGGTCCGCAAACCAGGAAACTGGCGATCGCCATTCGCGTATCTTGGTCCATGGGAATATCGTGCAGGTAGGCACGTTCAATATCCAGCGAACGCTTGGCGAGAAATTCAGCCGTTTTTCGAAACAAATCTCTTGCCAGCCGGCTGCCGGAAGAAATGGTCACTCGCGACAGATTGGCGCCTTCGACTGCAATCCAACGCACGGCTGTTTCTTTTGATCGCTCGGAGTCAAGAAAAACGAGAAACTGCTCTGCGACATCCTTGGGCGAACTGAGGATTCGGTTGCCAGGGTGGTAATGAGACACGAACTCTCTGACCTGCTCTACTGACTTTCTGACAACTTTGGCAACTTCTTCGATCGTCGTCTCAACTTCAGCGGAATCGACCTGCGTGACCTTTTCGGATGGGCCAACTGGCTTGAATTCGAACACGTCGATGATGAAATCGTGTTCGGTTGAAGTAAAGATCTTGGCGCCAATTAACTCCGTTTCTGACGGAATCCGTTTGAGGATGTTAGCCAAAAGACCAGGATAGTTCTTCCTGGCCACAACGGCGATTTGCCTTCCGTCATCGCTTCGAAGCATGATCTCTTCGTCGAGGTTGCAAACGCCCATCGCCAGCAATGCCTTGAGTTGCCGGAGTTGATCGTCGCGCGAAAGCATTTTGAAATAGTCTTCCGGCAAACCGCGCACGATCTGCGCGATCACGTCGTCGAGCTCAAAATCGATGTCGGCCCGTAGCTCTTCGACAATCTTGTACGCCCGTTGTTCGATATCTTCTGACATTTCAATCTGCTTGGACGCCTGGACTGCAGTACTGCAAAACACAGCGACCATTGTGCAGTCAAATTCCGGTTTGAGAAAGCGGTCAACCCGGTGGTTTTTGAATTGGTCGTGCGTTTGCCATTGTTCGAGCGAAACGTGTCATTCCACCGCTTTTAACATCCTGTCCGTTTTGACCGAATCGTGGGCTGCAACCCACAGGGACGATCACTCGTTCCATGTGCAACCGTTCATGGTGAGAATTCACTGCCTCCGGGTATCACAGACAACCATATCCGCCGACCAATCCAACCACCTCATCGACACCGGTTCAGGGATCCGATTCGCGGCAATTTTCCACGTTTCAAGGAATTCCGGCTAAACGCCGCATCCGCAAGGCAACAAACCTCGCCTTGGCAGTAGAAACCTTTTGTCTACTATATTAATTTACAGTATTCCATATTGACAAGATTAACAAAATCGAAATACTTGTCGCTTCCAGATGCTCCCATGGATTTCCTGGAACACCTCATTCCGCAAGATGTCGCTCGGATACCAGTTACGAAGACCACATTTGAAAGGACCCGTTGATGCTCATTTTGTCACGTCGCAAAGCTGAAAAAGTATTGTTTCCCAACCTTGGGATTACGGTCGAAGTGACCCGCATTCGAGGTCGGACCGTTCACCTTGGAATCGACGCCCCCGATGAAATCCGGATCATCCGCGCGGAACTGGAAACCACTGCCGATCTGAGTGCCAGGAAACCTCCCAGGGTTTCTTATCAACGGCGAGTGCATTCATCGAACGTCGCGCCCGCGATTCAGGAGTGCCTCGACGCCGCCCATCTGGCGATTCATCTGGCCCAGAATCAACTTCGCCAGCAACTGAATGACAGGGCCGAAGAAGCCCTTGAAAACGCCCTGGAGTGCCTGGAGAGCCTTGGAAGGGCGGTCGTTCAAAACGCGGCGTTGGCGTCTACGTCAGCGTCCGTTCGAGAGGCAAAAACCAGATATCAACGCATCTCGGAACGTACCCGTCAGGTCGTCGACGAAAACAATCCAAGGAGCAATGAACGAAAATACAGACTCGATGGGCAGGGCCAACATCACATCAGCTGGCTTGCGGAATCAGGTGATGTGGATGCGATAACTGGTTGTTTTGCTTGAGAGCAATGGGCGTTGTGTCCATTGGACTGGTCTGCCGCCGCAATCCAGATCAATGGATTTCGCCGTCGCTACTGTCGCGAGTTGGACGAATCGCCGACCGCAACGCGGCCGGGATCATTCTGTGCCTGGATGGGTGATACGTTCCTTGCGGCGCCCTCAAACACAGAGAATTCCGCCCAGACGGGCATGTGCTCCGAAATTCGGAGCGCATCATCGAGACGCAGGTTGTAATGCCGCATGAAATCAAACACGCCGCCCCGGCCGGTGAACTCCACGGTCGCCACTTCATTAAAAACGAGATTGCCCGACTGAGAGGTTTTGAGCGTGTCCGTTGGATGGTTCGAAACAACCCATGTCAAACCAGCCCGCTTGCGCATCGGCTGAAGTTCCCGATCACCCGCGTGAAAATCACCCACAATAACAATGTCGTCTTCGCCCCGTCCATCGTCCCGAATCGCACGAAACAATTCCCCCAGATATGCCAGTTCCCGTTCGGGCCTTTTTCCGTCGATCGTCACGTTGACCAGCGAAAACGTAAATGCCTGATCCACGGCCGGCCCACGGGTGCGAAAACATGCCACCAACGGCTCTTGGCTGAGGATTCCGTCTGGATCATTGACGGTGTACCATTGCGGCGGGTCTAACTCCAGCGTTCGCCGGTTAAACAAGACCGCCGACCGAACCACTGACGTCGGAGCTGACTGGCCCCGTCCAAAGGATCGATCGGAAATGTATGAATAGTCCGACTGGTTTTGTTTTGCCGAAGGTGGGTTGGGCGACCCTGTCGCACCTGAGGTGTTCATTCGATCCGTTAGCCACGCCAGCCATTCGTCTCCATCGACGCCGATTTCCTGGAAGGCCACCGCATCATAACGACGACAAATGTCGGCCAACAGTTCGATCGCCGGGACAGATCGCGAATCGGCGATATTTTCATTGAGTTTGAACGAAGCGATTCGAATGACGTTGGTGGCAAACTTGGGCGACTCCCGAATCGGCAGCTGTTGAAGGGTTGCTTGTTGAGCGGGGGTCTGGAATTTGCCTGATGACCAAGGTTGATCCGGCAACACCGTTCCAGCGTCAGCCAAAGAGAACTTTTCTTTGACCAGGTTCACAAAATCTCCTGGCCCACGAATTTCGTCTCGGCAGGACAAGATCCAGATCCCGCCGACGATAACGGCAGCCAGCAACACCGTTTTAAAAAATCGAGATTTCATGGTATTCAACTTCCTTGACTCTGGTCGGTTTCACCCAGACCGGGAGTTGGTGGCCAAAGCACTCCGCCAGGAACAAGCGATCGCGTTTCCTGACATTCAAACCTCGACGCGACAGGAAAAGTTGCCCAGCGATTGGATCAACTCATCGTCTTTTCGAGACTGAAACGACGAGGAATCCCCCGATCAACTCCGAGCATCCAAGCGACTCGGATCAGAGAATACTTCGGAATCGCGGGTCTATCGAGACAAGAGTTTCTCGAGCAGGTTGTGTTTTGGCGTGATTATCGATTGTCGGAAGCTGAAATCAGTCGAAATTGTATTCGCAGTAATCTCAATCGGTTTATCCGGTCCAATCGGCAATCACATGATCCGCAGTATGTCTTGACCGAACTTTCAGAATCCGACCCGGGCAACCGATCCGGACCCACAGGAAAACTGGGCCAGTTCGCAGGAAACCGTACCAGGCACATTTGCGGATCACGCGGAATTTTCTCAGGCAGCAGGTAACAGATCTTTTGCTGACTCTTTCTTCCGCGGTTTAAACTCGCCAACTTCGGCCTGGGCCACGCGACCATCAAGGTTAGGACGAAAAAAAGTCAGCAACACCATTGGCAGATACCAGGCCATGTAAAGCCCGCCGTTGAATCCGTGCCAGAACTGAACCGCCAGCATGATCGCGGCGCTGTAACTTACAAGCGTGCCAATGTTTTTCTCGGACGGCCAGGCGACAAAGGAAACACACAGCAACACAAACGCGACCAACAAGGGCAGCCGCCACCATTTGTTCCAGCCGAGTTCCCAGATCCCCTGGAGGCCGTTCATCGTTGGCCACCAGAATCCAAACATCGCCCGAAGCTGGTGCCAGAAGTCTAACATGTCGACGGACGTAAACAGCAGACCACAGATGCAAACCACGATCGAGATCAGGACTCCGACCATGAACCGACGAACGCCGCGTTCCCAGTAAAAACTGGCCCAGAGCGGCAAGAGGAAAATCGGGTAATAGGAGACGCTGGTCGCCAGCCCGACCAGAATGCCGGCCAGCCAGGGTCGCCGAAACAAGACCATCGCCCACAGGATCAATGCTGCGGGTAGCACATGCAGCACATGTCCCGTGAAAATCGCGGTGTAGGGCAGCATCAAATAAATGGTCGCAGTCCCGACACCGACACTGAAGTTGTTGTAGTTGTAATAGCAAAACAGAATCAGCCCCAATACCATCAAAACCTGGCTGGTAATCGCCAACGATTTCGCCGCAATCACGTAGCGCGACATATCCGTGAAGGCCTGCGTGTCCGCGTCCGTCTCCAGAATCGCGTCGCCGCTTTCGAACGACGGAATGATGGGAAACAGGTTGAACAATGTATAACCAGGCCCACGTCGGCGAAGCTGCTCCGTATCACTTTCTCCAGCCGCCTTACGCTGCATCAGTTTGACCGCATTTCGCGCGCCGCTCATGTCTTCATTTGTCGGCGTCGACGTAACGATGTTGGCAAACAAAAACATCATCAAACTGCAAGCAAAGAACACCAGCCCGCCGATCGCCAAATTCGGTTCCAACTGTGGGCGCCGCTTGAGGCTCGGATCAATCAACATTCGGATCATGAAGATCGCACCAACACCAAACAGCCAATAATAGCCCCAACGTTGCCAAACGTATCCTTGGGTGTTCAAGTCGGGTTTCAGATCCGGCGCGTTTGCCTGTTCAGGTTCGTCCTGCTTCAGGGGCGAAGTTGATTCGGCGCTCGACGGTGCGCCGGATTCCGATCGAACGCCATCCTGAATCGATAAATCGGTGGCCACGGGGGACGCGTTTACCTGGCGTGAACGGGAACCATTGGCTTGATCCAGTTCCGTCGCTGGATTGGCATCTGGTTTGATTTCCCGATTCAGCGATTTTTCAACTGGCGATTGAATGGCAGCTTCTGAATCGGATTCCACCGCGGGCTCGTTGCCCGATGGTCCCGAGGCTTGTGGCAAAGGCGTGTGATTGGCGACCCAATCCTGTCCACCTGCGATCATTAACAGACCGGGGGCCAACAGGATGATCAGGAACATGTCGAGGTTTCTGACGCTCCAGAATCGGTTGAACTTGAAAAACAGCGCAAGCATCAAAAGCGACGAGAGGTAGGCCCAGGTCGTAGGAGCAATTCGTTCATAGACAAAAGGAAGCGATCCCATCGGATATTCAGCTTTTTCAGTTCAGTTCTTTTACGTGCGCTCAAGACGCTAAATGCAATGTGCCGGATTGGCAGCATGCACGCGGTCGACTTGGCCAATTGATTGTTACGGAAAATCTTCGCCAATACAGCTACCAGCGTAGCTTCGTACGACCGAATCGCCAACGAATCGTACGATCCGAATCCTGGAATCTCGCCTTTTGGGATCACAAGTTGTGAAAGATTACGAGTTTTTCAGTTTGTAGGCAGAGGTGAGGTGCTGCAAAACAACACGCTTGGTCCGGCTGAGGCAGCTAAAAGTAGTAAAGCAACAGGCAAACGCCGAGTAGAATGGCAGCCCAAAACGCCATCAAACTCGTCGACCATGTGCCTCCCAATGCCCCCCGATCGTTGAACAATCGCTGAAACCGATCAAACACCCCCCCGAGCATTGCGCGAAAACAGAGACGAATTCCCCGGTCGACCCAGCCGACCACCGCGCCACCGATGCCGATCAGCCAGGGCAGAAGCTTCCGGTAAACCCAGTCCGTATCCAGATTCGTCGAACGAGTTTCGGCCGGATAGAGATTCGTCTTCATCAAGAATACGAACGCCAATGCCGCGAATAACAGCAACTGCAATTGCATGATCACATGAGCAGGCGTATAGGGCACATAAGCGTGATGCATTTTGAAAGGAAGCAACTGGTAGAGGGCAGGGTAGTTGATACCCAGCGCGATACAGAAGAACGCGGCGATGAACATCCCGAGCAACATGTTCCATGGTGCTTCTTTGACGCGTTTGCCCGAGTCGTGTGCAAAAAACGCAAAGAACGGAATCTTGATACCGGAGTGTTCCATCACACCTGCCGAAGCAACCAGCAGCAACAACCACAAGACAAACCTGTGCTGTTCGCCCGCCGCCGAAATAATCATCGACTTGCTGATGAATCCGCTGAGCAACGGAAATCCGGCAATCGAACCGGCCCCGATGATACAGAAAATCGTTGTCCAGGGCATCGACTTGTGCAGCCCACCCAACTCCGTGGCTTTGGTCGTCCCCACGCGAAGCAACACTGCGCCCATCGACATGAACAGCAGCGCCTTGTAGATGATATGACAGAACGCATGGGCCGCCGTACCGTTGAGTGACAACTCGGTTCCAATTCCAATTCCAACCACCATGAACCCGAGTTGGTTGTTCAAACTATAGGCCAACACGCGACGCAGATCGTTTTCGATCACGGCAAACACGATCGGGAACAGCGTCATCGCGCATCCGATCCAGATCAATTCTTCCAGCCCGGCAAACCCACGAGCCAGCGAATAGATCGCCAGCTTCGTTGTAAACGCACTCAAGAATACGGTTCCCGTCGGGGTTCCATTGGGGTAGGAATCCTGCAACCAGTTGTGCAGCAGAGGAAATGCACCTTTGATTCCAAAAGCCAACAGGATGAGCTGGGCACCCAGTCCCAATTCCCGGACCGACCCGGTTTGCCCGGGCACAAGTCCAAGAAAATGTCCAAATGCCAACGATCCGGTATCGTGAAAATGAACAATTGCTCCCGACAACAACAATACGCCGGAAATGACTTGAATGATCAAGTAACGCATGCCGGATCGGTAGGATTTCTCGGTGCCAGTAGCCCAAATCAGAAATACACTTGAAACCGCCGTCAGCTCCCAACATACAAACAGCGTGATCATGTCTCCCGCGCAGCAAGCCGCGATCGCGCTTCCCGCATATACCATTCCGGCGATGTGCTGCCTGGTGTCTTTCACATGAAGCGCATAAACCGAAGCGGTGATTGCTGCGATGTGAAACACCAGTGCGAAAATCCAACTGAGCCGGTCCACCCGAACGACGTTCAACTCGTTGCCAAACAGCGTCAAGTTAACAACGTGGAAGTCGGGCGTCGTCCAGAAAGCCGCCAAGCTGGCAACCGAGAGTGCCAAAGCGCCCCATGCGCTAAACCGCCTTCCCAGCAACGGAAGCAGTAGCGCTCCGATCACCATGATCAGGCCGGGAGGAAGACTATGAATCATAATAATCTTCCTTTCGCTTGACAAACATACGCAGGACCCATCCCAGGAACACGACGGCTACGAACGCAACGAATCCGAAAATGGCCTCAAACCCAAAGATCGCCTCGATTTCAAAATGTGCTGGATGTTCGGTACTGAACATTGGACGAAAAACGAGTTGGGCCACCAGCGTCGCGATACAGGCGATCACCAAACCCATGATGAACATGTTTACGTTGCGCTCGATCCAGCTTGGCTTGCTGTCATGTGAATCGTCTGGCGAATTTTCGTTTTCAGTTTTCATGATTTATGGGTCGACCGGCAAGTTCGCTTGTACTGCACCTGTTTCCAAATCGGGAGGCCGTTTGCAACCGTGTTCGGAATGAATGAGCAGTTAGTCGTGGAGCAAAACGCCACACACGTTGTCAATTGGAGTTCCTTGTTCGAAATTCGATCTTCATCAAACATCCCGTCATGGACTTCCCGTCGTGATCGGCAACAGAACTTCGTAAATCCAGTTTCCAAAAAAGAACAACACCACGCTTCCAACCGCCGTGACACACAACGGCACGACGCACATCAGGGGCGCTTCCTTGAATTTCATCGGCGCTTCACCCGGCGGTGTCATGAACGCACGGATTGGAATTGGAACCAGGTACGCGATATTCAACAGCGAACTGACCATCAGTGCCGCCAACAACCAATAATGACCTGTGTCGACCGTTCCAACAGCAAGGAACCATTTGCTCCACGCGCCTCCCCCCGGCGGCAGACCGATGATGCTCAGGCTGGCGAGCAAGAATGCCCCCATCGTCAACGGCATCGCCCGGCCGAGTCCACGCATATCGCTGATCTCCGTCTTGTGTGCGCCGACATAGATTGCTCCGGCGCAGAAAAACAGGGTGATCTTGCCAACCGCGTGCATCGCAATGTGCATTCCCCCACCGAGGATACTATCGGGCGTCGCCAAGGCAGCACCCAATGTGATATAGGCGAGTTGGCTGATCGTCGAATAGGCCAGGCGGGCTTTCAAGTTGTTTTTTGTCATTGCGACCAGAGAAGCCAACAGAATGGTGGCTCCCGCGACATAACACAGCCAGTCGCTGATCATGACTTGCCCGGCCCCTTCGCCGATCCTGGAGTCCCGGATCAGGTCGATCCCGAAGACATAGACCACGATCTTCAAAATCGAAAAAACGCCGACCTTTACCACCGCAACGGCGTGGAGCAGGGCGCTGACGGGCGTCGGTGCAACCATCGCGGCAGGCAACCAACGGTGGAACGGCATCAACGCCGCTTTGCCGATTCCAAACGCAAACAGTCCCAACAAAACGGACAGTTGAAAATCCGTGATCTTGCCGTCGACGTTGGGCTGACCCAGGATCCCGCCAGGTGTGAAGTCCAGAGTGCCCGCCACGACCCACGTCCAGGCGATGGCCAACATGAAAAATGCAACGGAGGTAGACAGTAAAATACCCAGGTAAACGCGGCCTCCCTGCTTGGCTTTTTCGTCCCCATGATGGGCGACCAGCGGGTAGGTAGAAATCGTCATCAATTCATAGGCGACAAACAGCGTAAACAGGTTTGCGGCAAACGCCGCCGAGAGCGCCGCGAAAATTGCGATCGCGAAACAAGCATAGAAACGCGTTTGGTGTTTCTCATGATGACCACGCATGTAGCCGATCGAATAGATCGTCGTAAGTATCCAGAGCCCGGACGCCACCAGCGCGAACAACATTCCCAGCGGCTCGACGGCGAACCCGATTTCGAATCCGGGCAGCATTTCACCCAGTTTCCACATGGGCCGACCGCCGCTGAATACAACTTGAGCCAAACGGCAGGTCACGTAGAACAATGCAAACGAAACACCAATCGTACAGGCCTCACGGACGTTGGGAGCTTTTTCTCCAATCAGGAAGATCAAAGCCATTGCCAATAACGGCAACGCCATCGCGATCCAGATCATGTTTTCAGGAGTCACGGCATGCCTCCCGATTCAACCAGTCCAGTTAGCGCCATGGCGGCATTGTGCGCCAAACCAGCGGAGTAGACCGTCCAGCAGCCGAACACAATCGTCGCGCCAATCACAACGTAGGTCGGTACCAGCATCATCAGGGGTGCTTCCCGAGCCGACTTCGCCCGGGCCGATGGCTCGGCCAAGTAAAGCACCTCAACAACCCGCCAAATATAAATGAGAGCCAGCAACGAACTGAACAGCATCAATACCGCCACCGGCCACCAGTTCAACTCCAGCGCCGCGGTCAGCAACAACCACTTGCTGATGAACCCGGCTGTCATCGGGACCCCGATCAACCCCAGCCCACCGATCACCCACGCGAACGAGGTCAGCGGCATGGTTTTTCCCGCACCTCGAAGATCATCGAGTTTGACCGACCCGATTCGCAGGGCAAAACAACCCACGACCATGAACAATCCTCCTTTGATCAAGGCGTGATTGAACAGGTGCGTGATCCCGGCCGTCAGTCCACTGACATTGGCCATGCTGACGCCCAGCAACATGTATCCGATTTGTGCCACGCTGGAATAGGCCAGCATCCGTTTGACATCGGTCTGATAAATCGCCGCCGTCGAGGCAACAAAGATCCCGATCAACGAAAAGACCATCAATGCCTGGTCCAACGGCAATTTCTCAAAAGCAAACTGGGGAGTGAAGATCCCGAAAACCAGTCGGATAAATGCATAAACCGATACCTTCGTTGCCGTTGCGGCAATGAAACTGGTCACGACCGAGGGTGCCTGCGTGTAAGCGTTTGGCAACCAGGTGTGGAGTGGAAACACCGCCATCTTGACACTCAACCCGACCGTCATGAACGCAAATGCAACAAGGATCGTTCGAGATCCGCTGTCCGGATTTACGCGCGACGCGATATCAGCCATGTTCAGCGTACCAGTCATCTGATAGAGCAGACCAATACCGATCAAAAAGAACGTCGCTCCGACGGTCCCGATGATCAAATAGTGCAACGCAGCTACTGGGGCACGACGCGTTTTTCCCAAACTGATCAACGCGTAACTGGAAAGTGAACTGATCTCAAGAAAGACAAATACATTGAACAGGTCGCCCGTTATGCACATTCCCAGCAAACCCGTCAGGCACAACAGGTACATCGCGTAAAACAGATAATGTTTTGAAAGCGGGATCTCCTGTTTGATACTCGGTGGCGCGTACGTCAACACGATCGCACCTAACGCTGAAACAAATAGAATTACAAACGAGCTGAGGTAATCGACCACGTACACGATCCCGTAAGGGGATGGCCAATTGCCCAACTCGTAGGAAATCGGGCCCCTCTCAAGGACTCGGGATAACAGCGCAATGGCAATTCCGAAAACGACCCAACTCACCGCCAACGCCAGCAACTGCACAATCTTGCGGTTGCCGATCAGCACGAACAGGGGTGCCGAGAGCAGGGGGATCACGATGATCAGGATGGGAAGCTGTTCGATCACGCGTTCCTGTCCATTTCGAGAATTTCGTTTTCTTCAATCGTTCCATATTCCTCGCGGATGCGAACCACCAGGGCCAGGGCCAGAGCCGTTGTTGCAATGCCCACCACGATCGCTGTCAGCATCAGTACGCTGGGGATCGGATTGGAGTAAATGATGTCGGATCCATGGGCTGCAGCATCGACCGCCTGGTTGGTCGCAAGCTCCTGAAAGCCGGCAACCTGAACCACCTGGTCGACAGCTGCGCCCGCGTGTTCGCCCGCGTGTTCGGTGACGTGATCGTCGTGGCTTTGACCGACCGGGCCCGTCAGAATGGGGGCGGTCCCACCGTGTATTTTTCCCATCGTGATGTACAGCAAAAATACCGAGGTCTGAAAAATATTCAAACCGATTATCGTTTTGATCAAGTTCTCCCGCGCGATGACAATGTAAAAACCGGTCATCATCAGAAAGATCACAATCCAGTAGTTATAGAGTCCAAGTAATTGGTCCATCGCCGTTTGACCAAGCAGTAAACCGGTCGTCATGCGACTTGCTCCCGTCCCGCGAACGCGTAAAAAATCATCGTCATCACCGCAGTCACCGTGATCCCCACGCCAAATTCAACCAGAAAAATTCCCAGGTGCTGACCGTGGGGCAAAAAGTGATGGGGCTTGTCGCCCGGCAAAAAGTCAATTGCCGATGGCAAATCGATCAAGAAATCATGTTCCAGCATGTTGTAGTCCAGGAAGTTTCCCCCCAACAACACGCAAGCCAAACCTGTGCCGGCGTAGATCACCAGTCCCAGTGCGATCATTTTTTCGATTACCTTCGGTGGCGCTACCTTATGCAGTTCAGCCAACCCAAAGACCAGACCGTAAAGTATCAACGCCGAAGCAAAAATCACTCCGGCTTGAAATCCGCCGCCGGGACCAAAATCACCATGAAATTGAACGTACAACCCAAACAACAGGATGTAAGGTATCAAGATCTTGGTGATGACCCGGATGATCGGAAACGTATTCAAGAGACCGCCTCCCTGGCTTTCTCCTGTGCGAGGTCGTGAGCCGCATCCGCCGCCGTGGTCTTTCTCAGAATCAACAGGACCGCGATCCCCGCGGTGAAGATCACAGCCGTCTCTCCCAACGTGTCGTAACCCCGGTAGCTGGCCAGCACAGCGGTCACGACGTTGGGAAGCCCGTGCATATCCAGCTTGGATTTTTCGATAAAGGACGGATCAGGATAGAGCTGAATCGGCGCTTGGGCGTCGCCGAAATACGGCATGTCAAACGTCCCGTAAACCAACGCACACCCGGTGATCGCCACCACCAGCAAGGGAAGAATCGGCGTCTTGGAAGGCTTTTCGTCAAAGTCCTTGCTGGAGAGTCGCCCGTCACCTCGACGGGATCGTGGCGTCAACGAGAGTGTAGCCAACATCAGAATCGTCGTGATCCCGGCCCCCACCGCGGCTTCGGTGAACGCCACATCGGGGGCATCGAGGATCAACATCCAACTGGCCCCGAGAAAGCTGTAGATCCCGGTGAACATCACGGCCGCCCACAGGTTGCGAATCCGCGCAACGGTTACCGCCGTTACCGCAAGCAGCGCGAGAATCGGGATGACAATGATATCCATCATCGTAATGCTTCCTGCTGTCCGTTTCCTTGTTAACTTTTGTTTGAATTGACCGTATCAATTTCCAAAACCGGCTTCAGCCCCTGCGACAATGCCGATTTGGACAACGCATGACACGACGTCGGGCTAGTCACCATCAAAAAGAACAGAATCATCAACAGCTTGACCGTCGTCAAACTCAACCCGCCCTGGAACAACAACCCTGTTACGATCAACCCGGCCCCCAACGTATCCGTTATTCCGCCACCGTGAAGACGTGAGTAAAACTCCGGCAGCCGCACAATACCGATTCCGCCAACGATCGAAAAAAACGATCCGGTCAGCAGGAAGACCCAAGTGAGAATATCCAACACAATCATGGGTTTGAATTGGAACCGAGCCCGGTTCCCTCCCTGCGAAAACTTCCATACTCGGAAAAACGTAACAACGCGACCATCCCGATGAAATTCATCAGGCTATAGAGTAACGCGAGGTCGAGAAAGTCAGCGCGGGGTGGCTTCATCAGGAACTCGACCACGCAGATCAACAAAACCGTTTTTGTCCCGAACATGTTGAGCGCCAAAACGCGGTCAAAAACCGTCGGTCCCAACACCGCCCGGATCAACGCCAGAACCATCGTGACCAGGATCGCAACCGAAGCCACGATCAACGCATGCTCATCCCGGAACAACGTCGAAAACTCCAGACCAATCAACAAACCATCCATTAGCTTGTCCTCTCCAGCCTGCAGACACGACGATCCATCTCGCCCGAAAGGTCTTCTTCGGCGCCTTCAAAAGACAGGGCGTGAACCAGGATTCGGTCTTTTCGCATGCTGACCGAAACGGTGCCGGGGGTGAGCGTGATCGAGTTGGCCAAAATGACTCGGCCCAATTCGGTTTGCTGATTGGCACCGACTTCGATCAGGTTGCGCTGCAGCAACATCTTTGGTGACAGCACAATTTTGGTGACGAAGATATTCGATTTGACAATTTCTTTGAGCAGCCAAGGCGCGTAGGTCGTGAACGGACGGAAACCGAGCTGGACCGGAGCGCCCTCCTCGTCCACGATCCCCATGCGCCAACACACCCACATGCAAAAGACGCACGAAAGTACGCCCAACATCAGGACAAATGGTTCGAGATGGCCGGACCAGAGAAACCAGCTACCAGCCAGTGCAAGGAACAGCGTAAACGAATACTTCATGTTTTTGCGGGGTGAAAATGAACGTAACCGGCCTAATATAGCCACTAAGGGAATTAAGAAAAGACCATACCAGTGCGACGCCGGATTACCCCGTCACGGCTCCCGGCGAAGTTTGGTCATCGTAATTTGATTACCGGTCAAATTATGAGCGACCTGATCCATAAAGGAACGAATCAAGAACAAACCACGTCCGCTGACCTTGTGGAGGTTGCAATCGGAAGTGGGATCGGGGACCCCTCGGGGATCGAAGCCTCGACCGTCATCTGAAATCTGGACACAAATGTGTTTGTCGGAAAACTCGGCTTCGATCCGGACCCTCCGATGACGAAACGGATCAACTTGTTTACGTGCTCGAATTTGATCGTAGTATTCGCGTTCGTCCTCACCGTCTCGCAAACTTGAATCGACTTCCAGATTGCCGTGATGCATCGCGTTGACCAGGGCTTCGTCCAACGCCATCCCGATCTGCAGTCGATCACGATCCGACCAGCTGGGCAGATTCTCCTGCAGATGCTCGATCGTTGGTCCAATCAAAGTCGATTCGTTTTCCAGCACAAATGCGATCTGCCTGGACGCCGGCATGCCGGCGTCGCGTGAGAAACGCATGTGTTTTGACATCTCAAGAACCTGTTTGATCGTGCGAACCAGGGCAGACTGCAACATTGACTTGGGCGTATAGCTGGTTGCACCTGCCCTCAATGCATCGACCGCAATCTGCTCGCTTCCGTAGGATGTAATCAGGACGACAGGAACCTGTGGGTGGGATCTGCGGACCTGGCGCACCAGTTCCAGCCCATCC
Organism: Planctomycetaceae bacterium; assembly: GCA_024642205.1. Lineage (GTDB taxonomy): Bacteria > Planctomycetota > Planctomycetia > Pirellulales > Pirellulaceae > Mariniblastus. Next base: position 111,801 of record JAHEBQ010000011.1, on the reverse strand, counting down.
ATTCTGGGCATTTGCAGGTCGGTGACAATCACATCCGGCAAAGGGTGGTCGGAATTCGAAGCAATGACGCGATCGAGGCCTTCCCGACCATCGTGGGCAAACTCGATCTCCCAGGTGGGTTCTTTTCCAAGCAGGCCACCGACGAGAACGCGGTCGACGGACGAGTCTTCGACTACCAGTATCTTTGCCACGATCGGTACTCGTTCTAATGGAGTGAAACAAAACCGAAAACGAATTCGTGTCCGAAGCCACTTTCGTCGAACAGCGGCCACCAAGCGTCCGTTAGATTGTTTCCGATCCGCTCGAAATAAACAACCGTTTTCTGAAGCGATTTCAAAACATCGTTTGGATTTCGGCCGCTTCAACTCAAGTCGCGGAACTAACCGTCCCCAGCCTTGAAAACACCCTCGCAGCGATCAGCATCAGGATGGCAAAGATCCCCAAAAGCACGGCGCTGGGCCAGTAGCTGTCGGGAATCGGAAAGTGTGTGGGAAACTCGTGGTAAAACGTCGCTCGATCTTTCGTGGGGCGACGGGCGTAGATTCGAATGCGGCTTAACTCGTTGTATTGAAGACTGAACCGCGCTCCGGTCCGATTCACAAACCGGCTTAGCTCGTAGCGTTTCTCTTCGTGAGCCAATATGGGTTCGGTATCGTAAATCTGATAATTCCCGTTGACCTGAATGTTCAATTGCGTCCAATCCTGATCACTCATGTTTTGCACAACCAGAACTCCGCCTTCGACCGGCGGGCGTTTGTAATATTCGATCGCGTAAAATTCAGCGTTGGGAAGTCCCTCGGCGAAGACATTGGCGTCCAGTTTGCCTTCATAGACCGGCGGCAAATATCGCCAGAGCACAGCAATGGTCACCAGCGGAATCAAGCACATGAACGTCAGCATCAGCGTCAAACCACGGTGGCTCAACCGTGGCGAATTCTTCTGCTCACTGGACGCGAACGTGAATTCGTCGGTCGCGGTAGCATCGTTGGACTTGTTCGCGGTGACAGGGTGGTTTTCGGTCATAGTATCATTCATTAGGTGGCAGCCATGTCTTGTCGTTGCTGATAGTATAGCGATTGTCTTGATGGGAAGAATGAATGGGTGATTCAACTCAATATGCCAACTCGCCAAACCAGCATTATCTGAATGCGACGTGGCTCTTGAAGCTTCGGTGGGTCGCAGTCGTGGGTCAGCTGGCGACCATTATCGGTTCGGTCATACTATTCAAGACCCAAATTCCCATGGCTTGGGCGATGGCGATCGTGATTTCGCTGACCGCGTTGTCCAACCTGTTTTTGACAGTCTGGTTCCGGCGCTGGAAACGAATCGATGATTGGCTGGAAATGGATGCTGACCATGCTCACACGCCACTCCCCTGGGACCTGATCCTGGGTCTGGTGCTGATCATGGACATGTTGTCGCTCACCGCACTGCTGTTCACAACCGGTGGACCCAACAATCCTTTCTACCTGTTCTTTTTCGTAAACCTGAGCCTCTGTGCGTTGATGCTTAACCGGCAATGGACCTGGGCGATTAACATGATGACGATTGCCTGTTTCGCCGGGCTGATGTTCGAACATCACGAAATGGAACAGCTGGATTTGGGACTCGACACGATTCGAAGTCGACAGGACGTTTCGCTACCGCATCTGGGGCTTCTGGTCGCATTTGCGACCTGTTCCAGTGTCATCGTCTATTTCATGACGCGTCTGACAGACGAACTGCGCAAGCAGCAACATGCCGTCCGCCGTTCCCAGGCTCTGCAAGCCAATAGCGACAAAATCGAGGCCCTCGGCACACTCGCGGCTGGCACAGCTCATGAGCTGGCGACACCCCTGAGCACGATCGCGATCGTGGCTCGAGATGTGGAACAGGCATTCGAAAAACATCCCCCCGACTTCCCGGGTGCCGAAGACGTCATCGAAGACGTGCATCTGATTCGAAGCCAACTGGATCGGTGTCGTGGAATCCTCGACCGGATGGCGAGCCACGCCGGTGAGGCGATTGGCGAGCCGATTGAGTCTGTTACGGTCGAACAGATTTCCAATGCGGCACTGGAGGGACTTTTGGGTCGCGGCCGGGTGCAGCTGACCATGCCGGAATCGGCGACCAGGGAAAGGGTCAATGTGCCATTGGTAGGGCTTAGTCAAGCCATGCGCGGGCTCGTGCAAAATGCGATCGATGCCGATCCGAGCGACCGGCCGGTGTTTGTCGACGTCGAATGTGAAACCAACGTCTGGAAATGGAAAATTCGCGACCAAGGACATGGCATGTCGCCCCAACAACTCAGCCGCGTAAGCGAACCGTTTTACACAACCAAACCGCCGGGCCAGGGAATGGGATTGGGAGTTTTCCTGGCCAAGAATGTGTTGCGACGATTGGGAGGCGCGATCGAAATCGAGTCGACCGTTGGACAGGGAACCCGCGTAACGGTTTTGTTGCCCGTGGCCGGGAAGGTCCAGTAAATCACAACCAAAAAACCATGGAACGGCGAACCGGAAAAACTCTCGCGCCTTGCCGGTACGTCAAGTTTTGACAACGCGGAATCCGCATAATGCGCCGCAGGATTTTTCGTTGCCTTCCAGATGACATTGAGCCAAATGCGATCGCCCGAAGCACGGCCGTGCTGTTGTTTGCTGCATACCCATTCATAAACGGGGCTTTGTTCGCCCAGTCACCCAACCCCGGCACAGGGATGCTATAATTGATCGTCCACAAAACCTGATTTTCCGAACCCCAGAAGGTTTTGCCGCTTCGGTCGTTACGGAGAAATCCATGTCGCCTACAGATACTATTCTTGTCGTTGATGACGATGATGTCCTGCGAGTCCGGTTGGAAAAATCGTTGGCTCGACGAGGCTGGACCGTTTTTACTGCTGCCGGATTTGACCAAGCCATCGAACAGGCGAAATCTCACAAACCGTGCCGCGCCGTCCTGGACCTGAAGATGCCAGATCAATCCGGCCTGAATGTGTTGCGCGAAATCCGCGACGTCTCACCGGAAACCCAATGCGTGATCCTGACAGGATATGGAAGTATCAACAACGCGGTGGAAGCGGTGAAACTGGGTGCCGTCGGTTACATTACCAAGCCGGCAGATGCCGACCAGGTGTTGGCGGCTTTCGAAGAATCTCCCGATACCTCAACGCCGGAATTCCCACCCCCGTCGCTGGCCGAAGCCCAATGGGAACACATCCAGCGCGTGCTTGCCGATTCCGGTGGTAATATCTCCGAAGCGGCTCGGCGACTGGACATTCCCCGTCGAACGTTACAGCGAAAGCTGAAAAAGAACGCTCCGTAAACTTGTGTTGCGTTGGATTCGCAGCGTTCATTCCCCTCGGCGACAGGATCATTGCCGCCTGATTGTCGTGCATCGATCGTGCGATGCGATCCTGACCGAGCGAAACCGCTGCCGCGAAACATCCCCCGCACCCACCAGGGTCGGTGGGATCCGGGAATCTGCCGACGGATGTTTTCTCCCCGATCGATTCCGGCCGTTTGCTCCGCAAGTACGCGAAATCTGGTGGAGCAATATGACACGCCGCTGCATTTCACACGATTTTCGCATACGCTATTGGAGTCAACTCCCTCCCACGAGAGAACAAGATGAAATCAAGTTGTCTGATCCGCGTTTCAATTCCGTTGATGAGCTACCTGCTGACGGTTGTTTTCCTTTCCCCCGCACACTCGCAAACAAAGGTTGGCCACTGGGCCCAGTTCCGCGGAACGGACGGAACGGGAATCGCCCAAGCCTCCGCCAAGCCCCCCACGCAATGGGATGTGTCCCAACAAACGGCTTGGGAAGTCGAGATCCCGGGAACAGGCTGGTCGTCGCCGGTTTACGAAGGAGAAAAGGTCTGGCTGACGTCAGCGGTTACCAAGCCAGCCACCGAAGCTGAGATCGCGGCCAAACTCAAAGACGATCGAATGGCCCAGATCAAGACGCTCGCCTCGTCTGTCGAGCTGCATGCAATTTGCGTCGACCTCAACTCGGGCCGGATCATCCACGATGTCAGACTTGCTCAGGTTGATTCGCCGGAACCGATCAACCCGATGAATTCATACGCCTCGCCCACGCCGGCGATTCAGGATGGCAGAGTGATTTGTCATTTTGGCAATTACGGAACCTGGTGCATCGACGAAAACTCCGGGAAGGTGATTTGGGACAGGAAATTTGTTGTCAAGCACAGCGTCGGACCCGGTAGTTCTCCCGTCATTGTGGACGACAAAGTCATCATCGTTTGCGACGGAACCGACATTCAGTTCATTGCGGCCGTCGATTTGGCGACAGGCAACCAAATATGGAAAACTGATCGCCCTCCGATCAAAGCAGCTGACGGCGAATACCGCAAGGCTTATTGCACTCCGTTACTGATCAACGTCGACGGGAAACAACAGGCCGTCATTCCCGGCGCGCAATGGGTTGCCGGTTACGATCCCGAAACGGGAAAGGAGCTGTGGCGCGCCGATCATGGCTCCGGTTTCTCCGTCACTCCCATGGCGGTCTATGAATCGGGGCTGGTTGTTTTTTCCACTGGGTTCATGGATGCTTCGTTTGTGGCGGTTGACCCGCGCGGCACGGGTGACATCTCGTCGAAAGGAATCGCGTGGCGATCGGCTCCAAAAAAAGCCCCGCGGATGCCCAGCCTGATCGCGACCAGCGGTCAGATTTTCGCGATCGCGGACAACGGCATCCTGCGATGTCTTGATGCCAAGACAGGTGAGATCATCAATGAAAAACGGATTGGCGGGAACTTTTCATCATCACCCTTGCTGGCCGGCGGCAACCTTTATCTTTCCAGCCGCGAAGGAGTCATGACAGTCGTCAAGTGCTCGTCGGACCTGGAGACCATCGCAACCAACCCGTTCGAAACCTCGCTGATGGCCAGCCCCATTTTAGTCGGCGATGATTTATTGGTTCGAACCGAAAAGAAACTGCTGCGAATCAAGAGCTCGACGCCCTGATCGTCAATTGACGGTCAGGCACGATGTGCCGGAAGCCATGCGCTGTGTCCGGTTGACCGCAGGACAATCTGAGCCAGGATGGTGACGACACGCCACGGCGGCAGATGAACGCTGGACGTACGATGGGTTTGCCTATCGGTCCGGTCGCCTGAGAAGATCGACGCGCTGGGGAGTCAGAAATTCGACGGCGCCGCTGGAATCAATTACCTGCTCGAAAGCGGCTTTTATCGTTTCGTGCAACTGGTTGTCAATTTTATAGGACGAATGCGTGGCATTCATGACCCGTTCGTGGAATTCGGCGAACCCGTCGAATCGCATCGGCGCGAGGAAAAAAAACTGGCCAACCAATTCGAACGCTCCGCTCTCGACCGACTCCCTGACGGCCGCAAACGCCGCCTCGCGGACAACCTGTTCGTCGTTGAACAGCTTGAGGATGTCATTGAATGTACCAGCGTAGACTGGCTCCGCGAGATAGGCCAATCCTCCCGGCACCAAGACACGACGGATTTCATTGAGACTTTGCTTCATCAATGGCATCGGTACGTGATGTAGTGATTTGAGCATCATGACATAGTTCACCGACTCGTCCGGCAGTTCGATTTTCTCCGCACCGCCAAACCGAAAGCTCACATTCGGTAAATCATCGATGGCCTCGTTCCGTGCGTGTTGCCTGGAATCCACCTCGGTTGCAATGATCCTCAGACCGGGAAAACGTTTCGCCACCTGACGCGTCGTTTCGGCCCGGCCGCAACCCAACTCAATCAATCGTTCACCGGTTTGGACGGGTAACCGCCGGAGGATCTGCTCCAGATGGGAACTGACGCTTGTTACTGTATCGTCTTGCAAATGCATCATGACTTCTTCGCTTCGTTGACAGTTTTTCCCCATTTCGGGAACCGAATAGACATCATTTCTAAAAAACGCGGGCCTCTTAATTCAGTAAAAACAGGTCAAACAGGCACTTTGAAACTTGCCGAACATTCAAGATCCCCTGCGTTCTCACTGTGTGCCAATTTGCACCCATAAACCACCAATTGTTGACATCTGAACAAGAACGGATTGACTCGCGCGACTACAAGTATCGTTTCGAGAAACGCCACGCCCAATTAGCTGTATCCCCCCAAAAGAACTGCGACGTTTTTACGCGTCGACCATTATGCATGTTTGTTTTAAATTCTGCGGTTGTTTAAGGACTTAATCGAATCGAATGTCCAGGCGAGCGATTTCGCTCAATATTGTGCGGAAGCAGTCTGCGCCCGATTTCTATTAATTGTTAGTTTGTTTTATTGCCGGACGCCGAGCGTCTCGCATGGTGAATTGAATGCAAGAGTTTCATTTCCCGTCTTGGGTCAACAAGTTTACGGTATTGGCGGCCGGGACGGCGATCATCATCGGCGGCTACTTGGCGACGTGCCTATTCGCGGCGATCAATCCACAGATCATTAATGTAGGACATCAACCCAAGCAGCCGGTTCCGTTCAGTCACAAGCTCCATGCTGGACAACTGAAAATGGACTGCCGTTATTGCCACAACACCGTGGAGCGCGCCGGACATGCGGCGATACCTCCTTCGGCGACTTGCGGCAACTGTCATGGCGGAAACCGAACGACCAAAGGGGCCCGGGATCTGGGTATCATTCGTCCGGAGAGCACATTGCTCAAACCGATCCGGGTAAGTCTTGAAGACAATGACCCGGTGTTGTGGGAACGCGTTCACGACCTCCCGGACTTTGTGTACTTTAATCACAGCGTCCATATCGCCCGGGGTGTCAGTTGCGTTTCCTGTCACGGCCGGATCGACAAGATGGAGATCGTCACGCAAGTCGAAACGCTATCGATGAAGTGGTGTCTTGATTGCCACCGAAATCCTGTTCCGAATATCCGCGATCCACAGCTGGTGACTCAGCTGGATTTTGAACCCGAGGATCCGGAGGCCTACCACAAGCAGTGGGCCTCAAAACTGAAGATCAACCCGAACATTAGCTGTTCAACGTGTCACCGCTAGTGCTTCCGCACCGGCGATTCTCTTATTGACACGAACCCACTTGAAACATGCAGAAATGAACAAACCCCGCACCAACAATACAATCAACTTGAACGCTCCGATCTTGCCCGAGGACTCTGTCGAGTTCAAGGAAGCGATTGATCGTGATTTTGGCACCGCGACCGAGCATCACGACGGATTCTCTCGTCGTCGGTGGCTTCAGCTGATGGGAGCTTCCCTGGCGCTGGGCGGCTTGTCCGGCTGTCGATACCAGGAAGAGCAGATCGCCCCGTTTGCGTTTCGACCCCAACACCGGGTGCCGGGCAATTCGGTCAGGTACGCGACTTTCACCGAATTGGGTGGCGTGGCTCAGCCGGTATTGTCGACCAGTTACGATGGCCGTCCAATCAAGCTTGACGGGAATCCGGATCATCCGGATTCGATGGGCGCTTCGACGAGCTATACCCAGGCCCGTATTCTGGAGTTCTACGATCCCGATCGCTTGCGAGCGCCGCTGGGGGGAGAAGGAAAGTCGGAAACAAGTTTTGACGAGTTGGTTGCCGCCTGCAAGTTCAGCGACGCCAGCAGCGTTGCGATCCTCGCGGAACCAAGTTCGTCGCCCAGCCTGATGCGGTTGCAAGCCGAATTTACATCAAAAGGGGGGCAGTGGTTTTCGTTTGCCGCGATTTCCGACGACAACACCCGTGCAGGAAGCAAGCAGGCATTCGGGACGGCCCATCGCGCCCATTATCATTTCGACCAGGCAAAAGTCATTGTCACGCTCGACGCCGATCCGCTGATGTTTGACGGTGCAGGAACCACCAACAGCATTTCCTTTGCCAAGGGCCGTGACGCCGATCACAACAAGATGAGCCGTTTGTATTCGGTGGAAAGCCAGTTCACCACCACCGGCTCGGCCGCCGACCATCGCATCTCGGTTCCCAGCTCGAAAATCGCTGGCTTTGCCGTGGACCTGAAAGCCGCGGTCGATGCCCAGGCCTCCTCGTCCAGCGACGTGGATCAATCGCTCCCGTATCGCCAGAAAGTCCTCTCGGCAATGGCCTCCGACTTGGCCCTTCACCAGGGTGAGAGCATCATTGTTGCCGGCGAACGACAGCCGGCCGAAGTCCACGCGCTGGTTCACAGCCTGAACGAACAGCTCGGCAACCATGGCAAAACGATTACTTTTACGAAATTGCCGGACCCCGACCGCCCCTCGACGATTGGCGCGATCAAGGATTTCGCGGCGCAGCTGGCCAGTGGTCAAATCAGGTCCGTAATCGTGCTTGGCGGAAACCCGGTGTTTGATGCTCCACGTGGTTTGAAACTTGGGGAGCTGATTGCCAAGGCCGACAACTCGGTTCACCTGACCTGCTTCAAAAACGAGACCAGCCTGGTTTGCAAGTGGGTCAGCGCGATGGCTCATCCGCTGGAGTCGTGGCAAGACGGTTTTTCCAATAACGGATCGGTGCTGATCGGTCAGCCCATGATCAATCCGTTGTTCGGCGGCAAGTCTGATCTCGAAACGCTCTCGACGTTGATGGGCAGCTCCGTGACCGAGGGTCAAGCCATCGTTCGCCAGACGCTGGGACTGGGAGAAGCCGAATGGAAGAAATCCGTTCACGACGGGTTCGTCGAAGGAACGGCAGGCGAACCGGTCACGCCGAAGGCGGGTGCGGCTCCTTCGATGGCTGCCGACGATAGCTGGTCAAAACCCTGGGACGAAGATTCACTTGAGATCGTCTTCAAACCGAGCCTTTCGGTTTATGACGGCCGGTTTGCCAACAACTCCTGGCTCCAGGAGCTACCCGACTTTTTCACGAAAGTCACGTGGGACAACGTCGCGTCCGTCAGCCCGAAAACGGCTGCCAAGCTCGGTTTGCACCAGCAAGGAATGTCTGGCAAGTCCAAGGCGACGTTGATGACCATTCACTTGAATGGGGAGACTCAAAAGATCCCCGTGGCGATTCAGCCGGGACAGGCCGACGGTTCGATCGGTGTGGAGATCGGTTTCGGCCGAACGATGGCGGGCCGCGTCGGCGGCGACATTTCCAAGGGAATCGCGCCGGTGGGGTTTGACGTGACGCCGCTGAGAAGTGTCGAAAACTGGCTGGTCGCTCCCGCGGGCAAAGACGTAGTCAATCCGACGGGCACCCAGTACCGACTGGCAATTGTTCAGGAACCCTGGGAAATTGACGCCACCGCTCGCGACGAAATTCAGGCCCGGATGTTTCGCAGCAGCTCCAAAACAGAAAATAGTCGGAGTTCGTTGATCCGCGAGGGCACCTTTGCCAGCTACCAGGATTTCCTGTCTCATCATCCAATCGCGCACGAGCAGGCCGACACGAAACCGGCGGGTCCCGCGCGAACCAATGCGTTGGCGAAGTCAGGTTCGCTTCCGATCCTCAACCAGGTCAGTTACAATATGACCGAGACGGACGCCGCACATGATGAGACAGCCGACAACTCGCATTCTGAACCAGTGCACCATTGGCCTGAAGCATTTCACATGCACCACGAGTTGTTCGACCTGACTCCCGGTGCCCGCCAGGACTACGAAAACCTCGGTCCCGATGGCATGCCCACGACCTACACCAACGTTTGGGGCATGTCGATTGACCTCAATAAATGCATTGGCTGTAACGCTTGTGTGGTTTCGTGCCAGTCCGAAAACAATGTTCCGGTCGTCGGCAAGGACGATGTGTGGCGTGGCCGAGAGATGCAGTGGATTCGAATCGACCGATACTACGGTGACAACCTGTACACCGAAGAGGCCCAGGACGACGACAAACAGATCGTCCATCAACCAGTTGCCTGCCACCATTGCGAAAACGCGCCTTGTGAAACGGTTTGCCCGGTGGCTGCGACGACGCACAGCAGTGAAGGCCTCAACGACATGGTCTACAACCGCTGTATCGGCACGCGCTATTGCGGAAACAACTGCCCCTACAAGGTCCGCCGATTCAATTTCTTCAACTACAGTGACGCGGAAACGTTGCTCAAGTATCCGGGTGCTGACAAAGTGCCGGCTGGAGATCGCAAACTTCAAAACCTGATGATGAACCCGGAAGTCACCGTTCGCAGCCGCGGCGTCATGGAGAAATGTACGTACTGCGTTCAGCGAATCCAGAACACCAAGATCAAAGCCAAGGTTGAGCACCGCGAGATTGGTGCGAACGAAATCACGACGGCTTGCCAGGACGCATGTCCGACCCAGGCGATCAAGTTTGGCGACCTGCACAACAAGAACAGCGACGTCGCGAAGGCCCACGCCAATCCGCGAGCGTATTCGATGCTCGAAGAACTCAACAACCGCCCGCGAACGATGTACCTGGCTCGCGTTCGCAACCCGCACCCGGCGCTTGTCAGTTTGCAGGATAGCGCTTCGATCGGGGGCAGTCACGGAAACGCGGGCGAACATGCCGAAACCAACGGGCACGATCCTGGCGGATCAGAAGACGAAACCGGGAAAAAAGCCGACTAGCAATTAACGCAGCAGAACTTCCCTTTGTTTGTGTCACGGAGTGACGCGACGATTTTGAAACTTAATCACGAATGACGAGATTTTATTGATGGCTACGGTCAATCCAGTTTTGGACAACACGTACGATGACGCAGCGAAACGCACGCCTTTGGTGTTGGGCGGTCTGGACTATGCGGGTGTAACGGACGATGTCTGCAAGATCTGGGAAGAAGAAAAACCGCAGAAGATTTGGTTTCTTGTTCTCGGTGTCGCGTTTTCATTACTCCTGGTTCTGGGAGCCTGTGTCGGTCACCTGTTGATGAAAGGGACCGGCGTCTGGGGCAACAACAACCCGGCGTATTGGGGCTGGCCGATTGTGAACTTCGTTTTCTGGGTTGGTATTGGACATGCAGGAACGCTGATTTCCGCGATTCTGTTTCTGTTCCGCCAAAACTGGCGAACCAGTATCAACCGTGCCGCAGAGGCGATGACAATTTTTGCGGTGATTTGTGCCGGGCTTTTTCCGGGAATCCACATTGGTCGGGTTTGGGCCTTCTACTGGTTGTTCCCGGTTCCGACCGAACACCTGGCCATGTGGCCGAACTTCCGCAGTCCGCTGCTGTGGGACGTGTTTGCGGTATCGACCTACGCGACCGTTTCGGTGTTGTTCTGGTACATGGGCATGGTGCCGGACATCGCAACGTTCCGCGATCGGTGCAAAACCAGGATTGGCAAACTGGTTTACGGCTTGCTTTCGCTGGGCTGGACCGGATCGGCTCGTGCCTGGCATCGTTATGAAATCGCCTACACGATTCTTGCCGCGTTGGCGACGCCACTGGTTTTGAGCGTTCACACGATCGTTAGTTTTGACTTTGCGGTTTCCCAGGTTCCCGGATGGCACACGACCATTTTCCCACCCTACTTTGTTGCGGGGGCGATTTTCAGTGGCTTTGCCATGGTGGTGACCCTGCTGGTACCGGTGCGAAAAATGTACGGACTGGAAAACCTGATCACGCTTCGTCACCTGGAGAACATGTGCAAGATCATCATGGCCACGGGGATGATGGTCGGCACCGCATACGGGATCGAATTCTTTATCGCCTGGTACTCCGGCGTGCAGTACGAAAGCTACGCGTTTTACAACCGTGCGTTTGGAAACTACTGGTGGGCCTACTGGATTATGGTCAGTTGCAATGTGTTGATCCCGCAGGTGTTCTGGATCAAGTGGTGCCGAACGACTCCCTGGTTCATGGTCATTATCTGCATATTTGTCAATATCGGGATGTGGTTCGAGCGGTTTGTAATCACCGTAACATCGTTGTGTCGTGACTTTGTTCCGTCCAGCTGGGCGTATTTCCATCCGACCTGGATCGACCTCCTGATGCTGATTGGAAGTTTTGGACTGTTCACCACGCTGTTCGCTCTGTTCTGCCGCTACCTGCCGGTGATTGCGATGGCGGAAGTGAAGGGGGTCATCCCGCGAGATCACGATCACTAACCCGACCTGTTGTTACCCGGTTCAACCGGAACCGGGCCCGTTGAGGCAGAGCTGAATATTGGCTATCCAAGCTGCAAACAAGACTGAAGATAAAATGGCAGAAGAAAACACAACCGACCCCACACAGGGAAACTCGAAGCTGGTTGGATTGCTTGCGCAGTTCGACGACCCTGATTCGCTGGTGCATGCCTGCGATCAGGCGCGTCAGGCAGGTTATACAAAAACGGATGCCTATTCTCCGTTCCCGGTCCACGGAATTGATCCGGCTCTGGGAATCAAGCGAACGGTTCTCCCGTTCATCGTCTTGGGCATCGCGCTGGGTGCGGTTTTTATTGGCTTGGGAATGCAGTGGTACACCAACGGCGGCTCGATCGGTGGCGTTTCGACCGACGAATCTCCCCTGTTCCCGGGTTACCGGTTCAAGATTTCCGGAAAGCCCTACTTCAGCCTGCCAGCCAACATTCCGGTTACGTTTGAAGTGATCGTGCTTTCAAGTGCGTTTGCTTCATTCTTTGGAATGTGGTTTCTGAACAAACTTCCGATGCTTGCCAATCCGCTGCACCGGATCTCGCGATTCAAACGTGCAACCAACGACAAATTCTTCTTGATGATCAAGAATGCCGATGCCAAGTTTGATCGCGGTTCGACCGAGGCCCAATTGAACGAGTGGGGTGCCGTCGCAGTCGAAGAATGTCGGCAGGACCTGACCGATATCCGACTTCCCGGTTGGTTGCGACTGGTGGCGTTGATCGGCGCAATCCTGCTGATGCTTCCCCCAGTCGCCATTTTCCGCGCGATGGGGATGACGAATCGTGCTCCCCGCCTGCACTTCATGCCGGACATGGACTGGCAGGACAAATCGAAAACCCAGACGGTCAGCCCGAGACTGGTCAACGACGAGTTTCTGTTTGCCGATGAACGTGCGATGCGGGCGCCGGTGGACGGATCCGTTGCCCGGGGCCAACTCGATGCCGATCCGGAAATGTACCGGGGAATCAAAAGAGATTACACACCGGCTGTGTCGGTGACGACGGCAACGGGTTCGGTGCGAACGAGCCTGGGTCCCAACCAGAACCAGCAGGACGTTCCTGCAGCGGCGCCACCGGCGGAAGATGTCAGTATGTTCATCACGACGTTTCCGGACGAGATCGAGGTCACCGAAGAGCTACTGGCTCGCGGACAGCAGCGATTCAACATTTACTGTACTGCCTGCCATGGTTTTTCGGGCAATGGCAACGGTCTGGTAAATCAACGGGCGTTGGCCTTGGCTGCCACAGGCAAGGCAACCTGGACCACTGCCAAGTCGCTGCATGATCCAATGGTCAAAGACCCGGAAAAGAATCCGATTGGCAGGATTTTTGACACGATCACCAACGGGCGGGCAACGATGGGTCCGTACGGGGATCAAATCCCGACCGCGGATCGCTGGGCAATCGTCGCGTATGTAAAAGCGCTCCAGGAAACTGGCATCGAACCACCGGTTGTCGTTGCCGAAGAGGGTGGTGCGGTTGCTGAAGGAACCACGACCGAACCGTCCAAGACCGGCGATGGCACCAAACCAAGACCCTAGTACAGGCCCGATACGATCAATGGACAGTCAGGTTGGCTGACAGAACACTCACTCAACCCGGAAATTTTCAGCCAGTTCAGTAGACAACAAACAAGATCTGAAATGCACGAAACTCGACCAGCAAAAATCACTTCTCCGATTACGACTCTTAACGGAGGTCACATTCGGACGATTCCCGTCGCCCTGATTGTCGGTGCCGCCGGGATTGGTGCAGCGTTGTTACTTTCGGGGTTTTCCTCGAAGCGATTCCTGTTTGCCTACCTGACCAGTTTCTGTTTTGTTCTTTCGATTTCGCTCGGTTGTCTGTTTTTTGTCACGATCATGCATTTGACGCGTGCCGGTTGGAGTGTGACGATCAGGCGTATTGCCGAATATTGGGCGATGTGTTCATTTCCATTGTTCATATTGTTCCTCCCGGTTCTGGCGACGGTACTCGTCGGTTCGGACACCATCTACAGCTGGAATGTAGGAGGTTGGAGTATTCATCCACACGACGCGGAAACGACCGCTGCCAAAGCGGCGGCTGCAGCGTCGACAAGCATCAGCGATCGACCACCCCTGGAACAGCTCAAGTACGCTTTCTTGAACAAGTGGTTTTTTACGGCCCGGATCGTAGCTTACTTTTTGATGTGGGGCGGCATGGCCTGGTTCTTCCTCAAGAATTCCCTGAAACAGGATGAATCGGGAGACAAAAGTCTGACGGCGCGAATGCAAGCTTTCTCAGCGCCGTTCATGATTCTGTTTGCGGTCACGATTGTGTTTTCATCATTCGACCTTGAGATGTCGCTGTCAGCACTCTGGTTCAGCACGATGTTTCCGGTTTACTTTTTTGCCGGCGCATTTTTGAGTGGTCTGTGCGTCATCATGTTGACCGGCTTCTGGCTGCAGCGAACGGGCCGTGTAACCGACGAAATTACGATCGAACACTACCACGATCTGGGCAAGCTGATGCAGGGTTTCATTATTTTCTGGGGCTACATCGCGTTCAGTCAGTTCATGCTGATTTGGTATGCGAATATTCCGGAAGAGACCTTTTGGTACAACTTGCGAATCAATCAGCCGGGCTGGATGACGTTATCCCTGATCCTGCTGGTGGGTCACCTGTTCATCCCGTTCTTTTTATTGATGGGTCGTGGCTTGAGGAGAAATCGGCAGTTGTTGACCCTCTCAGCGGTGTTCATCCTGGTCATGCATTGGGTTGATCATTATTGGGTGATCATGCCGCAAATGAGTCCGGAGACCAACAAGTACACGCTGGGTGGGTCGGGGTTTCTGATTGATGCCGCTTGCCTGGTCGGCGTGATCGCGCTGTTTATTGCCCTGTTCTGTTTGATCGCCCGGAACCGGTCGCTGGTCCCGCTTAAGGACCCTCGGCTCGGAGAAGCGTTGAACCACGAAGTTCACTAACGGCAGACCGGAACACGATCCTGAAAACACCTTTGAAAACAAAGACAAACGAAACAAGAAGAACGAGATGAATGACTCAGAAAACACCGGCAGCCAACACGGCGGACATGTGGCCCCAAGCTACGACGATGTCAATACACCGGTGATTGTACTGGTGGGAGCCATTAGCGCATTGGTGACATTGTTAACAATCATGTTTGTGCAGGGGTTATGTTACCACTGGCAGAACAGTTATTTGAAAAGGCGGTCCGCCGAAGTTGAAAACATGCCGGCGGTGGTTCAAATCGATACTCAGAAGGCAGAACTCATGGCTGCCAAAGTGCCCATCAATGATGCAATGAAACAAGTTGTTGCCAGCTACGGAAAATAGCCTGGCTGAGCCGGTCCGAACCTGGGGCTCTCAGGTCTATGAAAGAATCCACCAACCAATGAATTTGTGCGTACCAATTCGAACCCTGCTGACCCTGATGGCATTTTTCGCGATCACGGGACGGAGTTTCGGTGCGCCCGGTGTCGTTCAGGACGAGACAGCAGACAAAGCCAGTCGCTCGGAACCCGTCGCCAGCTCTGACCCCTACCGACTGAATGAAAAGCCGGAAGTCGCCAAGGGCATCGGGGTCGATTCCCAGACCGGGGAATTCCTGGTCATGGATATTCCGTTTCATGATGAGCAGAATCGATTCGTCAAAATCGGCGATTACTTTGATGGCAAACGTCCCGTCCTGCTGTCCTTCAACTATTCGAACTGCCCGAAGCTATGCAGTGTTCAGTTGGAGAACATGACCGACACGTTGCGTGATATCAAATTCAAGGTTGACAAAGATTTCCAGGTTGTTTCGATCAGCATCGACCCCAACGAGCAGACATCGCGGGCCCGCCAGACGAAAGAGAAATATGTCGAGCGCTACAGCAAGTACGACCGCAAAGGCTCCGAAGACGGTTGGCATTTCCTGACGGGTAAGGAAAAAGACATTCAGTTGATTGCAGACATCTGCGGTTTCCGGTACAAGTACGTCCGCGAACAAAAACTCTACTCTCATCCGCCGGTCTTTATCCTGATTTCCCCGCAAGGGAAAATTGTGCGGTACATTCACGGGCTGGACTATGATCCCGACACGATTGAGAAGGCTTTGATCGAGACAGCGGCAGGCAAGATTGGCTCTCCGATCAACATTCTCAGCTACGGCCTGGGTTGTTTCACTTTCAACGAGTCGACCGGCAAGTATACGTTTCAGGCCATGGCGATCATGAAAATCGGCGGGGCGCTGACAGTGTTCCTGTTGTTGTTCACGCTGATCCCGTATTGGTTTTTCCGGCGCGGGTTCAAGCTCGACGACCAATCGAAATCGGGAATGCCGTTGCCCGGCACTTCGGCGAGCTCAACTTGAAAAGACTTTTACCCACCGAACACGATCCCTTTGATCAAACCCCTGTTAATTTAGATACGCAAATACGATGAACTGGCAAATACCCTTGATGCTCGCTCAGTCGACCGACAACCTTGAAGAACTGCGAAAACGTACCGCGGCGATCAGTCTCGACGGGACGACGGTCCCGGATTCGGCCCTGGTGCGGGATGGAACATCCAACCCGTTCTCGACCGAATACTGGTTCCCCACCCAGGCTTCGTCGTTTGCTGCGGAAGTTGATTTCCTGTACATGGCGGTCTTCTGGATTTCGCTGGTGTTCTTCGTCGCGATCGTCGGCGTCATGATCTACTTTTGCATCAAGTATCGTCGGAAAGGGGATGTGATCGCTCCACAGCCCAGTCCGTCCCACAACACCGCGATCGAGATTCTCTGGTCGGTCCTTCCCAGCATCCTGTTGGTTTGGATATTCTACGTGGGTGCCGAAAGTTACTTTGACATGCGTATTCCCCGCGAGGACGCCGAGGAGATCCACGTCACGGCAAAACAGTTTGCCTGGATTTTCACCTATCCTGATGGTGACCAGACGGCCGAGTTGCACCTGGTACGAGACAGACCGGCCAAGCTGATCCTGCAATCCGAAGATGTGCTCCACAGTTTCTTCGTCCCGGCCTTCCGACAGAAAATGGACGTCGTTCCCGGTCGCTATACCTATGCCTATGTCAATCCGACCCAATCTGGTCAGTACCGGTTGTCGTGCAACGAGTATTGCGGAACGGGCCACTCAAAAATGAAAACGATGTGTGAAGTTCACGACACGGTAGACGACCGCAAGAACAACACGAAATGGATCAAAGCCGATCACCAGCCCTGGGAAAACGGAAAGCGGACCTACCAGATTCAGTGTTCCGGTTGCCACAAAGTCAACGGTGAAAAGGCGACCGGACCGGCGCTCAACTTGATTTGGGGAATCGATGAAAAACTGATGACCGGTCAAACGGTCAAAGTCGATGAACAATACATCCTGGACTCGATCTGGGAACCCGCCAAAGACGTGGTTGATGGTTTCGGACCGGTGACGAAAATGAATTCGTTCAAGGGAATTTTGAATCAGAATGACGTAAACGATATCATTGCCTACTTGAAGAAGCTCAAAGAAGAAAGTCCTGCCCAATAATCGGGTTCTGTGGCTCGCGAGCAAAACAACAGAAGACAAGCACGACAAGCCCAACGGCTTTTATGAACAGGGTTGAAACCATGGTTGACGCAGTAACACGACAAAAGCTATTCGGCACTCCCGAGATTCACTTCCTGAATTGCACGAAGGGTTGGAAGTCATGGGCCTTCACGCTTGACCACAAGCGAATCGGGATCATGTACCTGATCGGAGTCACGATCGCCCTGTTCCTGGCCGGGATCTTTGCGCTGGTACTTCGCTCGCATCTGTTCAAATTCGACAGCAAGATGCTCTCCGATGACATGTACAACCAGATGTTCACTTTGCACGGTGCCGTCATGGTTTTCTCGTTTATCATTCCGAGTATTCCGGCGGCACTCGGCAATCTCGTACTGCCAATGATGCTGGGGGCCAAAGACGTGGCATTCCCGCGGCTGAATCTCGCGAGTTTTTACTTGTGGATTATCGGTACCGGCTGTCTGTTGCTGGCCATTCTTTCCGGACGCGGTCTGGACACTGGCTGGACGTTTTACACTCCCTACAGTATCGACACCAACACGGGCGTGATTTACGCCACGTTTGGTGCCTTCGTCCTGGGGTTCAGTTCGATTTTCACGGGTTTGAACTTTCTGGTCACGGTGAACACGATGCGGCTCAAAGGGCAGGGGTGGTTCAAGCTGCCGTTGTTCCTCTGGTCGCTTTACGCCACCGCAATCATCCAGGTTCTGGCAACACCGGTCCTGGGTATTACCTTATTGATGCTGATCGCCGAGAAAACGATGCACATCGGAATTTTCGACGCGAAGTACGGCGGCGACCCGGTATTGTTTCAGCACTTTTTCTGGTTTTATTCGCACCCGGCGGTTTACATCATGATTCTGCCCGCGATGGGTGTGATCAGTGAGCTGATTTCGGTTTACAGCCAAAAGCGAATTTTCGGTTATTCGTTTATCGCTTTTTCCAGTGTCGCCATCGCGTTGCTTGGTTTCCTCGTTTGGGGACACCATATGTTCACCAGCGGCCAGTCGCAAGTTGTTACGTTGATCTTTAGCGCCATCACGTTCACCGTTGCGATTCCCTCGGCAGTGAAAGTGTTCAACTGGTTGGCGACGCTGTACAAGGGATCGATTCTGCTGAACACACCCATGTGTTACGCGTTATCGTTTATCTTTCTGTTCGGCATTGGAGGATTGACCGGTCTGTTTCTGGGTGCGTTGTCGACCGACATCCACTTGCACGATACGTATTTCGTGGTCGCCCACTTTCACTTTGTGATGGTCGGTGGAACGCTGACCGCTTTGTTGGGTGGATTGTTCCACTGGTGGCCCAAGTTTTTCGGACGCATGTACAACGACCTGCTGGGCCGCGTGGGCTGTTTCCTCGTTTTTTCGGGATTCAACCTGACGTTTTTCCCCCAGTTCGTGATGGGTTCACGAGGCATGCCAAGACGTTATGCCTCCTACGATCCCGAATTTTTGCCTTTCCATCAACTTTCAACGATCGGTGCTTTTGTACTGGGTATCGGGATTCTGATTTCGTTCATCGTCCTGGTGTACGCCGCGTTCAAAGGACCTCGATGTGGCAGCAATCCTTTTCGCGCGGCTTCGCTCGAATGGCAGTCCAGTTCGCCACCGGATTTTCACAACTTTGTTCACTCACCTGTTCTGAACGATCCCTACGATTTTGACTCGCAGGTTTACGATGACGAACTGGATACCTATATTTCGCGAGAGTTTGCCGACCCGACAAAAGTTCCCCCGCGGACTGAACCGGTTCATCACTGATCTCGCACGCTGAGTTCAAAACCGGGAGGTTCGGTCTCCCGGGGATGACGAATGCTGAGTTTTTTACAAATCAACTTTATTAGCCGAAGACTTCGGAGCCGGAAATGGCCGTTGCCGATACACACGAAATTCACGATGACCACCATCACGATCATGGTGAGTTTATTGCTCATCACTTTGACGGCCCCGAACAGCAGTTCGACTCAGGAAAGCTGGGGATCTGGTTATTCCTGGTCACGGAAATCCTGTTTTTCGGCGGACTGTTCGTTGCCTACACGCTGTACCGGAGTAATCATCCGGAGATATTTGAGCAGGCCCATGTGTTCCTGAACAAATACCTCGGTGGTCTCAACACAATTGTGCTGTTGTTTAGCAGCCTCACGATGGCCCTTGGCGTGCGTGCAGCACAATTGGGCAAAAACAAAAACTGTGCTGTTTATGTCCTGATCACGATGGTTTGTGCCGCGGTCTTTTTAGGCGTCAAAGCGGTGGAATACAGCCACAAATGGGATATGGGCATCCTGGTTCGAAGTGCGTTCAATCTGACGTACACGCATCCGGCCCCGGTGACTTCGGTTGGTAAGTGGCTTCATGTCTCCGACTACCTGGTTTACATCAGCGTGATTCCCACCCTGTTACTGGTTGGATTCCTGGTTGCCAGCCTGATGGGCAAACTGATGGAAAAGAATGTCTTTTCCAAGTTCATGCTCGGGTTGTCGATCATGGTGGGCGGTTATTTCCTCGGTGTCGGCGTCGGTCTGATTTTTATGGATGTGGCAGAAGGCGGCGCGAACGAGAGTCACGCATCCATTCAAACTGCCGATCAACCATTGATGCTTCACGCAATGACCCAGGAAACCAGGGAAGATGCATCGCACGACGAAAACCACGACAAAACAGCAGAATCGCACCCTGCCGCCGATCACGTCGATGGCCAGGCTCACCATGAAGAGCATGCCCATGCCGGCGGAGAAGCCTTTAGTGCCCACCATCCCGATCCGGAAAAACTGAGTCGTAATGTCGGGATCTTTTTCAGTATCTACTACTGCATGACCGGCCTTCACGCGATCCATATTATTGGCGGAATTGTCGTATTGTCCTGGATCCTCTGGCGATCATTGCTGGGCCAATGGCGAAGCGATTACTTCGGCCCGGTCGACTACGTTGGATTGTATTGGCACCTTGTCGACTTGATCTGGATTTACCTGTTTCCATTGCTTTATTTGATTGATTGAGTGTCATGTCTGACCATTCCGAAAATCTCCCGGCATTTTGCCATCCGGCATCTCCCAAGTTGTTGTATGCGGTTTTCTTTGCGCTGATATTTTTGACCCTGCTGACAGTCGCGGTTTCCGCGCTGGGACCACCGATGGGAATGCCGCGCGCATTCGCATTCCCGATTGCAATGATCTTCGCGACGATGAAAGCATTCCTGGTGTGCGCATTCTTCATGCACATGTGGTGGGACAAAGGCTTCAACATCCTGGCATTTTTGTCATCGCTGTTATTCGTCAGCCTGTTCATCGGGATGACGTTGATGGACACGAGTCACTATCAGGATACAATTGAAGCATTCGATGTGCAGCAGTTGACTGGCGTCGAGATTGCTGAGTGATGGAGCGCGGTTCTCGAAAGCCACTGAACTGATTCAATTCAACTCGGCCTAGGTGCGATGCTCAAGCAATCCATCAACCTGGTTTCGGCTCGCCCTGACTTGTATCAGGCCAAAATGGTCTTTTACCTGTTCCTCGCGTCGCTGGGGACGTTTTTTGTTGCCAGTCTGATCACTTATCTGGTCATTCGCAGTCACGCCTTCAGTCCGATCCCCGATGCAATTCCGGGCTCGTTTTTGACACAGGGGCCCAAAGTCTACCAGCCGCTGACGCTCCCCGTTTCCTTTTGGATCAGCACCGCGGTTCTGGTATTGGTCAGCGTCTTGCTGCAACGGGCTTGCTGGCTGGTTCACCGGGAACGACAAACCGATTTTCGCCGTTGGCTGATCCTGTCGCTGGTTGCTGCCATCGTGTTTGTGTTGATCCAGATGTTTGGCTTAAGCGATCTCTTGAGCCAGCATTTCAGCAAGCCCGATGGCTCGATGAAAGTCTACGGGATGTCGTTTACGCTTGCATTCATTCACGCGCTGCATGTGCTCGGGGGAATGGTCTTTCTGGGATTTATCATTTACCAGGCGTTTCGAAATCGATACGACCATGAACGTCACTGGGCCGTGGACCATTGTGCCAGCTATTGGCACTTCCTGGACGTTGTCTGGGCTTGCATGTTGATCACATTTGTCGTGACCCAATAGCAACAGGCGTGTCACTGATTAGGCTCGAAGAACTTGATCTTGGCCGAAGTCCTGGATTCCAGAAAATTTTCGTATTCACATCGGGTTCCGCCCGTTCTCGGATTGCAATGACCCGATTTGTCGCCCCCCACCACCGGCCACGAATCTGGCTGAGGAAGATTAACGTGGCAACGACGGCGGTAGAGGGCTGGGTCTATCCTGGAGATACTTGATGGGTTCGGGATCCGTGCACAGGTCCGGTTCCCCGGTAACTGGAATATTGCATGCCAGCGCCGAATCACGGACGTTTGGTTGGATGCATCTCACCGGCAAAGGCCTGTCCGGCATTTGGCATGAGTGTCTTTCTCGGAAGCATTCCAACTGCGATACTACCCTGTTCCAACCACGTATCGACAACGGAAGGCCAACGTCATGTCACTGTTTGAGAAAGCCGAAAAAGCCAACTTTGTCGCCGCAATGCCTCTGGCGGCGCGGATGCGGCCGCGAAGTCTCGAAGAGTTTTCAGGACAGCAACATTTTCTCGGGCAAGGTAAATTGCTGCGACAACTGGTCGATGCGGATCGGCTGGGTTCGGTTATCTTTTATGGTCCACCCGGAACCGGAAAAACGACGCTGGCCAGGATCCTGGCCGGCGAAACCGAGCGCGCATTTGAGCAATTGAGTGCAATCATGCACGGAGTCAAGGATCTTCGCGAAGTGCTCCAACGAGCCCGCGACAATCTGGCTTCCGGTGGTCGCGGAACCTTGCTGTTCATTGACGAGATCCACCGGTTCAACAAGGCCCAACAGGACGCGATGCTGGCTGACGTCGAAGACGGGGTTGTCACGCTGATCGGCGCCACAACGTCCAATCCGTTTTTTGCGGTCAACGGTGCATTGGTCAGTCGCAGCCAGGTCTTTCAGTTTGAGCCGTTGTCAGACGACGAAATCGAGCAATTGATCATTCGCGCGCTCCAGGACACCGAACGCGGACTGGGTCATCTGGAGATCCGGATTGACGATGATGCCATGAACTACCTGGCAGGAATCTGTGACGGAGATGCGCGCAAGGCGCTTTCGGTCCTCGAAACGGCGGTCATCGCATCTGGCGGTGCGGATCGGATCAGTGATTCGGGCGGACGGCAGGGACCACCGATTCTGATTACGAATCCGATAATGCGTATCGCTGTCGGCCAGCGTGCGGTTCAATATGACCCGACGGGCGATGAACACTACGATTGCACCAGCGCGCTGATCAAGAGCATTCGCGGCAGCGACCCCGACGCAGGCCTGTATTGGCTGGCCAGAATGCTCGAAGGAGGCGAAGACGTTCGATTCCTTTGTCGACGGCTGATCATTCTGGCCAGTGAAGACATCGGGAACGCGGACCCGAACGCACTACCGCTTACGGTGGCTTGCTCGCAGGCCTGCGAGCAAATCGGTCTACCCGAATGCCAGCTGACGCTTTCGCAAACCGTAACCTATCTCGCGTGTGCCCCAAAATCCAATGCCGCTACCGTGGCAATTGGCGCTGCGCGGTCGGATATTCGTGAAAACCGGATTCTCCCTGTTCCTCGCCACTTGCGTGACAGCCATTATCGAGCAGCAAGTCAACTGGGCCACGGAGCCGGCTACCTGTATTCGCACGATGAACCAGATGGTGTTTCCAGCCAGGACTATCTCGGCGTCGAGAGGTTCTACTATGAGCCGGTTGATCGAGGTTTCGAATCCGAACTGCGGACGCGCCTGGTGACGCTTCGCGAGAAACGAAACCAGACGAAAAGCTAATTGGCTTTCCCGACCAGCGCCCGTCCAATGTGCCGAGGGGGATCGCCCGCGACGCGGCCCATCCCACGCCAGCTTGGTGCTTCCTGGTGGCAGCAGCTTTCTTGGCGTCCATTCTGATTCCGACCGCGAATCTGCGACTGAGCGTTCGTTTTATTAGGGTTCAGAACAATGGTCAACATCGAGCTGTCGTCACGGAAACCGGTCGTGGAGCGCCAAACTTGCCTTGCTAGCAATCGGATTGATTCGACGATCGATGGAGCTGCGAAAGATATCGCAGCGATTCGCTGGTTCTGCTATTTTTCCGCGGATTCTGAAATCATTGGCCAAAGATGCTTCGCAGCGCCGTCAGCAAGGTTGGCAGCAAGAACGACGCGATGGTCAGGACAATCAGCACGACAACCCATGTCGGGATTTCCCTTTTGAAGTCCGCAGCAGAAATGTATTGCTGACAATAGGGGCATTGATCGGCATCATCGAATATGTCTTCTCCGCAATGCGGGCAAGCTACGGTGTCGTCGTCTTGTTCGTCCATTTCGGAACCTCAACCGTTCATCAATTCAAATTTCGTTTGCGAAACCGGGTCCGATCCCTTGGAAGTTCGTTACGCGGTCATGGAGGACTGAGATGCATTCACTGAAAAACACCATCGTCGCCGTTGGATTGCTTGGGCTTTCATTCCTGTTCTACCAAGCTTCTTCGAACAAGTCACCGGTTGCCGATGAGATGGTTCCGGCCCTCGAAATTTCTGATGGGCCTGGGCAACCAGATTCCAATGGAATCGATGCGATCCAATCAAATGCCGAACTGTTGCCGCCGACCGATATACCCGAGGTTGACATTCCCGGTTTTTCAAACTCAAAGCAACCTGCATCCCGAATCGGCGAAGCAGCGAATGAGATGGCTGCCTCAACGGGAGACACGGCGAACATGTTTTCGGACAACGGTTCTCGAATCATCAACCCGTCTTCACCTGCGTCAAATCCACTCTCGGCACTACCTGCGCGGCAACCGATCGATAATGTCGCACGAGACGAAGGGTTGATCGATGTCCTGAAAGTTCAACAGCAGATTTCTGCGCAAAACGATTTTGCCGCCATACAACCGCCCATGAACAACAGCCCGGTCACGGAGCCAACTGAATCCGGAGAATTTTCACCTCAATTCCATTCGCAGACGATTCCAGTTTCTGATTCGTCCTACGAGGCCCTGGCAACCGATCGTTCGAAGAATTTCGGCTCCGAGGTCATGCACGCCGGTGCGGAACCGGACCTGGCTAACTTGAGCTTCCAGGCCGCCTGGCCGCAAGTTGACAGGTTAATTGCTGAGTCCAAATACCGAGACGCGCTTCGACTTTTGTCGCGTTTCTATCATTCGACTGATCTCAATGGACCCCAGCGTCAGCGGCTGCTCCCTTTTCTTGATGGATTGGCGGGCAAAGTTATTTTCTCGACGGAGCATCACCTCGAAGATGCTCCGTACACGGTTGCCAACGAGTCATTGGTCGACATTGGGCAACGCTGGAAGGTTCCGGCTCAGCTGGTTTACAACATCAATCAAAGTCAAATCTCCAACCCGGCTGCCGTTGTTGCGGGAACCCAGTTAAAAGCCGTTCAGGGTCCATTCGATGCCGAGATCGACACACAACAACACGTCATGACTCTGTTTCTTGGCGATTTGTACGCTGGCCGTTACCCGATCCGCGTCGGAGTCTCTGGCAATCCCCAACCAGGTGACTATCGCGTTCTCGTCAAATCGGAAGTTGGCCACAGCTGGCGAGATGCAAGCGGAAACAGTTATCCCCCAGGCGCGGCAGAAAACGGTTATGGTCCCCATTGGATCGGCCTCTCCGGTAGCCTCTGCATCCACGCTGTCGACGATCTGGCAATCGACGGCCATCATGGCTGTATTGGTTTGAACGCCAAAGATGCCCAAGATGTATTCGCGATTCTGGGCGAAGGATCGACCGTCAAGATTCTTCGCTGATCGCCAACGGATGGAAACGAGTCAAATAAGGCAGGAGAATGTTTATTCCCTTGCCTTTTTCTTTTATCCCCGATCCGGCGATCCGTTCTGCTCCCGTCGCCACAGGCGTTGCTGATTACCGTTGCTGTTTCCGGAGGATCCGGCGCAGGAATGCGCCCGCGATGGAAAATACATCACTTTTTCTGAAAGATTGATCCGCGGCAGACGTGTAGACTGTAGGAGTCTTCATTCATGAGCGATCAACCCAAAACCCGACTAAGCCTGATCCTCCGGCTGCGCCAATCCGATGACGCGATCGCATGGCAGGAATTTGTCGAAATCTACCAGCCATTGGTGTTTCGGCTGGCGCGGAGTCGCGGACTTCAAGAGGCCGATGCGCTCGATACCACCCAGGAAGTCCTGGCACGGGTCGCAAAAGCCATCAATCGCTGGGATCCCGATCCGGGACGAGGTTCGTTTCGAGGCTGGATCAGCCGTATCACCCGCAATCTCGTCATCGAATTCATGCGATCGAAGACCCGTCAGCTTTTGACCAGTGACGATTCATCCATTGATCAGTTGATCCAATCCACTCCCGATCCCTCTACGGAAACAGAATTATTCGACCTGGAGCACGAGCGCCAGGTATTCGCATGGGCGGCAGAGAAGATCCACCAATCCTTTCAGCCGAAATCCTGGCAGGCGTTCTGGTTGACCGCCGTTGAAAACCGCTCTGCCGAAGACGTTGCCAGGGAACTTGGGCTGACCAAAGGCGCCATCTATATCGCGCGCAGCCGGGTGATGGCCAGACTGAAAGAGAAAATCGGACACCACTGCCAGTTCATGGATTCGAACAGTCTCACTGAGTCCGTGCGTGACGATGCGGCCAGACTTCCTTTTGTCAGAAGGAATGAAACATGAACCAACATCCCTGCGAAACTTTTCCCCTTGCCGAACTGCTTCACGACGACTGTAGCATCGCGGAGCAAAACGAGCTGGAAGCCCATCTCGAACATTGCGTTGCGTGCCAGTCGCGGTTGACCGCCCTGGCTGCCGACGAAGCATTATGGACCCAGGCGGCCACTCACCTCTCCACCGTTGATCAAATCGAACTGCCGCCGCGACTCGTTTCCAAGCTGAACCAAACAACGTCGTTTGTTGTACCGACACTCACAGCCGAGTCCCCGGTTAACGACTCGCTTTCTGGGATTACCGATTGGACAAAGATCCTTGACCCGCCTTCGCATCCCGAAATGCTGGGCAAGATCGACCAGTTCGAAGTCGACTCAAAAATCGGACAGGGCGGAATGGGAATCGTGCTCAAGGGATTTGACCGCGAATTGAATCGCGCCGTCGCGATCAAAGTCCTGTCTCCACATCTGGCCATCAACGGCACTGCCCGCAAACGTTTCGCCCGGGAGGCCGAGTCCGCTGCCGCCGTCATGCATCCCAACGTCGTACCGATTTACTCGGTCAACAAGTCGCCGCATCGTCCCTATATTGTCATGCAACTCGTGTCGGGCCATTCGCTGCAATCGCTGGTTGCGGAAAAAGGCCCACTCTCGCCGAAGGACGTCGTACGCGTATCAATGCAGATCGCGGCGGGATTGGCTGCAGCTCACAAGCAGGGCATGATCCATCGTGATGTGAAACCGGGAAACATCTTGATCGAGCGAGAGGTCAGCCGGGTCATGATTACCGACTTCGGTTTGGCCCGGGCGGCAGACGACGCCGGCATGACACAGACCGGCTGGCTGGCCGGAACGCCACATTACATGTCTCCCGAACAATCCAAGGGAGACGATCTGGACGCCCGCTCTGACTTGTTCAGCCTGGGTAGCCTGATGTATTTTCTGTCAACCGGACGAGAACCGTTTCGGGGTGACAAACCCTATGTGGTGATCCAGAAAATCATCACGGAACAACCTGCCCATCCAACCGCCGTCAATTCCGATATTCCTTCGATGCTCGCTCAAATCATCGAGAAACTACTGGAGAAGGAACCCAGGCACCGATTTTCTTCGGCCAATGAGGTTTTCGAGGCGCTCGAAGAATATCTGGCCTACCTGCAACAGCCCAACAAGACGCGTCCGCCCAAACGAATACTCACGGCCCGTCGAAAACGTCAACGTGCATGGATCGGTGGGACCTCGATCGCTGGAGCGATCATTGGTCTGTGCTTGCTGGTGTGGAGTCTGGCTCCCCATGCCACCTCGGATTCCATATCCCATGTCGGGGAAAATCCTGCCGGTGAATCCGCAGTCACTCCCGGAACCGCACCTGATATTACCCTTCCAGCCAGTTCGCCATTTTCAAAATCGGTAATTCCTTACACCCACGAGTACGAAGAGTTTTCCCAACAGTTTTCCAGGGAGCTATCCAGTCTGGCAGAAGACCTGGATGCCCTTGAACGAAGCCTCCGCTCGACGGCACCACTGAATGCCGGCAGGTTCAGCGATACGCCCGCTGATTATCGTACCGAAATGAACCAGCTGGATTCGAAATTGAAGACGCTTGAATCGAGTTTTGAATTTGAAAACCTGCAATTGCAGCAACTCATCGAGCGAACAAAAGAGAATTCCCAGAAGGAGCCAGAGAATGAAACGTCAACCCAACCCCAGTCGAAAGGGAAAAACGATGAGAACTAGAATCTGTTGGATACTGTGCCTGGCCGTGTCGGTGATATTTACAACCGCATCGCCATCGCGCGCTCAGGAAGATCCGGCCTCGGCTGGTGGCGCTGATGCAAGTCGGCAACGGGAACGAACCAATGCTGATCTACAGTCAGCCCAAAGCGCCACACGAACGCAGGCACCTCGCGGGACCGGCTCGATCGCTGTTGATCCTGCTGGCCTTCCCCCATTCTACGGAGTCGCTCCGTTACCAAGTAATTTTGGTGTCGCGAATCAGCAGTTGCAAACCCAACGGTTACCAACCGCATACCCTCAACCGGGGATTTTTTCCACGGGTCTTTATCCCGGATTTGACCCCGAACTCGCTAGAGTCAACAACGCCGCGAATCAGGCAATCATGGATCTGCGGAACAAGATCAAAGAGGCCGAGAGCGAAGAGGTCAAACTTGAACTTAAAGCAGAGATGAAGCAAGTTCTGGATGAACAATACGATGAGTACCTCTCTCATCACGAAGCACCACTCAAAGAACTGGAAGCGCGGTTGGAGAAACTTCGGGCCGAGTTTGAATCACGAAAAAAAGCCAAGGATGACCTGGTTAATCTCCGTTTGGACACGATCTGGTACGATGCGATTGGGCTGGGCTGGCCCGACGAACGGCGGTTTGGAACAGGTTTCGCTCCCACCTGGAGCCAACCAAATCAACCGGCAATCCCGACCGCCATTCCAAACAGCGGACAATTGCCCCGGACTCCGGATCCGCGTCTTTCATCGCCTTCGATACCAGCGGGCGGCTTGGGTGCGGGTTCGGCTCAACCCAGCCCCAAACGATGAGGATCGAGAATATCTCGGAACCTATGGTGGCCATCGCAACCCGCGATGGCTATTTTTTTGATCGGGCGAAACGGCGCCGCGGGTCTCCCACAGACGATTTCTCCCTCGGTGGCCTGAAACCGATCGCATGGAATCCATCAGAAATTCGATACACGAAACTGGTTCGCTTACTGATGTCCGAGAAAATGGTTAACATGTCTGTCTTGACGATTTTCGTTTTTGCCATTGAGGATATCCATGTTGAAATTGCCCGCGTTCGGTTGGATGAGATTGTGTCTACTGGTTTGCTCGGTTGCGGTCACCATCGTTGATTCGGATGCGCTGACAGCGCAGGCGGTCGCCCAAAAACCGGTCAATTCGGTTGAGCAGCATTACCTGAAGCAATCGTTTCGGATTCCGATGCGAGACGGGAAGAAGCTGTATACGACCGTCTATACCCCGCGCGACCAATCCAGGCCGTATCCGTTCATGATGAACCGGACACCCTACAGCGTTCAACCTTATGACGATTCGAAATATCCTGGCCGCATAGCGCCGTCGCAATACATGGAAACGGAAGGATATATTTTCGTCCATCAGGATGTTCGCGGTCGCTGGATGTCGGAAGACAATTACGACAACATGCGCCCGCATGTCGAGGGCGATTCGGCGATCGATGAAAGCTCGGACACCTACGACACGATCGAGTGGCTGCTCAAAAACGTCAAGAACAACAATGGCAAAGTCGGCATGTGGGGAATTTCGTATCCGGGGTTTTACACCGCGGCGGCACTGCCGGAACACCATCCGGCGCTGGTCGCCGCTTCCCCG
This sequence comes from Planctomycetaceae bacterium, assembly GCA_024642205.1. Classification (GTDB taxonomy): domain Bacteria; phylum Planctomycetota; class Planctomycetia; order Pirellulales; family Pirellulaceae; genus Mariniblastus. Next base: position 82,275 of record JAHEBQ010000011.1, on the reverse strand, counting down.
CAAGCCCCGATTTCCGATTTCTTCTTTGACGATTTTCACCACCAGGGAGCCTACTTGCTGAGTTATTTTGTCGCGACTGCGACCTTTGGGTATCAGCACGATGCACCAACACCGACAGCCTGGTACAGCTCGCTGCAACCAACATCGCGCGACGCCTGGAATTATTACATGAGCCTGGGCCCGATGAGCGAGGCCGGAAAACTATATGGCGACGATAACTTTTTCTGGAAAGAGCTGGTCGAACACCCCAACTACGACGAGTTCTGGCAAAAGCGAAGTATTCTACCCCACCTGAAGAACATCAAAACCAATGTCATGACCGTGGGCGGTTGGTTCGACGCGGAAGACCTGTATGGTCCACTGCACATCTACCGCGAGATCGAAAAAAACAATCCCGGCACGTTCAATGCCATCGTGATGGGGCCGTGGAGTCACGGTGATTGGGCGCGGCAGAGCCAATATGCAGTCGTCGGCAAGGTCAGTTTCGGTGAGCGGGTTTCCGAATTCTATCAGCGTGAGATCGAAGCACCGTTTTTTCGGCATTTTCTCAAAGGGACCGGAGAGCAACCAAATTTCGAGGCCCTGATGTACGACACTGGCCTGCGGGGTTGGAAAAAGTTCGCCACTTGGCCACCGGCTGAATCAAACATCGTCAAGTATTTTCTGCATGGCGACCGATCGATTTCGACTCAACCCCCGCAAGCGAGCGAATTGTCAGCGTCCGAATTCGTCAGTGATCCGTCGGACCCGGTTCCTCATCGGGATCGACCGGATATCGAGTTACGATTTACGCCGCGGCCGTACATGTCTGACGATCAGCGATTCGCGTCGGCGCGCCCCGATGTGTTGGTCTTCCAGACACCGCCCCTCGAGAAAGCTGTCACTGTCACGGGCGATATCCTGGCTCACTTAAATGTTTCGACGACCGGAACCGCTGCCGACTGGATCGTTAAACTGATCGACGTCTATCCGGATGATCACGCATTCGTGCGGGGCTCCCAACCAAATCTGAAGTTTGGTGGCTTTCAACAGATGGTTCGCAGCGAAGTCATTCGCGGCCGATTCCGCAACAGCTATGAAAAACCTGAACCGTTTGTTCCCAATCAGGTCACGGAAGTCAACCTACCATTGCAGGACGTTTGCCACACGTTCAAGCCGGGACACCGGATCATGATCCATGTGCAAAGCAGCTGGTTTCCGTTGATCGATCGCAATCCTCAAAAGTACGTGGACAATATCTTCAAGGCAACGGCCGGAGACTTCATCAAGGCAACCCACAAGGTTTTTCACAGCCCGGAATCGGCGAGTTGGATTGAACTGAAGGTTTCGGAACAATAGGACGCGCCCGCGAGCCAATGGGAGTTGACTGACGGCCTGAAAAACAAGCGTCGTCGTGGCAAATGCGCGCTAAAAACGGATTCGTTGGATCCGACGCGATTGCATGCGCGGGAACCATGAGTCCCGCACTACCGGGCTGCCGCAATCTACTTTTGAGCCGCCGTCGCTTTTTCCGAATCATGCTCGACGACCGTCACGCCGGTCTGAATTGCCAGGCTCATTCGGCAAGCCCAGCGACCATTTGAATCACCCTTGATTAACCAGTGAGGCTGTACGCAAACGGATTGATGCACGAGCTCAAAACCCGATTCCGATTGGCTGACAGTTTGAACGGGATAGGTAAAAATCCCACCGGGTTGATCGAATGTGACACCAACTTCCAGCCCCAGCCAACCGTCGGTTAGCTTCAACGCTTGAGCTTCATCAAGATTCAGAATCGAACCGAGATGCCCCAGTCGCTCACCATTTTGATCGCTGAAAAACCGGTCGTCCTGTCCATCCGGCAAACCGGCGAAATTAAATTCCACGCCGAAATGCAATGTCCTGTCTGAAGGCAAACCCTCGATCAGATAGGCGATTTCCAGTAGATTTTCGCCTTCGTTAAGCGTGATGCCTTTCTTGATCGTCAGGGGGACTCCCCAGGCATTCCCTTCGCTTGTCATCAAGATCTGAACGCGACCCGGGTTCCGTCGTATGGTCGCCACGTACTCGCCATCAGCAAAACTGCCGCGCTCGGCCGCTCGACTCTCCTGGATCGAGATCACATCGACATCTTCGTCCCAGAAATGGTCGATCAACGAGTTGCGCAATCGGCAGTCGTATTGCAATCGTTCATCCAGGTTGGCCTGTTTGAATACGACGAGATCATGGATACTCGCGGCTTGATCGGCGTTTTGATTCTCGCCCTGGAGAACTTTGGCGTGGTAGAGTTCCGGGCGACGCTGGATTGTGGACCCGAGGTTATGTCCAATCTCGCGCAGGTCAAGCTCATAAATCTGGCCACCTTGCTGTGCTGAAACCCACGTCACGATTTTTTCATTCGCCAGTCGGATTTCCGGACGACCATCAAAGTTGTAATCGTCGGAAGTGGCTTCGACCCAGGTTTCCGGGCGACCCATCGAGTTTTCCAGTAACGACTCAGCGGCCAGCAGATGCTGGTATACGGCATTCCGCAGATGCGGAAGATAAATCCCGCCGAACGCTCCGTGCCAATAACTGCAGTTACATTGACCCTGGTAGAGATGGTCCTGAGCGACATCGAGAACCTGCTGATTGCAGCCCTGATCCTGCGCCCGCTGGAACAGCTCACTGACATACATCATCCTCGCGTACATCTGGTTCGACTCGGGATATTTGACTTTGAAGTTTCTCCAGAATCCGCCACCGATAAACGACTGGATCTGTTGCCAGCGAGAGTCGTTTTCGAACTGGTGCACGAGCTCATCGTATTCGATTTGCCGGTTGACCGGCATCGACCACTCGGTCATTTCCCGGTAGCTCGCGTCCGGCAGGTAGATCTTGCCGCGCGGTGGCGTGGATTCAACGGCCTGGCCCAGCGTAGAAGTCTTGAGCCAATCCTGGTTGTCCGTCAGGGCCTGAAAGAAACTCTCCAGCCAACCATTTTGATAAACGTGCTGTTTTGTATTGGGCCATGTCCCGAACTTTTCGCCATCATCACCGAACACGACGACGCTACCGGGACACCGTTCAGCCAACATCCGGCAGTGGTTAATGGTTTCCTCCGGATCGGAGAAAGGTATGAGATAACGCAGGTGTTCGCTGCCCGGAAAAACGCAAACCGTCTTGCCCTCGTCTTCGGCGACGTAGTAACCGGTCAGCTCTTCGTTCTTCAGTCCGGCACGTCGGAAGTGATAATCATCGAGGACCGTGTACTTGATCTCCGCATCGGACAACGACTCGGTCAGGCAGGACTCCCAAACTCGTTCGGGCATCCACATTCCGCTGATTCTTGAGCAGAGACGTTCTTCCAGCCACCTGGAAAACTGCTTGATCTGGCCAACCCGATCGCGCTTGGGGATCATCGGCAATATCGCTTCGTAGAAGGCGCCACCGATAATTTCGATCCGACCGGCTTCAACCAGCTGAGCGATCCGGTTGAGATAGTCCGGATGATTGGTTTGCAGCCATTGCATCAACGGTCCGCTGGTATGCAGCGAAATCGCCAGATCGGCAAATGGTTCGAAGACTTCCAGAAACGGCAAATAGCTGTCCTGGTACGCTTCTTCGAAAACCCTGTCAAAATTACCTACGGGTTGATGATTATGAAGAACAAGGCAAAGCTGGATAGGTGGATTACTCATTACGTTTCCAACGTGACAAGGCACTATTGCGCGTGATTCTGATTTTCTTGATCGCCGTGGAGGTAGTAAAAATGCCGGTGGGCCTTTTTACCGACGAGGGTCGTGCAACCGCATATAGTTGAATCGACAGCACGACGCCTATGTTTTACCGTATTTGCGTATCGCCCACAGGTCGAAAAACCCCGCGAGGCAAAATACTTATGTTTGTTGCCAGCTTCCCAACTGGGATGATCGGTAAAGCTTAGCTGACCGAAACGGAATCGGCCGTTTATGACCTGGGCGGTGCGTCGAGGACCGTTGATCATGGAGATGCGGCCCGATGTTTGATCGTAACGATTCCTGCTGATTGCCACATCTGATGGAGCGGTTTGGGAGATACTCCCTTGAAACATTGCGGCGGTTCCTCACGGCCGGCTCGAATTTCCGGCTAGAGTTCTGTGATAGCCAGGATTAAGGGTTGGTCGTAGTGAACGAGGTGACGAGACCTGGCGTTTACTTGATCAAGAGGACGCGCGACCTCGTCCTCGACCCAGAAATCATATCCGGACGCTTCACGAGTCATCGGCTCGCAACCGCCGTGCTGCCGACTCGGGAGCAATCGGGTTGACCCAGATGTCCGTCCCCCATTCAAAGCCCGCCGCACACGTCAGGCGGGGGAAGAGTTCCAGGTAACTGTGGCCGTTGCCAGACATGCCAAACGGATCATTGTGGAACAAGATGTTGTACGCCGGGTTGTCGAGCACCGTTTCGAACCGCGAAACAAGTCTGCGGCAATGTTTCGCCAATTCATCTCGCGCGGCAGCGGAACAATGCGTGAAGTCAAACTTGTGCGCTCGAGGAATGATCCAGACCTGAAATGCAAACCGACTGGCAAAAGGGCAAACGATACAGAAGTTCTCTGTGACTTCGACAATCCTCACTTCCTGGTCGATTTCCCAATCCGCCAACGACCCCATCAACGAGCGGCCGTGCTGTTGAAAATGGGCCTCATTACGATCAGCCCGGTCCACGAGTTGACTGCTAATAATGGGTGAACCAAGCAATTGGGTGTGGATATGACTCAACGAAGCGCCGGCGGCAAGCCGGCAGTTCATGAACAACATTGCATGCTTGACAAACCCAAGTGACTGGGCGTGAAACACCCGGTCCTGGTAGGCGCGAAACGAAAGGGTCAGCTCATTATCCGTCAATTCACTTAGCGAAGTGATATGCCGCGATGACGGGATGATCAGTTCCTGGATGCCATGGGAACGATTCGACAGGAACGGACCGTATGGCTGCGTCTCGGTATCAACCTCGTTGCAATTCTCTTGCGAATGCGCAGTAAACGAGGGATAGCGATTGGGAATGACCCGGACGGTCCAGTTCGACGGATCGTCGTCCGGCGTCAACAGGTTTCCCGCCGCCTGATAGGCCGCCAGTGCATCAGGAGTTTCTTCCTCGTTACCTTTGCAGAACGGACAGATAAGTTGTTGCCGCAACTGTTCCATGGGGACGAATTCCATGGGCCGGTCGCGCCGGTTTCTGGCGATGGAGACCCATTGATCGTTGATGGGGTCATGGCGAAGGTCAGACATTTTTTGGTGGCAAGCTGCAAAATGAAAAATGTGAGGTTAATGATTGCTGCGGGACGCCAGACCTGGAAGGCTTTTCGGTGGGCAGAATCTGCGACACCCCATCAAACCAGGTCTTTCTTCCGCGATCAGGTCTCTTTCTGGAACCGCAAACACGGATGTCCGGGTATGGAAATGGGGAACCGATACCCTTGCCATTGAATGATTGCGCTTCCGGCTTGTTGTTACTGATGACCTCTTTGCGATTCGCGTAGCATGGTCCGGCGATAAACTTCTTCGTATTGTCTCGCGCTCGAGTTCCAGGACCAATCTCGCTTCATTCCGGATTGAACCAACTGGTTCCAGGTCGGCCGATGTTCGTTGTACATTCGCAGTGCTCTGGCCAACGTGGCCTGGAGAGCCGCAGGAGTGAACTCATCAAAACTGAAACCGTTTGCCGTTCCATTGTCCGTCGTCTCATGCGTCGCATTGACGACGGTGTCCGCCAGGCCGCCGGTTTTGCGTACAATCGGAATCGTCCCGTACGCCATGCTGTACATCTGGTTCAGGCCGCAAGGCTCATACTGACTGGGCATGACAAAGAGGTCTGCCCCGGCCTCAATCCGATGAGCGTATTCATTGGAAAACCCCAGCGTCAAACCGAGTTTGTCGGGATACGATCGATGGAGTGACGCCAATACGTGGTGGTAGTCCGGCTCACCGGTTCCCAGGATCACCCACTGGGCAGCGACCGAATCAAGAAACGCTTTGAGGACCGGCAGGATCAATGACCAGCCTTTCTGGGTTGCCAATCGCCCCACAATTCCAATCAACGGTACATCCGGGTCGGGGTCGAGTTTTGCCTCAACCTGTAAGGCGTGTTTGCATTTTGCTTTTCCTCGGTTGCCGACGTTCAAATCGAAGTCCGAGTCAAACGTCATCGCAATGTGCTTGTCCGTCGCCGGATTCCATTCAGAAACATCGATGCCGTTCAGGATTCCCGACAATCGATCCCGTCGATCCTGCAGCACGCCTTCCAGGCCACAACCTTGTTCGCGTTGCTGGATCTCCGCGGCGTAGGTCGGGCTGACGGTGTTAATCGAATCCGCGAACACAATCCCGGTCTTCAAGAGGTTCAAGCTGCCGTAAAACTCCATTTGCCGCCAATTGAAGTATCTTCCATCGAGCCCGGTCACAGCCATTTTCTCGCGCTCGAAGATCCCCTGGTAGGCAAGGTTGTGAATCGTGATCAGCGACGAGGTGTTTTCGAAGCTCGGATGATCTCGGTATTCACACTTGATCAGGGCCGGAATCAATCCCGTCTGCCAATCGTTGACATGCACGACGTCCGGATTGAGTCCCAATATTCGGATTGACTCCAGTACGGCTCGGCTAAAAAACGTGAATCGCTCACAGTTGTCTTCGTAGTCGTTCCCCCCTGAGCCATACAACTGGGCACGATCGAAGTAATGGGAATGTTCCACGAAAAAAACCGTGACCTGACTGTCGGGTAACTTGCTGAATAACAGCCGACCTGCTTCAACACGGTTTCCCACGGGCAGCACAAACTCGACGGGTGTCGACTCCACCGCGGGCTCTGCACGATGAATACAGCGGTAGGCCGGCATAAAGACCACAATGTCGTGCCCGAGTTTTTCCAGTTCGCGCGGCAAGGCCCCCGCAACGTCTGCGAGACCGCCGGTTTTGGCGAACGGAACAACTTCGCTACTGGCCAAAACAATTTTCATGCGATCTCGAGGGAAATAGTCTAGAGGAAAAACCCGTTTCTACGTCTTACATGTTATTTGATGGACCGGTGGAATCGAATACCGTTAAGCAATAACTCGTCCGGCGTTTCCCCTCTTTCAGGCATTTGGGCATTCATTTTCGCCATAACCACGAGCCAGGCTCGCCGGCAGGCGCTGGATCCGATTTTGGCAGGCCAGTCCAGGATTTGTCGGCTCTGATCTTTCGACAATTGGATCGGATTTTCGATCGTTACAACGGGCTATTGCAACGGATTCATGGCATCCATGGCAGCCAGTATTTCGAGTTTGGCCAGCGGTAAATCTGGCGGCAACTCCAGCGTGGGCCCCGAAAAATGCCGCGCCGCCCACCGGAGCCGATGAAGTTCTTCTCGAGGTTCGCCCTCCGTAGAAAGAGACTGAACGTACGTTACCAGCTTGGCCTGGCTCTCGAATTCTCGAAACTCATCCAGGTTCTTTGCCAATCGAAGACTCCAATGCGGAACCAGTCCATTTTTTACCTCACTTCCGATTGACTGTACCAGTTCTTTCAAAAGATCGTGGCCAACGCACAAAACCAGGTTTTCGGCTTCATTCAATCGAGACACCAGCTGATTGAGCGTTATTGCTGAAGGCGGGTGGATCATGTGACCTGCAATTTCGCAGGCTGGCTCCAGTACGAATCTTCGGAACGACATTCTCGGATGCGGAACCGTCAGGTCTTTCGTGTTGATTTGTTCCCTGGCGTAAAGCAATAGATCCAGGTCGATGGTTCGCGAACCCCATCTCGTGCTGCGGATTCTACCAAGTTCATTCTCGATCTCGATCAGTCGACGATGAAGTTGGCAGGGGTCAAGCGAGGTTTCCACGCGAATCGCACCATTGAGGTACATCGCCTGGGTGCCGGGCCCGCCGATGGCAACCGAATTCAGCGGCCTGCTGGTCGCAGTGACCTGAATCCCTTCCGTTTCATTCAGCTTTTCGATACCGGTAAGATACGTTTCGAGGCGGTTTCCGGCATTGGATCCAAACGCGATCAGGCACTCCTGCATGGGGGCGTGCTCCCGGTATTTTTAAACGGACCGTCCAGCGCACAAAAAAACGACGAATGGCATCCAAGCCAACTCGCCGCCTTGTTCTGGGTCGCCGAATAATACCAACTTAACCAGAAATAAAAACCACTGCCTGCTGGCCTGCCGCCATGCCGTCCCAAGATAGATTCACGAAACGAAGACTCGAACCGTGCGATTTCCTTTTACTTTTTCTATCTAACAGGCAAAAATTAAAGGGCGTGGAGGTCCGCTCCACGACTCTCGTCGCCGACTGTCGCATCCCTCGGTCGCCGCCACCCAAATTCAAGAGATCGCATCATGCGCCTCATAAACTGCATTTGGTCGTTTGGCGTGCAGACGATTTACATGGTGAACAAAACAGGTTGCACGCACACAGTAGTTGAGTAGGAGAAGAACCAAGGCTCACTGGTCAATCTTTTGCTTCAAACATATCACCCAAGGCATTGGATAACGAAGGAGGGCAACGATATATACAAGTGAAACACTAGTCGAATCAACGGTGTTTTGCAGATTGATTGCAGGTTGGTTGATCCCGAAACATGTTTGACGGTTTCTTCACAAACTCGAGTGCCATTTTGGGGACGCTTCGAAACTTGTCAAGCAAGCAAATAAAAATTTTCTTGTTTGATAAAATTTTTGATTGCTGCAAACACATCCGAGGCGTTACTTTCCATCAGACGGCCTTGAATCGAAATGGAACTCCAACGAATGGTCCAAACACAACCAGTCCGAATTTCACTTGGAAAAAATCGATGGTTTTCTAGCCGCCCGATTTCCGGTTCGCACAACAGATACACTTTGAATTGAAATACGACTATGCTGTTTCGTAGCACACAGCCAATTGTCGGCACTCTTTTGCATAAGACAATTTTATCAACAAGGCAAAAAAGCTGCATGGGAGCTTGACTGATTTGGAAATTGTTCAATACCCGCACCCTACCTTGCGTTACAAATCAAAACCGATTATCCGCGTTGATCGTGATCTCAAAGCGCTGGTGCGCGAAATGTTCGACTCGATGTACGCGGCCAAGGGAATCGGATTGGCGGCCAATCAAGTTGACCTGCCAATTCAACTTTTCGTGATCAACCTGGGAGGAGACCCCAACGAAGGCGACGAACTCGTATTCGTAAATCCGGTTCTCAGCTCTCCCAAAGGAAGCCACGAGGCAGAAGAGGGCTGTTTGAGCATCGTTGGCGTCAACGCTTTGGTCGCCCGACCGGAAACAATTCACGTCTCAGCCTACGATCTTTCCGGGAATGAAATCAGCATGACCGTTGACGGCATGCTGGCCAAAGCCATTCAGCACGAAACCGATCATCTCGAAGGCGTATTGTTCATCGACCGAATCAGCGAATCTTCGATGAAGCAGATCGATGGCGAGCTGGAAGAATTCGAAATTGATTTTGAGAACAAGCGTTCGACTGGCGTGATTCCCGGCGACGAAGCGATTCTGAAGCGCCTGCAGGAAATCGAGGCGACGTATTGCAAGTAGGTTCATCACTTTGATTCTCAACCTGTTGTTTCATGGGTGAACGGATGATCCGGTTGCTCCAACCGCGGGTTGGGCAACGCCGTCGGAATCCGTTATCAAATCCTCAACCATCGTTCGGAACCCGAAAGCGAATCCATGCGACTGATCATGTTTGGAACCGGCCCGTTCGCCGTTCCTACGTTTGAATCTTTGCTCCGTTCGTCCCACGAAGTTCTCGCGCTGGTAACGCGGCCGATTGCCGATTCGGGCAATCGGCGAAAGACCTCGGAAAATCCGACTCGCGATGTCGCGGAACAATGCGGTTTGCTGATTTTCGATCCACCGGATATCAACCATCCTGATTCCATTGCGCGTTTGATTGCCATGAATGCGGATCTGTTCGTCGTTTGCGACTATGGTCAAATTCTCTCGCGGGATTGTCTCTTCGCAGCGAAACTTGGTGGAATCAACCTTCACGGTTCGCTGTTGCCCAAATACCGGGGAGCCGCTCCGATCAACTGGGCGATTTATCATGGCGAACCGGTGGTCGGCATCACCGTCATTCACATGACCGCCAAGCTCGATGGCGGCCCTTGCCTGGTCAAATCGGCGATCGAAATCGGCGACACCGAGACTGCTGCGGACATCGAACCGAAACTGGCTGCGCTCGGCGTACCATCCGTTCACGATGCGATCGCGATACTCGAATCGTGGGATGGCGAGTCTGGGATCGGCGAGTTGCAGGACCGCTCGCTGGCAACCAGGGCGCCACGACTTGAAAAATCCGACGGGCAAATTGACTGGTCGCGATCTGCGACCCAGATCGTCAATCACATCCGGGCGTTTCAACCCTGGCCGGGCACGTTTACGAAATGGCACAGTGAAACGTTAAAACAGCCGATGCGGTTGATCATTCATCGAGCCGAGGTTTTCGAACCCGTGGAACAGCCAGCCACGGTCAAGCCAGGGCATGTGGTAATTGTCAACCGGCAACGATTGGTTGTTCAAACCGGTGGTGGCTTGTTGTCGATTGAAGAAATTCAGCCGGCAGGCAGGCGAACCATGCCCGTCGCCGAATTTCTCAAGGGCCGGTTGCCGGCTGTCGGCGATGCATTGCGCTAATCGGACCAACCGGCAAGCTGGCGAACGGTCGACAAAATGCCATCTTGAACGAATCAAAGGACCGCCGGATCCGGGTATCAGGCCAGTCAGAATGCCACGTTGCCCTGGGAACAAACTGGCAACAACGACCCAATTCGACTCGCGTCGAAGAATCAGGTCGTGGTAAACTGGCCAGCTTGAACCGATGGAACTTCGCAGGAATCGTCTCCCCCAAGGCCATCGTTTTTGCTCAACTCCGTACCCGTTTGCATCTCATGTCCCCCGAACCCAAAACCCATAAACTGTACATCGAAACGGTTGGCTGTCAGATGAACATGCTCGACAGCGAAATGGTCGTAGCCAGCCTGCGCCGAGAAGGATACGAGCTGTCGGACAATGTCGGCGAAGCAGATACGATTTTATTCAATACCTGCTCGGTACGGGAACAGGCAGAGAACAAAACCTACAGTGCGCTTGGACGACTTCGCGCCGAAAAGAAAAACAATCCCCACAAGATTATCGGCGTGATGGGGTGCATGGCACAGAAAGATCAAAAACTGATTTTTCAGCGAGCACCCTATGTCGACATCATTGTCGGACCCGGACAGCTGAAAGAGATTCCGGCCCTGATTGAAAAAGCCCGTATCGAAGGTGGACAACATACTGCCGTGGGTCTTGGCAGGACCGACGGAAAAGTCGCGGACATCAAACGGAGCCATGAGACCTTTGATCCCTTGCGTGATCCGACGATGCGACCAACGCCGTTTCAGGCGTTCTTGCGAATTCAGATCGGCTGCGACAAATTCTGCACATATTGCATCGTGCCGATGACGCGGGGGCCGGAGCAGGGCAGGGCTCCCAAGATGATCCTGGAAGAAGCCCAACTGCTGGCCGATCAGGGCTGCAAAGAAATCACGTTACTGGGGCAAACCGTCAACAGCTACAGGTACGTCGATGGCGACGGAACGGCGACGCGCCTGGCGGACCTGTTGTATCGGCTGCACGACATCAGCGGGATTGAGAGAATCAAGTTCGTCACCAGTTATCCCAAGGACATGGGTTACGATCTGTTGACCGCGGTTCGGGACCTGGAGAAGTGCTCGCCCTACCTGCACGTGCCACTTCAAAGCGGTTCCGATGCTGTGTTGAAACGGATGAAACGCGGTTACACCGTCGGTGATTATCGCGAAATGATGTCCCGGATCAACGAAACGCTGGGGGATACGGCCGCGGTATCCAGCGACTTTATCGTGGGATTTTGCGGCGAGACCGAAGACGAATTCCGGGAAACCGTGAAACTGGTGGAAGAGTGCCGATTCAAGAACAGTTTTATCTTCAAATATTCCGAACGACCGGGAACCAAGGCAGCGGATCATCTTCCTGACGATATTCCATTTTCCGTCAAGAAACGGCGCAATAATGAATTGCTGGATGTTCAAAACCGGATCAGTGAGGAAGACAATCAAAAATTCCTGGGGACAACGGTTGAGGTCCTGGTCGAAGGTCCGAGCAAGCGGACGGGTGCGGACATGAATGATCTGTCGAACGGCCAACCGCTGACCGACGGAACGCCGATGCAACTGACCGGTCGCACTCACTGTGATCGGATCGTGGTGTTCGACGGAACGACCCGGCTGGTCGGGCAGACCATCCCCATCGGCATCTATGAAGTTGCCGCTTTCACATTGATGGGAACGGTGATTACCCGGCACGTCACAACCGGCCCCCTGGTAAACCTGCAACGATAGGTCCTATCACAGCCAGTCTTTCCGGCCAGTCTTTCCGGCCAGTGTTACCGGCCAGTGTTACCGGCCAGGCTCCAACCCAGGGTCGATCCGGTCGTCACTCGCGTTCGGCAGGCAAAGTGACTAGAACCCGGGATCAAGGCCCTGATACCTTCCGATTCGAACGAGCTCCTTGATCAAGCCCGAGGGGGTTTGCATTCGGTCGGCAGGGTCTTTGGCAATCAACGTCATGACGATGTCCTGGAACAGGTCGTTGACGGCCAGCTGATATTTCTTGGGTGGTTCAGGAGATTCCTCGCGAACGTTATGGACCATCTCGGTCAACGTGTTGCCGCTGACGGGTGGCCGGCCGGTTAACAGCGCGTAGCAGGTCGCGCCCAGACCGTACAGGTCCGAGCGGGTATCAACTTCCGCATCGGCCAGTGTTCGTTCAGGCGCCAAGTAAGGAATATCGCCAAGAATCTGTCCTGGTTGAGTTACCTGTTGAGCGAGTGTACCTTCGAGGGCCTTGGCCAGCATGAAATCGCCCAACAAACAGGCTTCATCGCTTTTGCGTCGCAGGATGTTCGTCGGCGTCACGTTTCGGTGGACGATCTTGTGCTCGTAGCCTTTGTGCAGGGCCCGTGCGATATCGACGGCGGCGAGCCAGACTTTTTTCCAGTCCAACATTCCTTCAATGCCGATTCGTTCGATCAGCTGCGAGAGGTTCTCGCCTTCGACGTATTCCATTGCCGCCCAGCAGTAGGGTCCATTCTTGCCGGCATTATGAAGATTGACGATTCGATCGTCCTTGATCGGCAACATTGTCTTCATCGCACGGACGAACCGTTGGCGCTGCTCGTCGTTGGCGGTGAACTGGGGCGTCAGGACTTTGACGGCTGCGATTCGGTCTTTTTCGGCGTCATGCGCCTTGAAAACCAGTCCGGAATTTCCTTTGCCGATGATCTCAAGTAATCTGTACGGTCCAAGTTCCGTTCCCACCAGTTGCCGCAAGGGTTTTGCTTCGCTGGTGTCCGGGCGATTGACGGGGGCCATCGTCCTCTCGGTCACCCCTTGTTCCTCCAGTCGAAACCGAGTATCTCCCGCCTGGATGACACTCCCGATTTTCATTTTTGACCGATCGACTTGTTTGCCATCGAGAAATGTTCCGCTGGAACTTCCCTTGTCGGCAACCAGGACGTCAGCTCCGTCGTTGCCAATCTCGAAATGCACGCGTGATACGGAGGGATCGCCCAAGCGGGCTTCACTTTTTTCGCCACGACCGACTAAGAGCGTCTGGCCAGGGTCAAGATTGAATGTACGCCCGGCATCGGGACCTGCAATTACGGTAAGTCGAAGCTTCATGGAATAAACCGTGGATTGTTTTCAAGTGAATGTCGCGGTGGACGTCGCGAGGCCGATTATAGCGGTAAATGGCGTCAGTGACGAATCACCCCAATTGACAACGGTTCGGCTGAAATCCTGTCTCGATGGGTTGGAGTCGACGTGGATTTTGCCGACAACTACAATATCTGACCGACATCACCAGCGAGATGGTTAGGCTCAAATCAGGGCGGTTTCAATTGAAAATTTATTGTCCAGATTGCGAGCATACTTTCAGCTATGAAGGTGATCCGCCGCGATTCTGTCAGGATTGTGGCCAGGCGTTTGGATCATCGATGGAATCGAGGGGCCAGACAAACCCAGATGCCGAATTGACGATCGCGCCGTCGACAGATGTCGTGGTGCCGCAGGAACCTTGCGGAATTGGCGAAAACGTCGGTCCTTATCGCTTGATCCGCTGGCTCGGATCGGGAGGAATGGGAAATGTCTGGGAAGCGTTGGAAGTTCAAACCGGTCGCCGGGTGGCGCTCAAACGGCTGGCCAAAAACATGGTTTCCGACGAGACCTACGTGAAGCGGTTTGTGCGAGAAGCGCAATTGGCTGCCCAAATCTCTCACCCCAGGGTCACCTTCATCTACGGTACGGGTAGCGGCGAGGGCCAACCGTACATCGCCATGGAATTGATGCCCGGCAAAACACTTGCCGACAAAGTCAACGACGAAGGTCCAATCACTTATTCACTCGCCGTCGACAGAGTTCTGGAAGCCATCGAGGGGTTAATTGCAGCCCACCGGCTGGGAATGGTTCATCGCGACGTGAAACCGTCTAACTGTTTTCTTGACACCGATGGATCCGTCAAAATCGGTGACTTCGGGCTATCCAAGTCGCTCGCCAATACAGAAGTCAATTTGACCCAAACCGGCACGTTCATGGGGACGCCGTCCTATGCCGCCCCGGAACAAATTCGAGGCGGCAACCTCGACCGAAGAACCGATGTCTATGCGGTCGGCGCGACATTGTTTTTCCTGCTAACGGGACGAACACCATTCCTGGGCGACGCGATGTCCGTCACGGCGCAGATCATTTCCGATCGTCCGCCGGCATGTTCAGCAATCAACACTTCGATCCCGAAGGACCTCGGACGAGTGATCTCAAAGTGTCTGGAGAAAGAGCCTTCCAAGCGGTTTCAGGACCTCGAACAATTGAAGCTGGCTTTGCTTCCGTTTGCGACTCAGCGCGAGTCGATTGCCGACGTCGGGCGGCGCTTGGCCGCCTACATGATCGACCAGACACTGATCCAAATCACGATCACCACTGCCATTGTCAGTTGGTCACTCGCTTCCCTGGTCTTGCAGGCTCGCCAGCATGTTCCGCCTGAAGAAGCTGCCGAGGCAATTCAGCAAAACACGCGGCCGTTGATGTTCTGGGGGGCAATCCTGATGTGGTCGGTCACGGTGCTCTACTATTCATTCTTCGAAGGCCGGTTTGGTCGCGGTCTGGGCAAGCGATTGATGGGGCTGAAACTCGTCAACGTAGAAGGGCAGAGAGCGGGATTGGGAAGGGCGTTGGCGAGAACCTCGATGGTTCCGGGAGCTTTGGGAATTCCCCTGTGCTACGCGCTTTGGCAATCGAGCTATGGGACCATTCCGGTCGCCGTCGAAGACCATCTGGCCCAATTGCTGCGTGGTCTCGCATCCACTTACATTCCGACGTTGATTTTCGTTTCGACGATGAGAGAGTCCAATCGAATGTTGGGTCTGCATGGGATGCTCAGCGGCACGCGGGTCATCCGGCTCGATACCGGCAAACAGAAATTTCGTGTGCCGGTCGTCCAACCGCGTCTCAATACGATCGATGTTTTGAAATTCGGTCCCTACGAAACCCGCGAACTGATGGGTGAATCGAGACTGGGAAAGGTATTCCTGGGACACGATGAACCGCTCAATCGCGATGTCTGGATTGTCGTCTGCGAAAAGGGTTGCGAACTGTCAAGCGAACGAATCAATCTTGCCCGGGGAACCCGCCAACGATGGCTGGAAGGTGGAACCGATTCCACTGGCAAACGCTGGGACGCCTTCGAAGCCATTCAAGGTGTTCCCATTCAAACCTTTGTCGGGATTCGAAACCGAGCCGACTGGAGTCTATTCGGTCAACTGATGCTGGAGATTGTCGATGAGCTGCAGCAGGCGCAAAGCGACGGGACGTTGCCTGAATCGTTAAGTCTCCCGCAGATCTGGCTGGACCAGGATGGGCATGCCAAACTTCTGGACAACCAACTGGTTAGTGTCATTAACGAAAATTCAACGTCCGTTTATGGCCCGCGAGATGGAGACCCGGAGTTGATCGGAGAACGGACATCGGACGAGAGAGTCGTTGGTTTGGTCCAGGAAATGGGTGATTTGTTTCGTCGAACAAAAGTCTTGCCCTCATCGGTTCAAGATTTCCTGATCGAGTTGGCGCAGCGACCGAAAACCGACGCGACGCTCCAATGGGCCAAAGCGTACCTGGCCACCCATTCGAATCGAGTCAACAGTCTTACCTGGGACAACCGCCTGGGCGTACTTAGCGCAACAATGGGAATCGAATTGATTATGTACAGCCTGGTTGCCAGTACGATTTTCATGTTGTGCTATTTCATCGCGCCAATTTCCAACCATCTTCGTTTTTTTGTCGGCCTGGGTTTGGGTCTGATATTACCCACGGCATTGGGCTGGTGGTTTGGGGGAGGACCGGTGTTTCGATTTATGGGAATCCAGGTTTGCAATTCGCGCGGACAGAAATCCCCTGGTTGGGTTTGTGCGATTCGATCTGCCGCTTGCTGGCTGCCTGCAATTGCCTTCGTTGGCGTTTTCATTTTGCTGATGATTTTCTCGGAAATCCAGACCAGCCATACGGAACCGGAAGTTGGAACAATGATCGATAAAATGAAAACTAGCCCCAGTGTCATTCTGGGCATATTGATCATTTTACTTTTGTCGACAATCTCAATGGTATTCGGTTTGATCGTGGCAGTCGCAAACCCGAAGAAAGGGCTGGTTGACCTTCTCTTGAGAACTCGGTTGATGCCGGAATAGGTCGTCAGAATCGGCTAACCCGTTCTTTCATTCCAACCTAGGGAACAGGATCGTTCGCAAATCGAATTGACAAAGCCCAGTCCAACCAATCGGGAAACCCGTTGGCAAGTTAGCCAGTCCTGCCCAAATTCCTCTTTTTGAAATCCAGACCTGTGCACCGATACGCTGGTCTTCGCAGGAAAATTCGAATAACGGACGAGATTTGAGTGTCCAGACCGACAATCTGGGCGAAATTCGCTTCATCATGGTAAAAAACCCGCTTTAACAGGGTATAGCCGGTTGAGCAGAGTTTGCGGAATTGGTACTTTGGTCGGCTTGTTCGCGGGTGAAGAAGCCTGCCGATACGGAGCTCTGCAATTTCAGAGTTTGGTTGGGTTCTGCAAATCGAATTCTCAAAAGCTTGAGGACGATCCAATTGCAAATCCATTGGTGTTACAATTTTCAAGGGGACGAGAATGAAGAGATTTTTTGTAGCTGCATTTTGCACATTGTTGATGAGTGGTTCTTTGTTGGCCCAGGATACAGCCACGAACGTAGCGCCGGTTGTGCCTGTCGAAGACGTCGCTGCCGCTACGACTGGAAGCGTGGAAGCAAGCACGATTGTTAGTCCACAAGTTGCTGGTTGCAGCACATGTGGCAGCGTTGTTGCTCCCGTATACGCTCCAATGACTTACACTACTGCTCCCCAGGGATGCAGTTCGTGTGGTACCGCTGCCACTTCAGTGGCATACACAACAGCCGTTCCTATGCAGGACGCTCCTGTTGCATCTGACTGTGGTTGTGGTGCACCAGTTGCATCGGGTTGCGGATGCGATCCTTGCGCCAATCAGCGAGTGGGCTTTATGGCCAAGCGTCGCGCCAGAGTAGCAAGCCGTCGCGCCGGCCGTAACAGCTGCGACACCTGCTGCTATTAGTTGATGAAGGTTGCCGTAACTGCAACTGCGATAAAAAACGAAAGGCATCACTTGATTGATCAAGTGATGTCTTTTTTTTTGTGGACCCGAAGAGTTCCGAAACAGGGAATTCTTAAGCTCCTGACGGAAACAACTTCATTAACAGAAGTTTCGCTTGGTCCCATCCCTCCGCGGCGGCTTCGAAATCAACCCGCATCACTTTCAGCGTTACGTCCGGGGGTTCCGCGGGGGACTTTACCTTGACCGCAGGGCTCAACGGAATCTGGGCACTCGAACCGATTGCCAATCGCTCCTCGATGTCAGGCATCAGCAATCGATCCACCAGGCGTTTTGCCCGCTCCGGATTGGGGCCGTTCTTGATGATGGTCAGGGTATTGGGAATCAGCAGCGTCCCCAACTGGCCTTCGTCTTGATCAGGAAAAACCATGACCACCGGCTGGGCGTTGTTCCGTTCAATGATCGCGTCGTCGGTGTCGGTGATTCCAAACGCGAATTGTCCGCTGGCGACTTTGAGGGCAACCTGCTTGTTGCCTCCTTCGATCGACGCGTTTGCGGCGATATCTTCCAACAACTTCCTGGCGGCTGTTTCTCCCAGCTCCGAAAACAGAACCGCCGCATGAGTCGCGGTGGTGCCAAACAGCGGGCGAGCCATCGCACAGCGGCCTTTCCATCGGGGATCTGCTAAATCGTAGATGGAATTGGGGCGTGCAGCTGGATCCGGAATCAGGTCCGTATTGACAATCAACACACGTGCCCGGGCCGCGAAGCCAGTCCACTGGCTTGTACTCGAAACAAACTGGCCAGGAAACGGATCCGCCTTTGGACTGCGATAAACTTCCAGCAACCCCATTTTCTGCAAGCGTATCGTGTGCAGGATTTCGTTGTTCCAGAAAACGTCCGCTTGCGGTCGATCTTTGCTTGCAATGATTCCGGACACCAGTCCAACCGTCTTGTTCGATTCCTGGTCGAATTTCGGCAACACCCGGAACCCCAGTTCACGGCCAACGTCCGTCAGGATCGGTTCGGAAAACTCGCGATCCAGCGCCGAGTAAACGACAACTTCATTGTCGGTCCTCTTCAGACAACCCGTATTGAAGAGAATCCAGGACACGAGCAGCAATGGCAAGACCCGCCAGCGCCCCGCCTCGAATGCGTTAGGACGTTGCTTCACGGAACGCCTGTTGAGTCTCCAAAGGATCAGATTTGACATGCTACGTAAGAGTCCCTCCATTAGATTACAATAGGAGTCATTGTCAGCTCAATGTTACGCTGATCCGAATTATAGATCGGATTGAAACCAAAGTCCCGACTGTCTCCATGGCCCTCGTTGTAAACAAAAACCGAATTCCGCTACTGCCCTTGATGCTCGGGGGCCGATTCATTGCGTTGATAATAATGGGAGTTTCGCTTGGCCCTCCTGCGTTCTCCCAGGAAAACTGGCTGGACTCAATGCATGAAATCAATCCGGGAATTCCTGCCTCGTTCGAGATTGATGAAGATCGGGTCCAGACCGCCGGCATCCGCAAAATCACGGGGCAACACCTCGATCTCTACACCGACGTGCGCGAACCGGAAAAAGTTGACGAGTTGGTCGATGTCTTTGACCAGGCGGTCGATCAATGGTGCGCGTATTTCAACATCCGGCTGGAAAAAGCCAGGAAATGGAAAATCCGTGCATTCCTGATTGCCGACGTAAACGACCCTTCCCGATTTCAGAAGGCTGGTTTGATGCCCGGTGATTTGCCCAGGTTCAAAGCCGGATTCCAGCGGCGTCACAACCTCTGGCTCTACCTTCAAGCGGGCAATTATTACACCCGCCATCTCCTGATTCACGAAGGCACGCATGCGTTCATGCTCTGGTTTCTTCGCGGCTACGGCTCGCCTTGGTTCGGCGAGGGAATGGCCGAATTGCTGGCTGTTCACCGCTGGAAAGAACAGAAACTGCAATTGCTTTATCGACTGCGTGATCGAAGCGAATCGGAAAACTGGGGCCGTATCAAACAGATCAAGGACGAACGCGTTTCCGGAACCGCCATGTCGCTGACTGACGTTCTGAACATTCCGCCGACCGCGTTCCTGGAAGTCCGTTACTACGCCTGGAGCTGGGCCGGTTGTGAGTTTTTTTCCAAACACGAGAAAACAAAGGCCGTGTTTGAGAAACTTCCGCAAATCGCCGAACTGGACTCAACCGCATTCAATCAACATTTTATCCGCTCGATTCAAGACAACCGAGCCGAGCTGGAACGGGATTGGGAGCTGTTTGTCAATGAAATGGAGTACGGCTATGAAATTGAACGTGGCTGTCTGACGAGTGCCAAGCCGATCGGGGCCCGGTTTGGATCGGCCAGCACCCGATTCAATCTCATATCCGATCGCAGCTGGCAAATCACGGACATACAAGTCAAACGGGGTGATCGGTTTCGTATTTCCGGCATCGGTGAATTCGTCGTCGCCAAGGCACAATTGAACGAATTCTGGAATTGCCAAAGCAACGGAATCACCATTCGATACTATCAGGGTCGCCCGCTGGGAATGCTGCACGCAGGGGTCCTTGACCTGGAAGGGAAAACGGCCAAAGACCAGGTCAGGGGTCTGTTTGACCCGTTCCCGATCGGATCAGACGCGGAGATCGAGGCCCTATCCGACGGCGTTCTCTGTTTGCGAATTAACGAATCGCCTGCATCGCTGGATGACAACCAAGGCGCCTTGGAAGTCACGATTGAAAAACTAAAATAGTCGTTAACCGCCCGATCCAAGTTTATTGATAAATTCAGCCGTCAGCCCTTATTTTCCACGACAACCAATGAATATCCTTCCATCGCAAGACCCGGAACTCTGGCAAACCATCCATGACGAATCCCTCCGGCAGCAGGATGGGTTGGAGATGATTGCCAGCGAGAACTACACCAGTCCCGCGGTGATGGAAGCCGTGGGCAGTGTTTTGACGAACAAGTATGCTGAGGGATATCCAGGCCGGAGATATTACGGCGGTTGCGAGCACGTCGACGCGACGGAGAACATTGCCCGCGACCGGGCCAAAGCGCTGTTCGGTGCCGAGTTTGCCAACGTGCAACCCCACTCGGGGTCGCAAGCCAACCAGGCCGTTTACCTGACCGCGCTCGATGTCGGTGACACGGTACTCGGTCTCGACCTGGCTCACGGCGGCCATCTGACGCACGGCATGCATTTGAATCTGTCGGGTAAACTTTACAACTTTGTGCATTACGGCGTTTGCCGTGATTCGCATTTGATCGATTTTGACCAAATCGCGACGCTGGCCAAAGAACACAAACCAAAGATGATCGTCGCCGGAGCCAGCGCTTACCCCCGTGAGATCCCGCATGCAAAGTTTAAAGAGATCGCGGACGAAATCGGCGCCATGTTGTTCGTTGACATGGCTCACTATGCCGGACTGGTCGCCGGAGGTGAACACGACGACCCGGTGCCAGTGGCGGATTTCGTGTCCACGACGACTCATAAGACGCTTCGCGGCCCGCGCGGTGGACTGGTTTTGTGCAAAAAAGGATATGCGAAGAAAATCAACTCCAGCGTTTTCCCTGGTATGCAGGGCGGACCCCTGATGCACGTCATGGCTGGCAAAGCGGTTTGTTTCCGTGAAGCGATGCAACCGGCATTCAGATCCTATGCGAAGGAAGTCAAAGCAAACGCCAAGGCCCTGGCTGAAACATTGCACAGCGGCGGACTCTCGCTGGTCAGCGGCGGGACCGACAATCATTTGATTCTGGTCGATGTAACGCCCAAAGGCATTGGTGGAACGGTCGCCGAAAACGCCCTGGGAGCCTGTGGCATTACTGTCAACAAGAACATGATTCCCTACGACGAGCGAAAACCAATGGATCCGAGCGGTATTCGAATCGGGACGCCCGCACTGACAACGCGCGGCATGGGTGTCGATCAAATGAAACAGGTCGGCCGTTGGATCGTGGAAGCACTTTCCCATCCTGAAGATTCGTCACGATTGAGCCGCCTCCGTGGCGAAGTAAGTGAACTCTGTCAGCACTTTCCCGTGCCGGCTGCCGGAATCACCGTTTGATCGCTTCAGATGCGATTCGCTCATTGCCGGAATGAGTCACGAAAAAAGACCGCCAGCACTCTCAATCGTCCCAATAGTCTGTTTACCGAATGGCGATTGCGTACCGTAATTCCCAGTGCATCCTGACACCGTCGCCCGATTCTTCGATAGTGAATGTTCGCCGTAGTGCGTCGTGCACCTGAGTTTCTGTCGCGTCGGTAATCCCGAATAGAGTGTGACAAAACCGGACCATCGTTGCCTCGTCAGGGAACACCCAAGGAACGGCGCGGGTCTCTTCAACAACAGAGGCAAAACCCGCTTCGCTCAGCGAACAGCTTAGCTTGCCTGGTTCCAGAAATAATCCGTCATGGCCACCAGGGGTATTGGCATCCACAAATCCATTGAGGAATTCGGCCACTCCTGTATTGATCTCCACGTCTGCGACAGCGCAACGACCCTGGGGGCGGAGGAGCCTGGCCCATTCGCGAAAGACCGGCGTCTTGTCAACGAAATGATGTAGTCCTGCCAGACTCGCAACGCCATCGATGCTCGCGTCCGGCAGGCTGAGACAGGTGAGCGATTCGTTACGTATTTCAAAGGCCGGGTCGATCACGGCGGCGAACTGCTTTGAAGGCTCGACGCAGATGACATGCAGCCGGTCGCCGAACTGCTCCCTCAATCCGTCCGCAACGTACCCACCTCCGGCTGGGGCATCGAGGATGACCTGACCCTCTTGAGCTTGCAGCAGTTCGAGTAGCGCAGCCCTTTCCGCCTCGCGAGCTGTCGGGCACATCGCGGTCGCCTTGTTGTACAGATGACCGCGAAGCTGGAAAATGTCCTCGTAATTCGTCATGACCCGTTAGAATACCAGACGCGGATTCGTATGAGAACGCCAAGACCGTACATGGTGTCCCGATTCAAGCCTGCCAGCAACCTCAATTCGAGGTACAGTCATGAATCGGCAACCATGAGTCTTGGACATTTTTTGCCAAAAAAAAGGCTACCGATGCTTCTAAGCCAGAATTGTCAACTCGGTTGACTGATCCAGTACAATGCCGGCTCGAAGCCTGGCGTTGGCTGAAGCTGGAAAGTCGAACTAACCGTTCATCCTTCAGAGAGACATTCGTGACATGGTTCGAGTATTATTTGTTAGTGGATTACCTGACAACAACGCGGCCACAGCGGTCCATTCTCGAAGCGGTCTTTCCCTGTCCGTTTTGGGCGGTTCGAACGTGATGCAGGCAATCAAGAGACGACCGTCATCCGAAGTAACGGTCGCGGGCGGCCTGCTGTTGATGGGAGAGGGACCCGAGATACCGCTCGAATCCGTGAGAAAATCGGATGTCGCCTTCAATGAGATCAGCGACCCGGACACGCACGGCATTGCGTTGTCTCGAGCAAAAAAATTCTTCGATGGATATGCAACGCCGGTCATCAACAAACCCGAATTCATCCCGCGTACCGCGCGTGACTACGTTTCAAAGAGTGTTAATTGTGACAGTATCCTGGTCCCCAAGACAGTGAAATGTCAATTGACGGAACCGGAGCAGGTTTCTGAATTGGCAATTGAAAACAACCTTCGTTATCCGTTGCTTGTGCGTTTGGCTGGGGAACACGGTGGTAAAACGCTGGTACGCCTTGAAGAGGCAAGCGATATCAAGCCATTGCACGCGTTGCCACTGGATGGTCGTGACTTCTATGTCACTGAGTTCATCGATTTCAAGAGTCCTGATGGATTCTATCGCAAGTACCGTTTGGCAGTAGTCGACGGGGTCGCTTATCCAAGACACCTGATCATCAATGATACGTGGCTGATTCACGCTGCCAGCCGTGAGACCATGGCGAAACACCCGGAATTGGCCAACGAAGAAGCGAGTTGGCTTGCCTCATTTGACCACTCATCACGTTCGAATCTCCAGTCCGCGATATCGGCTTTGCATCGCACGACGAAACTGGATTACTTCGGAGTTGACTGCAATATCAACGAAGACAATGAGCTCATTCTGTTCGAAGTGAATCCGAATATGAACATCCTTATCAATACTCGTTCTGACTCAGACCCGACCATTCCCCATATGGAGACCATCTTGCGGGCCGTCGAACGAATGATTGTTTCGTTTGCAAAAGGCCGGTAAACGTTCGTTGGTTCTGCAGCCCCGCAACCCGTTCCCCTACCCGACATCTTTCACCCTCGACAAACCATGCAAAGTGACGTCCTGGTCTGGTTCGATCTCGGTCCAAGGTTGCGGGGACTGACAGCAATTCATCGACATCAATGACTTGTTACAGTTCCGGTGTAACAGACGGTGACGCAATTCGATGAGTTCGTCCCGGGCATGCGTGCGACGGATCATGCATCCGCTTCCGTCAAAGAGGCAATCCATCGGCTGAGTCGACGCGACTACTCGGCAGGTGCTTCATCGCTCCCAAACAGCCGGGCAATCTCCCATTCGCTCGACGCCCAGATCATCGTACCGATCACGGCAAACAGCACGATTCCCGCCCAGACGAAGGGGTGAAGCAGTTCTATTGTTTTGACGGGCGCAAAGGAATCTGCTACTGGCCAACGGGCTGAATCCTGCCATCCGAATTTCGTATGTCGCCAAGTCGAATCGATGTCGGCCGACGTGGCGAGACCCCGCGGGCGACTCCCGTCAATCTGCATTCGCCCGGATGCAATCGTGAAGGTCGTAAAAACCCAAACGGCAGCTAATGTGGTAGCGCAAACCAATGCGACCAATGATGTGGCTCTGCGAACGTGTTTTGACATTTGGGTCTCAAAAGAACGATGGGAGTTCATCCCGACTGGGACCGCGGCATGAGGATCAGTATTCAATCGCAAACACCATGCCATCGCTGAGAGTTGAAAAATGATGGAATTTGCCTTTGAAACACGTTCTGCGAGGTGGAAAAAAATCAACACGTGATCCCGGTGTTGATTTCATGCATCAATGGGAACGAAACGACAAGCCCGGATTATCGTTACAAACTGGCGGATTGGAGGCGAAGTTTTTGTGCCCTGGAATCAAAGGAGTTACGGCCTAATTCGCAATTTTCGTGCTGCGATTTTCCAACGCGCTACTAAACTGTTAACAGATAAGGCGATTCTTTCATCGAGCACATCTGGCGGGGCGTTACGGACTTTCCGCTGGAGATCTCGATCACTTCCTCAAGCCAGTTTTTACGTCTTGTTGAATGATGGCTACCCTGAAACAAATCCAACGTCGACAGAATATCCGAATGGCCGAAGGCTATCTCGATTTGGCTATGGCCCTGGAAGATCGCTGGCCTCTGGAAAACGGATTGCGCGAGTCGTTGACGAATCGCGCATTGCAGTGCCTCGAGAAGATCAAGAATCCGCTGGGTCACAAGCCCTATGTCCTGTTTCTCAAAGGCCAGGCTTACCGGGCCGCCAAACAGCCACTCCGGGCAATTCATTTTTTCGAGCAATCCAACAAACTGGACCCGGACAACTTGCACACCTACCTCGCTCTGGCCTGGTGCTATAAACGCTCGGATCAACTGGAGCGGGCGATCGAAACAATGCAGTCGGCCGTCGAGCTCGATGCGGAAAGTGGGATCGCTCATTACAACCTGGCATGCTATTGCGCATTGGGTCGAAAAGTCGACCTGGCGCTGATGCATCTGACATTCGCGCTTGACTTGAATTCTGAATTTCGCGAACACGTGGCCAAGGAATCGGACTTCGATTCGATTCGCGAAAACCCGAGATTTGCCGTGCTGGCAACCGCCGTGGCGTGAGCTCGCAGGCCGGTGTTTCACCCGAACGATCGATACTGGCAATCACCCGTTGATCGGTAGTGTCGATGGTTCTTGCTGGCTATCGGTTGCAGCGGCATCAGGCGTACAAACGTAACAACCGACTTAACGTTGCTCCAGGTCAGAAATGTCATCCGGACTTGTCTCGCACTTGTTGGTCACCATGAATCCCCACCGCGTTGCGATGACCGGGCTGGTGGAAACCTGGCTCGGCATGACCCGGAATGTCCGATCATTCAATTCAAAAACTGTCTGGAAATCGTTACCTGACAACGCCTCGACAACAAAAGTGTTTTGGTTCTCCAGCCGGATCTCGAGACAGCGTTCGTTGAAGGATTGAACCCGACACGGCAAATTCAACTGATACGTTGAACCCAGGTGGGCACCGGGTGTGGTCGTTTTTTGAAGGCACGCCAAGTCTGACTTGATCGATTCCGCTGGCCCCTCGTGTTCCACCGAAAAAGCCGCAGACCAATGGCTTTGGCCCGCCATTCCCACGCAGAGGACAGCTTCACCCTGTTCCAGGCGATGCCGGCTTGCGTCCTGAAGGGGGGCGCTTGGTGGGAAATTCTGTTCGGGCGTCCCTTCCACGCTGGACATGATTCCGAATTCCGAATCTCCGCTTGCCAGGACCAGGCAATGCCGCCAGCGATCCTCGCCGCGATCAAACCGAAGTTTGATCGTCGAACGTTGGCGCGTGGTTTGGATCTCGATTTGTTCTGTCATTTCGGTTTCATTGAGATCGGGTGGATGTTTTCGTTCCATGGCATGCCATGAGCAGCCTGAAAAGATGGCAACCATCGCGGGTAAGATTCACAAATCAAGTGGCCACCATGTTTCGTACCCCCAAGCGAGCGAATGCGGCTCGCCTGCAGACGTTTTCGGGAAGTGATTCCACCGCCGTCCACCCGGGCCGGTACCAACTAAGGTTCTGTGATATCCAGGAACCAGGGTTGGATGTAGTGGAGGAGGCGACGAGTCCTCGTATTCTAGAACAAAAGGGCTTGCGACCTCGTCCGCTACCCAAAAAAATCTTGAAGGTGCGCTAGCGTTCTGTTTTCGCACGCCAGTTCAGCAACGCATCGAGGAAGCCCTGGATTTCTCCATCGAGAACCTTGTGGAAGTCGCCCATGCTGTAACCGGTTCGCGTATCCTTGACGCGCTGGTCGGGGTGTTGAAAGTAGTTGCGGATTTGCGATCCGAATCCGACACGGGATTTGTTTTGGTATTTGACAGCTTCTTCGGCCTCCCGCTTCTCGTCCTGCAAGCGGGCCAGTTGTGCGCGCAGCATTTTCCAGGCTTGGGCCCGATTCTTATGCTGGCTGCGTTGGCTTTGACATTGGACGACGGTCGCGGTGGGAAGATGTGTCAGCCGAATCGCACTGTCGGTTTTATTGACGTGTTGTCCACCAGCTCCACTGGCGCGAAAGGTATCGACGCGCACATCTTTCTCATCGATGTCGATCTCGACGTTATCAGAAATCTCCGGGGAGACATCGACCGCTGCGAAACTCGTTTGACGCTTGCCTTCGGAATTGAAAGGGCTGATTCTGACCAGGCGATGCAAACCGGTTTCGCTTTTGAGATAGCCGTAGGCCATCGGGCCGCGAATCGCGATCGAAGCGCTATTGATGCCGGCTTCGTCATTGTCATTGCGATCGAACAAAACAACTTCGTAATCGTTTTTCTGAGCCCATGACGTATACATGCGAAGCATCATCTCGGCCCAGTCATTTGCATCGGTGCCGCCATCACGGGCGTGGATCGTCAGAATTGCCCCGGAATTGTCGTACGGGCCATTGAGCAGTGCCTTGAGTTCAAGACGGTCCAGTCGTTCTTCCAACGACTCAATTTCCCGGCGAATTTCGGTCTCGATCGAGCGGTCTTCTTCCGCCATTTCGATCAAGGCTTCAAGATCCTCACCGGATGCATTGAGCTCGGTCATCGGATCCACAATGGCTTTCACTGATTTGAGACGCCCGACCGTTTCCTGGGCAGACTCCTGATTATCCCAAAAATTGGGGGCCGCCATCTGTGCTTCTATCCCGGCAATGGACGTTCGTTTTGCATCGTAGTCAAAGACTGTCTCGAAGTTGCGTGATGCGCTGAAGAATCGCTTGCGATCGGTCGGTTAGTTCGGAATCCATGGAATCGTGTCTTGCCGTTAGTTGGGGCGAAAAATTACTGGTTGCCAGTTGAGATTTCTCAACCATCTGATTGTTTACTCCGGCGGAATCTGGTCAAGCGGTCGAGCCGGTATGAACGTCCGAAGAGAACGTGGATTGGACCGATCACGGCCTTTTCGGCGACTGGCAACCCGGACCGGTGCGGCGAACGTCAACTGGCAGGATGATAACGATTATTTTGGCGAATTGTCGGTAAAAACCGTGGATTGGTTGACCGTTTTCCCGGCCCCGCCTAAAGTAAAAGATCGGTTTCAATTTGCCCCAACTGGTATTATTCAGAAGTTATGATTAACGCAGCGAACATCCGCCGCGTTGGGGCACAAAGTCTCCCGCTGCCAGCATTTACGAAATAGATCGCCATGGACGCTGAGGTCCAGAACCGTGATAGGCTGGCCGAACTTTGAGAAACTTCAAACGGATCGTTTGAAAAGTGGATAGACGGACCAGATCACTGACCGTTTCGTCAGTTCAACATATATTGGAAGAATCACGATGTCCAAGCCGAAAGAAAAAACACCGAACTCTCAAACGAAAAGCTCGGACGCGTCGAACGGCGTTTCTAACGGCAAGACGCTGCAAGAGCGTGAAGATGAGGCGGTTGAGCGAATGGTCAGCCGGTTTGTCGAAAAGCAAACCGAAAAACCGGTTGATAAGTACCTGCGGGCCCTGGTCAAGCTCGAAGGTTCCGACCTTCACATGAAAGTAGGCAAACCGCCGATCGTCCGCGTCAACGGCACGTTGAAAGAACTGAACCGGGCACCGGTCGAAGTCGAAGAAATGGCTCGACTGTTGTTTCCCATGATGAACGAGCGGACTCGCGATATTTTCGATCACGAGGGCGGAGCTGACTTTGCGTACACAATCGATGTCGACGGTGTAAATTGGCGATTCCGTGTCAACATGCTTCAACAGCTGGGAAAAATCGGACTGGTGGCACGGCGTGTGAACAATTTCATTCCGAACTTCGAAGGCCTCTACCTGCCTCCGGCAATGGAAACGCTGTGTCATTTTGATCAGGGAATGATCCTGCTCGCAGGTGTCACCGGCTCGGGCAAGAGTACCACGATCGCATCGATGTTGAACTACATCAATCGCATCTACTCAAAACACATTCTCACGCTGGAAGACCCGATTGAATTCGTGTTCACCGATGACAAGTGCCTGATCAACCAGCGTGAAGTCGGAATCGACGTCGTCGATTTTGGTGTCGGCATGAAGCACGCGGTTCGTGAAGACCCGGACATCATCCTCGTCGGCGAACTGCGAGACGAAGAGACCTTCATGACGGCGATTCACGCCGCGGAAACCGGGCACTTGGTGTTCGGGACCATTCACGCCTCGACCGCGCCGTCGACGATCGGACGTATTCTCGATCTGTTCCCCGAAGAAATGCACGGCGCGATCCGGGGTGCCATCGCCATGAACATGAAGGCGATTGTGGCTCAGAAGCTGCTCAAAGCCATTGACCCCAAAATCGGACGGGTTCCGACGTGTGAAATCATGACGTTCAACCCGACCGTCAAGAAGTTGATCCTTGAAGAACGCGACCACAACCTGAGTGACGCAATTCGGATCGGTGCGGAGGAAGGCATGCAGGACTTTACGATGAGCCTCAAAGGCCTGATCGATGACGAACTCATCGACCGTCCCACGGCGTTCCAGGTCGCACCCAACAAAGAAGAACTGAAGATGAAGCTCAAAGGCATCGACGTTTCGCAACCTGGAATTATTTAATGGCTCGCCGCTATCGACTGGTATTTTTGCTGGCGGCGACGGTCGCGATTTTGCTCGTACCGTTTGCTGACAAATTGTTGGCCCAGGGCCTCGACAACGCACAGAATTTCGAGCGTGGTCCCGGTGGCTATCTTTCCTGGTGGAAGCTGTTGTTGATCGCGCTTGTGTTTTTGCTGTGGGTTCGTGTCGCCGACTGGATCAATCGCGATACGATGAAAATCGGCGGTCGCACCAGACTTCCGTCGGAAATCTGGAATCCGATCGTTGTTTTTTGCTTCCTGATTGGGTTTCTGGTCGTGATTTCCGTTCCGTTTTTCATGGCAGGCTTTCCCGTTTACCTCGTCCTTTCCTTCGTTCCGTTTCTGACGTACTTTTTCATCCGACGGAGCCGGTTTAAAGCCGATGCCTCGATCAAACAGCACCTCAAGCTCAAACCAGG
Source organism: Planctomycetaceae bacterium (assembly GCA_024642205.1). GTDB lineage: Bacteria > Planctomycetota > Planctomycetia > Pirellulales > Pirellulaceae > Mariniblastus. The sequence goes on along the minus strand of JAHEBQ010000011.1, from coordinate 52,444 downwards.
TGAAGTTCCGGCCGCGGAAGCACTGCCGCAGGACGAAGGCGCTTTCATTGATTTCAGTCCCGGCGGCAGCGATCCGGCTGAAAAACAGGCCAACTTGATTCGCGCCCGGCAGACCGGTGGCTTCACGGAACTCAAATCACTGCTCCACGAGACGCAGTTCAAGCGAACCGAGCAGTTATTGATGGACTTCACGCGCGACGCCGTGTCCATGCGAATTCTCGTCGATGGTACGTGGCACCCGCTGGATTCGTGGGATCGCGAAACCGGCGACGCGGTGTTGGCCAGCCTGAAGTATCTGGCGGGACTGAAACCCGCTGAGCGTCGCGCCCGCCAGTCAGCCAAACTTTCATTCAAATCGGAACTTGGGAAAGCGGTGATCACCGTCACGTCCCAAGGTGTTCCGACCGGCGAACGCGTTCAAATCAAATACGACATCACCGCCAAAGAAGCGCTATCCCTGTCGCAACTGGGCATGTTCCCCGAGATGGTTGAACGATTCAAAAAGTCCGTCGACAAACCCGGTGGCACAATCATTTCGGCTCCGCCCGGAGGCGGTCTGACATCGTCGTGGCAAGGGGCACTGGTCACTGCCGACCGGCTGACGCGCGACTGTGTCGCCGTGATCACGGAGGAAGAGACCGAAACGGTGCTGGAAAACATCGTGATCCATCGTTATGAGAAATCGACGGAAAAGAACCAGGTCTATGTCCTCAAAACCATGTTGTTGACCCAACCGGACATGTTGGCCATTCCACAGGTCGAAAACAAGGAAGCGATGGATCTCCTGACACTCCAGGTGGTCAAGCAGAACCGTTCACTGTTGTTGCGGACTCAAGCCAAGTCGGCAGCCGAGGCACTTCTTCGGATGTATTCCCTGGCAGGGAATCAGGAGCAATTCCTGCAGGCGATGAACAACATTATCTGCCAACGGTTGCTCCGGCGCTTGTGTACAGCCTGCCGCGTCGAAGTACGGGTCCAACCCAAAGTCATCGAGCAACTCGGGGGTGACCCAAAAACACAGGGTACGATCTACAATCCCTGGAAACTCCCGCCACCCGAACAGCGGGTCGATGAAAAAGGGCGAGAGATCGAATTTCCCCCCTGTGAAACGTGTGGTGGAATTGGCTACATCGGCCGGATTGCGGTATTCGAGATGATTTCGCTAGATGACAATCTCCGTGTTTTCATCAAAAACAACCCGCAGATCGCAGCCGTTGAACAGGCAGCTGTCAAACTTGGCAAGAAATCGATTGCCAACCAGGCCTACAAGCTCGTGTTGTTGGGCGTGACGTCGTTGGCGGAAGCCCAGCGAGTGCTGAAGGAACAGCCTTAAACAAAGCCGCTCTCCAGACGACGAACCCACTTTTTTTCACTCAAACGACGAACCTAATTCATGCCTGACGAATTCATACCGCCGATCGAATTCACTGCCGCCGGAGCCACGCCTCAAGAGCAGAAAACGAACTTGAAAATCGTCAAGCCATCGCCTGGTTTTGAACCCGCCACCGAATTGGTCGCCGAAGCCATTATCAAAGACGCCGATGTTACCGTCCTGGACTTTAACCCCCAGCAGGTCGTGCTCCGTTTTCAAATTGATGGACTTTGGCATTCCGGAACTCCGATGGATCGTGAGACGGGAGACTACCTCCTGGCGACTCTCAAACAGCTGGCCGGACTCGACTACCGCGAACGTCGGGCGCGCCAGGAAGGGAGTTTCGGGACGATGTACCTCAAAAACCGACAAAAATTCAAGCTCGTTTCGCAGGGCATTCAATCTGGCGAGCGCGTGGCACTTTACCTGGACTATAAGCGACCGCCCCTCGACACGGCCCAACAGCTGGGCATGCGCGCCAGCATGATCAAACAGCTCCAGCCAATTCTCAATGATCCAAAAACGGGAATGGTGCTGGTTTCCGCCGTTCCCGGCGAGGGATACACCACTGCCTGGCGCGGTGTCCTGGACGCCTGCGATCGACTGACTCGCGACTATTTCGTGATTGAAGAAAAAGGGCAACTCGAACCTGAAGTCATCAATATTTATCCCGTCGAGTTCGATCCGGCCAAGGGCGAAAACGCCATGTCGCCGATCACGCAGCTCCTGCTCAAGCAACCGGATGTCCTGGCGTTTCCGGAACTGAGCGACGGCGACCTGTTGAACCAGATCATCGATCTGTCGAACAAAAGGCGGATTCCGATGTTTACCCGGATCCCCGGAAAACACTGCATTGACGCGATGCTGCGTGTCCTGTTGCTGAAACCGGATGTCGAGAAGTTTGCCGAGATATTAACCTGCGTCGTTTCCATGCGGCTGATTCGATTGCTTTGCGAGACATGCAAAATCGGTTTCCAACCGCACCCGACGTTGCTGCAGAAACTGGGTTTGCCACCAGGTCGTGTGGCTCAACTGTACAAGCCCTTTGTTTTTCAACCCGGAATGGTCGACGAGAACGAAAAAGAAATTGAGCCGTGTCCGAAGTGCTCGGGGATCGGGTACCGGGGCCGCACGGGGTTGTTTGAAATGCTGGTAATCAATCCCGAACTGCGCAACGCCTTGGTCCACAAACCACAAGCCGGTCAGCTGTCCGCCATCGCGAAACGACACGGACATATTTCCATGCAGATGGAAGGAATTGTGATGGTCGCCAGCGGAAGGACATCCGTCGAGGAGTTGCAGCGCGTTTTGAAATCGTAGTCGAGTTCGTGAGCCGCAGGCATTCGCCTCAGGCCAGCCAATATCCTGGGATAACTAGTGAGCCACTGGCGTTAACCTACCAACCGAAAGCCGAAGATGCTGACTCTCATCGCCATAATGTTATTCGTCCTGGTCGTTGCCAGCACCTGGTGGTTCGGTCTCTGGAGTAACTTGATCACCCTGGTCAATCTGCTGTTAGCAGCGATGCTGGCCAGCAGCATTTATGAACCCGTTGCCGACCGGTTACTCGACGTCAACAGGACCTACCGATCGCTTTACGATTTTCTTGCTGTCTGGGCGGTATTCCTTCTGGCTTTCTTTATCTTGCGCGGTATTACGGACGTCGCCAGCGCCTATCGCCTGAAATTCGACACTATCACGGAACTGGTCGGCCGATCCGTACTCTCTATCTGGATCGCGTGCGTCTTCATCTGTTTTTCGTTTTTCACGTTGCAGATGGCGCCACTGAAACCAAACACCTACGCTCAAAATGTTCCCAAATCCGACATGGGATCGCTTCCCGACCGAATGTGGCTCGCATTCATTCAAAGTCGCTCCCGGGGCGCGCTCTCGGCGGGCAAGGCGAAAGGCCTGTTCAAGGAATACACGCTGACCCCACACCCCGAAGATGTGGGCCAGGATATACGCGTGTTCGATCCAAGAGCCAATTTTCTCCTGTACTACGCCCAGAAACGCCAGGAGATCGCCGATCGTTCGACTCTGAGAGTGAGTAACTAGCGAGCCATCGCGATGCCCGGTTGTCGATCCCATTTTGGTTCCGGGGCGAAATGATGACCCCGGACAAAAGGCTCGCACCGCTCAATTCGCTGGTGCCGTAAATTCCGGCAACCATTCTTGTCGCCGCTCACTTTGGCAACAGATCGATCATCCGCCCTGGTGAACCCATTGCGTTGTAACCCGCGTCGACGTGAAGCACTTCACCGGTAATGCCCTCAGACATATCGGACAGCAAAAACGCTCCGGTATTGCCAACTTCGTGATGTTCGATGTTGCGACCCAACGGCGCGACGTGTTCATACATCTTCAGCATGTCACCTGCACCCACGGCGGTACTGGCCAGTGTTTTCAGCGGTCCGGCGCTCAGTGCGTTGACGCGAACACCGCTCGGGCCGAGATCGTAGGCAAGGTAGCGGGTCGTCGCCTCCAGGGCCGCCTTGCAGATCCCCATCAGGTTATAGCCGGCAACGATTTTTTCACCCCCGAAGTAAGTCATACAGGCGATGGAAGCATTCTTCGAGAGAATTGGCCGTGCGGCTCTCGTGACGGCGATCAAGCTGTAACAACTGATGTCCATCGCCAGCTTGAATCCCTCGCGGCTGGCGTCGATGGTATCTCCCAGATCAGCGCGGTCGGCATACGCAATCGAGTGCAGCAGGAAATCAATGGTTCCAAATTCGTTTTTGGCTGTTTCCATGACTGCCGCAATATTTTCGTCGCACTGGACGTCCAGCGGAACGAGAAACTCCGGCTTGTGTTCGCCTTCCAGCTTGTCGAAGCACTTTTCGACGCGACGGCGGTTTTTCTTCCTTTCGTCGTCCTCGCGGTCAGGGAGATGCGTGAAACCGCAAACGCCACCTTCGGACATGATTTTTTTCGCGACCGCCCAAGCAATCGAACGATCGTTTGCGACGCCAAGAATCAATCCTTTTTTGCCTTCGAACAAACCCATCAAGTGGTTCCCTTTTCAATACGATTGTTGGAGCGATTCAAAATGACTACGCTCTTATTCCGAGAGAGGATCTCTTTCCGATTCAATTTGATAACAGTTTTAGCCGCCAGCAACAATTCCCACCCCGCGAAACCATGTCTCTTGAAGTCCAATCGGAGCGAATTAATTCCGCGCCTGGCGGCTCAAACCTGCTGGTTCGGTTGATCGATCTATCACTGGAATCGGCGGTCGAAAGCGAATTTTTGGCGTCCGCGCTGCAAATGATCAAGGATTTAGTCGGCTCGAATGGGGTCGTTCTGGTTCAGGGCGTCAAAGGCCAGTGGCGGGTAATCGCGCACGCTGGCGAAGGAAATGGGCTGCCCGCCGATCTGCTGGCCGACACACTCGATACGGAGTTTTGCCAACATGCCGATGGCTGGACGGCAGCTCCACTGTTTCGACCCAACCGATCTGGCCGCTTGTTGGCCTGTGATGCCGCGATCGATCCCGCCCGGTTCGACTCGATGACCGCAGCCATCGGGTTGGCACTCGAATCGTTCAAACGCCGGTCCAGTCAGGCACGACGTGTCCAACGACTGGAAGCCATATTGGAAATGACGGTTCACTGGAATCAGTCGCGGGAAACCGATCAACTACTGGAGCAGATCGCCCAGGCCGCCACGCGCCTGCTGGGAGCCGAACGTGCGACGATCTTTTTGCCGGATTCCAACTCGGGTTCATTGATTGGCAAACCGGCACTCGGTGTTGAAAGTGGCGAGATCCGGATTCCTTTCAATGCCGGTGTTGTAGGCCAGGTCATCGTGTCCGGTCGACCCGCTCGCGTGGATTTCGACGTTACGTCCGAACAGGAGCAAATCCACCGCGATGTTGACCAGCAACTCGGGTTTCAGACACGGACGATTCTGTGCGTTCCGATGAAGGACCAGGCCGGCAAAACGATCGGAGCTTTCGAACTGATTAACCGGATCGAGGGCAATTTCACCGATGAAGATGAAATCGCGCTGTGCGAACTGGCGGCCCATGCCGCCGTCGCAATCGACAACACCCAGCACGTCGAAGAACTGGTTACTTCCAAAAGGAAAGTAGCAGCCCAAGCAGCTGGACAAGTCCAGCTGATCGGCCAGTGCCCGGCGATCGAGAAATTGAAAAACACCATCGAGAAAGTCGCCAATACCGATTTGGTCGTGCTCATAACCGGTGAGAACGGTACCGGAAAAGAAGTCGTCGCCCAGATGATTCATTACTTGAGTCAACGCCGCGATGAGGTTTTGGTGGCGGTAAACTGCGCTGCGATCAGCCAGTCGCTGCTCGAAAGTGAGTTGTTTGGCCACGAAAAAGGAGCCTTCACTGACGCCCACCAGGCACGGGAAGGCAAGTTCGAGTTGGCCAACAACGGAACACTGTTCCTCGACGAAATTGGTGACATGAGCCTTGACGGTCAGTCGAAACTGTTGCGTGTGTTGGAAGCAAAAACTGTCGTTCGCGTCGGGGGTTCGATTCCGATACCCACCAATGCACGCGTCGTTGCGGCGACCAATCAGGAGTTGACGGATCTGATATCGGAACGGAAGTTTCGTCAGGATCTTTATTTTCGCTTGAATGTCGTTCCAATCGAACTACCCCCGTTGCGGGATCGGGGTGACGATATCCTGATGTTGGCGGAGCACTTTCTCAGCCAGTTTTGCGCCAAAGCACGACGCGAGACGCCAACGATTTCAGCCTCGGCAAAAAAACGACTGCTCGGACACGCCTGGCCAGGGAACATTCGTGAATTGCGAAACATGATGGAACGTGTGGCCTATTTGACCGATGGCCAGAAAATTGACACGGAGGATCTTGATTTCGTCAACTCGCCAGCCTCGAACGAATCGGCCATTCCCATGGATTTGCCGCTCACCGAAGCGACCCGGCAATTCCAGGTCGACTATATCCGCCGCCACATCGACCGATCCAATGGCAACATGACCGACGCGGCCGAGAAAATGGGACTCCATCGATCGAATCTGTATCGGAAGATGAAGCAATTGGGAATGGGCGAACCCGGCGGTGATCAGGAGGAAAGCACCTAGGAACCCTGGTCTGGCTTCGTCGAACGTTCGTCCCGATTGAAAACAAGCCGGGGTGAACGAACGTCCCCACCAGGAATCAACCGTTGAGGATCGAATTCGATCCGGAGGTGATCGGAGTGATTTCCAGGCAATCGCCCGTTTTCGCCGAAAAATCACCAAAGAATACGGGATTTTGGCCCTCGACGTTGATCGGTGGTTTCGTTACAATTTTGCCTTCCTAGGGACGGTTCTGGCCGTCCATTTTTATTTGTTGGATCTCGTTTTTGATCAACGGTTAAGAAAATGTACGCGATTATTGCTGACAGCGGACGCCAATTTAAAGTCGAAGAAGGTCAAATGCTGGAAATTGACTTCCGGGATGTAAATGTCGGAGATACCGTCACCTTCGAACGCGTCCTGGCCGTTTCGTCAGAAGACGGATTCAAACTGGGCAAGCCAACGGTTTCTGGGGCGAGCGTCACCGCGACAGTCATTGGCGAAACCAAAGGTGAGAAAATTTTCATCCAGAAGTTTCGTCGTCGCAAAAACAGCAAACGACGAACCGGCCATCGCCAAAAGTACGTCAAGGTTCAAATCGGCTCAATTGCTGGCTAGGTTTGCCAGGCGTTGCCCAATCTTAAAAAAATACCCATACCGGACTCTGTTTCAGAGCCCGGTTTTTTTGCCGTATCGCCGTGATCGGATTCCATCCTGATTTCCGATTCACACAAAACGCTGTTGTGGGTTGATTTTTTCCTGTTGCCAACCATCGAGGCAACCGTCTGCCAATTATTCGCGCAAACTCGCAGATATGGCCTTTGCGCCAATCTGACTTGTCGTTGAAATAGAGTAAGTCGGTTCCTTGATTCCCAGTTTGTAGATTAAATAGGCACTCAAATTTCCAATTTCGGCAACATTGATGACTCCCCATTAACGGGCCTGATTGGCACATCGGCTTCGATGCGTAGCGTATACCAGATGACACGACTTTCCGCGGTCGCCAGTTCCTCGGTGTTGTTGCTCGGAGAAACGGGAACCGGAAAAGAATTGATTGCGTCGGCACTTCATGAATTGAGTGACCGGGCCAGCGGGCCTTTTGTGAGGGTTAATTGCGGTGCACTGACCGAGAGTCTTCTCGACAGTGAATTGTTTGGTCACGTCCGGGGTTCGTTCACGGACGCGGTCAAGGACCGGACCGGTAGATTCGAAGCCGCCCATGGTGGCACAATTTTCCTTGACGAAGTTAATTCGACGTCGTCAACCTTGCAGGTCAAATTATTGCGCGTCTTGCAGGAGCGAGAATTCGAACGGGTTGGCGACACGCGAACCATTCAAGTCGATGTACGGGTCATCGCCGCCAGTAATTGTGACCTTAATCTCGAAGTCACGGAAAACCGATTTCGTGAAGACCTGTTTTGGCGCTTAAACGTACTTCCGATTGCACTTCCACCCCTACGCCGACGTGAGGGGGATATCGAATTGTTGGTCCGCCATTTCCTGGCGGTTTATAGTGAAGCCAACCGGAAAACAATCACCAGAATCCACCCGGATGCTCTGAAGGCGCTGATCGACTATCCGTGGCCGGGCAATGTTCGGGAACTTCAGAACTATATTGAGCGGGCGGTTGTGCTGGCGCAGGAAGATCAACTCGTTCCCTCTCTGCTTCCCACGGCGGTGATTGGCGATTCGAAAGCTGCTCAGGTCGCAGTCTTTCGTCCAACCGATGACCAATCACTGATTCGGGAGTTTGTCTACAATCGGTTGAGCAAATCCGACGACGATGCTGAGGACCTGTACAAGGAGATTGTTGATCCGGTGGAAAAGGAACTGCTGACCCAGGTCATGCAGGCCTGCAACAACACACAAACCAAAGCGGCGACCCGGCTGGGAATCAACCGCAATACGCTGTACTCAAAACTGACGAAGTTTGGCCTGGCGAAACCGAAATCGGAGGAGTCGATTGAGAGTTGAGTTCGCGTTCGTCCAGCAAGCCAGGCAAATCGCTCGAACTCGGTTTCGCTGGGCAACTTCCGTCGGTGGATGGACTCTCCTCCCAGTGAATCAACCGGGCCCTTGACCCTTACTGCGGACCAATCAAAAAGTGGACAGGCTTCAAAACATTACGATTACGTGCTTTGCCGCGAGCTACGTTGTGGTATTCGTTCTGGAAATCTCACGTGTTTTTTTCGACATGGGATTTCGCAAGTTCATTTGTATCGGGCTGGCCTCTGCCGGGCTTTTTGCCCATTCTGTATACCTGCTTCTTCAAAGCCAATTGGCACTTGATTCAACCGGAATCTGGTTGGGGAGTTGGACTGCCTGGTGCCTTGCGGCCGCCTGGGTGATCGCGGCAGCCTACCTGTGGGTATCGATTCGCCAACCCAAATCCGTGATTGGTTTATTCCTGATTCCCGTGGCATTGTCCTTGATCGCGGTGGGAACACAATTTGACAGTGAAAATCAGTTTAGCGTTGGTCGCGCAAAAACGATCTGGAACATGGTCCACGGTTCCGCTCTGCTGCTCGGGACGGCGGTAGTCGCGCTCGGTTTCGTGTTTGGCATTGTCTATGTCGCCCAGGCCAGCCGGTTGAAGCGCAAGCTTCCGCAACCTGGTCTTTTTCGCCTGCCGTCCCTTGAATGGCTTCAGCGCTCAAGTGAATTTTCGCTTGTTGTTTCCACGTTTCTGTTGGCGCTGGGCCTCGTATCGGGAATCGCGATTAACCTGATCCGGCAGGGTGGGGGGAAACCCGATTCGGCCGGAACCATTGCCTGGTCCGATCCGGTGGTTTGGACATCGTTTATCCTGTTTTCGTGGTTATTGGCGGTTTCCGTTTTCAATTTTTGTTACCAACCGGCCCGCCGTGGTCGCAAAGTCGCTTATCTCGTGATGACCAGTTTTGTGTTTCTGGTTTTGGAACTGGCCATTGTCTGGTGGGTTGGGCATGCCACCACCGGACCGGTGAATGGAAATCCCGGAACGGGCTTCTCTGACTATGAACCGCCCGTTGAAATGCTTGTGTTCCGGGAGGATTCCAGATGAATCTCCAGGTCATTGGCTGCAGTCATCGTCAATCAAGTGTTGCGATTCGAGAACAACTTTCGTTTTCCGAACAGCAAATCAAACCGTTCCTCGATTTGTATTATGATCGGTTTCCCGATTCCGAGGCTGTCTTGCTTTCGACGTGCAACCGGACCGAATTTTATTCAGCGGCAGCGAGCTTCGAGGCGATTCCCAGTCAGGCCGAAATGGTGGAGTTGTTGGCTTTCAACCGGGGATTGACCTCATCTCAGATCAATCCTGATATCTTCGTTCATCGCGACCGCAACGCCATTGAGCATTTGTTTACGGTCGCTTCCAGTCTTGACAGCATGGTCATTGGCGAGGCCCAGATCCTTTCGCAGGTCAAACGGGCCTATCAAATTGCCGTCGAAACCAACCCATCGGTCCCACTGACACACCACGTATTTCAATCCGCAATCCGTGTGGCCCGTCGTGTGAGCAACGAAACCGAGATCCACAACAGTCGCGTCAGTGTCCCCAGTGTCGCGATTGGCGTTTTGGCGAAACAGATTTTTGAACGACTGGACAACAAGGAGATTCTGGTCATCGGAGCCGGGGAAATGGCAGAAGAAACGTTGAACTACATCCTGGCCGAGGGTGGTAAACAGATCGCGATCAGCAACCGCACAGCCGCCAGAGCCGAAGAGCTCTCGCGAAAATTCAGCGGTCGCATCTGTGACTGGGCCAATCTGGAGGACGAGCTAGCGAGCGCGGACTTGATCGTCAGTACGACCGGCGCGACCGAGCCGATCGTCAGTTTGGAGATGTTTGAACGAGTCGGTCAGGTTCGAAAACAGAAGCCGCTGTTTATACTTGATCTGGCAATCCCGCGCGATTTTGACAAATCCATCGGGGACCAGTTGAACGTCTACCTGTATACTCTGGATGATGTTCAGAAAGAATGTGAACGCAATCGGCTCTCGAGACAGATCCACTATCCAAAGGCGTTGAAAATCATTAGCCACGAGACCAACCAATTTTTTGACGACGTCCGACGCCGTTCGAACGGTTCGACGATCGCCCAGCTGAAACAGCAAGCCGATGTCGCCAAGCAATCGGAGTTCAATCGGCTGATGAACCGGTTGGAGGGACTTCCGCCGGAACAGCGCGCCGAAATTGAACAGTCGTTTAACCGGTTGGTAAACAAGATTCTGCATCCGCCGCTGAAATCGATTCAAAATGAATCCCCGCATGGATCTAGCGGGTTACTGGATGCATTGAAGAAGCTGTTTCAGTTGGGAGAGTAAGACTCGGCCGTTCGAGTTTCGGCGTTGAGTCTGGAGTTGGCATTCCGCAACCGTTAATCCCAGTCGTCGTCTTCGTCGTCCCAGTCGTCGTCGTCGAAATCATCTTCGTCGTCATCGACTTCTTCCCATTCGTCTTCCTCAAGTTCGTCGTCATCTTCTTCTTCTTCGTCGTCATCTTCGTCGTCTTCATATTCGACTTCTTCTTCCTCTTCATCGACGCCGGCGTCGACGTACTCGTACTCATCTTCGTCTTCTTCCTCGTACTCATCGTCGTCGTCGTCGTACTCATCGTCTTCGTCTTCATCCTCGTCCGAATCGTCGTCCGAATCGTCGTCGAAGTCGTCGTCCTCGTCTTCGTCTTGGGCTTTCACAAAGGCCTGAGATAAATCGATCCAGTCAAAATCGATTTCTGCGAGGACATGCCGTCCTGGAACGCTCGGGGCCAGGTCGAAAAATTCATCGCCCGGAAAATTTTCTCGCTGGTCGTCATGGTGCTCGGCTGGTGGATCAATTATCAGGCTCATTCTTCTTCCTCCTTAATGCGCGAGTCGGTGGACCGAACATTAATCAACTTGGTCTTAAGTGGCTGGACTTCTGGTAGTTCGTTCGCGGCGGTCTCAGGGATGTTCGCTTGCTGATCTCGATTTTCGTCAGTACTGGCCCATTCAGGCAACCCGTGTCCACAAAGTTGTTGGGCTCGGGGCAATTCGGAAAGATTGCTCAGCCCGAATTGTGTCAGAAATTCCTTGGACGTCGCGTATAAAAAGGGCCGACCCAGTTTTTCGCTGCGTCCGGCGATTTTCACAAGCCCCTTTTCGAGCAATTGTCGGAGCATTTCGCCGCAACTAACTCCCCGAATCGCCTCGATATCGGCTTTGATGATCGGTTGCCGATAAGCGACCACGGTGAGCGTTTCCATGGCAGGATTGGAGAGTCGCTGGGGACGGGGCACATGTTCCAGCCGACCGATCCAGTCGGCAAATTGCGGTCGTGTTCTCAATTGAAAGCCGCCAGCGACTTGCTTGACGTGAAACGCGCGGCCGATGTTGTCGTAATGCCGGTTTAATTCCTTGATCATCGTTCGCGCCTGTGTTCCATCTTCGAGTTCCGCTAACTGGCTCAGTTTTCGACTCGGTAGGGGGGTCCGCGACATAAACAAAACTGCTTCCAAACGACGCCGGCGCGAAAGCTCGTCGGCCTCCCATTTTGGTCGATCCGATTCGGCTTCCGCCGAGGAGACCAATTCGGGTTCGGTGTCATTGGGGGACAAAGGAAACGACCATTTCATGTAATGTCTGTGAGAGTCTTGACGGGATCCACTTACGTCAAAAAACCAACGCCTTAATCAACGCCTTAATCAACGGATTCTTCTGCCAGTATCGGCAAAAAGCTCCTACTCCAGCAAGAAAGTCTACGAAAAAAGCTCCCAGATTATTAAGACACGAAACTCATTCGGCAAGCCTGTTTTCCGGGGAAAAACCGCAGTCTAGATCGGCGGTCATGGATCACTTGCCGGTAGGATACAGTAAACTTGATAAATATTGTTGCTACGCTCTATTTTGGAGCCAATTAACCAATACATTTCCGTGGCCGGCCAAATTGCCATGGAACATTTGCCACAAGATCTGACAGATTCATGACCCAGACCGGATCCTCGAAATCCAGATTCTTTCTGATCGTGCTGCTGGTCTGCATGCTTTTCATGTCGCTTGGAATGGTGATCCTTTTCGGACTTGGTCAGACAACGGGGGTTGAGTTTTCGCCCGACGATTTTTCTCGTCGCAGATTCTCATACAATCAGACACCTTATTTCAACTGGGTCATCGCCAAGAAAACTTATTTCGATGAAACGACTCCTTTGGAAGAAAACCTCGTGCTGGACGGCTTGATCATGCCGGTCGTCAATAAGCCACAGACGTGGCACCTGATTTCGGATTCCGGCTCGACACCCGAATTCATGTCCGCCGGGTGTGATGCCCGATTTCTCACAAAATTCCTCGATTTGACCGATGACAAAGACCATGATTACTGGCTGGGATGGAATGAGAAATATCCGGATTCGGCAAAATTCTTCTGGCCCCGTGTCGCCGAACTCGCGCGCCAGGAGATGTACCTGAAAATCCCAGATGTGATGCAGTTTGCGATGGCGGTCGAGAAAGACGACGTCGGTACGTTCGCTGACAGGCTCGATGAGTTGGTCGCCCAGGCCTATCTTGAGCTCGGCAAGTTGGATTTGGAACTGGAGCGATTTGAGCGGGCGGAAATCCGCTTGCAACAATCTGTTGAGATAAAACCCTCTCCTCATGCAGAGGAGTTGCTGGCAGTTTGCAAAGCCAGGGGAAATAAAAAAGAGGGAATCGAGTGACCGACACCATCTACCTCGATCACAATTCGACTTCGCCAATTGACCCTGACGTCGCCCAGACGATTTGTGACTGTTATTTCCAGGGATACGTGAATCCGGCCAGTCAACATCGGATGGGTCAACTTGCACGGCGAAAACTGGAACAACTACGCCGGCGAATGGCGGAGATTCTGGGTGCCAAATGTTCCGGAATGCAAACCGATCAGCTTGTCATGACCAGTGGCGGAACCGAAAGCAACAATCTGGCTCTACTGGGACTGGTCGGTGCCACCCGGCAAGAGACGGAAAACGATTCAGATCACCCGCGTGGCCGCGTTTTGATTTCGGCGATTGAACACCCCAGCGTCGTCGGAGCGGCAGAACAGCTCACTCGATTGGGTTATCTGGTCGACCGGATACCTGTTGACAAAAACGGGGTCTGCCGTGTCGACGATTTTCGGCTGCTGATTGAATCGCCCACGACGTTGGTCAGCATGATGTTGGCCAACAACGAAACGGGAGTTCTTCAGCCGGTTTCGGAGGCCGCGGCGCTTTGTCGCGAACGTGGAATCCTGTTTCACACCGATGCGGTTCAAGCCGTGGGAAAAATCCCGGTTGACTTTCAGGACCTCGGTGTCGACGCGCTGACGTTCACCGCACATAAATTCAATGGTCCCCGGGGCATCGGAGGATTGATTGTGCGACACGGGATACCAATTCAGCCGATTTTGTTTGGCGGATTTCAGCAGATGGCGATTCGGCCCGGCACAGAAGACGTCGCATTGGCGGCAGGAATGTGTCGGGCGCTGGAGCTGTACGAAGAAAATCCGAGTGGACGATTCCTCAAGATACTCGAACTCAGAGACCGACTGGAAAACGACCTGCTGGCCGAGTTTGGCGATTTGATCATCAATGGCGGTGGGGCAAAACGACTGCCGCACACGCTCAATCTCTCTTTTCCCGGAGTGGATCGTCAATCTTTCCTGATGGCTGCAGATTTGGCAGGCCTGGCGATTTCAACCGGTTCGGCTTGTGCCAGTGGTTCCAGCGAACTTTCGCCGGTCTTGCTGGCAATGGGTATCGAAAAAGAGGTCGTAGAGGCCTCGATTCGGATCAGTTTGGGGGTTTCGACAACGTCCGCCGAAATTCAAGAAACCACCCACCGGATTATCAAGATAATTCATGATATTCGAGCCTTGAAATAAAGCGTTGAGAAGGTTGAAAATGAGCCCCAAATTCGACTAAATCAACTCGTGCCGAGAGGCAAAAACTGGTAGAATTCCGGGTTACCAAACTCCGTGTTTTTCTAGAGTTTTTTAGGCATTTTCCGGCATGACAACGGCGGCCATTGATCAGGTTTTTTCGGTACCCTTCCGCCACCTTCGGAGTACCGGTTTCAGCGGCGATATATCGGCATCCGATGCCCGTCCGTTAGGCATTGCGCGTTTCGTCGGCGACGAGTCAAATGTATTGCTTAGGTACCTGGTCCGTAAAAACCGCTCGGTACGTCAGGCGATGCTGGACTCGCAATGGCCCGTCGTCTTGTTTGGTCCCGCGGGTACCGGCAAGACATCGCTCGCGTTGACGATTGTTTCGGAACTTTCGGATCGCGATGAAACAACTCTTCAAACGGATTCCGTTGTTCCTTTCTCCACCCAACCGACCAGGACCAATCCTGGCAAAACGGTATTCATGACTGCGCTGGATTTCGATCGTCGATTCCGTGCCGCATTGGAGGCTGATTCGGTAGAAGACTTTCGAAAGCGATTGGTCCAGAGCAGCGGACTGGTCGTCGACGACCTTCACCGGTTGGTTGATAAATCGGCAGCTCAAAATGAATTTCTGCTGATACTGGAAGAAATGTGTCGTAAAAACAGGGCAATAGTGATCACGATGGGGGTGTCGCCTCAACTTTGTAGTGGCCTCTCTGCCCAACTGGTGTCTCGGCTTTCCAGCGGACTGACCCTTCCCGTCAATCCGCCGGGTCCCACCGCGCGACTCGAAATCGTTCGGGACCTCGCCAAAATCAACCAGATTCAACTTACTGAAGACGCCATGAAATTGCTGGTCGATCGTTTGAATGTGACCGTTCCAAAACTCGATCACGTGTTTGCCCAAATCAAGACGTCGTTGCGTGCAAGAAAAGCAGATCCAATTCAGCCCATCGATGCGACAAGGCTCACTAGGATATTCAAGAAATCGGTCGGCGACCTTGATTCGTTGTCTCAGTTGATCATCAGGAGCGTTGCTGCCGAGTTCAACCTCAAGGTAGCCGAACTCAAGAGTGACTCCCGAAAGCAATCGATCGTGATGGCTCGCGGGGTCGCGATCTATTTGAATCGAACTCTGTTAGGCACCAGCTTTCTAAAAATTGGTACCTACTTTGGAAACCGGGACCATTCCACGATTATGCATGCGAATCGAAAAATCGAAAAGCTCGTCTCTGGTGGGGACAGCAATATCGATTCGGGTTCGACAAGAAATGTTGTTTTCAAACTGAAACAACAGCTTACTGAACAGTTCGCCAGTCAAATTAATTTTGTCTGAAAACGTGTTTCTAACCTGTTTGTCGTTTGCATGAAAAACAGCCGTTATCAACAGTCATCCATCAAATCCGACTTATTGGCAATTTTGTCGCCAGATTACGAACCATTCATCAACGCTCTACCAACACGTTTTCCACTCCAACCTGATCGACGTTAATGGTTGTCATGCAGTAGTTTACATCTCGAATCAAAAAGTTACCGACATTTTTGGCACCATATAAATGCTAATACTGAAAAGAAAAATAGATTAGTTAAACGCAAATCGCCTGAACAAGTCACGACCCAGAAAAAGGACTAACTGTGAAAATTAAAATCAATCGAGAATCGTTTCTGCGAGTCTTTCAGATTGCTGCTGCGGTCGCTCCAGCTCGTAGCCCCAAAACGATTCTTCAAAACGTGAAACTGGATGTTTCCAAAGACGCTGGAAATCTGACGGCGACCGATACGGAAGTAGGGGTTCGCATGGCGGTTCCAGACCTGGAAATCATAACTCCAGGCATGGCAGTGGTACCCGTTTCGCGGTTAAGCATGATTCTTCGGGAGTCCAACGATGAAGAGCTGGTGATCGATGCCAGTTCCGACAAAACGTTGATCACGGGATTCAACAGCCGGTTTGAACTGCAGGCTCAGAATCCGGACGAGTTTCCAGAAGTCGCCCACTTTGACGAAGTTGATTATTACGAAATCAATGCCAACATTCTCAAAGAACTCATCAAACGAACGCTGTTCGCTACAGACTCGGAAAGCAGTCGCTATGCTCTTGGTGGGGTGTTGTTGGAAATGGACGACAAGACAATCACCGCGGTCGGGACCGATGGTCGGCGACTGGCCAAGATGCAGGGAGTCCTCAAAAAGGTAGGGAATCCTCAATCCGGTTCCACGACGATTGTGCCATCTCGAGCGATGCACTTGATGGAGCGAATCCTGCCGGATGGCGAAGTCCCGGTCCAGGTTTCGGCCCGACCCAACGATTTGCTGATGAAGGAGCCAGGAGGTATTTTTTACACGCGGTTGGTGGAAGGACGGTTTCCGAAATGGCGGGATGTATTGCCGAAACGAGACCAAAGCAACCGGATCGATATCCCGGTCGGTCCCATGTATTCTGCCTTGCGTCAAGCCGCGATTGTTGCCAGCGAGGAAAGCCGAGGAATTGACTTTACGTTCAAAGACGGTTCACTGGTCCTCAGCAACAGCACTGCCGAAATTGGTCAATCTCGCATTGAGATGCCCGTCCCGTTTGACAGGGCCGAATTGACCATCACGCTGGATCATCGCTATGTCGCCGATTTTTTGAAAGTCCTGCAGCCCGACAAGACGTTCACGCTGGATGTCGAAAATGGAGAAGCAGCAGCCTATTGTGAAACGGACGACAATTACGGTTACGTGATCATGCCGCTATCCAAAGACCGACGCTAGTCAGCCATGAACTCTCTCCGGAGAACGGAAACCGAGGGAAACCGAGTTGCTGATTCAAAAAATGCGAGCAAGGAAAGTGCATTGACTGGACCCTACGACGAACAGGATTTTGATCAGGCAAATGACCTGGTGAAGGCCAGACAGCGATTCCGTCGTCGACCACAGCGACCCGCCGACCTCCTTGCTCAACTGATGGCTCGCAAAGGTTATTCCCAAACAGAATCTGCAAACGAACTGGAACTCATCTGGAGAAAAATAGTGGGGGCTCAATGGCAATCGAAAACCAAAGTCGGCTCGATACGGGCGGGCGTCCTCGAAATTGTAGTGAGTCACTCAGGCGTTAACCAACAGCTTGAATTCAGAAAAAAGAAAATCCTGGCTGAATTGCAAACTCAGCTCCCCCAAAACAACTTCAAAGATCTGCGTTTTCGAGTCGGAAAAATCAACTGAACTGAAATTTGACGTGCCACTCGAAACGTCGCTAACCGGAATGATAGAAACCAATGGCAAAGAAGACAAAAGACACGTACGAAGGCGATGACCTTCAAAGACTATCCGATCTCGAACATGTGCGAGAGCGTCCAAGCATGTACATTGGTGACACGACCGCGCGGGGTTTGCATCACCTGGTTTTCGAGGTTTCGGATAACTCGATCGACGAAGCGATGGCCGGTTACGCAACCTCCATTTACGTCACTATCAACAATGACGGTTCAGTTACTGTCCTTGACGATGGCCGGGGAATACCGACCGACATTCACCAGCAACTGACCGAACAGGAAGGCCGCGAAATCACGACACTTGAAGGCGTCATGACGTTTTTGAAGTTTGGTGGGAAGTTCGAAAAAGGAGCTTACCAGACGTCTGGCGGTCTTCACGGAGTCGGCGTGACGGTGGTTAACTTTCTGTCCGAATGGTGTGAGGTAGAAGTCTACCGGGACGGACATATTTTTCAGCAGGAATATCAACGTGGTGTACCGACCGGTCCGGTTAACCAGATTGGAAAAACGGAAAAAGTCGGCACGAAAACCACGTTCAAGCCCGATCCACAGATTTTCCAGACGACCAAATTTGAATACAACGTCCTCAGCAAACGGCTTCAGGAACTAGCGTTCCTGAACAGCGGCGTGCGCATTTTCTTCAAGGACACGCGGACCGGTGACGGCGACGAGTTCTTCTACGAGCGTGGAATTATCGAGTATGTCGAGCACATCAATCGTTCCAGTGATCCAATTCACCCGGACGTGATCTACCTTCAAGGCGAGCAGGACGATGTGGGTTTTGAAATTGCCCTCCAGTACACAACGGACCTGTCTGAATCCGTGTACTCGTATGTCAACAATATCAACACGCACGAAGGGGGCACGCATGTTTCAGGTTTTCGTTCGGCCCTGACGCGGACGCTGAATCATTATGCAAAAAAGAACAACCTGTTTCCAAAAACATTAAACGTAACGGGTGAAGATTTTCGCGAAGGAATCACTGCGATCCTGTCGCTGAAAGTTCCTGAGCCCCAGTTCGAAGGTCAGACAAAAACCAAACTGGGAAACAACGAAGTCGAAGGAATTATCACTTCCGTATTCGGAGAATTCTTCAAAGTCTTTTTGGAAGAAAATCCGAAAGATGCCAAATTGATCGTGAGAAAGGGTATCCAGGCCGCCGAGGCGCGAGAAGCCGCCCGCGCGGCACGGGACAAAGTTCGTCGCAAATCAGTGCTCGGGGGTGGCGGTTTGCCGGGTAAGTTACGGGACTGTCTGTCCAAGGACGTCGAAAAATGTGAAATCTATCTGGTCGAAGGTGATTCGGCAGGTGGATCCGCCGAAGGGGGTCGGCTGAAAGAATTCCAGGCGATTTTGCCGTTGCGAGGTAAAATCATCAACGCCTACAAGGCCCGTGAAGACAAGGTTCTGGCCAACGAAGAAGTCCAAAGCATGATCAGTGCACTGCGGGTTGGAATCGGCGAAGACCAGGATCTCAGCAAACGACGCTACGACAAAGTCATCATCATGACCGATGCCGACGTCGATGGCTCTCACATTCGAACACTGTTGTTGTGTTTCTTCTATCGCCAAATGTACCACTTGATCGAAGCCGGACACGTTTACGTTGCCCAACCACCCCTGTTCCGCGTGAAAAACAAATCGAAAACGTACTACGTGCAGACCGAAGAAGAAATGCGGACTCAATTGCTTGATCGGGGTCTTGAGGACACCTCGTTTGAAGGTGATGGTATTGTGACCGATGGCGACCAGATGCGGAGGCTGTGTATTACGCTTGCAAGCATGGAAGATGCCATACTGGCACTGGAGCGAAGGGGAATTAACCTGAGAACCCATGCTAACCGGATGGATCTGGAGACGGGAAGGCTTCCGGTGTTTCATGTATTCATTGGCACGAATGAACATTGGTTTCCAGATCGCAAGACGATGGACGATTTTATCAAGAAGCAGGAAATCGAAAGCGGCCAGGAACTGACAGTCGAAACAGGCTCCGATACAGCTGCAAATTCCGATGAAACGGACAGGGTCCGCATCAACGAGTTTTATGAAGTCAAGACGATCAACGCAGGTTTGAAAGAGCTGGATAATTTCGGATTCGGGATCGAATCGCTGTTACCCAAAGATCGAACCGGAGTCGAAGAGCCGCGGTTCATTCTCCGAAAAGGCGACACGGAAACGGGAGTCGACGACCTTCGTGGATTGGTCAACGCTGTTCGCGCGGCCGGTGAAAAAGGGATGCAGGTAACCCGGTTTAAAGGATTGGGCGAGATGAACGCCGAAGAGCTGCGGGAGACAACTCTTGATCCTGAAAACCGGACGCTGATCAAAGTCAAAATGGACAACGCAGCGGAAGCAGACAACATGTTCCGCATCTTGATGGGAGACAAAGTCGAACCCCGACGAGAATTCATCGAAAAACATGCTCTCGACATCCGGGAACTGGATATCTAGCTCGACTTACAAGTCGGGATACAGGTTCACGCCTTGCGTTGACGGGAAATCAAGCAGACGGTCGAAAGGGGTAATGGACGAACCTCGCTGGGCAGCAACTTCAACCTTCTTTTCATCGCTGAGCACACCGGGTGTTGCCGGCACACTGGAAAACACCAGCGGGCACGGCAAACAAATGACCCGTCGCATGGCCGTTAGCCTATCAAAACAACGGCTCGCGGCCGAGTTGGCGGCGAACAACGGCCCATTGGCCGGCGTGCATCATCCAGTGGGCGTCTTGCATCAGGAACGCCGCTCCAAACGTGGGACAGTAAGCTCGAATCGCTTCGGGACCTTCTTTGTCCAAATCGTCTGGATCAATCTGCTGTAGCGCCGCCAACGTCGCGGCTCGTTGTTCTTCATAAACCTTCATCAGGACCTCCTTGCTGTCGAACGCATCGGCATCGTCGGAGTCGGCGGTTTCCTTGCTGTACTTTTCGGCAAAACCATCGGGAAGCGCAGGCATCGATGAGGGAAGGCATTGACTGATCATGCTGTGCTCGGACGCGATCAAATGTCCAAGCTGCCATTTGATATGATTGCAGCCGGGCGCCGGGCGATGCATCATTTCTTCGTCCGTAAGATCTCCTAGATAGGAGGTCGTGATCATGTTAGCGGTATCAATAGCAGTCTTGATTGCGGTTTTTGTGTCCATTACGAGATCCAAATTTATTCGATAGTTAATTGACTTGTTGGTTGTGTCTCTGTCGGATTATCGTGTTGTTTCACCGTGCCCGTCAACAAGCCGATAACCCTGGCGTACTTTGCGGCCGTACCAATCAATTGCCGAAGACAATCGGTCCTGGAGGGTCAGGGTCATTCTTTGAATTTCCAACTCCGGGCGAGAACGGATGGCGTCACAAACAGCGGGTTTGACGATTGGACACCTACCGAATCGAATCGGGTCCGGCCGACCAGGATCGGTCAACCAGATCGAGATACATGAATTCTTTGCCAAATACCGGACTTTGCCAAATACCGGAATCGTGGCAGCAAAACCGGGAAATGGACTGGCTGGACGCGTTTTCACAACCGATGCTGGGCAAATGCTTTGTCGAATTCCCGTCAATCGATTAGAGTGGTAGGGGTCGGTGCTCTTCAGGTGATCGGTGAAACATGGCGGAATCTGCGCACAAAGTACTTCATGAGTTAACGGCAGCGGGACTGTTGTCGTCGGATCATGTAACCAAGTACGGCGAAGAAATCGATACCGGGGCCGAAGCGTTATTGACCAGGCTCGTTAGCGATGGACACATCACGGAGTATCAAGCCGAAAAATTCAAAGCCGGCCAGGCGTCAGACATTTACTTTGGTGACTACGTCGTCATCGACAAACTGGGCCAGGGCGGAATGGGAACCGTTTTTCTGGCCAAGCACCGGCGAATGGACCGACAGGTCGCAATCAAGGTGTTGCCGGTTACCGTGCTTGAGTCCAAAGATGCGGTGGCCCGGTTTTACCAGGAAGTCAAAGTAGCGGCGCGGCTGACTCATCCAAGTATTGTTCATGCCTACGATGCTGGCGAACATCACGGGTTTCATTATCTCGTCATGGAATACGTGCCGGGTCATGACCTGGCCCAGGTTCTTTCGCAACTCGGTCTGATACCGATTTCGTTGGCGCTGGATTACATTTCGCAAGCGGCCAGTGGGCTCGAATACGCTCATGGAAAAGGGATCGTACATCGGGATATCAAGCCCTCAAATCTGTTGTTGAACGATGAAGGTCAAATCAAAGTCCTGGATATGGGTTTGGCAAGAATTGGCAGTGCTTTGGATCAGGACGTATCCGCGCAGCTCACCACGACGGGGCAAGTCATGGGAACCGTTGAGTACATGTCTCCCGAACAGGCAGAAGACACGCGTCAGGCCGATGCTCGGTCCGATATTTATTCACTGGGTTGCACGATGTATCGCCTGATTACAGGGCGCGGGCCTTTTTCACGCGAAACCGTCGTCAAAACGATATTGGCTCATCGCGATGCTGCCATACCCCGGATCGAAACCGGATCGCCGGATGACGATGCGGTGAATCGGCTGTTCAAGAAAATGGTAGCCAAGAATCCGAGAGACCGTTTTCAAACCGTCACGATGTTGATTGAAGCGATTCGACAAATCGAAGAAGGGCAGGCACCCAGTTTCGGATCCGTTCCCCCGGTCATCGAACGAGTTCCCGACACTGCCGTCGCTCAACGGTTCGATGACCGACACGAGCAATCTTCCTTCCCCGAAGCGATTATTCCTGATGCCATCGATCCAATCCTTCCGGCGGACTCGGTTGTCTCGGTCACCAGTGGATATGGGCACCAGTCAGAAGTGCTTTATATTCCTGATATCGCCCCACCCCGTTGGCGGATCGGTCGGGCGAGAAAATGGATCAAGGCCAATCGTAGTCGCGGCATTTTGTTGTGGGGACTGATTTCATTCTTTCTGATGTCGTTTGGGATTGGCATCATCACGGGATTTTTCACTTGGCGAGCTGCCAACGAGGATTTGCGGGATATCAGCGAGGGCCGGCGCTTTCCGAATGGCTACTGGCTAACTCGCCTCGGAAAAATCCTGTCCATCATCGCAACATTGGCCGGTCCGATTCTCACCATTGTTTCTATCGTGAACTCCGCGAGATAGCCGACCAGACAAAAACTCAAATCGGTTTCCAAGCAATTCAGCGGAACTGCGAATACGTGAGTTATAAAAACCATGTTCCGACTCAGGTAGAACCATGAAACCAGTCTTGGCGTATTCAAACGGTGTTTGGCTGATGCTGGCCTGTCTCACCATCGAATTATCCGGATGTAGCCTGGGTTTCAACCAGGTGGACGGTTACGTGTTCACCCATACCGGAGAGACGGCCCAATCGACCGCAGCAGGCAAGTTCAGCGAGGGCATCGCTGCGATCGATGTCGTCAACAGGTTCGGTAACATCAACCTCGAGTTGTCGCTTGGAGAACCAGGTTGGAAATGGAATTCAAAGGTATGGGCCGATTCCCGTGAACTGGCCGATCAGTTGATCAACGAATTGGCGATGGACATCCAGACCGTCGGCAAAACACAGACGTGGCGTGTCGTTCTTCCCGATCCGACACCGGATCTCAACGGAGTCGAGTCCAACCTGACGTTGATGCTTCCGCCAGATGTCAAAGTCAATCTGGTAAATGCACACGGAGATGTTACTGTGGCGAAGATTTACACCGACGCCAAATTGGAAAATTCACACGGGAACATTGAAGTGACCGAACTCGGTGGAATCCTGAAAATCAAGAACGCACATGGCGATTTGATCGCGAACAACATTGGCGAAGCGACGATCGATGTTAGTCATGGCGACACCGCAGTACGATCAGCGACCGGCGATATCAGGATTTCCTGTTCGCACGGAAACGTCGAAGCCGAACAGATTGTTGGACAGTTGTCCATCGATGCCAGCCATGCGGACATCAAGGTTGATCAAGTCGATTCGATTGGCGACTTCAAGACCTCCCACGGCGATATCGTGGCAACCAATCTCATCGGTGACGTCAAAGCCAGAAACAGTGTTGGCGCCACCAGAATCAGCGCGTCCGGAGGAAATGTGTCTATCCAATCCGAGCATGGTCGGATAGACCTGACGATGACTTCGAGCAACTTCCATTCAATCGATCTTGAGACGTCGCATGAATCGATTGCGGTTGAACTTCCGGCGAATGTCCATCCAGAGATAAACATGGAGGCAAAACATGGCGAAACGGAATCTGAATTTGGATCTGAAGTTGGCTCACACCAGAAGCTCAGATTGCGGTCCAGCCATGGCGATATCCGCGTGACGAAACACATCGCGGTTCAGTAGCACATGACGAGGACGACATGCTCGGCAAAAGCAACTTGTACCGGTTTTTGAGGTCGTCTTGTCCGAGTCGCGTTTCTCCCGGTTGTCGGCAGTCCCGAAAACCAGAAAAGTCGCGGAATTTGTGTGCTTTTCGGCTGTTTTCGCCGAGAATCGCACTTTTTGCCATTTTCTTGTTGGGATAATCCATCCAACGGCGACTATGAAGGTGGTTACCTGGATCGGGATGATTCAGGAGTGAAAATCACGAAAGAACCTCACGCGTCTTGTTAACCAATGACCGACTCAAACGCCCACGCAATTGACTGGACCGCCGCGTTGGAGCAACACCGACCCTGGTTGCAGAAGGTGCTGCGCTGCCGCATCGGCGACCGGCCTGAGGTCGATGATTTGTTCCAGGAAGTCGCGTTAGCCGTGTTTCGACAATCCGAGACAGCAACCCACAAATGCGGCCTGCCGAAAACGACAGGTGTCCCGCGCGATCCGGAGAAAGTAGCGCCGTGGTTGTACCGGCTGGCAGTTCGACAGGCCGTCAATTTTCACCGCCGAACCAATCGGAAATCACACGCAAAACCAAGTGCCGAGTTGGACCCATTTTCACCGGCCTTGCAGCCTTTGGACTGGTTGTTGGCCCGGGAACAACAGGCGAACCTGAATCATGCGCTTGGGCAACTTCGACCACCGGACCGCGAAATCCTGACCCTGAAATACACCGAAAATTGGACTTACGATCAAATGGCCAGTCATCTTGGCGTGCCGGTTCGCACGATTGAATATCGACTTTTGACGGCCCGGAAAAGACTGCGCCAGCATTTGACACGGTTGGGTACGACAAGTAGTGCGACAGCTTATTGAAATCGATGACCCCGAAAACAGGGATTGCTATCAAAACCGAGAGTGAAATGAAACCCATTGACCCCCTGCAACTTCAACGTCTGGTGGACAGCGAACTGGACGACAAACAGATCCATCAGATCCTGGCCGACGCGAACGCAACACCGGAACATTGGCAGGAAATTGCAATCGGCTTTATTGAAAACCAAAGCTGGAGCCGTGCGTTCCGAAATCAGGAGACGAAACACAATACCGGTCAGGACTCGGTCGTTTTGGTTTCCGATCCGGGACGCGTCAAATCCGAATCGAAGCGAAGCCCCATGCGGTATTCATCGTTCGTGTTGACGGCAAGCCTGTTAGCGGCCGCAACCATGGGGTACATGACCAGTCAAATCCAAAACCGCAACTTGCCCGTAGCGTTGGACGAAGGTCATGAGCTGCCCGCTACCGGTCCAATGCTGGTCGACGGTTCGTCAACCAAGGCTCAACCCAAACAAGGTTACATTGTGGACCAGCCGAGAATGACACAAGCGGACTATCACCTGGAAGTTCCCGCTGAGCAATTGGGAGAAATGGCATCGGTCGGACCGGTTGCCCCCGTCCCGTTGTTTTCCGTCGACAACGTTGAGCAATTGAACCAACTCAGTCAACAACCGGTAACACCTGCGATCTCCCCTCTAATGCTTGAGCGGCTTGCCGGATCAGGCTATCAGATGGAGCAGGACATTAATTATATTTGCGGTCGTCTCGGTGACGGCCGGTCGTTCGTTGTCCCCGTTCGAACCATTCGGTTTCTTCAAGGACAGTAGTTTGCTGCCAAGGGGCGGCGAGAATTTCTTCCAATGGGATGTCAAACGCTTGTTCATTTGGTTGAACAGTTCAGGAGAATGAAAATGAGAAACGAGCCTGTAAAAGCTGTCGGAATGTTTGTGATTGGCCTGGCGATCGGTGTCACGTGGACTGCCAATTCCACGGCCCAGGAAGACGGTAAAAAAAGTAGCGAAATTGTTATTGTCAATCAGGACGGCGAAAAAGTGAAAGCCGCCGAGATCCAGATCGTCCAACCCAAACCGGCTGGTGACCAGGATACAGCCGGCTCGGGAATCAAGGTCAAGGGAAACGTCCGGAACGAAAACGGCAAATGGGTGGTTACCGATGCCGAGGGCAACGAACAGGAAATCGACATCCAGGGCGCACAGAGCATTATCGTGAACCAGGCCGTCGAATCCGTAAACGAAAATGGTGAGAGCAGGACGAAACGAGTCGGCAAAGCAATCATCATCGGTCCCGATGGACAACGCCATGAAATTGAGCTTGGCGATCCACTGGCTGGTGGCGCAACTCAATTCGACTTTCCGGGGTTCAGCGGCATCGTCAGCGCCGAGCAAGTAAATAGTACCTTCATGATCGGAGTCCATTGCGAACCGGTTAGTGAAGCCTTGAGCGCTCAATTGGAGCTGGACGCCGATACCGGACTGGTGGTTCTGAATGTCAGTGATGATTCGCCTGCACAGGCAGCGGGGATTCAAAAACACGACATCCTGATGTTTGCTGATGACCGTCAATTGTCCCGGCAAGTTGACCTCGTTGAGGCCGTTCAGATGGCAGGAAAAGAAAAAGGCAAGATATCATTGACCGTCATTCGTGCCGGAAAGGAAATTGGGATCGACGTCTCGCCGGTGGAACGACCAGAATCAGCCCAGATTGGCGGTATGCCGGGTATCTTCCGGGCATTCCCGGATCAAAACGGACGCGGTTTCAATATGCAATTTCGCCAGATGGGACCGGGCCTGATCATGGGTGGAAACCTGGATGAAGACTTCCAGAAACAAGTCGAAGCCCAAATGAAAGAGGTGGAAGTTCAAATGGAAGCGTTGCGAAAGCAGATGGAAGAACGGGTGAACAGGGGCAAAGATAAATGAAACGAAGAATCAAACGGAACATCAAACAACAGGAGTTAATGATGAAACTGACACAAATGATGCGCGGGTTCGTATTTGGGGTCGCGACGCTGGGCGTAGCCGGCTTTGCGGCTGCTCAGGAAGAAGATCCCCCAGTTGGCGAAGCAGTCGAAATGACGGTCATTGGAACAGGCGACGAAGGTGGACCAATGATCTTTTCGACGACGGAGAGTTTCGGCAACGGGGAATCCAGATCGGGACTGAGGATCCTGTCGGGCGGCCCGGGAGTCATGGCGTTCTCAGATAGCGGAGGAGGCGATTTCATGATGTCGGCGGCAGCCCCCGATCCCTGGGGTATGCTCAGCAACCCCAGCGTTCAAAAGGATCTTGAATTGGTCGGTGATCAACTCAAGAAAGTTCAAGATCTGCAGGCAGACTTTGCCCAACAGATGAAGGATCAGATCGGCGACATCTCCCAGGGTGGACTGAATCAGGACCGACTGAAAGATCTACCTGCTTTGATGAAACAACTGCGTGACCGACAGCGGGAACAAATGGAAAGCATGTTGCTTCCTCATCAAATCGCGAGACTGCAACAGGTTGCCTTGCAAACACACATGAAACAGGCTGGAACCGCTGCCGCATTGGCAAGTGACAAAGTTGCTGAAGAACTTGGAATCACCAGTGAACAAATCGAACGCTTGAAAAAACGCAGCCAGGAGATCAACGAGAAACTTGCCAAGGACATGGCGGAGCTCAAGGAAAAAGCCAAAGACGAGTTGATCAAAGAACTGACGCTGGATCAACAAGCCAAGCTAAAAGAACTGGTCGGCGACACGTACGAGCCACAGACCAATGACTGGAATGATCGATTCCAGAATATCCGACGACCACGACCACGCATTCGAACCCAACCGGACGGAAATTAGCGAGTGGTTTTTTCGAGAAATGGGATCGGACAATCCACGACCAGATACAAACTGCTGATGGTGGTTCAACGCGCCTTCGAATTCGGAGGCGCGTTTTTTTGCTGTAAGGCAGTGTTCATGTGAGTTAGTCCAGGAAGACCGCATCCCCGGGGGCCGGGCAGGGATGTCACCCATTTTGTACCAAAGGCGACCCAAGGCCTTGCATGTATCGCATTCCCTGCTTGATCCTTGGCTCGTTCGAATGCTCGCTATTTTTCGCCTTGGCCTGATCAAACGACAGCCAGTTCGAAGAGGTTTCGACAGGGTCGGCGCAATCAGGACGACAGGGAGCACAGATTTTCCTGGCCGTCCCGCGATTGGCCGGTCACCGCGGTGCTACAACACCGTGCGATTGGGATCATAGACCGGTTGCCAAACGGCTTGACCGACAAAGAACGGGCCCATTTTTTCAATAAATTCGGACGTTTGTCTGGTTCGACGCATGTGTTGAACCAGCGCCGAGAGCGGGAACAGTTTTTCGCCCAACAATCCGACAATGAAATCGCTGTCATTCTTGTTCAAGCCATGACCGGCCAGTCGGATATCGGTTGCAAAACCGGCTTTGCCGTAGGCGTGTCCGATACCGCCGTGCTCGGCCAGCATCTTGCGTTGATCGTCTCGAGATTGACGTTCGAACGAGCCATTGCGGCGGACGGGATAGTAGACTGCCCAGGGAGTTGCAGGATCGCATACACGCCGGACCGGTCGGTGAATCAGAACATCTTCCAGGTCCGATTCGTAACCGATCGTATAGGTACGACCGAGCATCGTGTACTCCTCGCGGTATTCCATGTGGCTTTGGCGTCTGAGAATCGGTTGAATCCGATCCATGATGTAGCCGGGATCTTCGCAGTACGTCATCACACCCAGGCCGGACGCGTCGTGAAGATCCTGATAGATCACGGCTTGGGCAGAAACTTGTTCAAACTGTTGCGCAAGTGTGTCTGGATTTCCGTTTCGAAATGCCATGAATTGCATGAACAGCCGGCGGTCCAGGGAAACCGGTTTACCGTCGGTCCCGCGGCCATTTTCACTCAGGTCAATGTGTCCATCCGGTTCGGATGTTGCTGGCTGCGACGGTGCGGGCCGCGAAGTTGGGTTCGGATTGTCATTCATTTTCGTAGGTACGCCTCCTGAGCGTCGGTGGTTAACCAGCGTTTGTATTGGCTGCCACGTAATTCGGCTACTTGCCGGTCAGTTGTGGGGTCAGTCCCAGGTGCCTGGCCAGGAAAGCCCATTGGTCGGCACACTCTTCGATGACTTTTGCCGTGGGTTTACCTGCCCCATGCCCGGTTTTGGTTTCGATCCGAATCAAGATTGGACTCGATCCGGCTTGCGCCTCCTGCAGCCGCGCAGCGAATTTAAAACTGTGTCCTGGAACGACGCGATCATCGGTATCCGCCGTCGTTACCATTGTCGGCGGATACTCGGTGCCACCGACCAGGTTGTGATAGGGCGAATACGCGCGGAGCGCCTCGAATTCCTCGTCGCTCGCTTCGGCACTGCCATAGTCGTCGATCCAAAAACGGCCTGCGGTGAATTTATGAAACCGCAGCATGTCCATCACGCCGACGGCGGGAAGGCAGGCACCGAACAGGTCGGGTCGCTGTGTCATGCAAGCACCCACGAGCAGGCCACCATTGCTGCCGCCCTGGATCCCCAGATTTTCCGGCGAAGTGTATTTCTGGTCGATCAGGTATTCCGCGGCAGCGATAAAGTCATCGAAGACGTTTTGTTTGTTCGTTTTCGTTCCCGCCTCGTGCCACTGCTTCCCGTATTCGCCGCCTCCCCGCAGATTTGGCATGGCGAACACGCCTCCCATTTCCATCCACTGTAGCCGCGCAATCGAAAAAGTCGGAGTCAAAGAGATGTTGAAACCACCGTATCCATAGAGTAGCGTCGGATTTTTGCCATGGAGCTCAAGTCCTATTCTGGACGCGATAAACATGGGAACAGGAGTTCCATCCTTGCTTCGGTAGAACACCTGTTTGACTTCGTAGTCCCCAGGATCAAAATCGACGCGCGCTTCACGGATCAGTTTACTTTCGCCCGTTGTCAGATCGTACCGAAAAACACATGGTGGCCGGTTAAAACTGGAGAAACTGTAAAACGTCTCCGTCTGATCGCGTCGGCCTCCAAAGCCACTTGCCGAGCCGATGCCCGGAAACTCGATGTCACGAACATGATTGCCGGCCAAATCAAACAGCTTGACTTTTGACTTGGCGTCTTGAAGGTATTGAATGATCAGGGTGTCGCCGACGATTCCGGCACTCTCCATCACGTCGTCCGACTCGGCAACTACCGTTTGCCGGTTTGCGTGGTCAGGGTCTTCGACATCGATTGCGAGGATACACTTTTTGGGGGCTTTGAAATCCGATTTGAAATAGAATCGGCTGCCTTCATTTCCCAGGAAACTGTATTCGTTGTCAAAAGTATCAATCAAGATCGTAAATCCGGGATCGGAACCGTCGAGCGAACGGTAAAGCACGCGGTAGCGATCGTCGGTTCCCTGCCAGACGGTAATAATCAGGTACTTGCCGTCGTCGCTGACTTCAGGGATGAATCCCCATTTGGGGTTTTCCGGATTCTGATGGACCATCCTATCCTGGCTTTGATCGTCGCCAATCCTGTGGTAATAGACTTTCTGGCCGAGGTTCAGTCCCTGGTATTTCTCGTGCGAATTTGGCTCATCATATCGGCTGTAAAAAAATCCCTTTGCGTCGTTGGTCCAGGAAACTCCTCCGAACTTGAGCCAGTTGAGTTCATCAGAAAGCGTTTTGCCGGTTTCGACTTCCATGACGTGCCAGGTCCGCCAGTCGGAACCGGCTTTCTGCACGCCGTAGGCCAACAGTTTTCCGTCGTTGCTGAACGCCATGCCGCCGATCGCATCGGTTCCGTCTTCGGACCAGAGATTGGGATCAACCAGAATCTCCGGCGTGGAGTCGAGCGAATTGAGTTTGTAAAGCACGCTTTGATTCTG
The DNA here is from genome assembly GCA_024642205.1 of Planctomycetaceae bacterium. GTDB lineage: Bacteria > Planctomycetota > Planctomycetia > Pirellulales > Pirellulaceae > Mariniblastus. Next base: position 21,907 of record JAHEBQ010000011.1, on the reverse strand, counting down.
AAGACCGTGGTTCCTGAAGTAGAAGTATCGATTACCTCGCTTGAATGGTGCACCGTATTTCTCGTAGTCCCATAGTTGCGTTAATCGCGATTCAATTTCTTCACGAAATGGGAGTTTTGCCAGCTGGGAGTACGTTAGTTGATTTTGAGATTCGACCCACTGACGAACGTCCTCGGAGGAACGAACGTCGTCTTCCAGCCAGCGAAAGGGATCGGCCACGGAGATGCCGAAAAAATCGTCGACCTGGTCCACTCGTTTTGATTTGGGGTATTCCATTTTCTCCTGGGCGATGGCGTGTGAAATAATGAACAGAACTGCCAACGTAACGATTGGCGAAGTAGTTAAGTAATTAGGGCACATATTGGATTGTCCGATTCGGCTGTCAGACAAAAACACGCAAATAACGTGTTCTCGATTCACATCCAGGATCGCCAAAACTCCCAGTTTAACGAATTCTGAAACCTGCCTGGCTCACCCGCCGATGGCGATTGGGAAAGCAAATGCAAGCAAAATAAAATTCTTAAACCACTTTCAAATAAGGACTTAACGCGATTGGAAAGAAAAAAATGATCGAAAATTGGAAGACCATTTAGTTCTTACCTGTAGGGAAAGAAATTTTTCCCCACCTGACAGAGAGGACATCGCGACAAACGCTTGTTTCAAACGCGACATTCAGCCGATGGCCATCTTCACAAATACCGACGACCCTGCGGCCGCCCGCAGGGCTCTATCAACAAGGAATTACATGTCATCGCATCATAATGAGTCAAACCGACTCCCCCAATACGATAGTGTTCCATTCGTTGGATTTGGAGCGTTCGATGGCCACTGCCAACCGAACACGATCACCCACCCCATTATACATCCCCAATCTGATACTTCGGTGTCGGTAGATGAGACAACCTTCGTTCGGCCGATTTGGGATCGGGAACGCCGCGAGCTTCGACTTGGGGAAACTGTGGTAAAACGGTTCAAATGGCCTGCCGAGAATCAAGAACTTATACTCGATGCATTCGAAGAAAATGGATGGCCAAGTCATATTGATGATCCGCTCAAACAGCATCCCAAAATTTGTCCCAAGCGTCGGCTTCACGATACCATCAAGTGCCTGAATCGAAAGCAGGTCAACGAGGCGATCAAGTTTCGAGGCGACGGCACTGGTCAGGGCGTGATTCTGGAAATCGTCAGCAATTAATAATCGTCCAAGATTGACGACTCTTTTCCATCTGTATCTTCTCCAGACACCCGTTTTGGCAGGCTGGGCAGCAATCGTGGACATTGCGGCCTGGGGAAATATTGCTGAAACCTCCGATTATCCCGGTCGATGAAGTTTGGGAACACAAATATTTCCCAGCAATTTCTGTCGGACCGTCGTCGGAGCAGCAAATGAGTCATTTCTATCCCAAACTGGTTACCGCGTTCACCCTGTTCGCCCTGGTGTTATCCACACATGGCCAATTTGCTGTGTCGCAAGAACATTTCATCGGAGCTGGGCAGGCAGTCAACCGGGTTATCAAACTACGACCTCAGCCAGCGCAAAAACCGGCGGAAATCAACCAGGTTGCCAACCCGAATCAGATTCAGTTCGACGACATCCAGGTACCCCGCGCGCTGCACCAGCAGATTCGACCGATCGTACAAAACCCTGGCCGAAATCCGCAAAAGTCCATTCTCCAACCAGTGAATCAGCAACCGATCCTGTCGACCGCGCGGGCAACCGCAAACGAACCGTCGAATCGGGAACAACCGAATGCTGAGCCTCAACAGGACGATCCAACGCAAGCAGTAACGGTTCGAAAAAGCATGGTTTCGACAGAAATCAGAGCACCCCAAACGGTCAACGTCAATCAATCGGCCCAGCTACAGATCAATCTCAGCAACTTGAGCAAAGAGATGATCGACAATCTCACATTGATCGCGCGAATTCCTGAGCATTCGAAATTCGTTTCGGCTTCTCCGAGCCCGACGCGGACCGAAGGTCAAACTATTGAATTCGATGTTCCGCGAATTATCGGTGAACGCACCCAACAGATTCTCTTGACGGTAATCCCGACAAAAAAGGTGCCCCTTGAAATAGAAACCCAAGTCCTGGTCAAAAGTGATCAACATACGGTTGTTGGCGTCCAGCAGCCGGAGCTCAAGATGAAAATTTCGGGTCCCACGAAAGCAACAACTGGCAAAACGGTAATGCACGTATTGACGATTACCAATGCGGGCGATGGTGTCGCTACGGATGTTCGGCTGGAAGCCGTCTTGCCAAGCGGGTTGAGGCCGGCCCATGCTTCCGAGGGAATCCTGATTTCTACGATCCAGCCGGGTGCCATGCTGGAGATTCCATTTGAATCTCACGCGCATGCTTCCGGCCAGGGGCAATTCAAGATCTTCGCCACGGCCAAATACATGGAGCGCCAGGAGACGTCGCTTGACGTCAGCATGCATCAGCCAGAACTTCGACTTTCCGCCGTTGGACCGAAGCTGAATTTCGTCCAGCGTGATGGAATTTATTCATTCGACATCGAGAATACCGGGGAAGTCGAAGTGACCAATGTTCGAGTTTCTCTGGCCGTTCCGGACGGAATGAAAGTGACGACGATCAGTCGTGAAGCCGACGTCGATGCTGAACGCGGTACATTGTCGTGGACGTTTGGCAAACTGGCTGCCAAGTCGACTGAACAGATTCAATTGAAAGCAACTGCAGTCAAAGAAGGCGAACAGGTCTGCAACATCCTCATCAGCAGCAACGAAACACTTGAAAAAGAGTTTCGACTTGCCACCGAAGTCACGACACGAGCTGACCTGAACGTGCGAATTCAGAACCTGACCGGTCCGGTGCAGGTGGGTGCGAAAGCCGAATTCCTGGTGGAAGTCGAAAATCTGGGCAGTCGTGAAGCGACGGAAGTCAACGTTCAGGTTGCTTTACCCGAGTCATTAATGCCTGTCAAAGATGAATTGATCGCGGACCAACCCGAACACGCCTTGTTGTTCACCGAGCCGCAGGTCGCGCCAGGTCAAAAAGTTGCTTTCAAATTCACGGCTGTCGGAGTTTCCAAAGGCGACCACGTCGTCCGGTGTTCGCTGAAGGCTGCCGGCTCCGACAGAATCGTGATCTCAGAAAACTCGGTTTACGTTTATGAAGTCGCCGAGGCCCGAGTCAGTGAATCGCTGAGTCCTGTGACTTCGCGTTAAGCTTGCACCGGGGGATCCGGACGTTTGTCGGGAGGCGTCAAGCCAGCAAAGCCGCACTCAAATAGGGTGCGGCTTTTTTTCGTGGAGATGACGCATTGACGCGTGGATCCATTTTCTCTAATCAACAATCGATCGTTCGCAACTCGTCTCAGTCGCACGGTTCGTTTGATCGCCGTCTTTCTGTTTCTGCGGCTTCCAGCCTGGAGTTTGACTTGATTCAACACCGCCCCAATATCTCCGACGCAGAATGGTATGTCATGCAGGAAGTTTGGCTTGGCGAGCCGATCACATCGGGAAGGATCATATCCCGGTTGAGCGAATCAATGGAATGGACGCCAGGAACCATCAAGACGCTGTTGCATCGCCTGGTTCAGAAAGGCGTGTTGGATTTTCAACGAAAAGGAAACCGGTATCTTTACCGGGCGAATATCAGCGAAGCGGAGTGTATTGATTACGCCAGTGGACAGCTGCTCCATACGGTGTTCAAGGGCCATCCCGTTCCGATGTTGGCTTACCTTGTTCAGTCGGCGCGGCTCAGCGGAACCGAAGTCGAAGCGCTTTGTGGGATACTCGATGAGATCAAGCGGGACCTGCCACCGGTTGCCCCCCGGCGAAACCAAGCCTGAGACAATCAGGTAGTTCACCAGGTGCTCCCGGAATATTCTTCGTCCTTCGGTCTGAAAGCAATTGGTCGCGCCGTGACCTTTCCGACAGGGAATACACGTTCATTCCGTTTCGGATGCAATGTCATCCAAATCATTGAAGAACACGAAATCGTTTCCACTGGATTTTCGGTGGCATTCAATGCACGAGCTGGCTCGCCCCATCAGTCTAGTCGAGGGCATTGGTTGCCCCGAAGTGAAGGTGCGGCGAACGCCGTTTGCGCCGGTGGCAATCGGTTGATTCCCGATGACTGCCGCAGATTCGGAAACCGATCCGTCGGGTTCGTAATTGATCCAATACCAGTCATTGGCTTCAGGGTTGAATCCCGGGGTACGGTACATCACGGAAATCGACTGCAGAGATTTGTCAACGCGATAGTTTTCCAGGATGATCACGGAACCGTTTGAAAAAGTCTTCGTGTTGCTTATCGAGGTCCGGTTGATGTAAGTTTTCAACCAGACGCCGTGCGGGCTTTCGGTGGAAGAACGCTTCCCGTCCTCGAATCGACTGGCAAAATAATCACTGGTCTCGCCAGGACTGGGTGACCAGTGTTTGTAATTGTTGGAAAGCAGGTAGGTCCAAAACTGACTGGCAAACCTGGTCGTTTTCCGGTGATGGCTGGTTATGTTTGAATCCCCGGGTATTTGGACCTGGCCCGACAAATCAAGGGTAAGACAGAAGGAAATCATTAGGAACAAGAACAAAGGCCGTTGGTGGGACATCGAGACCTCCTTCGTCGCTGGCACAAATTGGTTATGTTACGATAGCGATAGGCCAGACAGTCTGCCGGCCAGCGGTCATTCTAGGCAGATTACCGGTTTCACAAACCCGAGGTTCAGGGAAGCTGACTAGATAACTTCCTGCCCCTGATTGGGCATGCCGGCAACTCTCACGCTTGAGGTTCGTCTTGGTTATCGGTTGCGGGCCATTTCACCGATAATTTCAAAGAATTGCTTCATCGTTGGTTGATCGGGGACAGCGGTTCGGTCGATGAAAAAGCGAGTCACACCTCGAGATGTTTCGATGGAAATCGTGTAGTTGATTTCATTTGGGTCATTGGATTCAGACCGGGTTTTCCTGGGTACCTGATCCCAGGCTGTTTCTGCCACAAATTGATGAAGTTTTGCAATGGATGACGGATCGGTGGTCCAGTCGTTCGTCAGGTTTCGTGGCTTTGACTCATAGTGAATCGATCCATCAGAGTCGATCAACTGGGTTTGCCCATCGGATGTGACGATTGATAGTCGCTTAAAACTGGTTGGAACATCTCTCATCCCCGATTCGGGAACCGGTGGTGGCGTCGATGGGTCCGGTTGGCGAGGGGTGGTTTTTCCGGCATCACCGGGGACGGTTCGGATTGGAGAGAGCCGAGGGTTTTCTGCCAATGGCTCTGCATTTCGCAGCTGGGTAATCGGCCGCTCGGTTGGCAAGGCTGCTGGAGGGAATGCGGTTGGCACACCCAGCGGTTCCAGGCTTTCCACATGCACGATCCAACGAACCCTGGCCTCGATGCCACCGCGCTGACGCTGCATTTCCAGTTTGCCGTTGATTCGGGCGAGTGAGTCTCCCAGCGACCTCGCTGCTTTCAAAAGATGTTCGTCCTGCTGCAGATCAAGCTCCCAAACGATTCCGTCAGCGGCAACGAGAGTCCCGGTCGTTTCCGCGCCGACCGATTGGAACTGTGCTCGGACACGGCCGACAATTTCGACTTTGACGAACTCCTGGCCAGCGGTTTTCAGATCGACTCCGGGTGGCCCAACGGTTGGGTTTGGTTCAAGGGCCGGTTTCACCGACACGGGAGGTGAGACCCCTGGTTGAGAGTCTGGAATTGCCTTGTCCATCGCGGCGACCGGACGGGTTTCGACCGGTTTTCCATCCATTGTTTTTCCATTGAAGGAGCGGATGCCGGTTTTTGGAACAACCATGAGCAAGTAACCAAATCCCGGACCTTCGATCCGCGACGAGGCAATTTCATATTTCAAATCGCCTTGGCCGTCCAGTTTCAAAAGGCTGGAAAAAACCAGATTGGGTCCCGGGACCGTTTCAACCAACACGGTCTGATGATTGAAATCGACGTCTTTGATGGGCTCGTTCGGGCGCCAGGCAGTCCAGAGTTTTTTCCAGGACTCCTGCTCTTGGACAATTCCCGACTCAGGGCGTGCGCTCAGCAGGGCGGGATCGGCAATCTTGCCAGTAAATTTATCGGCCAGTTCTATTTCCTGCTGGGCCAACACACTCGAAGTGAGACCCAGAAAGAACATTGCCAGAATGACATGCTTCCGCATGAGAAGCCGATCGGTCGGACGGCATGGATTCTCGAATTTCAATGGATCGCCTTAATCAGAAACTTCGACTCAAAAACAGGCGGGGCCCTGTTTCCGATTGTAGAGAAACCAGAAACCAATACGATACTTAACACCGCAATCGGATCAGAGTTTCAGCTGAAAACGCCACTTTTATACGCCTTCGTCCCCAATATGCATCCTAGTGCCGACATTTTACTTGAAGTCTTCGGTCATCAGGAATTCCGAGGAAGCCAGGGTGAGGTGATTGAGCGAGTACTGGCTGGGGGACACTGCCTCGTGATCATGCCGACGGGGATGGGAAAAAGCGTTTGCTACCAGATACCTGCGATCGTGCTTTCCCGCCAAAACCAGCTGGCCGCCACCACCCTGCAGCAACCCGACAGGCCGCCGTTGACGCTTGTCATTTCTCCGTTGATTGCGCTGATGAAAGATCAAGTCGATGCGCTTGTCGCCAAAGGAGTCAACGCAACATTCGTCAATTCGTCATTGCAACGTTCGGAGCGGGATCTGCGATACAGGCAGATCGGCCAAGGCGGTTTCGATATGGTCTATGTGACGCCGGAGCGGTTTCGTAAGCCAGATTTCCGTGATGTGATTGGTCAACGCAAGATCGTCTTGCTGGCCATCGACGAAGCCCATTGTATCAGTGAATGGGGCCACGACTTTCGACCAGATTACACACGCGTGGGTGAAATCCGGGAATCGTTGGGCAATCCGACAACCATTGCACTGACGGCAACCGCGACTCCCGACGTGCAAACAGACATCGTTCGACAGCTGAATCTCGATCCAGGAGACGTCGAGTTGTTTCATGAGGGTATCGATCGACCGAACCTGAACCTCGAAGTCACCCACGTCTGGGACGATGTTGCGAAATACGACCTGATTGCCGAAACGAGACGGCAGTTGCCAGGCAGTGGAATCGTGTACTTTACGTTGATCCGAAAATTGATGGAGTTCAGTGATCAACTGTGGGAAAATGATATCCCGCATTTGATCTATCATGGAGACCTGCCTCGCAACAGCCGCCGCCAACTGCAGGAGTCATTCATGAATGAGCCTGGCCATCTGGTGCTGGCGACCAACGCGTTTGGAATGGGAGTCGACAAAGAGGACATTCGATACGTGCTACACGCAGACCTGCCTGGATCATTGGAATCGTATTACCAGGAAATCGGGCGGGCTGGGCGCGACGGGCAACCATCCAAGTGTCTGCTGATGTACGACCAGCGCGACTTGGCGACCCAAATGGAATTCCTGCATTGGAGCAATCCCGATGCGGAATACTACGAGCGAGTGTTTGATTTCTTGAAGAACGAAATTGAGCAAATTAACGCATTCGGACTGGAGTGGTTGCGAGAACGGCTGCATCACAGGGAAAAACACGACCGCAGGCTGGAAACGGCTCTTTCGATGATGGATCGCTGGGGCGTTATCACCGGTGCAAACCAGCCATCGAATTTGACCGTCATTGGTCCGCTGCCGGGACAACTCAGGGACGCCGCCAACCTTGCGGCCAAGCTCAAACGGGATCAAACGAAACTCCTGGCAATGTTGCAATATGTCCAGCACGAAGGAGATCGAAAGCAGTTCATTCACGAGTATTTCGGTTTGATCTAGTTTCGCAGTACAATCAACCGCCGGGACCGGTTACTGGCAGCAAAACATGAAAGGACGAAAAATGGCGTTCTCGGTCGAAGAAGAACACCTTCAGCAATTCGCAATTGATGGCTACCTGATTGTGCCTCAGTTGTTGTCCGTCGATGAGGCGGCGTTGTTGTTGGCCGTGGCAAAATCAGATCAGGCGATCCTGCATGATTCCTATGCACGCAAGGACTCGCTGGGCGGTGAGAGTCGATTGGCTGTTCGAAACGACTTGACCGAGTCTCCTTATGAAGCAATCGTCCGATGCAGGAGAGTTGCCGGAAACATGCAGGCTTTGCTGGGAGACGAAGTCTATCATTACCACCACAAGATGATGCTCAAGGAACCGCGTGTCGGCGGCGCTTGGGAATGGCATCAGGACTACGGTTACTGGTACAACAACGGATGTCTGTTTCCGGACATGGGAAGCTGTCTGATCGCAATTGACCGAGCGACACGAGAAAATGGTTGTCTTCAGGTAATCCGTGGTTCACACAAGATGGGCAGAATTGAACACGGCAAAACGGGCGATCAAACCGGCGCCGATCTTGAACGAGTCGACGCGGCGCTTGCCCGGATGGAGCTGGTGTACTGTGAGCTGGAGCCAGGCGACGCAATTTTTTTCCATGGAAATACGCTACATCGGTCGGATCAAAACAAAAGTGAATTTCCCCGCTGGTCACTGATTTGTTGTTACAACACGCGGCACAACGACCCGTACTTTGAAAGCAAACATCCCAGTTACTACCCCCTGGAAATTTGGGATGATGAACGCGTTGGGGAACATATGAAAAAGTGCAGTCCATTGTAAATCGCTGTCACTAGCTCGGACGAGTGGTCAACCAGTATTCCCGATCAACCTCAATTCTTGCCCGCCAGGCCGAATCCATGCGTGTCCGGGCCGGGACCGCTTTACGAGTCTGAAAGTTTTGCTGGCGATTCCGGCCTGAAGCTGACGCTTGCGACTTGCCGTAGTCGAAAATCTTTGAGCGTTGACAATTTATTCCGGAGAAACGAATGCGAATCTGTATGCTGGGTTCCGGCTTGATCGGAATGTTCTACACGATGTCGTTACAGGGAAAACGGAGCCGGGATCAGGTCACGGTCGTGTATTCCCGAACGCAGAACTCGGCCGAAAAATTTGCCAGCCAGTGGAACATCCCGGATGCCACTACCGACATGGATGCAGCGATCCAGCGTGACGACGTTGACGTTGTAATCGTGGCACTGCCCAATCATCTGCACAAGCAAGCAGTGCTCGCGGCAGTCAGCGCCGGCAAGCCTGTTCTGTGCACCAAACCGCTGGGACGGACGGCCGAAGAAGCCTGTGAAATGCTGGAGGCCGTTGAATCGGCAGGAGTCTTCGCCGGTTACCTCGAAGACCTGGTCTACACGCCGAAAACACTCAAGGCACTTCGTTCCGTTCGACATGGTGCCATCGGTGATGTGACCTGGGTACGTTCCCGCGAAACTCACCCTGGTCCGCACAGCGACTGGTTTTGGGACAAGGAAATGTCCGGCGGTGGCGCAATCATTGACATGGGCTGTCACTGTATCGAGATCGCGCGCAACTTTATCGGCAAAGATATTCGGCCGGTCGAGGTCGTTTGTTGGGCCGATACCCAGGTCCATCCCATTGAAACGGAAGACCACGCGATCGGAATGGTCCGTTACGAAAACGGGGCGATTGGACAATTCGAAGTCAGTTGGGCCTTTCGAGGGGGGATGGATCTACGGGACGAAGTAGCAGGGACCGAAGGAACGATTTGGCTGAACCACTGGCTGAGAACGGGAATGGAGATGTTCTCTGCCAATGGCGATTCAGACTACGTTGCCGAGAAAGCCGAAACGTCAAAGGGCTGGCTATTCCCGGTCGGCGACGAGCCGGGTGCGCTGGGATACGTCGATATGTTCGCCGACGTGCTTGGCGCTCTGGAGCGGGGCGAGTCTCCGGCCGAGACGTTTTACGATGGTTATGTGGTCAACGCGATCATGGACGCGGCTTATCAATCGGTACTGTCAAAACGTTGGGAACCAATTTCGTTGCCCATTTGGCGCGGTCGAGAAAACGTCGAAAGCATTTCGGTGCGACGCGAATTTGATCAGGACCACTATCTCGTGAAGCAGGAACGAATGCCCGACGGCTGCCTGAAGGTCATCGTTCGGAATAAAACGTCCGGCCAAATCAGTCAGCGCGTGATTGGAGAATAACGATGCTGCTGCCAGGATGGAAAGTCGCCGGACGGGTGAAGGTTGAAGACGGAACGAATCAGCCCGTCAGGCAATTCACTTGCTGAAACTTCCGGGGAGTCATTTTCCGATTTTGAGTATCCTGTCGATTCGTTATCAAGGCAATCTGGATCGGCTTTCAGAAGGTCAGGCAACCCGTTTGTTTCTAACCGTCAATTTGACGAAACGACAGATACCAAAAAACTGCCCGGTCGCGCCGTAGTGGATCGCAACACACGGTACGAATCCATCCAGCGGCGATGGAAACGCTTTCAGAGACAGGGAAATCCAGTCTTGGGCATGGATACGGGCCTTTGCACGACGGTCCACCTGATGCGAACAGCCTACGAAACCAGCCGTCAGGTGACCCAGGCGATCCGCCAGTGCGTGAAATTCAGACTGGGCAACGTGCTACAGCTCGAAAATCTCACTGACGTCATAACGACTGGCGATATGCAAAGGAAAGTCCTCACCCAGAATCCGTTGATGTGTCGCGCGAGCCCGTTCAGGCTCGTTGTTCTCTTCCGACAAATGACAGAGACAAGCCCACTTGAGCCGCTCCGACCGGGTTTGCTGCAACAGCATCGCTGCGTCCTCATTGGAAAGATGTCCGCCCGCGCCGCTGATTCGTCGCTTCAGATGTTCCGGGTAAGGGCCCGTCTGGAGCATCTCGGTATCGTAGTTGCTTTCAATGACCACCGCATCGAGCGACCGCAAAACCTCTCGAAGTCCGTCGAACGCATGACCCAGATCGGTCAGAATTCCCACCCGGTGCTGTTTGTCTTCGACGACAAAAGCGACTCCATCGACGCTGTCGTGGGGCGTTGGAACCGAGTGAACCGTTACGTCGCCAAATGACTGTGAGCTGCCGGCGGTGAATATTCGGACCCGTTCGAGCTTGCCAATCTTCTGATAGCGTTGAACCGCCGTCAGCGTCGGACGAGTGATGTACACGGGCATGCCAAATTTGCGCTGAAAAACACCCACCGATCGAGTGTGGTCGCTGTGATCGTGGGAGATGAACAGCCCGTCGACGCTGCGAATGTCTCGACCGTGACGGGCCAATCGCTCTTCTGCCTGTTTTCCGCTGATTCCAGCATCAAACAACAGGCGAACCGCGCCGGATTCGACGAAAAAGCAGTTGCCGTTACTTCCTGATTGCAGCGAGACGACTTTCATAGCCCGCAATTTTATGCCCAGCCCGGGTTTTGACCAGATGACCGTTCGGGAAACCACGATCCTCGCTCGAAAATCCAGGTTCTTCATTCGATATTGAGGTTCACAGCACGAATTCCCAACCATAATGAACCACGCATCGGGTACTTGCTTTTTGTCCTGTCCAGCCAAGAAAATGACGTCTTCTCACGACAACTCCCTGACGCCCTGGACCCAAACCTGGTACGAATACCACACGTCCTCGCTCGGCGAATCAGCCCGTTGTCCATTAGGATTTTACGTGATCCCGGAAGAGATCGTGGTTTCCATTGTCATTCCGTTTTTTAATGAACAGCGGACTCTCAAGACGGTGGTCGACAAGGTCGCCGCGATTCCCATCGCAAAAGAAATCATCCTGGTCGACGACGGCAGTACCGATCGTTCTGCTGCAATCGCCCAATTGCTGGCCGCGGCATTTAACGAAAATCATGGCGCTGAATACAATCGCCGGTTTCGAGTGGAAACACATGCATCCAATCTCGGCAAAGGCACCGCGCTCAAAACGGGATTCACATTGGCCACCGGCGATATCGTCGTCGTTCAAGATGCGGATCTGGAATACGACCCCAACGAGATCCCCCGGTTGATTCGGCCGATCATCGAACATCAAGCGGACGTCGTTTATGGAAGTCGTTATTTGGTTAATACCCAAATGACCGGGCGGAAAGCGGGTTACTTCTGGAATTACGTCGGCAACCGGTTCCTGACAACGCTTTCGAATATGTTTACGAATTTGAAACTCACGGATATTGAAACGGGTTACAAAGCGTTTACCCGCGAAGTCATCGATACAATTACGCCGAAACTGATCAGCCCAGGTTTCGCAATTGAACCGGAAATCACGGCTCGAGTCGCGCGGGAGAAGGTCCGGGTCCACGAAATCCCGATCAGCTATTGCGGGCGGACTTATGCCGAAGGCAAGAAAATTCGCTGGCATCATGGATGGGAGGCGGTGTGGTCGATCGTTCGATTTGGCTGGTTTGAATAGGACCAGCCCGGTCGGCTCTCGGCCGACTACAATACGCGTTGGCTGGCGGGAAAGCTTCCCAGGACCGTCAAGTTCTTACAATGTGCGCGGGCCTCGCCGATAATCTGGGCGATCCTCGGATCCTCGCGGTGGCCTTCGAGATCGAGGAAGAAAGTGTAATCCCAGTTTTCTTCACGGCTGGGACGTTTTTCGAGATGCGTCAAGTTAATCGAATTGCGTTTGAAAACCTCGAGCACATCCACCAATGCGCCGGACCGGTCCTCCGTCGTGAACATGATCGAAGTCTTGTCATTGCCGGATCGTTGCGTTTGACTTCTGGAAAGAATCAGGAACCGAGTCATGTTGCTTTGGCGATCCTCAATCGCCTCGAAAAGAGGCCGCAATCCGTAAATCTCGCCCGCCAGGGACGAACCGATCGCGGCGACACCGCAACTTGGGTCGGCATCAATTTCGGATTTTGCTTTCTTCGTTGCCAAAGCAGTGCTCTCGGTCGGAATCCGGCTGGCCTGCGGGTATTGTGTACCCAACCAGTTTCGGCATTGCTCGAACACGTCGGGTTTCGAATAGATCTTTCGGACCTGTTCCGGTTTGCAATTGGCCAGCAGGCAAAACCGCGTCTGAAACTTGACTTCGCCGTAGATATTCAACTGGTCGTGAAAATCGATGAACGCATCAAGTGTTTCGTTGACACCACCGACCGAGCTGTTTTCGACTGGCACCAACCCGTAGTCGACTTTGCCGTCGACGACCTGCTGAAATACGGTACGGATTTCGCGTGAGGGAACGAAATTGACACTGGATCCGAAGTGGCGGACGGCAGCCAGGTGTGAAAACTCACCGCGCGGACCAAGAAACCCGATACTCAGCGGTTTCTCAATTGCGAAGCTCCCACTCATCAATTCACGATAGATGGATTCCAGCGTGCGATCGGAAAGCGGACCCTCATTCAGCGATTTGATTTTGGTCAGGACCGCATGCTCGCGATGTGGCGCGTAAATCGGAACGTCCGATTTTCGCTTGAATTCGCCTACCTGGACGACGAGATTGGCGCGTTCGTTGATCAATTCGACGACTCGTTCGTCCATCCAATCAATAGCTCGTTCAAGCTCGTCCAGCGAATCGTAATCGTTGGAAATGACGCGGGGCTGGTATCGTAGGGCTTCGTTATAGACCGGGAAGCTACCCAGCACGAACAGGCTTTTGCAGTGGGCGCGGACTTCTCCAAGGATCTCCGCGGTCTTGCCGTCCTGGGCATGACCCAGGAGGTCAACGAAAAAAGTATATTCGATGCCGATGTCGCGGCTGGGGCGTTTTTCAATGTGGCTGAGGTTGATATTGTATCGCTTGAATACCGAGAGGATGTCGACCAGTGACCCGGGCCGATCGGAACAGGTAAACATCAGTGAAGTTTTATCATTGCCGGTGATTTCCGTTTCTTGTCTGGAAAGGACCAAGAACCGCGTGACGTTGTTGGCGCAGTCCTCGATTCCCTCATTCAGTGTTTTCAGACCGTACAGTTCACCGGCTTTGCTGGAACCAACAGCTGCGACTCCATCGGAGGGGCTGGCCAGATAAGCGAGCTCGGCGGCAGCAGCGGTGCTTTGTGCAGGAATCTGCTGGGCGTTCGGATACCGCTGTGAAAGCCATTGGCGGCATTGCGCCAGCGCCTCGGCTTTCGAATAGATTATTTGCACATCCTCGGATTGGCATTTGCCCAACAAGCTGAATTGGATTGCCAACCGAATCTCACCGCAGATGGTGAGTCGACCAAAATAGTCCGAAAACGCATCGAGCGTTTCTATGATCGCACCCCCGGTGCTGTTTTCGATCGGTACCAGACCATAATCGACGTGCCCGCGTGCGACTTCTTCGAATACGCCTTCGAGTGCCCGGAGATTTTCGTAGTCAACCGACGGGCCGAAGTACTGGGAAGCGGCAAGGTGGCTGAATGTGCCCTGGGGGCCGAGGTAACCGACACGCGTCGGTCGGCCGAGGACAAACGCGCCGTTGAGAATTTCGCGGTAGGCGCCCTCCATCGCCGAGTCGGGAATCGGCCCGCGGTTCTTGGCCACCACGTTTCGAAGCGCTTCATTCTCAAGCGTTCGGTCATCTACCGGCATCCCTGGCTCGGTACGCTTCAGCCGCGAGTGCTCAACTGCCAGTTTTGAGCGGGCGTTGATCAATCGGACCAGCCGCTGATCGACTTCATCGATGCCGGTTCGCAGTTCTTGAAGTGTTTTGTCAGTCGCTGTCATCGGGGGTCAAGGATCCAGACGGAATGCACGGTAAAAGGCAACTCACGATTCTAGTGCGAATCGCTTCTTGCTCCAATGCAAATAACCAAAGACACTTTGCCAGGCCAGCCAAACATGGCAGAACCGTTCGCCTGCCACCAGGCAGAAGCGAATCATCACCCGAATCTGGGCTGCCAGCCTGGAATCGAGGCCTGGAAAGGTGTCAAATCAGCCGACACGCGTTTGCCGCCAGTCCTGAGGAAAACCGTAGGCTCGCGCGCGTCGGCTGTTAAGGATGCCGGTCGAATCAGTTACAGAAAGATGTATCCTTCCTCGCCATGTTGAGCCACATCGAGACCACGTTGCTCTTCTTCTGGAGTCACACGGAGTCCGATTGTGACATTGAGAACCACCAACAGAATTATCGTGCCCACAATTGCCAGGCCGGCTGCGGCGGACACGCTGACGAGCTGATTGATGACCTGAGTAAAGTTGGTAAAACCCCCTTCGATCAACCCGACGCGGCCGCCTTCCAGTCCACCGGTGATGGAGCTGTTTGCAAAAACACCCGTCAAAACGGCTCCGACCGTTCCTCCGACGCCGTGGACGCCAAACGCATCCAACGAATCGTCATACTTGAAGGATTTCTTGAGCGCCGTGCAGGCCCAAAAGCAGACCATCCCCGCGATCATGCCAAGAACGATTCCCCCCATGGCAGTCGCCGAACCACAAGCGGGCGTGATACAAACCAAGCCGGCAACCGCGCCGGAACAGGCACCCAAGACGGTCGGCTTCCCCCGAAACAACCACTCGGCTCCCGCCCAGGCCAATACTCCGCCGGCGGCAGCCAAATGCGTTGAGACAAATGCATTTACCGCACCGGTCCCGGCCGACAGTGAGCTTCCGGCGTTGAATCCAAACCAGCCGACCCACAACAGCGCCGTGCCGATACAGGTGTATGTCAGATTATGGGGTGGCATCGGGTCTTTGCCGTAGCCCATTCGCTGACCGACAAAGAGGACACAAACCAGTGCTGAAACGCCGGAACTGATATGCACCACCGTTCCACCGGCGAAATCAAGCGCTGGAAACAATGCGTCCGGGTTTGCCTCGCACAACCACCCTTTTCCGCTCCAAACCCAGTGACAGATCGGACAGTAAACCAGTAACCCCCAAAGAACCATGTACACGCACATGGATGAGAATTTGAATCGTTCGGCAAACGCACCGCAAATTAACGCCGGCGTAATGATGAAGAACATGCCTTGAAAGCACATGAACACGGTGGCCGGAATGCTGCCCTCTGCCGGGGTTGTCACCGCTCCATCGACAAACGTCGGCGAGACTCCCTTCAAGAACAGGTGGTCCAGATTGCCGAAGTAAGGATTGGTCCCCCCGAAGGCCAGGCTGTAACCGACCACCGCCCAGATGATTGACATCAAACCCATCAGAAAAATGCACTGCATCATGACACTGAGAATATTTTTTTTGCGAACCAGACCGCCATAGAACAACGCCAATCCTGGTGCCGTCATCATCAGCACCAATGCGGAGCAAACGAGCATCCAGGCAATATCCGCAGCCACGAATTCCGGTTCGGTCACGACTGCTTCGGTTTTGATGCCTCCCGACTCGGCAGTGTTGGTTTGAGTGACGATATCCGGCGGCTGGGTTGTCGATTCCTGCGCTACGGCAGGGTGACCCTCCTGCGCCAGGCAAATGATCAGAACGGTGGCGAAAGCAAGGCGTTTGAAGGCCTTCATAAAAGACTCCTTGGTCGGGGCGCAAAAACGGGCTATTATCCGAAGGAATCTGTCAAATTCAACGGACCGGCCCGCGTTCGCCAAGTTGTGGTCAAAAGGTAATCAGCTAATGGAAACGAGCTAGCTGCAACCCTTGTGCCAACTCGATTTGAGTCGAAACTACGCTCCATGGACTGATCCGTAAACGATCAACAAGGGATCGGATCAGGCGACTGACGGTGGCGTCTTCCATCCCTTTCCCGGCAGCGTATTGCGTTGAGACGAGCGTCTGGATGGGGAGAAAAACAAACGTTGATTCCGAGGGCGATTTTAACACCACTGTGCCAGGAATAACTCAATGGCGCGACGGTTCGATTCAAATGCCATTCTGCCCAATACCTCTTTTGTTGGCACGCCAATGTAAAAGGAATCGACTTCCTCTGGTTGAGCACGGAGGTCTTCGAACGACTCGACTTCGCAGACAAAAAATGCATCCAGAACATCAACGGCGACCTCGCGATACGTATACGAGTTCGGAAACGAGCAAAGGTATTCGAGTTTGGTCACACGCAGACCAGTTTCTTCCCGCACTTCCCGAACCAACGAATCTTCCAGCGTCTCACCTGAATCGACAAACCCACCGGGCAATCCGTATTTCCCCTGGCCTGGATCGCGAGCCCGAATCAGCAACAGCAATTCTCCGCGCCTGTTGACAATGACTGCTCCTACTGCCGCCGCAGGGCCGAAGTAAAAGCTGAACGCGCATTGGCGACAGCGAAATGGAGAGGTTCCGACCGCGTCGGGTGGAGATCCACAGCCAGGGCAATAAAGAAAGGTTTCACAAACGGGCGTAATCATGAACGATCGCGATCGGCAGATGTCAGGAACCTCGAAAACGGTTGCTATTCGACAAACTCTTGAGCCGTGATCACCATTCGTGGGGCAGCTTGAGGAGCCCGGGTCAAGATCGCAGATGCTGACAGGACGGTTTGTCGTGATTTTGTTTGATATGCTCCCCGGTTCAATTTTTTGCCCAGGTAGAACAGGTTCGCCGCGGACACGCTGTTTCCGCCAGGCATTGCTCCGTCGCTGGCTCTTTTGCTGCGTGCAATCAAGGCCTCATGATCCTGGGAAGTGTAGAAGTAACCCCCGGCCGTATCCCAAAACAGTTCATCCTGTTTTTGTTGCAACCGATCAGCTGCCTCCAACCATTTTGAATCGCCGGTTGCGCGATGAAGCGCGATCAGCCCGTCAATCAAACAGGCATAATCGATCAAATAGGCGTTCAGCTTTGCCTGCCCATCGGTATGGGTGCGAGACAACCGCCCGTCGGCGTCGATCATTTCATGGAGTGCGAAATCTGCGGCTTTGGCAGCCGTTTTGGTATATTGTTCATGCTTCAAAATCCGACCGGCGTCAGCGAAGCCCCGGATCATCAATCCATTCCATGCGGCCAGGATTTTGTGATCCAACAACGGACGAACCCGTTTGGATCGAACCTCAAACAGTTTCTTTCGAATTGGCACCAGTATCGCCTCCAGGTCGGCCAGACTCATTGACCGTTGAGCCGCATGGTCGCTCATCAATTTGTTCAATTGAGGAGCGTAGAATTCGTCGTCGAAATTTGGGGCCTCGTTCAGCCGATAGATCGACGCAAACAACTCATACTCTTTCGGCTCCAGTGCTGCTTTGATTTCATCCCGTTCCCAGCGGTAGAATTTTCCTTCGACACCTTCTGATTCCGCGTCCAGCGAAGCATAAAAGCCACCCGACGGTGCGACCAATTCCCGATCGACAAACGAGAGAATTCCCTCGACGACGTTCCGATAATCTTCGCGCCCCGTCAACCGGTAGGCTTCGGCATAAACTGTCGCGAGTTGGCCGTTGTCGTAGAGCATTTTCTCAAAATGCGGAATCTGCCAATACCGATCGACGCTGTAACGGTGGAAACCACCGCCAAGATGGTCATGGATTCCGCCCATCATCATCCGATCACAGGTCGTGACCAGCATTTTTTTCGTCTCCAACGTCTCCGGATTGTCGGGGTCGGAACTTCGTTGAACCTGGTCTACCAGGAAAAACAGGTTTGACGGTTCGGGAAACTTCGGTTGATTCGGATTGGTCGAACTGAATCCGAACCCTCCGAACTGCGGGTCAAAGTTTGACAACAGGTTCTGAACGGTCTCGCTGGACCAGGCTTTCTGGATTGGCAATCCTGAGACCGGCTTCAGCCCCGCGAGTGCGTCTTTAGTTCGCTGCGTTACGATTTCGGCGTCTTGATCAATCTGGGCGCGATGGTCACGAAAAGCCTCGTTGACTTTCGTGACGATCGTGAGAAATCCCATACTGGCACCACGGTCTCCATCGCGGGCTGGCCAGTAGGTCCCACCGAAAAAAGGTTTCGCCTCGGGTGTCAGGAACATCGAGAGCGGCCATCCGCCGCCTCCAGGACGAATTGCCTGCAGTGCATTCATGTAGATCTCATCGACGTCGGGACGCTCCTCGCGATCGACTTTGATACAGATAAAGTTGTCGTTCAAATATCCGGCGATCTCTGCATCCAAAAAAGACTCGCGCTCCATCACGTGACACCAATGGCAACTTGAATAGCCAATCGACAGAAATATTGGCTTGTCTTCCTTACTCGCCCTGGCCAATGTCTCGTCGTTCCAAGCGTACCAGTTCACCGGATTGTGGGCGTGCATCAGCAAGTAGGGGCTGGTTTCCTTGGCCAGCGCGTTGGTCTGTTTCGATTGATGCCCCGTGGTCTTGCTGCCTTGTGCTGGTGCCAGGGATGTTTGCCCGGTGGGTTGGGGGCCGTCGGTTTGCTGTTCTCCGGGGCTCGCTGGCCTGGCCGGTTGCTCTTGCGCGGTGGAACATGACATGTTTGAAAACAAACAGGCCAGGAGAAGAAGTATCGGCGTGGTAAAACGCATGACAGGATCCTGATTCGGATGAGAACTTTTTTGTTGCCATTGGCTCCGCGATTGCGCGTCGTCTCGCGCAGCGAAATTCCACCGACACAAGACGAAATCAAATAGCGCGGATTTAATCTTCAACATTGACCTTGATCTCAAAATCGAATGACAGGTTAATGTCGCCAGTCTTCATGATGGAATCACAAAGCGTTTTGAAACTGGGTTGGTAATTGACTGAGTATGTCCGTTCAACGCCATCTTGCAGCATTACGATTTCGATTGGCTTGCCGGGGTCATCGATCAAACGTCGGTCGAGAAGAATCGAAAATGATTTGCAGTTTTCCGTCTTCACTTTGACCTGGTTGCCGCTGATCTCGGCGTCGATCAATTCACCCCGTTGCGGTTTTTCGGCGGTCAACCAGTAAAATCGATCGACCACCGAGTCGGTCATTTCCCATGTCAGACGTCGCGGAACGGGGTTTCGCACGTAATCGTACATCTGGCTGATCATGTCACGGTCAGGTAGTCCGCCATGTCCGAATCCCGGCTTGTACATGAATTCAACGTTTTGGTAGCCAAGCTCGTCGATCTGTTTTGCAAACCTCTCGCAACGTTCCCGGCGACCGTAGGCCGTATCATTTTCACCCACCATGAACGTGAATCGGGTGTTCCGCAGCGTTCTGGCCGATGTCTGCCCGTCGGTGGGTGCCGCGGCGCTGGCGTGCACGGCCGCAAATCGAAAGGGAATCTTGGGTCCAATCGCAAACGCACCATAACCACCGTGCGAATAGCCCATGATGAATACCTTGTTTGGATCAACGTCGCCGAAAACAATGGATTGCTGAATCAGGTTTTCGATCAACGGATAAACGTAGTCGTCATAAAATCCGTTCCAGGAATTGTTGGGAGCCCGCAATGCCAGGTATTTGTAGCCTTTTACCTGGGGTTGATCCTTGTAGTAGATCTGCATGTGCCTCCATTGGCTGTCGTTGAGCTGTTGTGGAGCGCCCCCGCCACCATGCATTGCAATGAACAGCGGCCAACCGCGTTCAGGTCGATCGCCCACCGTCTTGATCGTGTACGGGCTCAAGTGTTTACCAGACGTGACCTGGCTTTTTTCGAAGTCGGACTTGCGTTTTTGCGCCATTGGCGAAGCCAGAAATCGATCCCATGCCAATTGCCTTGTTGCAATCGGATGTTCGCGAAGGATTTCATCCGCCGAGTTCGCATCGAAGAAACACTCATCTGCAAATTTTGACAGCAATTCGCGCGCTGAGGGACGGAGTGGTTTTTCCCCATCGTCCTGGTTCTTGGCTTCACCTGCCGCCGGGCTTTTTTCCTCCTGGTCCAGCAAGACTTCAACCAATTGACTGGCATTCTGTCCTGTTTTGAATTCGTGACGCCGGGCCTGGTGTTCAGCGCCGCGCGTCAAGCGCAGCGTGTATGTCGAATTGGGTTCCAGCTCGAACGTCAACATGTCGTTCAGATCGGCGGTTCCGGCTTTGGACTGACCCGATGCCATTCGTTTTGCCTTCGAATCCATAACTTCCACGGCGACGACTTCCCGAGCAGTTTTGTCGGCATTCCATACCCGGACCAGGACGTTGACGACATTTTTGTCGGGATGTACCTTCGCCGGGATGTAACGGGTCGTCACATTCTCGGCGAAGACCCTTTTTTCGGGGGACCAGACCATTGGAAATACCGTTTCGGTTTTGCGAAAACTGGTAGCGTAAATGGAGTGCATTTCGGAATCGGGATCGGCGAGAGCCGCATCCCCCTGAAACCACGCATGGTTGAGGCCCTCGGGGTTGGGTTCGGCGGCGCCGGTGAAATGCCAACCGTCGTCCCAGACTTCGACCCAGGTGTGGTTGCCCTGCTTGTTTTTCCAGCTGGGAATTCCGGCCAGTCTCGCCGGCACCCCGACACTTCGGCACGCGTCAGCGAGAACAATCGATAGACCGGTGCAAGACGCAAGGCCCTGTTCGATACTCTCCCGCGGGCTTTGGTTGGCCCGCTTACGAGCCGTCGAGTATTTGACGGCCAGCTCTTTGAAAATTGTGGAGTTCAGTTTCTGCGCCGCTTCGCCCGGCGACCGACAATCCTTGACCATGGGCTGACAGAGGTCGAAAAGCTGCTGCCGCCAGGGGTCACGCGGTTCGTCGATATTGGCGTAGGGCAAAACGTCGTTGAAGAAGATATCGTCGGGAATTTTCCAACTGGCAATGGCCCGCGCCCGATACGCCAGCCGAATGTTGGTCAGCAAGAAATCGGCGGAAAGGTTTTTCAGGTCATACTCGGGCATGTTGAGCAACAGGAACTCCAGCGCATCCTGGTGGTCCGCCGAGACATCGGCGATTGCTTTCGTCAATTCGGGTCGGTTGTCTCCCGCCAATTCCAACCGGGCCTGGATTTCGGGGTTTTGATCCAGTGTTGCGGTCTGCTCCTGGGCCGCAACAATTCCACAGCATATCGAAATCGGAAACACACCGATCCAGAGAACGAGCCAGAGCGGGCGAAGGGGACAATGCGTGGACATAGGAACTTTCCAGAGACAGTACCCGTTGCGCCGAAAGAATTTCTGCGACGCGATCGCAGAAGGAATACTGCGAACCGAGGGTTAGTAATTTTTTTCCAAACCAACATTATGAACCATTGGCCGTGGATACGCTAATCCTCGATTTTCATTCTGCCAAGGTATGCACGATTACAAATCTGGTTTCCTGAGCTATCATATCCCTTTTGAAAACACCTCAACCCATTGAGCCACGCGATGAAAATT
>JAHEBQ010000053.1 GCA_024642205.1 Planctomycetaceae bacterium | reverse complement strand
GACACTCCCCAAAATCGATTTGGTGATTGAGGTACTCGATGCGCGGATTCCCTATAGCAGCGAAAATCCGATGCTGGAGGAACTCCGTGGTAACAAGCCTTGCTTGAAGATTCTCAACAAAGCTGATTTGGCTGACCCGGAAATGACCAAGACTTGGCTCAAGTTTCTGGAAAAGAAAAACGGCATCAAGGCCCGCGCGACGACCACCGAGGACCGCAGTTCGATCCGCCAATTGACCGGCTTGATCGTGCAGATGCTGCCGCATAAAGGGGAAGGGAAAACGATCACCACGATGATTGCAGGCATTCCCAACGTCGGCAAGTCGACCATTATCAATATCCTGGCGAACAAGAAAGTAGCGAAAACAGGAAATGAACCAGCCGTCACCAAAGGTCAACAACGGATCAATATTGGCAACGGCGTCACGCTGCTCGACACACCCGGTGTACTCTGGCCGAATGTCGAGAATATTTACAGCGGTTATCGACTGGCAACAATCGGTTCGATCAAGGAGACGGCGATGGACTACGCCGATGCCGCGTTCTTTTCGGCTGAATTCATGCTCAATCATTTCATCGATCGATTGATGGAACGGTATGCACTGGAGTCGGTGCCGGCCGACCAAACCGAATTTATTGAAGCGTTGGGCCGCAAGCGTGGCTGTCTTGGCAAGGCTGGCCTGGTCGACATCGACCGGGCGTCCAAGATTTTTGTTACCGAGTTGCGTTCGGGAAAGTTGGGGCCGTTGACCCTGGAAACACCCGAAATGATGGACTTGGAAAAAATTGCCACGGCCAGACGAATTGCCGAAGCCGAGGAAGCAAAAGCGGCCAAAGCCAAAAAACGCAAGGCCGCATTCAAGGAACGTAACCAGCCTCGTCAGCGAAGACGAAAGTCCTCAAGCGATTGATCGAATTTGATTTGATCTCGATCCATCATCGGCCTACCTGGTTGCAAACGCCCGTTGAATCAAGTTGGCATCAAACCCACCAGCGATCGTTCCTTCTTCCGCGTATATATAGAGTGCGGCCAACATGATGGTTCCCAACGCCGAGGAAACCAGGGAAACAGTCAGCAACAACACGACACCGATCACGATCAACACGATTCCCAGGATTGTCATTTGTGCACTCAATGCGATCCCGCCAGCGACGATCGGAATGATTCCCAGCAGTGATGCCAGAAAAGTGATGAGCCCAATACCAAAATTGGCAGACAGCGATTCGCCCCATGTTTTTTTCATGATCGCGACCGATCGCTTGACCGCATCGACCGGTCCGGCTTTCTCGACAACCAGTACAGGAATGACGAAAAACGTTGTCATCGACCAGGCCATTCCCAGGAGACCGGATACGATCCGTCCGAACCTCTGGCTGCGCGATTCAATTAATTTCAAAATCATACCAACGGTGGCTGCCACCAACGCCCAACCAACGATTTGAGGCAACCTTGCCGTTGCGGCCCCGAATCCATCGCTCAGAATCGGATCGCCACCTTTGAGTCGGATTATGGCACAGGCCACAAGCGCCGAATTGAAAAAGATGATCACAAAATAACTGGCAAAGTAAAACAGGAACATCAGCACGTAGAGCAGGATTTTTTGCCCTGCACTGACGGCGGGTCCGGCCTGTTCCTGGGTAAAGTTTTCGAGCAACCCGGAGAAAAAAATGGGAATTCCGAAACTGGCCGTCACAACAATACAAGCGAGACCACTGAATAGCGGAAACATCAAAAGTTCTTTATCGAGTTTAAGAACATTGAACGATTGTTTTGCCAGCTGCCAGCCCGTTGCCAAGCGATCAAACATATCCACATCACTTTCTGAATCTTGTTTCCGAATGTGAAATCAGTGGAGAGTGTAACGCAGGAAATGCCCGACGCCAAACCCCCGATTTCCTGGCTCGAGTGACCTAACGTGTCAAGCGGTTGAATTCTTCTATAATCAAAACCGCTTGTTTCATTTTTACCAGGGATTGGATATACGTGCCTAAATCAGCATCAACGAATTCAGTCGTCGACAGTCGGTTTACCGGCGGCCGCGTTTTTCTGGGGCTTGATCAGCCACCGCTGGTCTCGGCCACCAACTGGTTATTGGAAAATTACCTGACAGAAAAACCCGGTTTTCGCGGGTTTGACCTTTCCACTGTCGTCATCGTCTTGCCTACGTTGCGCGCCCAACAACGACTCCTGCCATTACTGATTGAAGCGGCCGAGAAACGCGAAGTCCCGTTTATTCCGCCAAGCATTATATCGCTGGGGCAACTCCCGGAGTTGCTTTACGTTGCCAACAAGCAGCTTGCGACGGACCTTGCCCAGCAAATGGCCTGGTCAAAAGCCCTCGAGCAGTCTCCGGCGGAGGAAATACAGTGCCTGACCGGACGTTCAGATGTAGAAGATTTTGAGGACTGGCGGCCCCTGGCGACGTTGATTTCAAATCTGCATACACGACTGGCCAACGACATCTGGAGTTTCAGCAGTGTCTCCCGGGAAGTCCAAAATGTCAAAGGATTCCTCAAAGAAGAAGCCAACCGCTGGGTAGCGCTCGCAGCGATTCAAAAGCGTTATTACAAGATTCTTGCGGAGGTGGATTTGTGGGACAAACAGGCCGCACGAAACTTCGCTGCTGCCGGATTGATGAAAGCCAATCAGGTCCGTTGTGCGACGGACAGGCAAATCGTACTGGTCGGAACGGCTGACCTGAATCGCTCGATTTCGGAGATGCTTCGCCAGATCGCCACCACGGACAGTCGACAGGTCCGCGTACTGATTGCGGCCCCCGAATCGATGGCCGATCGGTTCAACGAATTTGGCAGCCTCATTACGGAACAATGGCTCGATATCAAAGTCCAGATTTCCGACGCGCAGATTCTGTTTGTGGATCAGCCAGCGGATCAAGCCGACGCGGCCGCCCATTTTGTCAGTAATCTGGGAACCGTATTTTCGGCGGACGAAATAACCATTGGCGTTCCCGATCCAACCGTTATCCCGCAACTTCAACGAAGTCTCAACGCGATTGATGTTTGTCATCGCGATCTTGCCGGACGACCACTTGTCGAGACCGGTCCCGTACGATTGATGATCGCCTGTCGCGACTACCTGGAATCGGAAAATTACGATGCATTTACCGCTCTGGTACGGCATCCGGACATGTACCGCTGGTTATGTGAACAGGTGGATTCCGACGGGTGGCTCCAGGATCTGGACGAATACCAGAACAACAACCTGCCAGGCCGACTGTCCCTGGAGGCCAATCAACCGTTTGGAGTGGCAGGCCAGTCGGAGGACGACGTCGAGCGACTGGATGAATCTGCACAAAGGCGTGCCAGAAGACAAGCCGAGGCAAGGCTCGTATTGAACCAGCTTCATGCACTGATCGGCAAACTTCTGACGCCGTTGACGGGTGATCACGACGGAAAGGCCCAACCGATCGTACATTGGACTCGACCGTGGAGCCAGGTACTGATGGCGATTTACGGCGAGCAAGAACTGAACAGGCAGGATCCGTCGGAGTTGCAGATAATCCGAGCCTGCGAAGCAATTCACTTGGCGCTGGGAAATCAAAAACAGATTCCCGAAGCCTTCGGCATCGTAGCGACCGCCAGCGAAGCGCTTGACTGGGCGATCGAAGCGGCTGCGGAACATCGAGTCGTTGTACCGCCAATCGCCGACGCGGTGGAACTGGCCGGTTGGTTGGACCTGACACTGGATGATGCTCCGGTCATGGCCGTCACTGGCATGAACGACGAACATGTGCCGACATCTGAAATGGGTCATCAATTCCTGCCCAATGAGCTGTGCAAGGAATTGAAAATCCTGGACAACGACCGACGTTATGCACGTGACGCGTATGCTCTGACGGTCGTCGTTTCGGTACGCGAACACCTGCTGTTAATCTCGGGGCGTCGCGACGGCAACGGCGAACCGAAAAAACCTAGCCGGTTACTGTTCACCGACCCCGTGACATCGGCGCGCCGTGCCAAAGCGTTTTTCAGCTATTCCGGCAAGCCGGAACCGCGACTCTGGATTTGCGATGAACGCGAATTTCCGACGGATCAACAATTCCCAATACCTTTTCCGGACGCGGTGAAAGTCCCGGCGAACCTTTCGGTTACCAAGTTTCGGGATTTCATCCAGTGTCCCTACCGATTCTATCTCAAACACATCATGAAACTCGAATCGATCGATGACGATTGGCGTGAATTGAGCGGTGGGACGTTCGGTGATTTGGCCCACTGCGTATTGGAGTCATTTGGAGTAAGTGAACACAAAGATGCGACCGACGAGGATCGAATCCGGGAATTTCTCAATGACCAGCTGAATCGTTTTGTCAAAGCCAGGTTCTCTGGTTCGCGACTCCCGGCGGTCCGAATTCAAGTCGAGCAATTGCGTTTGAGGCTCGATCGTTTTGCTGCCAGTCAAGCGAACCATCGCAAGGCAGGGTGGCGAATCGTCAGTACGGAAGAACATTTGTTTCACGATTTCGACGTGGATGGAACACCGTTTGCGATCAACGGAAAAATCGACCGCGTCGACCAGCACGAGATCACCGGGCAGATTGCGGTCTGGGATTACAAGTCATCCGACAAGGGGAAGCGTCCCAACGAGGTCCATTATGCAAAGCGAAAAAGCGAGTGGAAAGATCTCCAGCTTCCACTCTACCGCCACCTCGTCAAGGAAGTGGGTGCGGTCGCCGGTTCCGACTTTTCCAACGTTGCGATGGGCTATATTCTGCTACCGAGAAAACTGGCCGACATCGGATTTCACTCTGTCGAGTGGACGCCGGAACAACTGGCAAGCGCGGATCAGACCGCCAAGGATATCGTCCGGAAAATTCGGGCTGGGGACTATTGGCCCATGAGCCGAAAGCCACCGTTGTACGCAGATGAGTTTGCGGCGATCTGCCAGAGCAGCGTGTTTGAGCAGTACGAAATGCGGGTTGGCGATGAGCAGTCGGAGGTCACACCATGGTAGGCGAAACCGTACAACGCGAATTAAGCGGAGAGTTTCCCAACGAGATCATCCGCGCTTCGGCAGGGACGGGCAAGACATTTGCGCTTTCCAACCGATATTTGAAATTGCTCGCCTCGGGGGCGGAATGCCAGACCATTCTCGCAACGACATTTACCCGCAAAGGAGCTGGTGAGATCCTCGACCGAATCGTGGGGCGGCTTTCGGACGCCGCTCTGGATGATGCGGCCGCGGCAAAACTCTCCCAGGAGTTGGAATGGAAACTGACGCGGCCGCGGGCCGCCAGCATCCTGTTCGACCTGCTGGGCAATTTGCATCGATTGGAAATCAGCACGCTCGACAGTTTTTTTAACCGGGTTGCAAAAGCATTCGCGCTTGAACTGCGCTTGCCGCCGACCTGGGAAATCGTTGACGAGCAGGCGATAAATCACATGCAGGATCAAGCGATCCAGGCTGTGCTTCGCAACGAGTCCGTTATTGATTTGCTTCACATGCTTTCCAGGGGCGAGGCGTCACGTCGCGTTGCATCGATGGTTCGCGACACCGTCGAATCGGTTTATGAAATCTACCGGGAATCTGGCCCCGAACCGTGGAGTCGACTTCAACGGACCGGACGGTCGCTGGATCAAGCCGAACTTGATCGCGTCCTCGCCAGAATGGAAGCCGTGGAATTGAGTGGCAAAGCGCTTCCCCAGCATTGGAGCAACGTCTTGCAACTCGCGTTTAACGGCGACTGGGCGGGTTTTATTGAGAATACTTCGTTTCAACGCACGCTCGACGGCGACTTCAAATTTGGCCGCACAAAGCTTCCCTTGGAGATCATCGAGATTTACCAACTGTTGATTCCACATTGCACGGCATTCGTGGAAAACCGGTTGATTTCCCAGAACCAGTCCACCTGTCAACTGATGCAGTCGTTCGGTGAGCTAATGGAAAAGCAAAAGGACGAAACGGGGAATCTGCGGTTCGACGACGTGACCGAGCGATTGCAGAAATTCGTTTCGTTATGGGATACCGGACGGTTTTCTTTCCGACTGGACCACCAGATTCAGCACCTTTTGCTGGATGAGTTTCAGGACACGTCGCTTGGACAGTGGGACGTGATCCGACCGTTTGCGAACAAGGTCACCGAGAACGAGGATACGCTTAGGTCGTTTTTCTGTGTGGGCGACTTGAAACAGGCCATTTTCGGGTGGCGTGGAGGAGTTGCCGAGATTTTTGACCTGGTGGATCATCAGCTTCCCAACCTCAAACAGAAAAACCTTTCCACCAGTTACCGTAGTTCGCAACCGGTGATCGACATGGTCAACCAGGTGTTTCTGAACGTTGATCAATACTGTTGCAAGGACGCAGTGATTGACAATGCCGTTCAATCTTGGTCGGGCTGGTTCGAGAAACACAGCACCGCGCAGCAACAGCTGTCGGGGTACGTCACGCTGGAAATTGCGGCGGATTGCGATCCGGAGTTAAAGCGATTTGAGGACTCGAAGGATGCGGTTCGAAACGACAATATGAATCGCAAAACGATTGACCGGATTCGCAAGTTGGTTGACGAAGTCCCGGACCAACACAACATCGGCGTCATGGTTCGCACCAATAGCGAGGTCACGGAGTTGATTTTCGAGCTTCAACAGGCTGGCATCCCTGCCAGTGAGGAAGGGGGTAGTCCGCTCACCGACTCCGCCGCCGTCGAAACGATTCTCTCGGCCCTTCAGTTGGCTGACCATCCCGGTGACAGCGTTGCCCGATTTCATCTCTCGCATACACCGTTGGCAAACGCGTTGGGGCTGGAACCGGAAACGGAATCGAGCCAAACCACCAACGCGCTGGCGGCCCGCATGGCTGCTGCCGAACTGAGAGCGCAGCTGATCTCGGCAGGCTACGGTCCAACGATTGAGTCTCTGGCGCGGCCCTTGCTCGGACAATGCACGCGGCGAGAAGTGCTTCGGTTGCAGCAATTGGTTCAGATTGCATACGACTGTCCCTCCGATAACCAGCAATGGCATCTGCGCCCGAGCCGTTTTGTGAAATACGTCCGCGAAGAGGCCAAAGTTAGCGATCAAAGCTCGGCCCGTGTTCGCGTGATGACGATTCACAAAGCCAAAGGCCTGGAATTTGATGTTGTCGTGCTGCCGATGAAATGCAGTTCGAAGGGCTGGGCAGGACTCGCACCGAGCGTCGTCGTGGGTCGAGACTCGCCGACCGCTCCGATCGAAATCGCAACCCGCTACATCGGCGAAGACCTCCGAAAACTGTTACCCGAGGATTTTCAGGCGTTGTTTGACAGCGATCGTCAGCGCAATGTGCGGGAAGCATTGTGCGTGCTGTATGTGGCACTGACCCGGGCG
This sequence comes from Planctomycetaceae bacterium, assembly GCA_024642205.1. GTDB lineage: Bacteria > Planctomycetota > Planctomycetia > Pirellulales > Pirellulaceae > Mariniblastus. Next base: position 37,900 of record JAHEBQ010000053.1, on the reverse strand, counting down.
GTTCATGCCACACACATTGTGCTTTCGTGTGGTGCCAAACCAAATCATCAATCGTCGTCGGGAATCCTGTTAGCGACGCTCTGCCCCCTGGCTGAGCGGGAAGAAGGCGTTTTGTACGAGCATGGCCAGCCTGACTGGTACCTTTCCACCGAGCAAGGCGTCATTGATGACCCCTTGGGTTTATCGGAGTTTTATCTTCCGGATGAAATTTCATTCACCGAAGGTGCCGTCTCCAAAGAAGTTCGGTCGGGTCGAGGTGTTCCAAGAACCAGCCCGTCGGAGCTTGAAGGCGGGTTGTTGACGCGGCTGAATACGATTTTCGAGTCTCACGACAAATACGAAGCGAGGTCGCGCGGAACATTGATCCATGGCTGTTTCGAGCTGGTCCACTGGTTGGATGAGTCGGTACCCAAGAAACCGGCTTTGGAAAAACACTTGAGATCGGTTGATCCGACGGTGGAGAATTTCGATGGGTTAATCGCCGAATTTTACGAGATCATCAAGCACGAAAACATCCGGAAGCTGCTCTCGCGAGGTTCCTACCAGGAATCGTATTTGATGGAATTCTCCTGTCCGGGCGAAATCATGCTCGAAGCCAATCGGCTGGAAGTGCACAATGAACGGCGATTTGCCGTTTCACTGGAATCCGGCTTGCTCGACGGGTCCATTGACCGGCTGGTTCTGGTGTACCAGGGCGGTCAGGTGGTGGCGGCGGATATCATGGACTTTAAAACCGATTCCGTCGAAGGTTCCCGGCTTCAGGAACGAATTGAGTTTTACCGACCCCAGATGGATGGATATCGCTTGGCAGTTAGCCGTTTCGCCCGAGTTCCGTTGGACAGAATATCGACTCGCTTGGTGTTTGTTCAGTCAGGACAGGTGATCAATCTTGATTTGATCGAGTCGACGGTCGCGGCAACCTCCGCAATCCGTCCAGTCCCATCCCGGTCACCGATAGCGCCGACGAAATTGGATTCGCCAGGACGGACGAAAAAATCCCGACAGCAGAAAACATTTTGGGACTAGTTCGAACGACCCGTTTATTTCAATTCCCGGAGGGTCAAATACGTAAGTCATTTTCACCGTCGCCCTAAACGTCCGATTCCAAATCCCAGCCATCTGGCAGGATTGCATTTTTGACGACGATTGGAATTCCGTCTCGAATCACACACAGCGGATGGTCCAGGCTCGTTTCAACCCGTTTGGAACGATTGACGATGCTTACGTTTCTTCCGATGCATACATTTTTGTCGATGATCGCCCCTTGAATCTCCGTGCCCTGGCCAATTTCCATGGGTGACGTTCGGATTTTCTTGCCAGGATCGTCTGACTCATAAAAATCGCAACCCATCACAATTGAACCGCGAATCTTGACATTGGGTCCCACCATGGTGCGCAAGCCAATCACGCTGTTTTCAATTTCCGCTCCCTTGTCAATGAAACATCCATTGGCAAGCAAGCTGCTGTTGACGGTTCCACCTGACATCCGCGTCGGAGGAAGAAACCTTGCCCTTGTATAAATCGGGGAATCGGGCCTCATGATCTTGAACTCCGAATGATCCGACGCCAAGCTCAGGTTGGCGTCATAAAACGATCGGATCGTCCCGATGTCTTCCCAATAGCCGTCAAACAGGTGCATTTGAACGTGATGTGTTTTGATCGTGCGCGGAAATATCTCCTTGCCAAAATCGGTGTCCTTGGTTCCACTCAGCAGTTCCGTCAGCAGTTTTCGGTTGAAAACATAGATCCCCATGCTGGCGATGCAATCTCGGCCTTTACTTTCAACACCGCGCGATTCAATCCAGGCTGGATCCGTACTGACGTCTTCAATTTCGGCGTCGGTCTGCGGTTTCTCGACAAATCCACTGACCCGGCCAGCGTCGTCGAACTTGACCACCCCAAATCCTTTCGCGTCTTCCCGCGAGACGGGGATGCAGGAGATCGTAACATCGGCGCCCGATTGTTTGTGAGTTTCGATCATCTGGCGATAATCCATTCGGTACAGTTGATCACCCGAAAGGATCACCACGTATTCGATTCCCGGTTGGTCAAAGTAGATCAGGTTTTTGCGGACTGCGTCGGCCGTTCCCTGGTACCAGTCACTGCCAACGTTGGGAGTTTCCTGGGCAGCCAACAGTTCGACAAATCCGCCACTGAAATTGTCAAATGAATAGGCTCCCCGAATGTGACTGTGCAGGCTGACCGACATGAATTGAGTCAAGACAAAAACGCGATTGATTCCGCTGTTCAGACAGTTGGAAATGGGAATGTCGATCAGGCGGTACATGCCTGCCAAAGGAACGGCTGGCTTACTACGAATGGAAGTCAGCGGGGCCAATCTCGATCCGCGTCCGCCACCAAGTATCAAAGCAACCGCGTTTCGCATTTTTTGGTCCTGCGTATTTTGAGCGTTAACAAGTTTGCTAAAAAGTTAACGCTTGGATCAGGAAATCACAAGGTAGCCAGTGGAACGGAATTGCGAATCGCTCTCCTGGGGTCGGGCAAACGTGACCGCCGAATTCGCAACGGACGGGTGCGTTTGCCGATTCCACTTACGCATTTTCCGGATTGTCCGATTCATTTGCCAGATTTAATTTCAATCGGAATGGAAAAATCCTGGCGACGGTAGAGGCACTGTCCGTCGTCAACAGTGCAAACGTTGTACAACGCGTAGCCATTAAGGTGAATGGTATCACGGACGTCATCGTTGGTTTTGAATTCGAATTCCAGTGTCCGCGATTCGTCCGATGAAGGTTTCTTCGCATTTGAAAACTCCAGGCGCGAACTTGATCTCGTGCCAGCTTTGGATTCATCGATCCAAATCAGCAACTCTTCGGCTTCGTTATTCCAATGACCGTTTTCGGCATCGAGACGCAAGTGCACGCGGACCGCTTCGCCTGGTACGATTTTTCCAGGTACGACCGTTACATGAATGCCGATGATGCGATCAAGGTCGCTGGCGATCCTGCCGTCAGGATCCGGGTTTTTCTCCGCCGAAATAACCGTCTCGAAATTCGCATTGGGTTGGGCAATCTCGGCACCGGATAGCGGGATGGTCAGTTTGACAGGGATTTCACCTCGTGCCATGATTTCCTGTGTGGCTTGGCCGACCCAGTCGTAAAACGGGTAGGGTTTGATCTGCCGTGGGCCGTACTGCTGAATTCTTCGTCGCCAAATATACTGATTGGGGTTCAGTTCAATCGCCATCGCCCAGTACTTCACGGCCTCCGAAAAACAACCTGGATCTTTGTGACTTGCGTCCACCAGGTCAAACAGATTCCGATACGCAACACCCAATCGGAAGGCGGCAAGGCCCTTCAATGCTTCGTTTTCTTCCGCAATCGCTTGATTCATGCTGGCGTTGTAGTAGCGAAGCGATTCTTTGATCGAATCCGCCGTTCCTTCTCGCAATAGTGCATCTCCGATGCAACATTTCGTTTCCGCGGACTCGTGGGTAACGTTGGACTTCAACCAGGTCGAAGTGACCTGTTCGGGGTTCAGTCTTGGAGCCGGCGTCCGGGGGACAGGTCTCTGAACGTCCACCAATTGTTCCATTTCGTCCACTCTCGGACGCGCGCTCAGCAAATATCCATGCTCGTCAACCAGGATCGGCACGGGAACGACTGTCAGTCCAAGACTCGTGGTCGCGTCTTGCGCGATCGGAAAATCGTATTCTTTCCATTGCTTGTAAAGCCTGGCCCGTTCGGCATGCTGCTCCTGTACAACGCCAATCACAACAAGCTTGCCATCAGCGACCAGTTGTTTTGTTTTCTCGTTCCACACGGGAATGACTTTTCGGCAACCTGCTCACCAGGATGCGAAATGCAGCAACAGCACTTTCTTGCCGCGATAATTCGAGAGCTGAATCATCTTTCCGCCGTCGATGGAAGGCAGAATGAAATCGAAATGGGGTACCTGTTTTCCCTGCCGCGGTGTGTACTGGTAGTTAATCGCGGTTGCAACCTGGTCGACCATTTCCTGCCCGACAATCCATGGGGGAATCGTCGCGAAAACGACGGAGATCATTAGACTTTTTATAATGAACTGAATCATCGATTCTTCTCCTTGCGAAACGACATGACGATGTCAGTCTAGCACGTTCTATTTCCGTTGTTCGCGCATTTCAGCCCTGCGACAGACGATCTGACAGGGCGAAATCCGGGCACGACCCGTTCCTGTACTGGTGCCGTTAAGGTCTTACGGGCAACATGCCATCGGTTGCACAATCAACCTTTCGGAATTGAAACGGTCAATCAGCCAGTTCATCCATATCCGAAACATCGTGACTTTGCGGCAGATCCGCGATTTCTTCCAGCTGAAACAGGTCCAGAAACCGGTCTGTTGTTTCGAAATACTTGATTTTGGAGTTCGTTTCGCCGGGCTCGATGTTCAACAGTTGTCGCCGAACGAGTTGCGACAAAACGCTACCACTGGGCTTGCCTCGGATTTTCTCAACCTGTTCTCGTGTTACCGGCTGGTTATATGCGACGATTGCCATGACATCGATCGCTGCCTGGGTCAAGCGAACCTGGCGATCGCGACCATGGAAATGCTGTTGGAATTCAATCAGTTTGGGATCGAGCACCATCTTGAAGACGCCACCTTCGGACTCAATTCGATAAGCCGCATCTTCCTGCTCGTACTTCGCATTAAGTGCACGTACGATTTTGGTGACTTCCTTGGGACTCACATCTCTCAGCACCGCGGCCATTTTGCGACTGTTCAGGACGACGTCTTTGGGGGCACCAACGAACAATATTGATTCGATGATGGACTCGGGAGAAATGGGGCAACCTGCGTTGTCGTCGACGGAGGGAGTCTCTGCCGGATGGTCATCTTCGCTGAAATCGAGTTCGTTTTGATCGTCAAGTACTGTGGTTGATTCTGCCAGGCCGTCAACTTCCATCCCGGTCCGGGTTTTCAAGACTTCCGCGTAGGCTTGACTCAGTTGATCCAGCGAAAACTCTTCTTCGCCAAAACCATCATCATCTTCTTCCGGTGGGTCGGTTCCGGGAGAATTTGAATCCGCCGATTTTTCCATCGCCAAGTTGAAATCGGCATTGACATGGACATCCGGCTCCTGTGAGTCGAAATCGTCAGGACCTGGGTTTTTTGAATCGGGATCGGCGGGCGGCTTGCTTGACATACAGACAGCTTAAAGGACAAGCTTTATACATCGCAAGACGAACCAGCGTTCAAGGCGACGGTCGAACCCTTCCGGCTGCCAGGCGGTATACTGTCCAGGAGTTCCACCGATTCGTTTTCATCAACAGCCGGGCGCATGTCGTATGCATGGATTATCCGTCCGGCCTGACCTATAGACAGAGAGTTCAAGATGAACAACCGTTTCCTCGTTTTGGGCCTGTTTGCATTTACAATCACGTTCAATTCGTCGCCCTCGCAAGCCTGGCAGACTGCGACCTTGGAGCGTCCAGCGTCCGTCTCGCAGCAGGACCGGTTGTCCAATACCGCGTCGTCGAAAATGAATATGATCGCGTCGGTCCACCCCTTGGCCACGCGAGCCGGCTTGGACGCGTTTGCCCAAGGAGGTAACGCGGTCGACGCCGCCATTGCGACGGCTTTGACGCTGGGTGTGGTCGACAATTACAACTCGGGTATTGGAGGCGGGTGTTTTATCCTTATTCGGAATTCAGCGGGAGAGTTCTTTGCCATCGATGGTCGCGAAATGGCCCCGTCGGCGGCCCACAAGAATCTCTTTCGCGACGTCCAGGGATCGATCTCGGGTCCCAGCCGGACAGGGGCCTTGGCCAGCGGCGTTCCAGGGGCACTGAAGGCCTATGGCCAGGCAGTCGAAAAACATGGACGCCTCAGTTTGAAGAGCGCGTTACGAATGGGGGCAAAGGCCGCCAACGAGGGCTTCCCCATTACGAGGGCCTACGCGGACAACCTGCAAGGAACCAAGCGGCAGATGAGTCGATTTCCGGCGACCGCAAAAATTTTTTTTCGCGAAGATCCCAGCAGCAAACAGATCAGACCCTACGAATTTGACGAAAAACTCGTCCAAAAAGACCTCGCTGCAACCTACGCGAATATCGCACAGAAAGGAACCGACTGGTTTTATCACGGCGAATTCGCGAAGGCCACCGACAAATGGATGAAAGAAAACGGCGGTGTCATGACATTCGAGGACGTCTCGAATTACCAAACGGTCGATCGCACACCCGTCAGGACGACGTATCGCGGCTATGAGATCGTCGGGTTTCCACCGCCAAGTTCAGGTGGTGTCCATGTTGCGCAAGTGCTGAACATCCTGGAGCAATTCGATTTGAAACAGCTGTACGACGACGAGCCGGCCAAAATGTACCACGTCGTCGCCGAAGCGATGAAGCTGGCCTTTGCCGATCGCGCGTATTGGCTGGGAGATCCGGATTTTGTCGAAGTACCACTGGGCTTGATCGATAAAAACTATGCAATCGAGCTCGCCCAAAGAATCGACCTTTCCACCGTCGTCGCGTCCCAGCACGGCACGCCCCCGAATGCCGATTCCGAGTTCTTCGAACGGCATACGACCCATGTGGCTGCGGCGGACGCCGATGGAAACTGGGTCGCCTTGACCACAACCGTCAACACAACCTTTGGTGCCAAATATGTTATTCCCGGCACCGGTGTCATCATGAACAACCAGATGGACGACTTTGTCGCGATCCCCGGAAAACCGAATGCTTTTGGGCTCGTGGGAGGCGAAAAAAATTCAGTCGAAGCCGGAAAAAGGCCATTATCGAGTATGAGTCCGACGATTGTGCTCAGGGACGGGCAGCCCATTCTGACCGTTGGCGCAGCGGGAGGACCAAAAATCATTACGGAAGTGCTCTGGGCGATCATCAATCACCTGGACCTTGGCATGCCCATCGGGGAAGCCATCGCCCAACCGCGCCTGCACCATCAATGGGCTCCCACGGACCTCCTGTTGGAATCGAATTTTGATCCCAATGTCGTTAAAGGCCTGACTTCTCGCAATCATTCGATCCGGCGATCATCCGGAATGGGGATTTGCCAGGGAATTTCGTTTGACCCGGTTACCAAAACATTTACCGGTGCGTATGATCCGCGGACAACAGGGAAAGCAATGGGGCAGTGATCGTGATTGGTCGAGGGACAACGCCACCGGGAAGCCAAACCTGATTGCCGAGGCTGTTTGGGTTGCCTGCCTCGGGGCCAGCATGTTCCAGCCCATCGATCAGTTCCCTGTTACAGCGAGTCCAATGCCCGAATCCAAACGAAAGTCCTACACTTTTCTGACCTGGAATCTTTGCCTGTTGGAAAAATCCCACCAGGCGCCGGCAAATTGGCAATTGGATCAGGCCGAAGCGAGGGTTCGCGAGTTCATTCTTGATTTGGACCCCGACTTCGTGTTTTTTCAGGAGCTGCCCGGACTGGTCCCCTACGTCGAAACGCATGACCTGGTTCCGGCCAATACGATTACTCACTCTGGAAATATCGCGACCCTCGCGCGGCACGAGTTGATGGAAAGCCTGCAAAGCAGGACTGTCGATAAATTCGCTATCCTGACGTCGATACGATCCGCGGGGATTTCGTTTGCGAATGTCCATTTGGAACCAGGGCCTAACGGCAAACAGAAGAGGTTTGCTTCGTTGGAACGCCTCGCCAAGACTTGCGGGACACCCGCTTTGTTGATCGCGGGGGACACGAACACGCGAACGAGCGAAGTGGAATCATGGTCGCATCTTGGTTTCGAGGGGAAGCTCCCGCCGCGAGCGACCTGGAATAGCCGGACAAACCAGTTTCGGGATGGCGACAGGAAATACACGGCATACTATACGCGGTATTTCCACAGTAGGAACGTCAAGGTCTCGAACGTCAGGGTCTGGGACCAACCAATTCAGGTCCAAGGAAAAAAGTTCCATCTGTCGGATCATTTTGCGATGAGTGGAAAAGCTGCGCTCGCGGAAAAGCCGCTATGATAGGGCCTGTTGTCTCGCATACCGTATTTTTCATTTTTTGGCGAACACCATGAATCGAACTTTCCAGTCCTCAATCCTGTCGTTGGCCCTCAGTGGCTTTGCATTGGTTAACGTCCAGGCAGATGAACCGCGTGATTGGGTAAACGCCAATCTCAAACCTTTGTCCAGGCTTTACCTTCATTTCCATCAAAATCCGGAACTCTCGTTTGAAGAAAAGGCAACGGCCGCTCGATTGTCCCGGGAGTTGGCCGCTGCCGGCGCAACGGTTACCCAGGATGTCGGTGGTCATGGCGTCGTCGGCATGATCGAGAACGGTGCAGGGCCGACGGTCATGATCCGAACCGATCTCGACGCTTTACCCGTTACCGAGGCGACCAACCTGCCTTATGCATCGACGGTCAAGGTGACCGATGCCGAAGGCAACTCGGTGGGCGTCATGCATGCTTGTGGTCACGATGTCCACATGACGACATTCATTGGCGTGGCTCGATACATGTCGGCCAACAAAGACCTCTGGTCCGGACGTTTGATGTTCATTGGTCAGCCTGCGGAGGAACGCGGATCGGGTGCCGCAGCCATGTTGAATGATGGCTTGTTCGAAAAATTCGTGAAACCGGATTTCGCGCTGGCATTGCATTGCAGTGCCGTTGTACCCAGTGGCAAGGTTGCACTTCGGCCCGGCTATGCCATGGCCAACGTTGACAGCGTCGATGTGACCCTGTATGGTCGCGGCGGTCACGGGGCTTATCCTCATACAACGATCGATCCGGTGGTCGAGGCCGCGAAATTCGTTCTCGACGTTCAAACGATTGTTTCCCGTGAAATCAAACCGATCGAGGCTGCGGTGATCACGGTCGGGTCGATTCACGCCGGAACAAAACACAACATCATCTCGGACAGTTGCCATCTGCAACTGACAGTGAGAAGCTATTCGGAAGACGTCCGCCAGCAACTGATCGAAGGGATCAAACGAAAGGCCAGAGCCGCCGCGATGAGTGTCGGAGCCGCTGAGCCGACAATCAAGGTCTCCGAAGGGACACCGTCGCTGGCGAATGATGTCGAGCTTACCGGTCAAATGACCGATCTGTTTGTGGAAGAACTGGGCGCGGAAAATGTCAGCGAAGCCGAGCCGGTAATGGGGGGAGAGGACTTCAGCCAGTATGGTCGTGCCGGTGTCAAAAGTCTGATGTACTTCCTGGGCGTCGTCGACCAAAAACGACTCGACCGGTTCAAGGAGATGAAAATCGAGCCTCCGTCACTTCATTCGGCCACATTCTATCCGGATATCGAAAAATCGCTGGAAGTCGGCGTCGTGACGATGAGCAGTGCGGCGTTGGCGTTGTTGAAAAAAGAATGACAGGATGAACTTGGCGGCGCGCTTTCTTTTGCTGCAGGTTTGGGACAGGCGACGGACGACGCCGACCGGCGAAAGGGATTGGAAACCACTGGTCACAATGCGGCGACCTTCTGATAATCTCTTTTTTCATATAGGAATACAACAATTTTCAACGGAGTCGACGAATGAATGCAGACGAGAAATTACGAGAGCTGGGTTTTGAACTTCCACCAGCCCCCTCGGCTGTTGGCGTCTATAAACCGGCGTTGACCATCGGGAATATGTGTTATACATCAGGTCATCTCCCGGTTCTGCCGGACGGATCGCTGCTCAAAGGCTGCGTTGGCAAAGACGTGGATCAACAGGCAGGATACGAAGCGGCAAAGCAGGCCGGTTTGACAATGCTTGCGACTTTGCAAGCGCATCTGGGCAGCCTCGATAGAATCAAACGAGTTGTCAAACTGTTTGGCATGGTTTATTGCACAGACGATTTCACGCAGCAGCCCGCGGTAGTCAATGGCTGCAGTGAGCTGATGGCACAAGTGTTCGGCGCTGACGTTGGCGTCGGAACGCGAAGCGCCGTCGGAGTTGCTGCCTTGCCATTGGGAGTGAGGGTGGAAATCGAAGGGATTTTTGAATTGAAAACTGAAAGCTGAAAAATCGGCGTCCTGAATTTTGCATGCAATGATATGTTTGACCACAACTACCCCCTGGCTGACAGCGTGTCCGAGCGGCTCTCCATTGCGATTCGGCATATTGAATTTGCACGAAAATACAGTCGTTCGTTACTCGTTGATCTGGAGGACGACGACTGGTTCTGGAGCCCCGAATCGTTCACCACCCATATTGCCTGGCAGGTCGGCCACCTGGCGATGTCACAATACGGACTAACCCTGTTTCAACAGCGCGGACGAGATCTGGCCGTTGACAGGGAATTGATGTCGACCAGGTTTCGGAAGTTGTTCATGCGCGGAACGCAACCGGTTGCGGACCCGGACACTTATCCTGATCCAGCGGAAATTCTGGCAACGCTTGACCGTGTCCACGGGCAGATGCGAAAGGAAATCGTCAATTTTGACGATGATTCACTGGATGAGCCGCTGGGTCCCCCCCATGCAGCCTTCGCAACGCGTTATGGGGCTTTGTTGTTTGCGGGTGACCATGAGATGATTCATTCCGGACAGATTGGGATGTTGCGTCGATTAATGGGCAAACAACCGCTCAGGTAACCAGGACGTCAATGGCAGAATCAATCGTTAATACTCAATCGCTGACCAAGCGCTTTGGTGCGTTTACCGCCCTCGATGACTGCACGCTTTCGATTGAGGAAGGCGAAGTATTCGGGCTGCTTGGACCCAACGGAGCAGGCAAATCGACGTTGATCCGGCTCTTACTGGGTTTCCTCAACCCGACCAGCGGAACGGCGACGATTGGGGGACTGGACTGTTGGCAACATCGGGTCGAAGTACATCGGCTGGTGTCCTACCTGCCCGGTGACGCGCGGCTGTACCGAATGATGCGCGCCAGGAATTTACTTCAACTGTTTTGCCGGTTTCGCGAAAACTCGAGTTTTGAGAAAGCCGTCGAGATCGCGGATCGGCTGGAGCTGGATCTGTCGCGATGGATCGGTTTGATGTCGACCGGAATGAGGCAGAAACTGGCCCTGGCAATAACGCTTTCCAACAGCACGCCGGTTTTGATTTTGGACGAGCCGACTGCCAATCTCGACCCGACCGTTCGCGGTCGGGTGATGGCGATGGTCAAGGAGGCCAAATTGGCGGGCCGAACGATCATTTTTTCGTCTCATGTGCTTCCGGAAATCGAAGACGCCTGTGACCGTGTTGCCATTCTTCGCCGGGGTCAACTGGTCCATTTGCAGTCAATGGGCGACTTGATGAAACAGCATCGGATCCTGGCAGACTTGAGGGGCGAACTCCCTGAGATTTCCGCAGCTCTCGGAAAACAACTGTTGATCAAACGGGATGGTGATTCGGTCCAAATTGAAACTCCGGGTGAACTTTCCGAAGTCCTGAAGTGGCTGGCCGAGGCGCCGCTGGCCGAGGTCTATGTCCAGCCGATCGGTCTCCGGGCAATCTACGATCAATTTCATCACGAGACAACGATCGTTTCGCAAACCGAGGTCAGCGCGTGAACCAGCCGCTTGTCAGAAAGTACGTTGCAGAAGGATTGCTCCTGTTCATGGGATTGGCCACCGGTATCTTCCTTTTTTGCTGGTTTCGTGTGTGGATTGTGGGAGAGCTGGACACTGCGCAGTTTCGGCAGATCATCGACCTGCTACCCAAAGACTGGCGAAAATTTGCCAGTGTCGACTTTGACTGGCTCGTCTCCTACCTCGGCCGAACGTCGTTGACACTTGACGAACCGATGCTGGTCAGCATGGTTTGTGCGTGGGGTCTGGTTCGGGGTTCCGATGTGGTCAGTGGCGAGCTGAGCCGGGGGACCATGGAGATGTTACTCGCCCAGCCGGTAGGTCGGCGCCAGGTTTATTGGCAGCACGCTCGGTTGACGATTCTGTTTCTCGGCCTGTTGATGCTGGTCTGCTGGTTCGGCATGTCGATGGGGATTTGGACAACCAGTGTCGAAGAGTCGACTTATCCTTCCATTCGTGTCCCAATTATCGACTACGTAATTCCTTTGAGTTTCTTGCCACCGAAACAGGACACGATTGCAATGGCTTCGGTCGTCAACCCAATCATGTATCTGCCAGGTCTGGTCAATCTTTTTTTCCTGGCGATTTGCATGAGCGGGTTTTCCGCATTTTGTTCGGCGCTCGATCGATATCGTTGGCGAACACTGGGAATTGTCAGCGCTTTTTATTTTGCCAACGCCGGATTGAAGATGCTGGGCGTTGGATCGGAAAAATACGCCTGGGCCAAGAATTGCAGCCTGTTCGGGATGTATACCCCCGCGGGCGCCATTCAGCGGACTCAAGTCGACGCGATGTCGCCATTTTGGATATTCAGTTATTCTCCGGAGGGCGAAATCACGGGCCTTGGCTTGTTGCCTCAGTGCACACTGCTGTTATTGATCGGAATGGGTTTTTATGGGATCGGGATGCGTGTATTTGAAAAACGCGATTTGCCTGCGCCCATGTGAGGCGATGGCTGGTCAACTCGAAGCGGGATCATTGGAACCCTCCACTGCATGATCCGAAACTGCTTCCACCCAGGGACGTCTCAAAACACCCACCGGAGTGGAAACATGTCCAGACTGGCGGCGAATCCGGTATCGGCGGAGCCGCGACATGCCCGGATTCCATGAATCGGAGAAGTTCCATCCCACGTTTCCGAATTTGCCTACCATTCTTTCGCGCTTCGAATCCAGAGTATTTGAGCGACGTGATGTCCGGTGTGCCAGACGTAAATCGGCAGCGATTGATGCAAGGCAACATTGTCGTCGAGTTCCGGATGAAAAAAAGTCGAAGACATCTCTTCGTCGGTCAGGTTTTCGATCAGCCAGGCCCATCGAGCGTGAAGCCCGTCCAGCAACATCAGTGAGGGTCCGATCGGAGCCTGCCTCGCGTCGACAATTTCTGACCATTTCGTTTCGTCATAGCTTTTGATCCGTGGGGAGTTTTCGGTGAGCGCCCATTTGAAACGGATATAGGCATTCATGTGGCTGTCGGCAAGATGATGCACGATCTGCCGGATGGACCAGTTCCTGTATCGCGTGTCGAGCTGCTCGTCAGTCAACCCCTGGATGGCGTCGCGAACCCGGGTCGGACAATCGCGGAGTTCACTGACGAGCACCATTTTTTCGTTTGGTCCATAATGACCCGGCGCCACATATTCACCAGAGGGAAACAGAGGGGGGGCGTTGTTCGACATGGAGGTTGGCCTTTTCTTTTACTCACGAGGTGGGCGGTGAACCAGAATATTGATCGAGATGTAACCGTCGCCTGGAGTTGGGTGATAATGCCGGGAAGCATGTTGACCCAATACAAATCCGAGAGAAAAACACGGACCGGCAAGTTACCTGATTAATCCTCACCGAATTGGGATGACACTGGAAATCGGGTCATGAGTTTTCCAGACCAAGGAATTTTTTGGCGTTAAAGTAACAGATATTGGCGACCATCTCGCCAACCATGGATTCGTCATTTGGAATTTCACCATTTTCCATGTCTCGTCCAAAAATGTCGCAAAGAATTCGGCGAAAATACTCGTGGCGCGTGAATGACATGAAGCTGCGAGAATCGGTCAGCATGCCAATAAATCTGGACAGCAATCCGGTGTTGGAAAGCGTGTTGATTTGCCACTCCATGCCTTCTTTTTGATCAAGATACCACCAACCCGAACCGAATTGCATTTTTCCAGCCGTTTTTCCGTCCTGAAAATTTCCGATCATCGTACTGATCAGATAATTGTCGTTCGGATTGAGGTTGTAAATGATGGTCTTGCCAAGCGAATCTTCCCGGTCAAGTTGATCCAGAAACCGGCCCAGCGACTTTCCCTGCGGTGTATCGGCAATCGAATCACAACCAAGATCGCGACCGATGGATTCAAACAGCCGGGTATTGTTGTTTCGCCAAACTCCGGTATGAAACTGGTTTGTCCAACCTTTTGCCGCGTCCATTTTCGCAAATTCCAAGAGCATGTACGTGGAAAACTGCGCATGCTGTTCCGACGAGGCGGGCAGGCCCCTGAGGGCAGCATCAAAAATGTATGCCGCCGTTGATTCGTCACAGAACGCTGCCGGAACATATTCGCAGCCGTGATCGGAAAGTCGCGCTCCGAGTCCGTGGAAAAAATCGTGGCGACTCCGCAGCGCATCCATGAATTCACGCAGATTTGAAATCGTCAGGTCCGCAGACAATTCCAGTTTCGTCAACCACGCTTTGAATTCGGTCGGGCGATGAACAAACAAAGCCCAATCCGGACGGAAGGCGGGGTAAACGGACGTACCAAAACTCGATTCGGCCAATTGACGGTGGTATTTCAAATCATCAACTGGATCGTCAGTAGTACAAAGCGCGGTGACGCCAAATTTCTTCAATATCCCCTGAGTTGTCAGATCGTCCCGGTTGGTGATCTGTTCATTGCATTGTTCCCAAATCGAGACCGCGTTTCTGTCCGAAAGCAATTCGTCGATATCAAAGAACCGCTTCAACTCCAGATGTGTCCAGTGGTAAAGCGGGTTGCGAAGTGTATACGGTACCGTTTTGGCAAATGCCAGAAACTTTTCTTTGGGACTGGCGTTGCCGGTTACCAGCTCTTCCGAAATCCCATTGGCTCGCATGGCTCGCCATTTGTAATGGTCATGGTCGACCCACATTTCAAACAGGTTGCCAAATCGCCGATTTTCGGCAATGTCTCGGGGCGACAAATGGTTGTGATAATCAATGATCGGCTGATGTGCCGCATATTCGTGATAAAGCCGACGCGACGATCTGGTCGTCAATAGAAAATCGTCGTGGATAAAAGTCATATTCGGAAACCTTCAAAGACGGTAATGGCAAGTCCAACATTGTGACGCGGCTTGTCGATGATTTCAAATCAGCGCCGCAATCTTGAGAATCCAGCCGAATTCGTATCGGCTGACCCCCGAGATGTCGCACCGGGAATGCCACGCCCGGAATGCCCATTGAACCCATGCTCCGAAGTTAGTTACGCGGTTCGAATTGGAATATGAGCGGAACCGAAGCGTTTCAGCAGTTGCAGGCAGATTACTCCAGCCCCGCGGGAATCCCGTTGGGAAACTTCTCCTTGATGATCGTGTCGATGTACTCTCGACGATTCGCGGGTCGGGGATGCGTGCTCATGAATTCAGGGGGTGCACCGGGGCCAGACGCCTCTTCCAACACATTCATCACTTCGATCATGTGTTCCGGATTGTAGCCAGCCATTGTCATCAGTTCGACGCCCCAACCGTCCGAGGCCAGTTCATCGTCGCGGCCGTATTTCATATTCACGATATTTCCAACAAAAGCCGCCATGCGACTGCTGTTGATGTCGCCACCGGCAACGCCCGCGGCGCCGGCGATGCCTTGAAGCAAACTTCCTTTTGCCATCTGCTGGGCACTGTGCCGCTCGAGAACATGACCGATCTCATGGCCCAGGACGCCGGCCAGGCGACCATCGAAAGCGGATTGGCTGTCGCGATTAAGTCTTCGGTAGAGCGCTTCGGTTATGAACACCTGGCCGCCGGGAAGTGCAAATGCGTTGACCGTCTGTCTGTCCGCCAACAGGTGGAATTCAAATGGATACGGAATCTCGATTCCCTGTTTGGCGAGTACTTGCTCGAGCGCATAAACGAGTTTGAATCCTATCTGATCAACATGGCTATTTGCCTGACGGTTCATCGACTCTCGTCCCATCGATGCGACCGATTGTAGCCCCAACGCGATCTCGTCATTAACGGACAAATCAACTCGCTGTTTTTTTCCAGTCACCGGGTTGACTTGGCCTTTACTGTAAAAGGTGACAACCGAAAACAGGATGATTGCCCCGGCAATGATCAAGCGTAATTTAAGACCGGACAGATTACTTCGGCGCGATCGATGTTCGTAAGCCGAACGGTCGTAGTTACGATATTGACGACGTGAGTAGCTCATGGCGTTTTAAGGTGGCAAAAATTCTGGTCAACAGGATGAACGGGTATCCCCGGACGCGGTCCGATACCATGTCGCAGGGTCGGCCCGGGCAATCGGACGCGAGGCCGTCCCATATTCTAGGCAAACCTCGACGATACGTCATGGACATGCAGCCCGGATTGGGAGCTGAAAATCCGTCCGCCGGGCTCGCGACATCCTCAGCCGCTTGGAAATCATTACCGAATTTACCGCCAAAAACGTTCGTGCCGGGATAATCCGCTTATGTTTCCTGATATTCCTGTCTCACGAACCAGTCAGGATATTCATCTAACGACGATCGATCCGAATTAGAAACAATCATTTCCGATGGATTCTACTAGTCACACGATTGGGACAATACGATGGTATGCCGTTCACTAACGACTTTCTTGTTCCTGAATCTGATCCTGATGTCGATCATTCCGGCTCGTGCCGACATCGTCAATTATAATCTTGACCCAACTCAATCGTACGTTGACGTCACCGTCGATGGCGTTGGTCCGGACCGCTCTCGAACATCCGGAACCGGTGTCCTCCATTTAAGTCCTTCGATCCCACCGTTTGGCACCGCTCAGATTACCGAGATGGATGTCCTCCTGGAGGAAGCCCTTTTGTTTTCTTTTGCCGGCGGGCTCGTGACCGCGACGACGACCGCGGGAGATTTAACGATCAACTTGGTAACACCGGGTGCGGCCGGCACCGTTTCCTCCAATCAATTCAATCAAACGGGGAATCAGATGGGACTTGGCGGCAACGTCGACATCAGCGACCCGAACAACTTATCCGGTGGCGACGCGACCATCGACCTGTCAGCCCTGTCGCTCAGCCTTGTGGATTTTACCAACGTAACGCTGTCACGAACGGGCGACGTCATGACCATTTCAGGTTCGTACAACATCGACCAGATGGTGGATGTCGGTGGTGAAGCAACCCCAATTAACATTGCCGGAGTGTTCGTCGCAACGGGAATCGTTTCGGTTCCAGAACCCGGCGGCATGATCGTGTTGCTTGCGATGTTGGGAATCGCTGCCGGTCGTCGTCGGAATTAATTGACGGATTGCGGGTATCTAGCGTGTCAGCGCATGGCTGGAACAAGCTCCCGCTCGTTCGGCTGACGCTGAAACAGATAGTGGGCGACGAACCATTCGTTTCCTCCGTTGAACCCGAACAGCTCACTGCAGGCCAGGTAGAACATCCGCCAGCGATGGAACCAGCGTACGGCATCTTTTTTTCCGTAGGTTTGCTCCAGGATTGGCATGATCTGCTTTCGATTCATGACCATATTGGAATGCCAGGCTTCACAAGTCCTTTGGTAATGCTTTCCGTTCCAGGACCATTGTGATTCGAGTTTCAAATCGGCCTGATATCGAGCCAGCAGATTCTTACCTGGCATGATACCACCGGAAAAAAAATACCGGCTCATCCAGTCGGAGCTGCCTTCATCCTGAAACCGGTAAGTCAGCTCGCGGTGGCAAAAGACGTGCACAAACAGCTTTCCGTCAGTCGTGAGCCAATGTGAAATCCGATTCATCAGGGCTTGGTGGTTCCGAACGTGTTCAAACATTTCTACGGAAACCACGCGATCAAATCGTTCGGACGTTTCAAATTCATTGATATCACAGGTGATGACACGCAAGTTGGCATCGATTCCGCGGCGCTGGGCCTCTAGCTCGATGTATTCGCGTTGCGAATTCGAATTGGAAACGACAGTCAGCTTTGAATTGGGATAATGTTGGGCCATCCAGAGCGAAAGTGAACCCCAGCCGCAGCCCAATTCCAGGACCCGCATGCCGTCGCGCAGTTCAGCTCGCTGGCAGGTCGTTTGGAGCGCAGCGGATTCGGCGTCCGCAAGCGTCGTCACGCCCTCCGGCCAGACACAGCTGGAATACTTGCGATGCGGACCGAGTGTTAACCGAAACAGCTCCGCAGGCACTTCGTAATGTTGTTCATTTGCCAGCTCGGGAACCAGCGCGATGGGTCCTTGGCAGAATTCCCGGATTAACAACTCAGTTCGATCCCGGTTCGCCTGTTCGGAACCGGCATCCACGCGTTTCAAACGTTGCTTTAACAACCTGCGGATCCCCAATCGCAAGATTGCATCTGGCACGAGTCCCTGTTCTGTCCAATCGATAAATCGCTGAATCATGATCTGTGTTTTTTTGTGTCAGGAAACCAGGGGAAAAACGCGCTGGTAGACGCTTGATAGGCTCGATATTTGTCGCCGCGCGATTTGATTGCCTGGATTTCGGTCAGTGGGATTCCAGTGACGCGATTAAGAAAAAACCACATCGCAACCGGCGCGAGTATCGTCAGCCATCCCCACGGAGCCGTGATTGCCAACATCACGTACGACCACCAGTGAAGCCACTCGAAAAAGTAATTTGGATGCCTCGAATAATGCCACAATCCCGTGTTGCAGACCTCGCCTTTGTTTTCCGGGCGCTTGCGAAATTGAGCCAGCTGAAAATCGGACATGGCTTCGCCGACGATCGAGACAATCCAGACCGCCACGCCCAGCCAGTCGAACCACCCGATCGGGTTTTGATTGTAACCGGCCACGAGCAAAGGCAGGGCGAACAAAAAACAACCGAAGCCCTGCATCTGATAAAACCGGAACATGCGAATCTGGGCCTGATCTCCCCATTTTTCCTTGAGCGCAGTGTAACGCGCATCTTCATCGTGACTTCGCCATCTCAGGAACAGGTAATAGCTCAATCGCAAGGCCCAACCGGCAATCAAAACCGCGCCGAGCCACCGACGTGTCCGATCACCCGGCGCCACCAAGCAAAAGAAAATACCAATCACTGCGACACTTGCGCCCCAGAAAACGTCGACGATTCCAGAATCACCCATTCGATATTGGATAACCCAGTAGATCGCGAACAGCGAAATCGAGATCAGAAACCCGACGATTAAAACCAGCCAAATGTTCAAAGGTTGCCTCGTGAAATTGTTGAGGTGATCGGAAAGGTCTGTTTCCGTACCAAGTTTTTGAACCGTGAATTTCGATCAAAAATAACTCCACCATCCTGTTTGACCAAGCGTCAGTCTGGATTCTAACGAAATTCCAGGGATAAATCGTGAGCACAGGGGCATTCTCAATTGAACTCTTCCCAGTCGGCCTGAGAAAACTAGAATAGGGGTTGGAGAACCACTTCCTTGATGCGGACCGTCGATGTTGAAAGCCAAAGTTGAGTTTCCATCATTCTCATGGACCGAATTACTGTTATCGACCGGATTCGGCGTGTTGGGTTGCTTCAGTCTGTTCGTTGCTTACCCGGGGATGGCCTGCGCCCAGGAAACCAGAGTCGATTTTGGACGCGACATTGGTCCGATTCTTTCGGACACCTGCTTCAAGTGTCATGGACCGGACGAGCACGAGCGAAAAGCGGATTTGCGTCTGGACACAAAATCGGGGCTGTTTGACGATTCGTCTGCCGTTGTTGCCAATGATCTTGACGCCAGTGAACTTTACCAACGCATAACCAGTGACGATCCGGATACGTTGATGCCACCTTCCGATTCGGGCAGAACGCTCACGGACCAGCAAAAAGAACTCTTCCGAAACTGGATCGAACAGGGTGCTATCTGGAAAGACCACTGGTCGCTCATTCCGCCCGCAAAACCGGAGATACCGGACGAAAACCTTGCCTGGGCCAAAAATCCCATCGACAACTTCATCGCGAATCGGCTTGCAGTTGAGGGACTTGCGCCGTCGGAAGTGGCCGACCGGCGCACGCTGATCCGCCGAGTCGCGCTTGATTTGACCGGTTTGCCACCAACGCCCGAGCAAAAGGTCAGGTATGTCGATTCGAAAGACCCAAATTGGTATGAGGTGCTGGTCGATGAATTGCTCGAGTCTCCTCACTACGGTGAACACATGGCTCGCTACTGGTTGGATGCCGCGAGATACGGGGACACGCACGGGTTGCATTTGGACAACTACCGTGAGATGTGGCCTTATCGGGACTGGGTGGTCAGGGCATTCAACGATAACGTTTCGTATCGCGATTTTACCATCCAGCAACTTGCTGGCGATTTACTGGAAAATCCCACGGACCAACAGTTGATCGCTTCGGGATTCAATCGCGCTCACATTACCACCAATGAAGGAGGTGCGATCGTTGAAGAAGTCTTCGTCCGCAATGTTGTGGATCGGGTATCCACCACGGGAACGGTGTTCCTGGGAATGACGGTTGGATGCGCACAATGTCACGATCACAAGTTCGACCCGATTTCCCAAAAAGAATTCTATCAGCTGTTCGCGTTCTTCAATAATTTGACCGATGCAGCGATGGACCAGAACATCGAAAACCCCGCGCCTGTGATGAAGGTCGTTTCCGAAAAGCAGAAAACTGAATTGACAGAACTGGAAACGCAAGCCCGGGAGGCGGCGAAAAAACTCGAAGACCAGGTCGCAGGTTACCAGTATGTTGATCCAGTCGAAGCTCCAGGCAGCGAAACAGATGCTGAATTCGATGTGCTGGCCGAAATCGCTGAACCGGTAGAATTCGTTTGGATCGAGGACGACGTGCTTCCGGTCGGGGCCAAACCCGAGCAGAACTGGGAATATGTGACGGCCGACAACGGTCCAGTTCACAGCGGAGTGAATTCCCGGATCGCGGTTTCCGAATCCGGAATGATTCAGCACTTTTTCACGGGCGCAACCACTCCAATCAAGGTGGACGCAGGGGACCAACTGTTTGCCTACGTGTTTCTCGATCCAGCCAACGCGCCCGAACAGATCATGCTGCAGTTCAATGATGGTAACTGGGAGCATCGTGTTTATTGGGGCGCCAACAAGATTGAATGGGGGACCGATAAAACGGCGAGCCGTTTTTTTGCCGGAGAACTTCCTGAAACCGGTCAGTGGATTCGTCTGGAAATCGAAGCCGAAAAGATTGGCTTCGAGACGTCGTCACTGATCAACGGGATTGCGTTCACGCAATGGGGTGGCACCGCGCACTGGGATTCGGCCGGGATCGTTTCAAGGACTGACCAGTCATCCGATTTCAAAAGCTTGAGCAAATGGCTGGCGATGGTTCGGCAATCCAAAGGGGAAGGGCTTCCCGATCAGATCAAGGAAATCGTGAGCCTGAATGCGGAGAAGGTTGGCGATTCTGACAAGCAGAAACTCAGGGAATTTTTCCTGTTGAATGTGTACTCGGAAAGCAGAGTTGAATTGGCCGACGAACTCCGCCAACGGGATGAATCGAAAAAGAAGCTTGACGAGTTTAATAACAACTTGCCCACGACGCTGGTTTCCAGGGAGAGCCCCGAAATCAAGCAGGCTTTTGTGCTGATTCGCGGGGAGTATGACCATCCGGGCGAACGTGTCGAGCGAGATACACCGGCAGCATTGCCACGGTTTACCGACGACTTGCCAAGGAACCGTTTGGGATTTGCAAGGTGGCTGACCTCGGACAAACACCCCCTAGCAGCGCGCGTGGCCGTGAATCGTTTTTGGCAACAGGTCTTCGGCACGGGGATCGTAAAAACGTCCGAGGATTTTGGTGCTCAGGGTGATGTTCCCAGTCACCCGGAATTACTTGACTGGTTAGCAACCGATTTTGCCGAACACGGTTGGGACGTGCGGCGATTAATGAAGATGTTGGTTTTGTCGTCCACGTATCGACAATCTTCGACGGTTTCTCCAGAACTGGAAGCAAAAGACCCTGCGAATCGTCTGCTGGGCCGTGGCCCTCGGTTCCGGCTGGACGCCGAAATGCTCCGCGACCAGGCATTGTCGGTCAGCGGTTTGCTGGATCCGACCCTCGGTGGTCCCAGCGTGAAACCGCCGCAACCGGATGGATTGTGGTTTGCTGTCGGTTATTCGGGTTCCAATACGGTTCGATTCAAAAAGGACAACGGGACGGACAAAGTTCATCGCCGCAGTCTGTACACGTTTTGGAAGCGAACCGCACCGCCGCCCCAGATGAACACGTTCGATGCGCCTTCGCGAGAAGAATGTCGCGTCCGTCGGGAACGGACCAACACGCCCATGCAGGCGTTATTGATGATGAACGACCCACAGTATATCGAAGCTGCCAGATATTTGGCCGAACTGACAATCGATCAAGGTGTAAACCAGGTGGTCAGTAGTGGCTTCGATTCGGAGGGCAGCCGGCGGTCGGCCGCGTTCATGTTTGAACGAGCCTTGGGCAGACTGGCGAAGAATCAGGAACTGGATTTGCTACAAAAGACATGGGAAAAGAATTACGACGAGTTTGAAACCGACCTCCAGGCAGCCAGGAAACTGGTTTCGATTGGCGAAACCGCGGCGGACATCGATAAATACGATCCGGTGGAACTGGCAGCCTGGACAATGATCGCGAACTTGATCATGAACATGGATGAATTTGTCACAAAGAACTGACTTGGATGTTTGATCGAGTAACAAGCGTCCCTTTTGAGTTTGGACGGCATCATGATTGCGATCTTGAAGCCTGACTTTCGAATTCCCGGTGACGGCAAGTGTGGCGGTTGCTGCGTGGCCTGTTTTCACGGTGGGAGAAACCTGTCCAAATGCTGAATTACGAGTTGTACCGTTTTCCAAAAACCGAGCTTCAATGAACCCTGAACAAGAATTCATTCAGAACGAAACCCGACGGCAGTTTTTTCGCAAGGGAGCTCTTGGATTGGGCGCCGCCGCAATGGCGTCACTCATGGGCCAAACCAGCCGCGCCAACTGGGGCCGAGGTTGGCGTGACGAATCGACCGGCGGGCTAAAGGAATTACCGCATCACTCGCCAAAAGCGAAACGGGCGATCTATTTGTTCATGTCCGGCGCGCCTTCCCAGTTGGACATGTACGATTACAAACCCAGGATGGCAGAGTTTTTTGACAAGGACCTTCCCGCTGAAATTCGCCAGGGACAACGCCTTACTACGATGACCTCGCAACAGGCTCGGTTCCCAATTGCGCCATCGATTTTCCAGTTCAAGAAATACGACAATGGTGGGGATGGGAAATGGGTCAGCGAATTGCTTCCACACACCGCCAGGGTCCTGCCTGAACTGGCGTTTATCAAAAGCTGCTACACCGAAGCGATCAATCACGATCCTGCTATTACATATATTTGCACCGGGAACCAACTGCCGGGCCGGGCCAGCCTGGGAGCCTGGTTGAGTTACGGGCTGGGCAGCGAAAACGAGAATCTGCCTGCGTTTGTCGTGTTGAATTCGACTTGGACAGGACGCAAGGAAGCCCAGGCACTGTACAACCGGTTGTGGGGTAATGGGTTTTTGCCCTCTCGTCATCAAGGCGTCTTGATGCGAAACGACGGAGACCCAGTTTTGTTTTTAAAAAACGCTGGCGGCGTCAGCTCTCAAATGCGCCGCAGAATGCTCGATTCGCTGTCAGTACTCAATCACCAAACGCATCAGACTTACGGCGATCCGGAAACTCAGGCGCGAATAGCCCAGTACGAAATGGCGTTTCGAATGCAATCATCGGTACCTGAACTCGTGGATCTTTCCGAGGAAACCGAAGCGACACTGGCGCTTTATGGCCCCGATGTCAAGAAACCTGGAACATTTGCCCACAACTGCTTGCTGGCCCGCCGGATGGCTGAACGCGGCGTCCGGTTTACGCAGATTTTTCACCGCGGTTGGGATCAACATGGGAACTTACCCACGGATCTTCCGAACCAATGCCGGGACATAGACCGACCGACGTTTGGCTTGATCACTGACTTGAAACAGCGTGGGCTGCTTGACGATACGTTGTTGGTTTGGGGTGGCGAATTCGGTCGCACGATTTACTGCCAGGGCGGTCTGACAAAAACCAACTATGGTCGAGATCACCATCCCCGGTGTTTTACAATGTGGATGGCAGGTGCAGGCATCAAAGGGGGGGTGGTCCACGGGGAAACGGATGATTTTTCCTACAACATCGTTCGCGATCCCGTTCATATTCGCGACATCAATGCGACCATCCTGCAAACACTCGGCATCCACCATGAACGATTCGCGTTTCGACACCAAGGCCTGGATCAGCGCCTCACGGGTGTCGAAACCGCAACGCCTGTCAAATCGATCATGACTTGACGAAGAATCGATTCAACGCCTGCAACTCCAATTTCCTGCGTTACACTTGACGCCCGATTCCTGACCTCCTATCTCGGAACCTTTGGCGGATACAAATGTCCAATGAAAAATCGCGTTTCAAGCAACTTTGCCAACAGGCACAAGAAACGAGCTACCTCACATCGACCCTGGCATTGCTCGAATGGGACCAGCAAACCAAATTGCCGGCGCTGGCGGACGACTATCGTAGCGACCAGATTACGTTTCTCGCAGGTGAAATTCACAAGCGGCAGACCGATCCGCGACTGGGCGATTTGCTGGATGAACTCGCTGATTCGAAGCTGGCTGCGGACAAGTCAAGCGATACAGGTGCAACGATTCGCGAGTTGAAGCGAGAATTTGATAAACGGTCCAAAATTCCCGCGACGCTCGTCCAGGAACTGGCGAAGGCGACTTCGGTGGGTCAAACCATGTGGGTTCATGCTCGCCGGAACAACAATTTCGGGAGCTTCTCGCCGCAGTTGAAAAAGATCTTTGAATTAAAGAAAGCAGAAGCCGAATCGTTGGGATTCGAAGGATGCCCCTACGACGCGCTGTTGGATGAATACGAACCAGGAGCAAAAACACATGAAGTCGCTGCCGTGCTCGATGCGTTGCGAAGCGACCTCGTTCCCCTGGTCGCGGAAATAGCGGCCAGCGGGTATTCGCCGCCAGTCGAGATTCTACGGCGTCAATTCCCGATTGAATTGCAACAGGTGTTTGGCAGGGAGGCCTCGACGAAAATCGGATTTGATTACGGTCGCGGGCGTTTGGATGTGACCCCTCATCCGTTTTGCACTGAACTTGGACCCAACGATTGCCGAATTACCACTCGATACGACGAGTACTTTTTCAATTCTTCGTTTTTTGGAATTCTGCACGAATCCGGACACGGGATCTATGAACAGGGATTGCGCAGCGAGTTTTATGGACTTCCACCCGGGAAATATTGCAGCCTGGGAATTCACGAATCGCAATCTCGGCTTTGGGAAAACCTGGTCGGGCGGAGCATCAGTTTCTGGCAGTATTTCTATCCTCGGGCACAGGAACTTTTTCCTGCCGCGCTTCAGGACGTTCCGCTAAATGATTTCTTCCAGGCAATCAACCACGTTTCACCTTCGTTGATTCGTGTCGAAGCGGATGAAGCAACTTATAATTTGCATATCATCATTCGGTTCGAGCTGGAACAAGCGATCATCAATGGTGAATTGGACACCGACGACCTGCCGATGGCCTGGAATGAGAAGTATGAACAATATCTCGGCATTGCGCCATCGACGGACGCGGAAGGCGTCTTGCAGGACGTGCACTGGAGTGCCGGGCTGGTCGGTTATTTTTCAACCTATTCACTGGGTAACCTTTACGCGAGTCAATTTTTTGAAGCTGCCAGGGATGAACTGGGGGACCTGGACTCGATGTTTCGAGATGGAGATTTCGTTCCGTTCAAGCAATGGTTGAATGAAAAAATCCACCGGCTTGGCCAGTGTTACTCTGGCCCGGAACTTGGCCATCGGGTAACGGGACAGGGTTTGTCCCATCAGTTGTTGCTCAGGCAGTTACGCGACAAGTTGTCACCAATATACGGGTTGTAACGAAAAAATAACAAACTGGGCGACCGGTTTGCCGTTTAACGACGTCAGAGGCTTGCCTATAATACTAGATTATGTTGTAGAAGCCAGGTTTTTGTTGACTCAGGGATCCGTTCCTGGCGAAGGCATTTACCGTTCCGTATTCTGTTGTGGATTCCTCTTTACAATTTCCGGATTCTTGTTGATGGATAGCCCAAGCCGAGAACAATCAGATTCGCTTATCCTCGGGAACTGCTTAAGTTGTCAGGGACTCGTTCGAGTTCCCTCCAAGGCACCGGCAGATTCGATGGTGCGTTGCCCGCATTGTTCCGAGTCCTATCGGTTATCGCAGATCCTGGATCAAGCCGTGCCCGAACTGGAGGTTGTCGAGTCACCCAGGCCTCAACCGGTTATTCCACGGGTTGATCAGGTATTGGTCAAGGAGAGGGATGCATTTGTCGTGCCTTCACAATTAAGCAAGGGGGCGAGGCGATCGGGGAGTCGGCGATCGAGTCGTTATGAGGGTTCCGGTGGAAGTGGCGAATCCAGAAATGGCAATCGCGACGACGCCTTGCAACGATCGAGAGGATCGTCGAGCAGTTCTTCAAGTTCTCGCAGGCATTCCTCCAGTTCGTCATCTCGACGTTCAACTCCGACGCGAAATCCTGCCATCGAGATGGTCAAAGTTATCGTGGGCGCGGTCCTCGCGATTCCAATTGCGTACTTGTTGGTTTTGTGGGTTTTTAATCAGGATCCTCTCAATCTTGGACCCCAAATAGGAAATGTCGTGCCGATGCTGGTTCCTGACCGTTTCCGGAAGGAAATCGAGGATATCTCAGATACGGAAGGCCTCGACCCGTCGACTAATCTTGACAATCCAGTCGTTACCGAAGACGACATTTCGGACGATTCGCCGGTCGTTCCCAAGTTGGACCCGGAGCGGGTACTCAATTCCGATCTGGACAAATCGAATTGAGCCTTTGGCAACGATGATTGGGCTCGTTTTGTCGGTTCGATGAACGGCTGGGTCATCAACTCGTCCGGCTTCTTCTGGTAAATGTTGCACCAGCCGTTGCAAATTTCCGCGATGTGTTGATGGCGCTTTCGAAAAAAGCCCTGCGACCGTCACGAAGTTGATGCCTTTTGTCATCAATCCATGTGTAAAAAATACATCATCTTACCAAACTGTGTGGTACGTTTTCGCAGTTCGTACTGACGCGCCAACTCGTGGCGCTCTCGACACGACGGATTGGTAAGCCATGAGAAAGCAACCCGAACAGCTCAATCCCGCAAACCAGATCGGGAATTGGATCGTCAGCGTCATTGCCGTGTTGGCGATCCTGCAGACCGGTTGCGCCCAGATTCGGGTGCCTGCCATCGATCCTACCGGTAGCAGCGTTTTTCGACCAGGTTGTACGCAACTGTTGTCCCCAAGGGCAGCTCGCAGCAACCCAGGGGTCGTTGATCAATTCGGCCAACCGGTGGCTACGAACCCGGTTTTTCAGCCACAGCCGTTTACGCCACTGTCGGTTGGCGTTCCTCAATCAACAGGCACTCAGTGTCCTGTTCAGCCGGCGTTTCAGCACCCGGCCACTCCGCCTCCTTGTTACGGTCCGGCCACGACAAAAAAATCAAAGAAAACCTATGTTCCGGACGTGACAGGTGACAAATCACCCGGGAAAAATGGCCAGATTATCATGACTCCGTCTCGCATCGTTGCTCCGGTGGGTAGCGAAGTGGTTGTGCTGGCGGGGATTTGCGGTGGCGATGGATTTTTCGTCAAGAACCAGCCACTCGAATGGATGCTTTCGAATAACAGTGTTGGTGAGTTGATTGAAGTCGGTGGCCAAAACCACCCGACATTCAATCAACTGATTCCTCCGACCGCAAAGAAGTTCAGTGGCCAATACGCCAAGGGGCGAACGGGTTTAAAGCGGGTTGTTCTTACGCGTGGAACGCCAACGCCGCTTGATGATATCGAGCTGGCGTTGGGACAGACCTTTGTCAGTGTGGCATCGTCCTCACCGGGAACAAGCTACATCACTGCCATCGCGCCCAAAGCCGAAGGCTGGGACAAGCGTCGCGCGTCGACTATCATTCACTGGGTCGATGGTCAATGGGCTGTTCCAGCCCCGTCACGGGCGACTGCCGGGACGGTTCATCCGTTAACGACGGTTGTGAGTCGCACCGACGGGACGGGGGTCAAGGGTTGGGAAACACGTTACGCAATCGTCGGTGGTGCGCCGGCCGAATTTGCTCCGACAGGATCCCAGACCGCGTCGGCGACAACGGATACGGAAGGTCAAGCAACCGTACAAATCCGTCAACCTGCGGGCCAGTTCGAACCAGGGACCACCCAGGTCCGAGTCGATATCGTTCGACCGCCGATTTTTGGAGAGCCGGAATTGGTGGTCGAAAGCGGAATTACGTCGGTGACCTGGAGTGCTCCTGCGTTAACCATTCGCGCAATCGGTCCCCGCAAGTCAGAAATTGACGAACCATTCAACTACCGTGTGGAAGTTACCAACCCGGGCGATCAAGTCGCACGTGGCGTGGTTGTTCGAACCAAGAACCTCGACGATGGCATCGAGTTCATCTCCAGCAGCCCCAAACCGATCGAGTACGGCCGACAATTCCAGTGGGAAATCGGTGACATCGTTCCCGGCAGCGCACCGAACGTGATCGACATCCAATTGAAATCCAGGAAACAAGGCAACGTGGGAATGTGTTTTGAAGTTGCAAGTTCGACTGATCGACTTCAAACCGAAGCGTGTGCAGAAACGGAAATCGTTCGTCCATGCATTGGGTTCACCATTGCTGGCCCCACCAAAGCCAAAGTCGGCGAGACGATTGCGTTTAACCTGGCGGTTGAAAATCAGTGCGATGAACCGCTCGAGGACATTGAAATCCTGATCAATTACGATCCTGGACTTGTTCGTCCGGGCAAAAGCAATCCAGCCCGGTTCAACAACCCCATACTGCAAGTCGGCGAGAATCAATCGCTGCCGTCGCCATTGCTTTTTTCGGTTCAAACGACCGGTACTCTTTGCTTCAATGTTGAACTCCGGGCCAAGGGAGTCCAGCCTCAATTCGATCGTCGCTGCATTGTAGTTCAGCCGGCTGACGGAGGTCTCGTCCTGCCGGATGCCGGTAGTCCCGTTCCCGGGAACTCGCCGATCGAATTGTCACTCAGGACATCCACTTCGTCGGAGGGCCGACCGCTGGTCGTAGCCACGATTACCAATCGAGGAGCCGAGCCGCTGGACAAGGTTGCACTCATCAATCGAACGTCAGCCTCGATCGAGCCAGTCAAGATCACGCCAGAATTTACCGACAAGAGCCAGTTTTTTGAAGACGAATTGCTGGTCGACGTGGGCCGCGTAAATCCAGGGCAGCAAATCAACGTGGAAATCAGCTACGACCTGTTAACAGTGGATCCAAATGCATTCAGCGAGATCACGATTACCTCGCCCGCCGGTGCGAGCGCAACGCGATCCGTTCGTCTGGGAGATCCTAATGAGCGAGGGAATGGTGCTGGGCCCGATGTCAACGGACAGCGTGGACCGATCGGAATTCCGCAGGACACCGCCATGCTCGATTCGGGTACACTTTCGGTCGACGTAAGAACGATTGACCAGAATATCGGGATTGGTCAACAATCACGTATTGAATTCACGGTCAAGAACAACAGCCGTCAGTCATTCAGGAATGTGGATATCCGGGTTCTGGTGCCCAATTCCGTGAACGTCCTTTTGCTTTCGAGCGACAATACTACGTTAAAATTTGTCGAGAAGTACAGAATTGAAACGATCAACGATCTTCGCGCCGGCGAGACAATCACGTGGACCCTGTTGCTGGAAGGGCGCCTGGCCGGGACGGCAAGACTCGAAGTCCAAGCGAAAAGTGACGATACGGAGGGATTGGCTGCGGGAAGTGATGTGATCAATATCAGGAACTAGTCGACCCGATTCGCGGGCTGAGTCCTTTTACCTGGCGACAGAGCGTTGTTGCATGGTTTGCGCTGCGGCGTTCCGCAACCCGCAGTGTTGCCCCGGGAGTCGTTTCGGATTGGGTATCGGCGGCTAGGAGAATAAACCAACGGGTTTAAAACTACCGCCGACAATCGGTTCCGGGTCGATTCCCATCCAGTTTTTCAGCAGGTCAGAATAGATGCTGCGATAATCAATCTGGAACTTCATGTCGCCTTGATCCAAATCGATTAAACTCGGATGCTTGCCGATCAGGCCACACCTGACGGCTGACCCACATGCGAACACGGGTGCGGCGGTTCCGTGATCCGTTCCGGCACTGGCGTTTTCTCGCACTCGTCGCCCGAATTCTGAAAACGAGAACAGCACCACCCGCTCGGCATTACCCTGGGCTTTCATTTGATTCATGAACGAGGCAACCGAATTGCCCAGGTTGTTCAAGAGGCTCTGGTGCGATGCGCCTTGATTCGAGTGAGTGTCAAACCCCTCGAGCGTCGTATAGTAAATTCGCGTCGAAAGACCACTGCCGATCAGTCGAGCGATCACTCCCAGGTTGCGTCCCAATTCGGTTTGCGGAAAACTGAATTCCATGGAGCCGGTTTCTGAAATGCCTTCCAGCCGATGACTGGTCTCCAAGGCAACATTCGACGATTCATGGACATAGCTCAAAAGCGAGTTCTCGGTATCGCGGGGCGACCGGATCAATGCCGACAGTTTGTCCTTGAATTTGTTGTCGTGCAGAACATTGAGTTTGAAATTGTCGATCGAACGAATCGAGGGCACCGGTCTTTTGGACGTTTTCAGAGCCAGCGGCTGGAGTCCCTGGCCAAAGTGAACTGCGGGCAGGCTTGCATCACTCATTCGCGTGTCGACGGTACGACCAAGCCATCCAACCGGATTCTGGGCGTTGACCTGGTGCGCGGTATGCCAGAGATCCATCGATTCGAAGTGGGAACGATTTGGGTTTGGATAGCCAACTCCCTGGATGATCGAAAGCTGGTGGGATTGCAACAATTCTTCGAAACCAGTCAGCGCCGGATGAAAACCGACCTGGTCATCGATCTTCAGCACTTGATGTTTGCCAATCGCTAAAGTGAAACGATTCTTGTAATAGTCATCGTCGCCGTATGGGACCACGGTGTTGAGACCATCGTTACCCCCGCTGAGCTGTACGACGACCAGGATTTTTTCACGACCCATGCCGGCTGCGGGGCGTGAGGCACCGAGCAGGAAATCCGGAATAACACCGGAGAGGCTGATCGCTGCCGAACCCGCCAGCGTCGATTGCAGAAACTTGCGTCGATGGTTCATGGAGTCTCTTTCGGGGTTTCGTTTCAACCGTGAGGCCGTAGTTTTCCAAGTTCGATCATCCTGGCGCTGACGTCGGAAGCTCTCCTGTGACGTTTCTCCGGATCTAGTTTAACTGAAACTCCGGCAACGTCGCCAACCAGCCCAGGACGTTGGCTGGATCGCGATTTGACTTGTTCGAGATTTCTTCGAGCGTCAGCCTGGTTGCGTCCGGCAGGGGCGTGGCCAGCAAAAATTCGTCAGCCCAATCGAGGTTGTTCATGTCAAGCTCCGAAAACGATTGGGCCCAATCTGCCAGACTTCCGGCTTTGAATTTTGTTTTGTCGTTCGCAAGGAGATCGGTGATCAGGTTCGCGCGTGCCAGAATCGTTGACGCGTTGATCCAGCTTCTCCCACCCTTCCAGCCTTTCACGTTCGGGGGATACAAGGGAAGCTGGCCGATCGCGGCCAGACTCTGGCAGAGCCGAGTAACATTTGTCGAAGCGTCAAAAAACCGCAGGAATCCGACCGCCAATTCGATGGGACTCTTGATTTTCCGGGCGATAGCAACCTTTGAAAAAAACACGTTACTGCGGAGAATTGTCTTGACTGCTTCGCGGATATTGAACCCGGTTTCGACTAACTGGTTGGCGATTGGTGCAGCAAAGTCCTCCGTTATTTCAACGTCGTCAACGACAAAAAAACGAATCATTTTTTTTGCGATAAAGCGACTGGCGGCAGGTTGTTGAAGCACGATTTCGATTGCCTCGTCGCCACCAAAATTCCCACTTGCACCCAGAAACGACTTGGGAAGTTTGTCGTGCTGATGTTCGTTGAAATCGAATTGGCCGTGCTGGACGCCCCAACCCGTAAAGCACCGGGCAACTTGCTTGATATCTCGCTCGCCATAGTTGCCGGGTCCAAGGCAGAAAAGTTCCATCAACTCGCGGGCGTAATTTTCGTTGGGGCGCGTCTTGCGGTTTTCTTCCGAGTCCAGATAAATCAACATCGCGACGTCGCGGGAAATTGCTTTGACGAAAGGTTGGAATCTTCCCAGGGCGTGCTTGCGAAGCAGTTGGTTCTGGTGCAACATCGCGCGGGCATCCATGACTTTGTCGGCCCCGGTCGCAAAGTGCCCATGCCAGAATAAGGTCATTTTCTCAAGGAACGGGCATTCGGTCCTAATCATTCGCAATAGCCACCAGGCAGCCAGTTGACGGGAGTCGGCCCCGCCGGTGACCAGTCTGCCCGCGGTCGCCATCTCCGATTCAATCGCCGTATCATCGGTTTGGCCGAAGATCAGGTCAATTGTCCTGTCAGGGCCCTGTTTTGAAGCTGCGATGATCTGGTTGATGGTTCCGCCGAATGCCGCGCGGCGAAACAGGTGCGCGGCAAGCTGGTTTGTCCAGGGTCTCTCCGGCGTCGGCACAAACGGTTCCCAGGACTGAACCGGGTCAAGTTCGCTTAAACTGGATTCGTTCATGCTATTGTGGCGTGAGGGCTTTCGTCGGTTCGAGATCATTAAACCGCAGGCGGAATTCGAACATCATTTTGTTGTCAGTCACGCCAAAGTCGAGATCTGCGTCTTGGAACAGGTTCGCGATGGCGAACAGGAGTTTTATTTGTGATTCGGCGCTGCTGCGGTCGTTGCCTTCTTCCATCATGTTCTGCGTGACCAGAAATTCGCGGTTTGCCACGAGGATATTGCGGAGCAATCGCCCGTCTATTTTAAGGCTCGTGTTCTGTGGTTCGGTTCCGACATGTTCATTTTTGGCAATCAATTCGGACAACTCGACGGCAAGTTCACGTCTACTGGACAGAATGAAGTGTGAACCCTGCAAAGCGATCGTCGGCGCGAAATTGAACAGCAACAACCCTTCTTCGGTGCCTTTCTCATAATAGTATTCCGCCGACGCGATTTTCGATTCGCCACGAGTCTCTGTTTCAACTTCCAACTGCGGTTGTCCGTTCCTGCCCAGAGCGCTATTGGCCAAACCGATCGCGGTTTGAAATGCAATCTTAAGCTTGCGAAATATTTCCGGGTCCTTCAAAGTTCCCACCACGGCAAACGCGGGGATCCTGATGTCCGGGACATGTTTATCATTGTATTGATTTTCAGTCGCAATGATTTGGACACCAGGTTTCAAGCACCCAAGTATGTCCTGGCCAAAATCCATGCCGGAAAAAATAGTCGATAACTGGCTGTCCGCCTGGGATAATTGTGCGATCACGTTTTCCGGGTACAGATCTTCCTTGGACTGCCACCAGAGTCCGACGTCACGGTACGACGTCAGGTTCGCGATCATGTTCTGCGGGTTGAGTGCTTTGGGCGCAAATCCGCCCAAGTCCTTGCCAAAAAAAAACTCACGAGATTGGCTGGGCCAATTTGCATCAAAAGGAGCCGACAAAGAAAATTCAAGATGTTCCTTGATATTGAGTTCCCCAAGCACAACTGCCGAGTTTTTCAGCGTGTCAAGGACACCACCAAATATCAATTCGACACCCGGGTTGCTGGTGCGGCCAAGAAATGGCTCCTGGTTCCTGGCGGATTTTCGAATGTTCGCCAAGTCAACGGTCGCCCAGACGTCGGCCTGGTTGCGCTGTGCCAAACCCAGTTTGAACCAGTCCTGTTCTGCAAGTGAATTGTCCGAGCCGTCGATCATGCTGTCGACGACGGATCTGGCAAGTTTCGGCTTGTTTGTGAACATGAACCATGTTCTGTAGCGGGCGATCATCAATCCTTCGAACTCGGCGACGACCGCTTCCCGGTAGTCAACTTTCTTGTACGGTATGTCTTTGCCATCCTGCGCCGCCATTGCAGCAATAAAACTGAGGACTTTTCCGGCGACCTTTTTGAGTTCAACTTCGTCTGAGGATTGAAACAGCAGCATCGCGCCTTGCGTTTCCCTGTCGACCGCGATCCAGATTCCTTTGGCAGTATGCTTCTTCAACGACTCAATCACGTCTTCACCGATTTGCTGCTCCAGGAGTCCGCGTCCGAGCATTGCCATCGCAAATTGAGGAGAACGCATGAGTTGCTGGACTTCTTTCAATTCCAGGACGTAATTGAGGACTGGATGGTTCTCTATGGTTTCAATAATCGCGGCCGGTTCGTCAATGTGCACGTAAATCACGGTCGAATCCGGAAGGAAATCGGGAGCTGATTTGACGGTTTGTGCGAATGATATTGGTGCCACGATGCCGGCAGAAAGCAACGCACAGATGACGGCCAGAACCCGGTTTGCCGGCTGGAATCGAATGCTTGTCATCA
The DNA here is from genome assembly GCA_024642205.1 of Planctomycetaceae bacterium. GTDB lineage: Bacteria > Planctomycetota > Planctomycetia > Pirellulales > Pirellulaceae > Mariniblastus. The sequence goes on along the minus strand of JAHEBQ010000053.1, from coordinate 3,848 downwards.
CGTCAATTCTCCAATGCGTTCTTGAAACCATTATCTTATACCTTGGGTATCCACGCAGGTTTTCGGGAATCCGGTTTGAAGGGGTTTTTCGAACATTTGATCCCCGGTGCGCGAGCTGGATGACGAAGGACGGGAGCGAATGTCGAATCGATTGTGGTCAAATGGCTGTTTTTCGCACGCTCCGGAACATGAGCGGTCTGACCGAAGAACCATTCTGGCCTGTCGAACGAAGCTGGAACTTACCCAAGATCCAGCCTCTGTCCCAGAAGAAAATCGGGAAGAAAATCGGAAAAGACGTTCGTCGGTCAGGTCATTTTCTGAACCGACGCTCTTCACATCTTCCTGCCGGACACCGACGCCCCGCCGTTTGAAACCAGTCAGGTCAATTTGCGACCAACGATGTAAATGTCGTGGCCGAGTCGTTCGACTTTTTCGATATTTACGGCAGACGAATCCGCCATTTGCAAATACCCGGCACCGCCCACGGGACTGAGTGACCGATCCCCCCCCAGTAATTTTGGCCCGATGAATACATGAATTTCGTCTATCTGATTCAAATCGTGCAGTGAACCAAGCAAACGACTCCCTCCTTCAACCAGAATGTTGGTCATGCCCTGTCTGGCCAGGTGCGTCAATAGTTCGAGCAATCGCTGATTTGCATCATGAGATTCACTTCTGAAAATCGAGCACCCCTGGTGTTCCAGTTGCTTGCATTTCTCATCACTGGCCTTGGGCCCGGTTGCAATGAGCGTATCGAATTGATTGGTGGTGGTTGTGAGTTTCAAATCGAGGCCAATTCGAGCGGTAGAATCAACGACGATTCGGGTTGCCGAACGAGCACCTGGCGGTCGCGCGTTGAGCATTGGGTCATCGGAGATAGCGGTCCCGACGCCGACCATCACGCCATCGACCCGTCCTCGAATCCCATGGACGATCGCCCGCGAGTCTTCATTTGAAATCCACTTGCTGTCGCCCCCAGGTGTGGCAATCTTTCCGTCAAGCGTCATGGCCCATTTCGCGATGACCCAGGGTTTGCCTTGTTTCATCCGCTTCAAATACGGTGCGAGAATGTACTCGGCGGACCGGGCCTGGACACCAGTCGCGACTTCGATGCCGGCGGCCCGAAGTTGTTCAATACCTTTTCCACCGACCAGTGGATTGGGATCTTCACAGGCTACAACGACCCTTGCGACTTTGGCGTTGATCAGTGCTTGAGTGCAGGGGCCGGTCTTCCCCGTGTGTGAACAGGGTTCAAGTGTTACGTACGCGGTTGAGCCTTCGGCTGGCATGTCGCCGCTCGGTTCAACGGACTCAATGGCATTGATTTCCGCATGCGGCCCGCCGAATTTTTCATGGGCTCCCTGACCGATGATCTTGCCATCTCGAACCAGCACGCAGCCGACCATCGGGTTCGGTTCAACGAATCCTTGACCCGTTTTCGCCTGTTCAATGGCGGCTTGCATGTAGAATTCGTCAGTTGTTTCCATGGACCGTTTTGCGAGATATGAAGCAAGTGTTTTTCGAATCCGACAAGGTCTGCATACATCTGGCCAGCGTCGCGGCGAACCATTGAATTTGACTCCCGTGAGGTTATCGTTTTACCGCGCGGTTGCCCATTCCAGGAGTCAATGGGTGATTGCATCACCGGAGCAGTCGAACGAAAATTTTCGATCAACCCATGACACCACCCATGCTAGCCGCCAAGCTCTTCCAGCGTTCCGCTTGAATCGGAGAACGTCTCGACCGGTGCTCCGATTCGGTCAAGCATCGAAGTGTACAGGTTTGTCAATGGTGTTCCATTTCGGCAGCGAATGAAGCGTCCCGTATTGATGCTCCCACCACCACTGCCGAACATCATGATTGGCAAATTGTCGTGTGCATGGGAGTTGCCATCGGCAATTCCGCTCCCATACATCACCATGCAATTGTCCAGCAGGGTGCCATCCCCTTCTTTGATCGAATCGAGTTTTGCAATCAAGTGGTGGGCCAGGCTCACATGATATTGATTGATCTTGCTGATTTTTTCCTGCAGGTCCGGCGCATTTTTGTGGTGGGAAAGGTTGTGGTGACCTTCCTTGATCGAGAGGTTTCGGTAGCTTCGATTGCTGCCAGCATTGGTATACATGAAACTCGAAACGCGCGTTGTGTCCGTTTGGAAGGCCAACACCATCATGTCAAACAACAACTTGACATGTTCCGCATATTCGGCGGGGACGCCAACCGGACGCGGGTAATCCGAAAAGTCTTCCTCCGAGTTTTCAAGTTTTTCCGAGGTCTGCAGCCGGCGCTCGATATCGCGGACGGCATAGAGATATTCGTCCAGCTTTCGACGGTCCTGCGCACCCAGGTCGTGTCTCAGCGATTTTGCTTCACTTTGAACGAAATCGAGGATGCTCTTGCGGTTGGCGTCTCGTTTGGCGAGGGAGCGAACACCCTCCGCATCATTCGCGGTGCCAAACATCCGTTCGAATACAGAGGCAGGATTGACTTCCTTGGAAAGCGGTGAGGTATCGGTTCGCCAGGAAATATTGGAGGTGTAAAGACAGCTGTACCCCGAATCACATTTTCCACCCGTTGAACTGCCTTCGGTGCCGAGTTCGAGTGATTTCAGTTTGGTCAAGTGACCAATCCTGTCTGCGGCGACCTGATCGACTGAAATACCATTTCGAATATCGGCGCCATCGGTCTTCTTGGGATGGGCCCCGGTCAAAAACGACGCAACGCTGCGGGCGTGATCGCCGCCCCCGTCACCCAAAGCTTGTGCACCGCGTAGCGAAAGCCCGCTGAAGATATTCAACTTTTCCCGAAACGCTTCGATTGGTTTCATGATCGACTGCATTTCGAACTCACGGTCGCCTTGCCCCTGCGGCATCCAGTCCGGCATATGCATTCCATTGGGAACGTACAGAAACGCCATTCGCACCGGAGGCTTCGCAACCGTTGCCCGGCGAGTCAGGTTGGCGATCAGTGGAGCCGGCGAAGACATGGCTTCAAGCCAAGGCAAGGCCAGCACCGTTCCCATGCCACGAAGAACCGTGCGTCGGGAGATTTTTGCTTGGGGCATGATCGTTCTCTGGTAAGTGTTCTCAGGCTCGGGACTTTAATTCGTTTCAGGGAGGTTGAAGCTCCCGCCGAGAGTTGTTTTTGCCTGGCTCTATTGCGGCAGGAGCCTCAACCTCCCGATTACGGGACAGAGCCCGGGTTGAAATCACTCTTCTACATCGACCGGTGTTCCCTGTCGCTTCAAGAACGGATCGCTTGTCGCGACCGCCATGATCAGATCCGAGAACCGATAATCGTTGTTTTCAAGCTGCAGGACTATTTTATCGACGGTGCATTCATCAAAGTACTCCAATCCCCTTCCCAACGAATAAATTAGCATCTTTTCGGTCATGCACCGCACAAACCGATCCCGCATCGTCGTTTGGAGGGTCTGTTGCAACTCGATCGCGCCGTGGAAAGCCGTGCCATCTGGCAACTCGCCGGTTGCGTCGATCAACCGTGTTTCTTCCGAATCCCGCCATTGCCCAACGGCATTGTAATTCTCAAGCGCGAATCCGAGTTGATCCATCACTTGATGACAGACCGCACAGGCAGGATTGGCTCGATGCTGCTCCATTTGTTGGCGCAACGTCCCGGTCAACTCAGCTTGATCCTCCAGCTTCATTGCCGCCGGATCAGGCGGGGGAGGCTGTTCGCCAAGAAGATTTTCCATGATCCATTTGCCCCGTTTTACGGGCGATGTGCGGGTCGGGTTGGACGTCAACGTCAACACGCTGGCATGTGTCATCAGCCCGATCCTTCCCTGATCGACCATTGATACTTTTCGAAAATGTTCACCCTCGACC
>JAHEBQ010000052.1 GCA_024642205.1 Planctomycetaceae bacterium | reverse complement strand
GACTTCCGCAGACTCAACCCACGTCCCGATGTCGACACCGTGGGCGCCTGTGTTGTTGTGCAACGCGCCACCGATCGTGCCAGGCAATCCAACCAGTTGCTCGGGGCCAGCGAGCCCCTCCCGTACCGCTGTTGCGACAAAATGTGTGAGTCGCGTTCCGCCGCCAACCAAGATCCGATTGTCGTCGACCTCGATCGTGCAAAATGCCGGCGCGGCGAGGTGAATGACCAGTCCTTTGACGCCTTGGTCACTGACCAGCAAATTGGTTCCGCTGCCGATTAACCGAATGCTGTGTTCAGCTTTTGAAAACCGTTTGACCAGTTCGACCAGTTCTTCCTGGTTGGTTGGTTCTGAAAAGTACTCCGCCGAACCGCCGATCTTCAATCGGGTATAAGGCGCCAATGGTTCATTCTCGCGAACGATATGTTCGAATCCAGTTAGCAAAGACACGGAATTTCCTAAATCGGATGGGCATTCTTTTTGGAAATCCGAACTCAATCAAGTCCGGAGTCAAAGCCAGGCCCAGTCCGGCAACTTTTGGCGAACCAGGTCCAGGCATTGATTAAACCAGTTTATCGTTTTCCCAACCTGCAAGAAAGGCGATCGGACCGGCGAGGATGAACGCCATTCCCGGGATGATCGCTCCGCTGACGTGTTAGAATGCATTGGTGACTCACCATTTCGCTACTGCCCCGATTCAGCCCCCATTTTCCTGATGCCACTGGAGTCCCCTGCTGCGAACGAGCCGAAGACAGGACTATTTGTGGTTCCCCCGGAATCCGAACCATTCAACCGACTTGAATGGTTGGGGGTTTCAATCGTGATCCTGTTTTGTGTTGCCCCGGATATTTTCAATGCCTTCCAGATCCTGGAGAAAACCGTCGAATTCCGAGTGTCAGTCGCAGCAATCATGATGTCGGTCATTGCCCGATCCGTCAAAGTCGCCGTTGTCGTTTTCCTGGCCATGACAATTTTCAGAACGCGGTGGGAATCGATCGGCTTTCGATTCATTGAGTGGACAGACCTGCGGTCCGGCATCCGGGTATGGCTGACTGGAACACACGCCTGTCGTGTCGTGTCGGTCGGAATCTCGCCGATCATCGCCCAATCGGCCGATGTTTTCGAGTCGGTGAAACCGCCTTCCGGAGGGCAGGATTATTTGTTGTTACTGTTCGGCAGCCTGTTCAACGGCATTGCCGAGGAGACCGTGGTTCGAGGCTACTTGTTGACTCGATTGGAACGCCTGCTGCACTCCACGTGGGCCGCGGTCGTCCTCACCACGTTCCTGTTTTCAGCCTATCATTTTTACCAGGGGCTCGTACCAATGATCGGCATTTTTGCTTTGGGATTGGTTTACGCGTGCATGTTTTGCTATTTCAGAAGACTCTGGCTACTGGTCAATGCGCATTCCATCGCAGACTTTGAGGGCCTTTTGAGCGTCTAGTTCCGGTCCAAGGCGATGATCCGTTTGAATGACGCGATGGTGATATGGCAGCGAATGGGCGATTTCCTTTACCAATATCGCTCAAGCACAATCTGACCTGGCGATTTGCTGCGATGCCGCTTCATGTTGCGTTTGCCAAGAACTTCTTCCATCGTATCGAGCATCGCGGGGTTTCCACAAAGCAATACCGACGAGTTGTCCGCACGACATTCAAATCCCGTAAACGATTCGATTTCACCGCTATCAAAAAGCGCCGGGATCCGGCCATTCATCGTCCCGTTGGCCTGTTCTCGCGTTAAGGCCTGTACCAGTTTGAATCGGCCGGAGTGTGTTTTTTCCAGCGCTTTCAATTCATCTGAGTAGGCCAGGTCAGCAAGATGCCGAACTCCGTGTACGACGACGATATTCTGGAAACTCTCCCACGGCGCGTCGGTCCGTAACATCGCAATGTAAGGAGCCAGTCCCGTCCCGGTTGAGACCAACCATAACGTTTCAGCGTCCGGAGTCTTCTTGAGTGTAAAACTTCCAGCGGCCCGTTGGCTGACCTGCAGCGACGATCCCGGTTCGAGCTTCCACAGTCGCGGTGTCAGCTCGCCTTCTTCAACCAACACGATAAAAAACTCAAGCTCATCGCCATGTGGAGAGGCCACGGAATACGGCCGATTAATCAACTTCGATTCGTCACCGTCATGCCCGTCCGGAAAAACACCCAAATGCAAAAATTGTCCGGGAACGAAAGGCATCACTTCGGAGGCAGAAACCCGAATCGTGAATAACCCCTCTGTCCAGATCCTTTTTTCGACAACGGTCGCGGGGTACCATTTCGGCATATCCGACTCGAGATTTGGTAGATGGAATGTGACTCGACAAGCCACTGGGGGCTTACCGGTCTAATCATCGGCGATTTCAGATCCCGAATCAAGAAGTAGCGGCGTCGGATTGAGATTCAATTTCGCTTTCAGGCAAGACCAATCTCTGGATCATCGCCAGCCATTTTTCGCGTTAACCTTCAAATCGAGGTGCTCGTTGAACCTGACCATCAGAAAACTGTCCAAACAATCAGGCTTTACCGTCGGAAGTCGAGGTAATCCGGTTGCGCAATTGAGCAAATTTGCCTATAAATCTGACTTGAGAAAAACGACTTCCGCCGATCTTCGGCAAACTTGTGTGTTTTTATTACCCTGATGCAGGATCCAGTCCGGATGACTACCTTTGACCCCAATGAAATTCCCAGCCGCTTTGACTTTTCGCAGGCCCAGTCCCGGATTTTTGAAATGTGGGAATCCGCCGGCTACTTTCACGCCGAGCCTGACCCCACTCGTCAACCTTATACGATCGTGATTCCTCCGCCAAATGTCACGGGAGCCCTTCATCTTGGTCACGCCCTCAACAATACGCTTCAGGATACGCTGATTCGGATGAAACGCATGCAGGGGTTCAACGCTCTCTGGATGCCAGGCACCGACCATGCCGGAATTGCAACTCAAGCCGTTGTGGAACGCCGCTTGAAAGAAGATGAAGGCAAGACCCGGCACGACCTTGGTCGCGAGGAACTTGTCGCCCGAATCTGGAAATGGAAGGAGCAATACGAAGCCCGAATCATTGGGCAGCTGAAACAGCTGGGTTCCAGTTGCGATTGGGAGAGACTTCGGTTCACGTTCGATGATGTCTGCGCTAAAGCAGTTCGTCACACTTTTTTTGACTTGTTCAAAAAGGCATTGATCTACCGTGGCAAGCGGCTGGTGAACTGGGATACATTTTTGCAAACGACGGTTAGCGACGACGAAGTTTTCTCGAAAACAGTCAAAGGGCAATTCTGGCATTTCATGTACCCGGTCATTGACCCTCGACCCGGTGAGCCAGCCCACGTTATTGTGGCTACGACGCGACCGGAGACAATGCTTGGCGATACAGCGGTTGCCGTTCATCCGGAGCCGGACAAAGCGTTTGATCGCATTGCCTCCGAACTCCGTGAAAAACTCAAGAAAGTATCGGATTCCGAGGCGGAATCGGTTCAGGTACAAATTGACGCGCTCGAACAACGCCGCAATGAGATGTTGCCCAAGCTGGAACAGCTTCGTGACATGGCCATCGCCGGTCGAACTCTGATGCTCCCTTTGATGGATCGCGAAATCCCGTTGGTTTGCGATTCATGGGCGAAACCCGAACTCGGAGCCGGATGCGTAAAGATTACCCCTGCCCACGACCCCAACGATTACGAAGTTGCGAGACGTTGCGGTCTGCCGATGATCAACATCATGAACGGAGACGGGACGCTTAATGTCGAAGCGGGAAAATATGAGGGCCTGACGATGAAACAAGGCCGGAGCAAAGTCGTGGAAGACCTTGAGGCACTGGGTTTGGTCAGGCAAGTTGAAGACCGGGAAATCGAACTTCCTCAATCGGATCGTAGTAAAACTCCCATCGAGCCGTTTTTGGCGGACCAGTGGTTTGTCTCAATGGAAGAGCTGTCGCAGTCCGCGATCGACGCGGTTGAAGATGGTCGGGTCAAATTCACGCCGGAACGATATCGACGCGGGTACCTGGATTGGTTGGGTGAAAAACGCGACTGGCCTGTTTCACGTCAGCTCTGGTGGGGCCATCAAATTCCGGTTTGGTCGATCGCTTGTGACGAAGAATCAGATGTCGATAAGATAATTGAACGTATCAAATCACTAAGTGAATTTGATGAACAGAATACGGCGATCCAGATCGAGCCGAGTTTCGAGACCGACGAAGAGAAACGCAAGAAGCTTGCTTTACCCTGCGCGACGATTCATGTTTGCGTGCAATCGGATCACGAGGCACTCGAATCCCAGCTGATCGACACGGGACTCGTCCGCGACGAAGACGTTCTTGACACGTGGTTCAGTTCAGCTCTTTGGCCCCATTCAACGCTTGGATGGCCGGAAAAAACGGCTGAACTGGATTACTTCTACCCAACCAGCACGTTAATCACCAGTCGTGACATTATTTCTTTGTGGGTTGCCCGAATGGTCTTGATGGGACTCAATAACTGCGGCGACGTTCCATTTGGCCAAGTCTACATCCACCCGAAAATCCAGGATGGGTTTGGAGAAACGATGTCGAAATCGAAAGGCAACGGGATTGATCCGCTGGATGTGATTGACAAATTCGGTGCCGATGCCCTGCGGTTCGGCATGGCTCACCTGTGTACCGAAACCCAGGACGTCAAACTTCCGGTTCAATTTGAATGTCCCAATTGCGGACATACTTTTGACCAAACCAAAAAAAATCGAATTCTCCCCAAACTCGCCTGTCCGAGCTGCAAGCAGGAGTTTTCGACCCAGTGGGCCGAAACCGAACACGACAAAAGACTCCCCAGGGGAGGCGTTATCAGCGAGCGATTCGAGACAGCCCGGAATTTCGTCAACAAACTCTGGAACGCTTCCCGGTTCGCGATGTTGAACCTGGAAGGATACGTGTCGACTCCGATTTCCCGGGAAGACCTCACGGTTGAAGATCGGTGGATGCTGAGTCGGCTCGCGACGGTTTCGACAAATGTCACGAATCATCTGGAAGGATTCAAATATGGCGAAGCGGCCCGCGAGCTTTACGATTTCGCCTGGCACCAGTTTTGCAGTTTCTACGTCGAGATGCTGAAGGACCGTTTGGCGGATGACGGCCTGAGACCGCACGCCCAGCGGATGCTCGCCTATTCACTTGACTGTCTCCTGCGACTTCTGCATCCCATCATGCCCTTTATCACGGAAGAAATCTGGCAGAATCTCGGCAGGATTTGTCCGGAACGTGGGTTGGCGGAAGTTGCGTCCGCCAGCGAGTGCCTGATCGTTGCTCAATGGCCCGACTTTGATTCAAGTTGGCAGGACACAGAAATTGAAAACCAGTTTTCGCTTTACCAGACGTCCCTGGGTGAAATTCGCGAGATTCGGAATTCGCAAAACATCGGTAACAAGTCGAAAGTTGAATTTTCGATCAAATGTGAGCCGGCGATCGCGAGTGCATTGGAACCCCTGGGCAGTTATTTCAGCCGAATGGCAAACGCGGATCTCGTTGCGATGGGACCCGACGTTCAAGCGCCGGAAACCAGTGGCACTCGTACCAATCCCTGCATGGAGATCTACGTGAATCTGGAAGGACTGATTGACGTGGGCGCCGAGGTCGAACGGCTGGGAAAAGAACAGGCGAACCTGGAGAAAAGCATCGAAAGTAAAAAGCGTCAGCTTGGCAACGAAAAATTCGTTGCGGCGAAACCTGAACTCGCGGACGCCATTCGTGTCGGGCTTGTACAGGCCGAGGGCCAATTGGCAACGATTGTCGAGTCGCTGGACCGACTCAAGAAGAAGATCTGATCATGCATCTCCAGCGTCATTGAGACGACCAATCGTGGATTTGCCGTTCCTTTGTTACCGATTGTGGCGATAGATTTCGACGACTTCCTTGTCATCGGTTGGCACCGGTTCACCCACTTGCACCCAGGTGGGGTCGGTGATGACCCGGTTACGTAGCGGAACAAGGTAACGGTTGATGTAATTGTGTGCCGCCGTTGTTTCGAGTTCAGCTGCCGTCTTCTCATCAGGCAGAATCAGGTAGTCCATTCTGGCTTTTGCTTCTTCGAGCAAAACAGTGAGTTTTTGGTCATCGGTTTCGCCTTCGAGACCCCGCCAGTCGGCCGCCGCGGGTCGCATGAATGTTGCGACCCGTCTGATTTTTACTCCGCCGATGGTAACACCATCGAGCCCCGGAATCGCGTCCCTGCGGTCGAATAATAACATGGAATAAAGACTATTGGCGTTCAGGTCCGTCAAGTGCATTACGCCAAAGTTCAACTGGACAGCATGCCGGAGCCTTGCGTCCTGCAGCATGTTGTCAACCAATTGGCGATGGGCTGCCATTGTGTTGAACTCGCTTACTGTATGTCTTTTCCAGCCACGGGCCAGTGCGATCATGAGGCAGACAATCAACATGGTCTGGCAAAATCTGGATAATTTCCTGTTGGCCAGCCAATCCATCTGATGCATGCACGGTAGCGCAAAAAACAGCATCAAACCAAACACGGCGGGCATGCAAACGAAAGGGTTCAACCCTGCTCGACGAGCCACCAACAGGACAATCGGCGACATTGCCAGCCAGCCAATCCGCCAATCAAGTTCGCGAAATCGCCAAGCCCTCGATACCCAGCTCGTTATTGACTCCCGACGACGTGTCACCACCATGACTCCAATGATCCAGCTCACCATCAGCAGCGTCGCCGCCTCGCCGACGCTTCGCTGAGCAAGGTTCCAATGACGGAGGGCGTCGCTCAACGGAATCTTGGCATTGGCGTCAGTGTTCCATTCAAAGTAATAGTATTTGAGAAACTCGAAATTTAAGACGTAGAACCAGCCCGCGAGTGCGGTCACCACCAGGGTCGCCACGGCGATTCCTGTCAGTTTCTGACGGCGTTTGTCTTTGACGATCAGTTCAATCAGGCATAGAGGAGCCAACGAAAACAACAGGTAAATCGGAGCCGTTGCTCGAAATAAACAAGTAATCGACGCTGCAACGCCAAACAGCAGGAAGTGGGCGACAGTCGGCCGTGCCATGCACGTCAGGTACCAAACGCACGTCATGGCGAAACCCAGGTACAGGCTTAAATCCATTCTGAAATCGGAAAGCCCGCCATTGGAAAAGTACAGGCATTTGGTCGCCAGAAAAGCGAAACATCCAGCTAACGCGGTGGCCGGCTTCAACCGACGTATCCGTACCAGGTAGACAAGCAGGCTGAGCACAAACAGGTAAAGCAAACCTGCCTGTATCCAAACGCCGACAAAACGGCTGGGTGCAACCAACGGAGCGATGGCGGCACCAATAACAAACGGCAAGGCATTCGTATTGTTGGAAAAGCAGGCCGTTTCCAGCGCCGCTGAAAAACCAGTCTCACGCGAGATTGTCATCACCCGGAACATCTTTTCGTTGTAGCTCAGTGAATCGAAAAACGGGTGGTGGTGCAGATAGAATTGTCGATTCAATTCGCAACAATAAAATCCCAGCATCACACAGGCAATCAGCAAACCGAATGCGCAGACCAGAATTCGGGAGTCTGTTGTCGTTTCGGAAGTTGTGTGGGCCACGCAATTCTCGTCAAACTTGTCGCGAGCGTCTGGAAGGGAGCGATTATCAACCAACGGCAATTAGCCGGCAATACGCTTTGTCGGCGTGGCGTTGGTCTGGTCGGCTTCGCCGACCGTTGTTGATTTCAATCCTGCGAATTCGCTTTGATTCGCAATCAGGTACTGCGGGCGGTTCTTGACTTCGTCGTAGATTCGTCCGATATACTCACCCAACACACCCATCCCAATCAGCTGAAATCCGCCCAGTCCAAACACGGCACAGGTCAATGTCGTAAAACCGATTGAAGCGGTTTCCCAACCCAGCAGGCGTTTGGCAAAAAACCAAAACGCAAGCGCGAAAGAGACCGAACAGATCAAAACGCCGGTGGTTGTGAGTAAGCGCAGCGGTTTCAACGAATAACCAAACACCGCGTCCAGCGCGTACTTGAGCAAGCGGAAAAACGTCTGCTTGGGTTCGCCGCCTGCACGTGGCGGACGCTGGAACTGGACCATCGATTGGCGATGACCCACCCAGGCTCTTAGTCCGGGGAAAAAACGATGTGATTCGGGAAGTCGGCAGATCGAATCAGCAGCCACTCGGTCCAGCAAACAAAAGGTACCCGTGTTGGGTGGGATTTTCGAATCCGAAAGATATCCAAAGGACGCATGAAACGCTTTGAACGCAAGGCCCCGAAAAAATGACTCCTTCCTTGACGTTCTTTCGGCAATTACGACTTCGTCTCCGTTTCGCCAGCGTTCCACCATTTCTGGAATCAACTCCGGTGGGTCCTGCAGATCTCCGTCCATGATGACGACGCAGCTTCCGCGACTTTGTTCCAGCCCGGCGAGGATTGCGGCCGGCTGGCCAAAATTTCTTGACAGTTCGACCAACGTGACATGTCCTTCGGCAACCCAGTCCTGCGTGGGTTCCGGATCCGGCTCTGTGGCGACTCGCAAAACGGAAAACAGGTCATTGGCGGTCTTGTGATCAGGAAACGTCCCGGCGTTCTGCTTGATCCACTGTTGCGTCCCGTCGCGACTTCCATCATCGACATAAATGATGCGATATCGTAATCCGGTGCTATGGCAAGCCGCAACCACTCGCCGATGCAGCGTTTCGACAATCTCAATCTCGTTGAAGACAGGAATAACGATGTCTAAGTCCGTTTCGGTCATTCCCCGATCTACTCCGTTCGCTCGATGTTCCTGTGTCATCACTGACTTGTAAAATACAAACAGAAAGCAGGCAATATCGAAGTAAATGCTAGCGGCGGTTCGCGTTACCGAAGAATGAAAAAAACACCAGGTATTCGCACCGAATTGACGACTCAGGCAATCGTCAACGTTTGATCGTACAAATGGAGATCCCGTGCTCAGCTAGGATCTTTTTCTTGAGCTAACCAGGCCCGGATTTCGAAAGTAACGATACCAGAATCTTGGATTCAACTGATTGAACATCATCAAACGCTTTGAACCACAACACTGACATTGATAGGGTCCTACAATTTTGATCAATCCAAACGTTAGACCAAGCAGGAAGGAATAAAACCATCGTCGTTGAGAAGCCAGGAAATGGCCTTCTTTCCGGTTGCACTCGAAACAATGCATACGACGGCGGGCGCGAGATGAAGTTGACGATTTGCCGCGTTTGTCGATTCCCGTTTCCAATCGATCTGGTTTTTCTAACCCGGATTCAGAGAACGAATCACCAACTTCCTGTTCGGCCGGCTGGCTGATATGAGTTTCCTGACTCGCGGGTTCAAGCGGGTTGGGCTCGCTGGGCGCGTGTTTAGTAGGTTGGACCATGAACTAGTCCTCGGACGTGGAAGAGTAAATTGTCGAACTGGCGAATGTCACTTAGGTCTCCCCCATTCTAATGGAATCTACCCCGGTTAAACATCCCTAAATTTGACAGCGGCCTGAGATGCGACACTGCAACTCCGAGGCTGGGCTTCCCCAGCAAGGGTGATTACGCGGACTGGACGAATTATATCGGCAAATCACCATGATTTGCCGAAGGTGAGTACCGCTTGTTGGCTCCCGTCGTCGTGCGCCGCGGGCATTAGTCTTAGAGGAGGTTTCGCAGGACAGTTTGTAGGATGCCTCCATTACGGTAGTAGTCCATTTCCACGGGCGTATCGATTCGAACAACGGCATTGAACTCGATCTTCGATCCATCATCTTTGGTGGCAATCACTTGAATCGTCGATCGGGGTTGCAGGTCATCACTCAGGGCGGGAATGTCGAAGGACTCTTTCCCATCGATACCGAGTGATTTCCAGGTGGTTCCTGCTTCAAATTCCAGCGGAAGAATCCCCATGCCAACCAGGTTGCTCCGGTGGATCCGTTCGTAGCTCGCTACAATGACTGCTTTGACGCCCAGCATCATCGTTCCTTTGGCGGCCCAGTCACGACTGCTTCCGGTGCCATATTCAGTTCCCGCCAGAACAACCAGCGGCGTGCCATCGGCCTGATATTTCATTGACGCGTCGTAAATTGACATCTGTTCACCCGACGGAACAAAGGTCGTGACTCCACCTTCGGTTCCTGGCGCGAGGTGATTACGAATTCGAATATTGGCGAACGTCCCGCGCACCATCACGCGGTCATTTCCACGTCTGGATCCATAACTGTTGAAGTCACGTGGCTCCACGTGATTTTCCTGCAGGTACTTTCCGGCCGGGCCATTTTTGGCGATAGCGCCGGCGGGCGAAATATGATCGGTCGTAACCGAGTCACCGAGAAGTGCAAGGCACCTGGCTGCCAGGATTGGCTGGATCGCGGCCAGGTCCGGCGTCATCTCGGCGAGGAAGGGTGGTTCCTGGATGTAGGTACTTTCAGCAGACCACTCGTAAAGATCGCCATCGCCGGTCTTGATCTTGTTCCACATGTCATTGGAATCAAAAGCGTTGGCATACTGTTTTTGAAACATGTCTGCCGTTACGTTAGCGTCCATTACTGACTGGACTTCTTCCTGCGACGGCCAAATGTCTTTAAGGAATACATCCCCTTCGGGACCGGCACCGAGGGGTTCGGTGATAAAATCGATATCGGTTGTTCCGGCCAATGCGTAGGCGACCACCAATGGCGGACTGGCCAGGTAGTTTGCTTTGGTCATTGGATTGACTCGACCTTCGAAGTTCCGGTTACCGCTAAGAACACTCGACGCGACCAGCTCACCGGTCGTAATGGCATTGGAAACCGGTTCGGGCAGCGGGCCGCTGTTGCCAATGCACGAAGTACAGCCGTATCCGACGGTATGGAAACCAAGCGCTTCGAGCGATGTGGTCAATCCTGATTTGTCCAGGTAATCCGTAACGACACGCGAGCCGGGAGCGAGACTGGTTTTGACATGCGGTGGAACTTCAAGTCCGCGTTCGGCCGCTTTCTTGGCCAACAATCCAGCGGCGATCATGACCGAGGGGTTACTCGTGTTGGTACAACTGGTGATTGCCGCGATCACAACCGCTCCGTGCGTGATTTCCGTCGACTGCCCGTTATTCTCGACTTTCGCCGTCCGCGCCAGGTCCGATTTGGACAGTCCGAACCCGGAATGTCCGACTGGGGCTTCGAGTGAATCGTGAAACGCCCGTTTCATCCCGGAGAGTGAAATGCGGTCCTGGGGTCGTTTGGGACCAGCCAACGAGGGTTCGACGGTCGACATGTCAAGTTGCAGCGTGCGCGTAAAAACCGGTTTCGGAGAGTCGTCGCTCCGGAACAGGCCTTGCTCCTTCGTGTACGTCTCGACCAGCGCGACTTCCGTTTCGGTTCGGCCGGTCCGCCGCAGATAATCAAGCGTGACAAAGTCCATCGGAAAAAATCCCATCGTAGCTCCGTATTCCGGCGCCATGTTCGCCAGCGTCGCGCGATCGGCAAGAGACATGGTGGATACGCCATCGCCGAAAAACTCGACGAATTTCCCCACGACACCCGCAGCTCGGAGTTGTTGAGTGGCCGTCAACACCAGATCGGTTGCTGTTGCACCGGGTGGGATTTTTCCACAGAGTTCGAATCCGACGACTTCAGGAAGCAGCATGTAAATCGGTTGGCCAAGCATCGCGGCTTCCGCTTCGATGCCGCCGACGCCCCAGCCCAGTACCCCCAGACCGTTAATCATCGTGGTGTGGCTGTCGGTACCAACAAGTGTATCGAGCAATGCAACCGGGCCCGCCTGGTCTTCGCGGACGAACACTCCCTTGGCGAGGAATTCCAGATTGACTTGATGAACGATTCCAACGTTGGGAGGGACGACACGAAAGTTGTCAAATGCTTTCTGGCCCCAACGCAGAAACTCATATCGTTCACGATTGCGTTTGAATTCCAATTCGACATTCAGTTCCAGTGCCGAGCGACTGCCAAATTTGTCCACTTGAACACTGTGGTCGATTACCAGGTCCACGGGGATTAACGGATTGATTTTCTTTGGATTCCCGCCCAATCGACTCATCGCGGAACGCATCGCAGCAAGGTCAACCACTGCTGGCACACCGGTAAAGTCCTGGAGCACCACTCGCGCCGGCTTGAACGGAATCTCAACCTTGGCCGGATCTTTGGCATTCCAGGTCGCGAGACTGTGAACGTCTTCTTCGGTTACCGTTCTGCCATCGCAGTTCCTCAGCACCGATTCGAGCAATACTCGGATCGAATACGGGAGCCGGTCGATCTGACCGATTCCTTGTTCCTGGAGGACCGAAAGGCGAAAAATACCGACGTCATCACCGCCAGTTTGAAACGTGTCGCGGGCACCAAAAGAATTGAATGTTGAGCTCATTAGATCGCCTGTTGGTATGAAATTTCCGGAGATTCATTCTCCAGCTAAGGCAATTTTCTGTCAACCGAGGGAGAAATTGAGGGGCGCGCCGCGCATCAAATTGGGTCCTGGCTCGGTTCGTTTCGCCTGGCCACAAGACCGAGGGTTGACAGCTCAAAGAAGCAACCTGCCGAGCCATTGGTTGCCAGGACAAGTCGCTGATCAAGGATGGTTTCCGCGGGCGTTGTTCAGCCAGTAATGGGAGAAGTTGATTGCCGGCGTAAACAACCCAGGCGATCTTTGTCTGAGGATCGTCAACAAACGTCCCGAGGGATCGATTGCCAGAGCTTCATCGGATGGCAAAGGTGTCAGGGGCGACCAGGAGTGACCGTTGGCGAACTTTTCTGCCTGGTCATCCGGGACATACACCCGAGGAAACCGGGGCAACCCGTTTTGTGGCGATATCAACTGAGCTTGGATCTGTTCCAACGTCAAGTCATCCGGGGAAATGCCCGCATCGACCTCGAATTGACCAACCGCCGTCCGCGCCAATCCGGTCATGATTGCTCCGGAACCGAGTTTGCGACCCAGGTCACGGCCGAGCGAACGAACGTAGGTGCCGCTACCGCAGTCGATCGTAATCTGAAAATCCGGATACTCGAATCGGTTAAGTTTGATTTTGTAGATTTCGATTTGGCGTGCAGCAAGCTTGACTTCGTTCCCTTTTCGAGCAAGCTCGTACGCCCGCTTTCCCTTGACTTTGAGCGCAGAGAACTTTGGAGGAACCTGCATGATTGTGCCGACGAACTCGGGAAGTACAGCGGTCAACTGGTTCGCGGAAACCGGTTTGGCGTCGGCAACGTCGACAATATCTCCCAATACGTCTTCGGTGTCTGACTCGAGCCCCAAACGGAACTGTGCGACGTAGGTCTTGGGCATCGCCTGCACGTACTTCGCCAATCGCGTTGCCGGTCCGACGGCGACTACCAGTACGCCGGTAGCCAATGGGTCAAGCGTACCCGCGTGCCCGACACGCGACGGCCAGACCCGTTTCTGAACGGCGTTGACAGCCGCACGGGAAGTCCAGTCGACGGGTTTGTTGATGTTGAGGAAGCCAAACACGGTTGCTTGATTCGGCCGCGGTGCCGATGTCTTTCACAGGATGGGAAATGCTTCGGACACGCCCTGGGACTCACTTGTTCTTGAGCTCTGCGACTTCAGTTTTGAGGTCCAGGATTTGTTTTTCGATATTCTGAACCTCGTCCGGTTCATCCGTTTGAAGTTTGGCTGCGGCGAGCAGCTTTTGCGCTTTTTCCAGTTTTTGCCGGAGTATTTCAAGTCGCTTTTTGATTTTCTTGTCCATAAATCCCCGTCGCAAATCTTGAGATCGTCACTCCACTGAGAGAGTCCATGCCAAGAAGTTACCCAAAAAATAAAACGAGCCCATCAGGTTCTTGATGAGCTCGTTCTTTATATTACAGACGTTTACCGTCCGTCAATGTTCAGGCAAACAAACGACTAGTTGCCGACGGAAGAACCCACGGATTGGGCACCCGAAGAGATGGGGATGATCGGTGTAGGTTGATTCTCAGCCCAAAGTCGCGAAATCGCGTCGGCTTTGCTTCCGCGGAGCGTAACCGGTAGCTTGGTTGAAAATTCAACAATTGCCGGACCTGTCTGGCCGTAGAAGGTATTGATCGTTTCCTTGACATGTTCCATGCGGGCATTGTTGGTGTCTGGATCGGCTTCGCGATGCAGGAAAACCTTGCGGCGTGTCGAAGGCATGTTTTGCATGATTCCAGCGACGGTGTGATTTCCAAACGAGTTGAGGTTGCCAGTCTCGGCATCGAAATGTGCCGAAGTTAAAACGCATTGTTCCTCGAATCCCTGGTCGATCATCGGTTCCCAGAACGAGAAATACAACTGCCGGTCGGCACAATTGAACGGCATCGGCCAGGCTTCATTGCGGGCGATGACGCGTGCACAGTTTTTTTCTGCATGTGCGTATTTGTCTTTCAGTTGCTGCATGTGTGCACCGTGTCCCAGTCGCCCCCCACAGGCAGAGCAACCCGCTGAACCGCAGGTACCGTTGTCGCAAGCCGACGAGTAGGCGGCGGAATCAGCCGAATAGCCAAACGTGGTATCGATAACCGACGAACCGGCGGCACAACTGTTGCATGCCTGGGCCCAACAGTCACCGGAGACCAACGTGACTCCTGTGACCGCTACCATAGTGATAAATAGTAACTTGATTTTTGACATCGCTTTAACTCCGATTCAAGATCTGTTGGATCTTCTTGGTTGACTCGAATTACGCACTCCGCGGATTGCCAGCGAAGATAATCAGCGAATCGAGAGTCGAAGATCGATAAACGTTCGCCGGTACGTTTCCTGTTGGTGCGGCACACTCGCATCCGTGCGATGTTTAAGGCGCACAATCCGCAACAGGGTTGTTATCGGTAAATCAGCTTTTGGCCTACCGACAGAAAAAATCCTGAATCCAAAAAAATCCGTTCCCAGACCCGGTTTTTGGAAAGGGCACAGGGTTTTTCTGTACGGGCCGGATTTGAAGATTCATCCGGCAAGTCAAAGATTGACGATTGGCTGGAGTTCCCCGGCAGCAAGATGTGGTCCGCCTTCGGAATGAGTCATTTGAATCTCAAAATGAACTCGAAATTGGATTATTGTCCACTCATCAATGGAAGCATCTCATTGATCATGGTCAAAGCTGCGGGGCCAACGAGGACCACGAAAATTCCAGGAAAGATAAAAAGAACCAGTGGGAAGATCAGCTTAACCGCCGTCTTTGAGGCCTTCTCTTCTGCAATCTGACGCCGCCGGGTTCGCATCGCTTCGCTTTGAACACGCAGGGCTTTGCCGACGCTGGTTCCAAATTTGTCGACTTGAATCATGACCGAAGCTAGTGTTTTCAAGTCATCCACCCCGTTCCGCCTGCCCAGGTCCGTCAATACGGTTTCACGAGTCGATCCCATTTGGAGCTGCTGATTGCACAGCTTGAACTCTCCGGCCACGACGGCATGGCTCTCTCCCATTTCATCGGCGACGCGTCTCAGGGCCTGGTCCATTCCTAGTCCGGCTTCCACGCAAACAACCATCAGGTCGAGGGCGTCCGGAAGGCCTAGAAACAACTTCTGTTTGCGTTTTCCTGCCACAAAACCGAGAATGATTTCGGGTATAAACATGAACAGGACGGCAGCCACGAGCGAATAGACAAAAGTCCACAAGTTGGCACCGTTGCCGATCAAGGCGACGCCACCCCCAAGGAAAAAGCCAAAGCCAGCAGACAACACTTTCAACGTCGACAGGATTTGAGTCGCATTCTCGGTGCGCCATCCGGCTTCATCGAGTTTTTGTTTGAGCTTGTTGGCTTCTTTTTCATTCTTTGGTTTTAAAGCCTCGGAGATCTTCGGGCTGGCTTGCTCCAGAAGCTTGGTGATCCCTTCCTTTGCCCCGCCCGACGACTTCACGACGTCCGATTTGTGCTGGTGCGGATTATTCAATCGCTCCAGGCGAGATTCGGTCTTGGTTTTGCTGTTAAAAACAAGGTCAACCACGACCCAGGCACCGATCGCGATTGCGCCGAAGGCCGCAAACGGAAGCAGGGAGACAAAATCAATTGCGGCAGTAATTAAAAGAGCATTCACGTTACTATACCTTAATATCAATAATTTTCTTGATGGCCAACGCGCCGACAAACTGCAGGATGATCGCGGCGATCAGCATTTTTTGACCTAATGGATCTTCAAACAGCATCATCACGTAGTCGTAGTTCAGTTTGAGCATCACACCAAACAGGATTGGAGGAAGCCCGAGCAGCACGATACCGGAAATACGACCTTCGCCGGTCAGCGCCTGGATCTGTCCACGAATCTGAAATCGTTCACGCGTCAGCTGGGAAATCTTGTCAAGGATTTCTGCCAGGTCGCCACCCGTTTGACGTTGGAGAATGACCGCGGTCGCGAAAAAACGCAGGTCCAGGTTGGGCACACGTTCGGTCATGGCTTTGAGTGAGTCACTGAGCGTCATGCCCAGGTTTTGCTGTTCAAACGCGCGATGAAACTCTGGTCCCAGTGGATCAGCAACCTGTGTTCCGACAAGCTGAATGCCGGCCGGAAGGCTCTGACCGGCGCGCAGAGCCTGAGACATCAAATCCAGGGCGGCCGGAAGTTGCGAACCGAACTTGTTGAGTCGCTTTTTCTTGACCCAGGACAGGGCAAGCAGCGGAAGGATGCCGGCCAGAAATGCTGCCACCGGGACCAACGACTTCCAGGGAGAGAATACCAGGCACAAGGCACCCGCTACACCGGCGGCTCCCAGGGACATGGCGGTAAACTTTCCTACCGTCAACTCGGTGCCGGTTTGTTCCAGGAACACGCGTAAATTCAGGAAGCGGTTGGCGAACTCTTCGATCATGTGAGGCGCGTCGTCAAGCGGTGACATCAGCAGATTGGCCGGTGCCGCTTCCTGCTTGGAAACTCCTCGCCCACCATTCTGCGTCAGCGAAGCGAGGCGGTCTTCGATTTGATCCTGTTTGTCACCTTGAAACAGCATGGTGGCCGCGAAAATCATTCCGCCGACACCAATCGCGATCGCTCCAAGCAAAATGTACATCATCATGTCTGAACTCGTTTTGTCTGAACTTGGTTTGTCAGGTTATCGGTAGTACCAAATGTCCGAAGCCGGTGGCAGTGACGCCCCCCGGCCCCGGATGCCGGGTGATTAGGTTGTCGGTGTTAGTCTTCCATCATGACGCGTTCGCGGAAAATGCTGGCCGGGAGTTTAATTCCCATCGATTCAAGCTTGTCCATACATTTGGGGCGAACGCCAGTGCAAACAAATCGGCCCTTGGCCCGGCCATTTTCGTCCACACCTGTCTTGTCGTACCTGAAGATGTCTTGCATCACGATGGTGTCGTTTTCCATTCCGCAGACTTCCGTGATACGCGTGACTTTACGCGGTCCACCCTGAAGCCGGTTGGCTTGGATCACCAGATCAACAGCGCTGGCAATCTGGGTTCTCATCGCTTTCACGGGCAATTCAAATCCAGACATCATGATCATCGTTTCCAAACGCGCGATGCAGTCACGTGGTGTATTGGCGTGAGTCGTCGTTAATGAGCCATCGTGGCCCGTATTCATGGCCTGCAGCATGTCCAGTGTTTCCGGTCCACGACACTCACCAATGATGATTCGCTCAGGACGCATCCGCAGGCAGTTCTTGACAAGGTCTGTTGCCGTAACGGCACCTTTGCCTTCGATATTGGGCGGGCGTGTTTCCAATCGAACCACGTGGTCCTGTTGAAGCTGGATCTCGGCGGCGTCTTCAATCGTGACGATCCGGTCCTCGTTGGAGATAAAACTCGAGAGTGTATTGAGCAACGTCGTTTTTCCCGAGCCAGTACCTCCGGAGATGATGATATTCAATCGAGCTTTCATTGCACCTTCGAGAAGCATCACCATTTCGGGAGTGAACGCTTTGAAGTTCAAGAGGTCTTCCAGCTTCAACGGGTTGGAGCCAAACCGGCGAATCGACATCGCCGCGCCATCGAGTGCCAACGGCGGGATAATTGCATTGACGCGAGAACCGTCTTCCAATCTCGCGTCGACCATCGGGCAGGTCTCGTCGACGCGGCGGCCGACCTTGGAGACAATCCGGTCGATGATCTGGAGCAGGTGCGAGTTATCCCGGAATTCAACGGTCGTTTTTTCCATCTTTCCGCCGCGCTCGGCGTAAATGTTCTTTGGACCGTTGATCAGGATGTCGCTGATCGAGGGGTCCTTGAGCAGGAATTCCAGGGGACCCAGACCAAACGTTTCGTCCAGAACTTCTTCGACAAGCCGATCACGTTCCGACCGATTAAGCAAGTTGTTTTCACCATCGCAAAGGTGCTCGACGACGACTCGAATTTCCCTGCGGAGGACGTCGCCCTCGAGTTCGCCCACCCGACTAAGGTCCAGTTTTCCAATGAGTTTTCCGTGAATTCGTTGTTTGAGCTGGTCAAATTCGTTCACGTTTTGCTTGGTAATGCTCATATCTATGTCATGCCTACCGTCAATAGAGAAAGGTCGCTTGTTGAACGGGCCGCAACGCTGCCTGGTCCGTGGCTTTTTCGCAACATGGGAAAACATACATTACGAATTGCGTAACATGAAAAGTCGCCGGAATTAAACAGGATTATCTGACTTCGATTGCCAAATCGACTGGCGCAATCGTCCCGTTCCGTACTCCCTGGAACCGGATCAAGTTGCATTCCCGGTTCATTTCGATTACGAAGGTCACATTCGCCAAAACCGGACTTGATCGAACCAGAATCGTGACAACTTCCAGATCAAACTTGAAATCCAGCGACGTCGAATCGGCGCTGCGAACGTTGACGAACCCCCAAAAGGCGGAGTTTTTTCCTCGTTTTTTTCGGACCGGTCCGGGGGATTATGGTGAAGGCGACCAATTCATCGGTGTCGTCGTTCCCAATCAGCGTGCGGTCGCAAAGCAATTCAAGGAACTGCCTTTGAACGAAATCGAGCATTTGCTGGAGAGCCCATTCCACGAATGCCGATTGACGGGATTGTTAATTCTCGTCAGCCAGTTCGAAAAATCAAAAACACCATCGGCCCGCAAACGCATTTACGATTTTTACGTTTCACACAGTGACCGAGTGAATAACTGGGACCTCGTCGATTGCTCTTGCCACAAAATCATGGGGCCCTTCCTGTTGGAACGCAATCGGAGTCCGCTGTTTCGATTCGCAAAAGCCAAATGCCTGTGGAAGAACCGAATTTCGATCGTCACAACCTATCATTTCATTCGCCACGAGGATTTTGACACGACGATTCAAATCGGCGAGATCCTGGTTGAGCATGAACACGATTTGATCCACAAAGCCGTGGGTTGGATGCTTCGTGAGCTTGGGAAAAAGAACAGGCCGTTGTTGATGGACTTCCTGGAACGAAATCACGACAAGATGCCGAGAACCATGCTGCGGTATTCAATCGAGAAATTTCCCCCAGCGGAGCGTACCGCGATCCTGGACGGAAGGCTTTGATTTCGGTCGGTCTTGCCGTCCGAAGCGAGTTGTAAGTGCGGGCCCTCACGTGCCTGCGCTTAAGGGCCAGAGTAACTGAAATCGATGTCGTCGATCGAAAGGACGGTGACCAGAAATGCTTCTGCCTGCGATCCGATTCCGCTGCAAGTCGATTCGCGCGGTCCCGCGACGTTCAGCACGCTGATGTTGTTCGTTGCTATCCAATCGGAAAATGCTCGAACCATTTCCGTTTTTTTCGAGCTGTTATCAGAAAGATCAAAACACAGGGTAGGGCGCCGGTGTTTTTCGGCCAGTCGAAACGTCAGGTCAGTGCCCCCCGTCATCTGGTCGCGAAACAGAATCAATGTCCCATCTGATTCGATGACGTTTTTTTCCGTCCGCACTGAATAGTCACGCTGGTCCGTCTCCCGTAACTCATATCCGTCCGGAATTCTTCCGTCTTCGGCGCGTCGTCCGCGCGGGCACCAACCTCCATGCGGGATTTCCAGGTAAATCGCCACATCCAGCGCCGCTCGATCAACGCCGGTTTGGCCGCCGGAGACGATTTTGGAAATGACCCGCCGGGACATGGGAGAATCCTGGTTTCAACGCAGGGTGTGGTAGAAACAATGGCGTAGCCCCTCGAACACGCCGTGAACCAACATTCTAACTATTGGGACGGAAGCACCAACCGCAGGCCCGCCGGAAGCGGTGAAAGATGGTTTGCGTTCGGTGCCAGTCGGGATTGGTTCAGACGGGAGATTTCCAGGTATCTCGATGCCTGCCCCAACGTCTGAGCTGCGATTTCAAACAGCGTGTCGCCGCTTCGAGTGACATACACTCCATTTTCCGTTGGCAGCCCGGGCTCAGCCGTTTTGACCATCAAATCGGTCATTTCGCGCGGGCATTGGTCGGGCCAGAGTTTGATCAAGTCCGATTTATCCGGTGTCGCGAGTTTCGTTCCGGGCCGAAGTTCAAATTCAGGGATAAAGGACCGGTTGTGTTCATACAAAGCGCGAAAAAATCCCCCATCGCCGTAAACCCGCGAGGCAATTGACCAGTAACTATCACCCTCGCTCACGGTGTAGGTCGCGGGACGCGAGGCTGTTTTGGCCGGCATTGAATCCTGTTGGGACCCTGTTTCAATAGAATTGTCGAATGCGTCAAGTTGGGATTTTTCCCCGCTCGCTTCCTGAGGACGACGTGGCAATCGTTTCGTTTGACCTGATGCCACGGGGGGCAACGGATGAGGCGATCTTAGTTTTGGCGAAAGGTCGGAATTGAGTTCACCTGCTCGTTCGCCTGACGGCAGCGGATCTTCGGCCAGGCCGGTGAATTGGCTCTCTGACTTGTCTACCGCCGATTTGCCCGTTGCGCTCTCTGGACGTGATGGCAAACTGGCACGAACCGGTTGACGCCCTTTGTTCACAGGCTGGAAATCATCAATGGAGGGACGATCGGTCTCGAAGTCCTGGCTCGGTTGATGGGTCAGGAGTTCGTTTCCGGATAATGAATCCTGCCTGGGATCTGGCGAATTGGAAATTTCGTTGTCGGTTGCGTTGAATTTCGTTTGAGGCAAAAAGTCGTTTTTGGATGGTTTCTTGATTTCAGGCGATTCCGCCGACGTGAGCTGCACAATTGGTAGGATTTCATCCTGAGCCACTTCGAGAGAATTGATCGGCGGCGCAAAAGCGTTCGAGGCGCGCAGCTGATTTACTTCCAATGAACCTGGTGGATCCGAACCTGGTTCAACGGCCGATCTGGAAAGCGCATTTGCCTTTTCAGTTTTGGCTGCGGCAATTTGGACCGCAGGTGAAAGGGTTGGTTTTGATAAATCGATCGGAGCAGGCTCGTCCGAACGCTCGGCGTTACGCTTGGCAGCCAGGTTGTCCGGTTTTTTTCCTGATCCAAAATAGCCGAGTGATCGTTTCAAGAGCTTGCCAATCGGACTCGACGACCCGGATTTGTCTGATGAATTCGAGTTGATCTTTGTCCCGGAGCCTGGGTCGAATCGAATCTTCGAATCCGGGATTTCGACTTGGGAAGATCCGAACCTGTTCTCTGAAACAGAATGTTGATTCTCCGCATTTGGTCGGGGATCAGATTCCGGCAGATCGCCGTCGGTCAGTTTCTCAATCGGGCGGATACCAACCAAGTGCTCTGATCTGGGATCGAAGGATCTTTTGGACGAGGCTACCACATGAAGACCGGGCGACGATTCAGTCCAGTTTGGCTGGGCGATGGTTGCCTCGATGCCCCGGTCAGGCAGGTGTCGTCCGCGTCTGGTGATTTTGTTAAACGCAACGTACAAGAACAATCCCAGCAAAACGGCTACAACAGACAAGCCAATTTTTGCCTCCCGGATCAGTTGTTCGTTTGCGTTGGTACGGAATGGATCTCGCATGGTAGTCCAGGAATTCGTCCATGAGTCTGGTCTGCAGATTGCCGAATCGACGACGAGCGGACTATACAGAATCGCCTCGCCTGACGAAATGCGGAAGTTAAAATCGCTAGGGAACCGGATTATCTCGCAGTCGAGTTGCCGAAGACTGCTAGCATCGCCGCGGTTTGGGACAACGGCCAGAATTTGCAGCCCTGATTCCCGCCTGCAGATTTTTAACAGCTCGACAGAATCTGGCACTGGAACAGGTAGTGTGAGCAGCCCTTTTGTCCGGGTCCTCTTGTCGTCGGAGTGGATGTTGCCAAACGAGCTGGAGTTCTGACATTGCTGAGAACAAGGGTCGGTCGTCGCGGACGAGGATACGCGTCCGGGTATTTTCTTGATCAACAGGACCTGTGACCTTGTGTCCACTACCCAATGATCAAAACTTGACGCTGCACTAGCCACCAAGTCGTTTTGCGACCCGTAGCTTGGCGCTGCGGCTGCGCGGGTTAACGGCCAATTCCTCTTCCGTGGCCCTGAGGGGCTTTCGGGTCAGGACCTCCAATTCGCTGTTTTCGTTTAAGGCCTGCTTTACGATTCGGTCTTCAAGCGAATGAAAACTGATGACGACGATTCTGCCTCCCGGTCGCACGAGGTCGGGCAGCCGGTTCATAGCGACCTTTAGCCACTTCAGCTCTTCATTGACCGCGATGCGAAGTGCCTGAAATGTCCTCGTGGCCGGATCAATCGTTTGAGTTTTGGATTTTGGAATGCAGGAACGAACGATGGCAGCTAGTTGAGCCGAAGTTTCGATTCTGTTTTCATGTCGTAGCCTGACAATCTTGCGGGCGATCCGCCGACTAAACCGTTCCTCGCCATACTGGTAAATCAGATCCGCCAGGTGTTTTTCACTTAATCGATTGACCAGCTTGGCGGCAGATTCCCCCGCCATCGGGTTGAAGCGGAGGTCCAGAGCACCGTCGCTCTGAAAACTAAAACCGCGGTCGCGGTCCGCCAGTTGATCACTGGACAAACCGAGGTCAAGCAAAATGGAATCAACCAATTCGACGCCCAACTGAGCCAGGCACTCGGGAATGTCCGAATAATTTGCCGCGATCAATGTTGCGTTTTCATCCGGGATTCGCTGGCGTGTTTCTTCGACGGCATGGGGATCCCGGTCAAATCCGAACAGTCTTCCGCTGGGACCGATCAGATTCAAGAGCTCACGCGAATGCCCGCCTCCGCCAAGGGTTCCATCCACGACAGTATCACCAGGTTGTGGATTCATGCCGTCAATCACTTCGGACGACAAAACAGGAATATGTACGGTCACAGGTACCTGAAGGTTGGAGGCACAAATGGTATCAGGGCAACGTGTTAGTTTAGTCTAACACGCCACACAATGACAACTTCCCATGACACTTTCGGGAGGCATCGGAGTTCAAGGATCGGGTTGAGGCCAGCAGTTCTTGACCTCAACCTGTTGACCGACCACCGAGGATCCGGTCTCGCAAAAGGATGCGATTCTGGGAACGAATTCACGACCGAAGCAACACAGGCCACCGTGGAACGGCACAGATCTCCATCAGCCAGGAGCAAGATCATCCAGGAAAACCACGAAGTATTCTGCGAGTTTTCGATAACCGTTTCCGGACTTCGCGGTCAAATCGGTTTTTCAAACAGCTCGTATGTCTTCGTCTTGACTAAGGGCAGCGTGCGACCGATCACGCGGAGCGAGCGAAGGTTGGCTTCATCCACCCACGAAAATTCCCATTCCTCAAATGCATCGTAGGTTCGTACCAATTCAAGAATCAACAGCATTGCGATTCCCTTGGTTCGAAAATTCTCATCCACTCCCAAAGCAATCACGCGGCATTGAGGTGTGCGGCGAATCAACAACGGCATCTGCAACAGGCGAATCCAATCAAAGTAGCCCTTCGCCCGTTTGAGCGCCCAGTTGACGTCCGGAATCATCACGATGTAGCCAACCAGGACGCCTTCCCAGTAAGCTACGTGGATCATGTCATATCGAATGACTCGGCGGAGATTCGTGATCATGAACTCAAGTTCGGCCTCGGTTAAGGGTACGAACCCCCAGCCACCGGCCCGGACCTTATTTCCTAATTCATTGACATCGCGCATCGTGGAATCGAACGTTGATTTTGACACCGACCTTAATTCGACCTGCGGATAACGATTCAGGATTTTTTTTCGAGTCTCCAGTAGTTGATCCCATTTATCTCGGATCGGCGCGACATCGGAGGCACGAAATCGAAACGCAAAAAAACGTCGTTGGGTCGAAAGTCCAGCTTTGTGGAAATGTCCTTGATAACGCTGAGGAGTGTGTCCCATCATGATCATCGGCAGATATCTGTTGCCATCGACCACTACGCCGAAATCACTTTTCATGGAAGGATTGACTGGTCCACGCATGCTTTGGCAGCCATGATTTCGCAACCAGTCGGCGGCCGAGTCGAGAAGCGAATTGACAATACGTTGATCGTCAATTGCTTCAAAGAATCCGAAAAAACCGACTTGATCATCGTTGTGATGATTGTGCATGTCATCCTTGATCGCCACGATCCTGCCGACAGGCTCGTGTCCGCGATAACAGACAAACATCTCTCGAGAGGCGTGTTGATAGAACGGATGCCGGTCCGCATCAAGCTGCAACCTTTCCATGGACCGCAGCGGGTAGACGACGGCCGGATCGTTGCGGTAGATCTTCCTTTTCAGCGAAAAGAAATCGCGCATCTGGGCGCGAGTGCGAACCATCTCAACGGACAACGATTCTTGCAGAGCCATTCAGCTTATCGTGCCGAGCCATTGGTGCTGGCAGGTGAGGTTTCCACTTCGGGGGTGATTGTTCCAACCTTGCTGGCAGCCGCAAGATTGCCTTCGAGCAAGGGTATCTTGCTGGAAACAGCCACAATCGCGGCGATCAAACGCTGCATGTCTTCAGGAGAATGCAGGGCACTGGCAGTCATGCGGATAATTGACGTTCCATAGGGCACGGCCGGATACATCACCGGGTTAACGATGATCTTGTGCTCTTCCATCAACATCCGAACCGCGCTCAATGCCATCGCCCCACGAGTGAAGATGGAAGTTACAGCACCTTTCGGGTCACCGATGTTAAAACCCACATCACGCAAGCCGTCCCGGAGAATGCCAATGTTTTCCCAAAGCTGGTGACGTCGTTCGGGCATCGCCTGCATCAACTCCAGCGATTTGATGGTCGCGTTGGTAATGCAACCTGGCAGGGCCTTGGTCAACATGAAACCGGGAGAGACAAACTTGATGAAGTCCAACGCCCGTTTGCTGCCACAAACATAACCGCCGAACGTTCCAAACGATTTGGCAAATGTGCCGCCATGAAGGTCTACGTCGTCTTCGACGCCAAAGTGTTCAGGTGTCCCGCGACCGTTAGCTCCCAGAACACCAGTTCCGTGGGCGTCGTCGACGAACAATTGCGCATTGTATTTCTTTTTCAATTCCACAATTTGTGGAAGTGGAGCCAGATCGACCGTCATTCCATAGACGCCATCGACGGCGATCAATTTTGGTTGATCAAGTGGGCATTCTTTCAGCTGGCTTTCCAGGTCGTCCATGTCATTGTGTGCAAACCAACTTGCTTCACCCTTACATAGCCGAGCTCCGTCGTGCAGGCACCCGTGTGCGTAAGCGTCAACAAAGACACGCTCTTTCCGGCCAACCATACAGGCGATCGTCCCCGACATGGCACCGAGGCCAAGATTAAACACAAGGCTCGCTTCGGTGCGCCTGAATTTCGACAACTCCTCTTCAAGCTTGAGATGCAGAGAAGTGTTACCCGTCAACGGACGTGCACCCAAAGGAGTTCCCACACCATTCTCGGCACAGATAACCGTTGCTGCCTCGATCACATCCGGGTGAGTCGCCAGCCCGAGATAGTCATTGGTCGCAACCTGAAGATACTCTGTGCCTCCGATTTCCACATTGGGTAAGCAGTTGGTAACTGGAAACTGACGAAAGAATATATCTGGATCGAAATGGTCCCCAGTCACTTTTTTCATGCGGTTCCAAAACTCGTCACACTTGTCGAAAATGTCTGGCATGAAAAACTTCTTCTTTGTTGCTAGAAAGGGATGGTCAATGGGTAAACGGCGACAAATAGTGTTATCGAGAAATGCACCGTCAGAGCTGAATTTAACTCGACAGGTCCTCAAATCATCCCAGCACATTCAGGCCGCTAGCTGACGCTTGGATGTGCGGGTTATCCGGGTTTTGATGGCTTAATAGCCTGGATAGTTTATCTGGAAACAAGTCGTTTGCAACGCCAAGCAAATATTAATGGCGTAAATATTATTGTTGAATCCGGGTTAAAGGACGTGCCATGCAATATTAATCGCCCGTGAGTCAGTTTCGGCACCGATTTGGTGCCGAGTTACCTCCTTCGTATTGCTTTGAGAGGTTCCGTGTTGGGATCGGCAACGTGTTTCGGCGTCGGTTGATCGTGTCGCTCGGTAACCCGTGCCGGGGGTTCGATTTTGGCAGCGGTCAAACGCCGTCGGGTCGATTTCAAACGGAATAGCTTTCCGGCGGGTCCTGACAGGATCGCAGGCAACAGTATCAAATCACCGAGCAATGCCGTAAACAACATGATCATCAGCAACAACGCGAATTTGGCGGTCGGCATGAACACGCCAAACACGAAAGGCAACACACCAAGTCCGCAAATCAACGACGTATCAATCATCGCTTTGGCGCAGTGATCAAACGCAAATCGAATCGAGGAGAATCGAGACAGCCCATCCTTGGTTCCGCGGCGATACCAGGTCAAAAAGTGCAGCGTATCGTCGACGGCGATTCCCAACGCAACACTGGCCGTCATTACCGAACCAATCTCAATCGAGTAACCCAACCAACCCATGGCGCCGAACACGACTAGTGGCGGAAACACATTGGGGATCATCGCGACCATTCCGGCCCAGACGTTCTTGAGAACAATGGTCAGGATAATCGTGATTATCACAAACGCTGTCAGGAAACTGTACATCAAATCGCTGAGGATCTGATGCTGGGCTTTGTAAACCAGCGGAATCCCACCGGTTAAATAGGCGTCGACGCCGTGTTGGTTCAAATGTTGCATCTGCTGATCGACATTGTTACTGACGGTTTCCAAAAAGTCGCCGTAGTCAATGTCGTTGAGTGCTGCCACGCGGAGGCTGATCCGCCAGTACGATTCGTCGCCCACGATGCTGACGAGGTTGGCATTGACAAACCGGTCAAACTGATCGGTCCACCGATTCAATTTGGCTTTTCGTTCGAATTCGTCACGAAATCTCGACCCGGTGGGCATGTACGGTTCGAATGTCGCGACCGAGAGAGTCGCGTTAACGGCCGTTGTTTGCTTAATCGCCTGCTCAACGGATTTCACCAGTTTCATTTTTTGCCATTGCGACAATTCATTTTCCGGATTGAATCGAAGCACGACTTCCATCGGAACCAGCGGCCCAAGGTTTTCCTCCAACCATTGGTAGTCTGAAATAATCTTGGTGCGACTGGAAAAGCGGTTCTGAAGTTTGACGGAAGCTTCCAACTCAAACACGCCAATGGACAATAATGTGACCCCGATCAGCGCCGGAATCACGACCAACCAATGAGAGCGGTATACCCAGTGCAAAAGCAGTGAAGTCGAACGGCTGACACCGGTAGCCCGCTCGCGTTTTGACATTTTGCCTTTTTCGGAAAACCGCTTGCTGATTCGGCCCCGCATCAAATACAGCGTCGCCGGCAGTACCAGAAGCATCACAGCAACACTCGCGATAATGCCAAAAGCAGAGTAGAAGCCAAACAGGCGAATCGGCGTCACATGGCTTGTGGCCAACGAAAACAGCCCGATCGCCGTAGTCGCGGCCGACAGCGCGATCGGGTATCCCCCGTCCACAATTGCCTGATCGGCAGAGTTGATTCCACAGCCGAGGGTCGACGCTTTGCGATAATAGTTCACCATGTGAACGCAGCCGGAAACGCCGAGAATGAAAGTCAACGTTGGCAACATGACCATCGTCAAATTCATTTGTCCTCCGGTCCAATACAGGATCGTCAAACTCAGTGACGCACAGAGGCCGGAAAACAGAATCACGAGAATGGAAAGCGGCAAGTCACGAAGGCGAAACCACGTCAACAGAAAAACCAGGAAGACGGACATCCAAAGGAAACTGCCAAGCGATTTCTTGCTTTCGATTTCGATCGCGGCCCCATCCACCGTCGGGCCGCCCATCCTCAGATTGCTGGCGGTGATCCCGAATTCTTTTTCTGCCAATTCGTAAACGGCCTCAATCGTTTGGCGACGCATGTCGGCCATGGATTTGTTCGGGTAAGCGAGAATGCAGGTTGTTTCACCATCCGGTCCCAGCAGCAGTCCCTGTACCCTCGCACGGGCGGCTCGATTACTGACCCCCATTTCCTCGATTTGGGTCACCATTTCCTGGCCACTGATAACTTTTTCGAAAGCTTGCACCCGATCAATTTCCAGGTTTTCCAAAGCCAATCGGAGGTCGGACACCACGGGATTGTCAAGTTTGCATTGGTCCCAGCTGAGCACGACCATTTCATCAATCCCAAACCGTTTGACAAAATCGTCGTAGGTAACTGCTTCCTTAAATCCGCTGGGAAGCCATTGGCGAATGTCATTGGCATAGACCTTGAGCGACTTGATCGATCCCATGACTACCAACGGCATCAGGAACAGCGTCACGCACAAAATCGTCGTCGACCATTTTTCCAGAAAGGTCTTGTGGCCTTCGGAACGGCGCGCTTTACGCGTTGGGCTTTCGATCCCTCCGGGGGAGCGATCGGCATGCGAAGCTGACTCCCAATGCGAGTCATTCGATTGCGGGTTTTCGTTTGAACTACTCAAAAAAGGATCCGATTGAACGGTTGTGTCATGCGTTGGCGGCGATCAATGGAAGTCGACGAAAACTTTCAGAAACGAACGCAAATTCTTGAACCGATCGTCCCGCAACACAGGGAACGCGTTTTCCCGTGAAAACGGTTCAAACACAGGGCTTTCGTCCATTGGTTTTTACTTCAACTGCCCCGTGTTACGCAATGGCCGGGTCGTCGATTCAGCCATAAAAAAATGCCGCTCGAGTTGAGCGGCATTGGTTGTTCGTATTGTCTGGATTCCGCTAATAATGATTGCTGGCGGTTCCCAGGTCGACGTTGCCGACCATGTGGAAGTGGTTGTGGTCGATGTAAACGACCTCGACCGAGTCTTCATCTTCCAGGGTATGCGGAACCGGCCAACCGACGATCTTTCTTTCAGTAAAGTAGATCGTGCATTTGTAATGGGCATGGTGAAGTTGTGCCGGTCCAATCAGCGGAATGACTCGCGGTGGATCAATGTAGTCAGCAATCTTTTCTCTGACAATCGTCACATTGTTACGCTGGGTTTCGTTCAGGAACGGAAAGCCGCCTTGAACTGAACGGGCACGCTCAAGCGCCCACCAGACTTCATCATCGCTGGGAGGATCCAGCGCGACGGCGGGACCGCCGGAAGTCAATGGTCCCAGAATCGGCACTCGTCCATATCTCTCCTGGACATGGAATTTGTCTTCGTGGTCCTTCTGGAAGTAAGGCGAAACAGGAATCGGTATACTCAGAATTCCCAAAGTCGGTCCAGTAGAATAAAAACATCCCGAGCTCAAAACTGTCGTTGCTGCAACAAGCAACATCATGGTGACAGTCATTCGTTTGGTTAACATCGCAAATCCCTTTGTGGTGTAATCACTCTTATGCTTAGATATCGTGATAAACTATGCCGGACTTGCGGATATTTCCGACTATTCGGAAAACAATATTCAAAATGTCTGCGTAATTCATCGGCTTGGAATCGCAGATCTGGACGACCTGGTAATCAAGGCAGTCTGGACTGTTTCCGCGATTCGCTGGGGCCTTCATTGGTTGGCTTGGAAGTTCGCTTTCGGGCCGTTGCATCCGAATCAATGCGAGGCTCCAATTCCCGCGGCGGGTTGAAAAGTCGATCCGATGCCCAATATGAATTTGAACAAACGACTTCCACCTTTTTCTTTTTTTGACTCGGTTCGATAAACCGCAACGGAAACGCAAAAAAACCTTGTCAGCGGGCTGACAAGGTTTTTGTAATCGTTTCTGGACTCGCAACGACTTATTTGTCGTGGAAATCAAGCATCCACCAGCCGTCATCCCATTCGAGGGAGACCTTACGCCATCCAAGTGGAACCTGGGGGTAAGGATAAAACGGGCCGATGTATGGCCATGCTGATGCAGAATACTGCTGCGGGTACGTTACACCAGCATAGTTTGGGTGAGCGGCATAACCGGGCCAGGCATAACCGGGTAGGTTTGGCGCTTCCGATGGCATACCAGCGGAATTGGCGTAGGCAACAGGCATCGCAGCCATGGCTCCGTCCGTCGAGGCAAACGCTAGCGGTTGACCTTCCACGACAACTCCCTGATCTGCACCGTTCATTGGCATCGGTTGTTGCGATGAAACCTGGGCAAAAGGAACCGGTTGATTCGCCGTCGGTGGCTGTTGATAACTCATCTTTTGGTATGAATCGGACGGCACATTGGATGTGGCCATTTCCTGGACGTCGATGTCATCAACGACTTGAACGACGCCAAGATGGCCGGCCTGTTGAGCCGCTTTCAGGATGGTCATTTCCTGAGCTGAGTTTGACACGTGGCCTTTGAACCACACAGTCCCACGTTCGACACGCATGTCGACGTTGAAACCTTTCAAGTTTCCTTGACTTTGCTCGACTTGAAGTCGGCTTTTGATGTAATCAGCGATTTGCTGATCGTCCGCCATACCCAAGACGGGTATAAGCGAGGTAACCGCGACCGCGATTCCAAGCACTAAACGACGCATTAGAGATCCCTCCTGGTTCAAAATCGTTGACCGCAGTCAATCAAATCCGCTGTTTACTGTTGGTGATTGACCACCATACAGGTGGGTCAACACGAATTTGTTGGCTAAGCATCAAAAAAATTTTGTAATTGTGTTGAAACAAGCACAACGCTGTTTACTGGCTGGGATTCCCAAAACCAATTCCGCAATCGGAGCCAATACCTCCAGGAGACTCTTGCCCAACCGATTGACGTCCCTGTCGACCGGTTCAAGCTATTCTCTGCGAGACCCCCCTCGCGGATTCAGTCCATTGAACCCAACTTTTCTTTCGGCCATCTAAGGGTTTGGAAGACACAATTTTTCCGATTTTGACGATCTTCGCACAAATTCTGCCAAGTTATCGAGATTGGAAAACGGTTTCGCTAGCGTCAGAAGTCAAGCTAATAGGTTTAAGGCAAGTTTGACATTCGCAAGCTGGCGTCCCACCAACAGTGATTCAGGCAAGTCAGACGCTTGCGTGGCCTCCTCATTTGGCGGTCGTCGTCCCGTGCGGGGCTAGTTCGTAATGCCGTTTCAGAAGGTCGTCACCAAAATCATTTTTGAAATCACGCCACACGGCATGAACATGATTCGCGTTGTTTTGCGTATTGTCGTATTCCAGAATAAACGTCGGGCCTTGAACCCGGTAATAATGTGGTTTTCCGGGAGTAATCTCACCGGACCAGGCAAAATGGGTTTTTTCAAATCCGGCTGTTTCAATCTTTTCCCAATCATTGGCCGCAAGTTCGGGTCGAAATTTTCCCAGGTATGTCGCGATCAGTTTTCGAAGCATCTCGGCTTGAGTACCCGTCAACTTGCTGGCCGAAATTCCCATTGGAGAAAGTGCCTCCGCTGATCGACCCGGTCCGTTGATGACGTCGCGCGGAGTCTCGCCATCGAGAATCGCCATCTCCTTTTGTTCGACGGTCAGGTTTTTTACCAGTTTGCGTCCCAGGTCTTCCTCTTCTCCTAAAACTCGCAGCCCTTTAAACTCTCCCTGGCGGACTTCACCCGGGTTGGCGCCAAAGAAAGCAGGCGTAGTTACGACCGTCTTTCCGTCGACAATCGTCACGCTGATCGATAGGTGGTGACCTTCGATCCGCCATCCCCAAGGCGTTTCGGTTGATGGCTTGCCAAACAGGAACAAATGGTACTTTTCCGGGTCCCGTTTGGGTGATTTGTTTTCCATTTCATGAAGGACCTGTTCCAGTGCCATGATCTTCATCGTCGTGGAAAACCCGCGATGGCTAAGGGCCGACTGGACCAGTGATGTCGCGAGCAGACGTTGATTCGGCTTCATCGCCTTGAGCCCGAGGCCTTTGCGCTCCATGGGAATGAACTGCCAGTCTTTCCGCATCTCGTCATCAAACTCAAATTTGACCGCCGCTGCCTGCGATTCATCCAGCGACTGTAAAAACAGGTTTGCCGCAGTCGTCATCTCACTGGCAATATCATGCGCGCGTGCGATTCCGGCAGTTGCCAACAGTAGAGCCATGATCGCAACTGCGAGTTTTGTGGTTTTCATGTTTTTCAATTGAGATTTGGTTAGGTTAACGGATCAAAACTGCCGCGTATTATCCCGCAGACTCGATGCACATGCCAGCGATGAACGCGCGAATGTTGGTTATTTGTTTCGCCAGATCAAACGATCCGGGATTCCAAGTTCGGCCTGGACGTTCGCGATTTCTGCCTTAAATCGTCTGGCGTCCAGCGGGTATCCTTTGGTCGGTTTGAGATCAGGAATTTTCAGCTGCCAGAAATCGTTCCAGAGCATCATGAAAATTTCCCGGATGTACTTGGAAACCATCGAAGCCAGGGCGGTTGGCAGAAACGATTCGCCCTTGGCCTGGAAACGGATGAACACGTCGCGGTTGTTTTCACGGAAACTGTAATCGCTGGTTTCCGGTTTCTCCTCTCCGATGACCACGAATTCGTCCGTCAAAATGCCCTGGATCCAACTTGCGTACCTGCTCCGACCGCCATGCTTGTCACAACCGACCTCAATATCGTCGTCGCTTCGATCCATCAGTCGACGAATGATTCGCAACGTTTCTCGTGATAACAGGTTTGCCTTGTTTCCCAATTCCTCGATCTGAGTGTTGAATTGGGGCGGGAATACGGGAACACATTGAAGTTCGACCAGTTGAACACACGCGGCTTCACACGTCGTGCGAAATCGATCACCGAGTCGCCGAATTTGATCCGGATCGGATTTGACAGGCAACTGGCGATTCCGGTCTTTCAACCAGGTCTGGTCAGGCAAATGCGAAATCGTTTCCGGCGGGCAAATCAACTCAATCAACTCACGCCATTGCGTGGGTACCTGGTCGGTCATCACGTAAACCATCGCCAGGACGCCGTTTTCCAGGTTTCGGATGGAACCGGAATAAACCTTTTTTGAATCAGCGATGAACATCTTCGATCCATCATGGCCGCGAACCAATCGATCCGTGACGGCCTGGTCGAGAGCCGAAAAAAGTTCAATGTCTGGAGAATCGACTTCCCAAAGAGTACCGGTCACAGTTAAGGGACCAAGGTTGGGCCCATATCCTGCTTCGTCAGTTCCAATCAAATATGGCACTTGGCGACTCTCAGCAATTCATTGAAACGAGGATTCGGGAATTGGCGATTTCATGAACTATGATCATTCGTACCCGTTTGTTATTCAGCGGAACATCAAGACGGGCAACCCGGGCATTGTCGACTGTGAACGAGAATGAGGAAATAGCACAGGCAAACCAAAACTGTTATTTGCTGGCTCAACCGTTCGAGGAGTGCTCGATCGGTAGACGGTCCCATTTGAAGTTGTGCTCCTGGCCGCAACAACTTGACGCCATTTGCCGGAATGGCTGTAAAACAGGTACGGGCGACGGTCGGTTGAGTGCGATTGGTTTTTTGTATCCAATGTTCCAGGTGCATGCTCAGCGAAGGCGTTTGCGCAAGAATGCAGGCCAACCGTGACCGGCGCGGTTGGTGTTCCAGTCCCAAATTCCCCTTGTCGAACTACAACACCATCATGAGTGCCAGGCCTGAACCGACTGTCGATTTGCTTTCAAAGACAAATGAAATTCTCCGTCGTCTGGGGGTTCCAGCACGATGGCAGGCGTGTGCCTTCGGTGATCAATGGTCTGCCGGGTCCGGTCCGGTCATTGAAGTCACTTCACCCATCAATGGTCAGTCAATTGGTGAATTCGAAAGTGCGACCTCCGGTGACGTTGACGCCGCGGTCGCGGGTGCATCGGAAGCTTTCAGGATCTGGCGAACCGTCCCGGCGCCCGTTCGCGGGCAATTGGTTCGGTCCATTGGCGAAGAGCTCAGAAAGCACAAAGAAGACCTTGCGTATGTCGTGTCCGTGGAATGCGGCAAAATCTATCAGGAAGCGTTGGGCGAAGTGCAGGAGATGATCGACATCTGCGACTTTGCCCTTGGACTCAGTCGGCAGTTGTACGGGCTTACGATCGCCAGCGAACGAGCGATGCATCGACTGATGGAACAATGGCATCCGCTGGGACCGGTAGGCGTCATCAGCGCCTTCAATTTTCCAGTTGCGGTGTGGGCCTGGAACGCGATGCTTGCTTTGGTTTGCGGTGATCCTGTTGTCTGGAAGCCGTCCGAGAAAACACCATTATCGGCCATGGCCTGCCATGCAATTGCGATTCGGGCGATTGGAACATTTGCTGATGTACCGACCAACCTCGTCCAACTCGTCGTCGGGGGACGCGATGTCGGACAGACCCTGGCGTCAAATCCTGGACTGCCACTGGTATCGGCTACTGGTTCAACAGAGATGGGACGTTCCGTCGCACAAGTCGTTGGGGCTCGACTTGGACGACCATTACTCGAACTGGGCGGAAACAACGCGGCAATTGTAACGCCAACTGCTGATCTGGCACTCGCGCTGCGAGGCATTGTTTTTTCGGCGGTGGGTACCTGTGGCCAGCGGTGCACGTCGCTTCGCCGTCTGATTGTCCAGGAATCGGTTGCCGATCCATTGCGTGACCAGCTTGTTTCAGCCTACCGGCAACTGCGAATCGGAAATCCTCTCGATAATACTACGTTGGTCGGTCCGTTAATTGACGCCGATGCGTTTCACAAAATGCAAACCGTACTTGAGTCGGCGAGGTCGCAAGGGGGCATTGTTCATGGGGGACACCGCATTTCTGAAAACGTGCCAAACGGTTTCTACGTTCAACCGGCGCTGGTCGAGATCTCGGCGGGGGCGGAAGTTACTCTGCAGGAAACATTTGCACCGATTACCTACCTGATTCGGTACCGCGATTTTGAACAGGCGATTGAGATTCAAAACGGTGTTTCCCAAGGCCTTTCCAGTTCAATTTTTACCAACGACGTCCGGCAGGCCGAGTGGTTCTGCTCAGCTTCCGGTTCCGATTGTGGAATCGCGAACGTGAATATCGGCACCAGCGGAGCCGAAATCGGTGGGGCATTTGGAGGGGAAAAAGACACCGGCGGCGGCCGTGAATCGGGTTCCGACGCCTGGAAATCCTACATGCGGCGGGCGACCAACACGATTAACTATTCCGACCAGCTACCGTTGGCGCAAGGTATCAAGTTCGACGTTTGATGGGGCCATCGTCTCGGTCGGTTCCGTAACGTAGGCACGGCGGTAAGCAGACGGAATTGGCCCCAAAACTCCGGTTTTGGAGACAGGAATCGGGTGTCGCGGAATTTTTTCCCGAAATTGGCGTAAGATTTCGGCTACGCGGGGGAGAGTAGGGTACAGGTTGCAGTATTCGGCAATCAAACATTATTCGGACCGCTGAAACACCGAAACATGACCGAACTCCCACCAACTCGTTATAGCCTGCTGGTCCGTCTGAACCAGAATAGCGGCGATGCCTGGTCAGAATTCCTTGAAGTATACGAGCGAGCAATCTACGAATTCTCGCGTCGTCGAGGGCTGCAGGATGCGGATGCCTGGGATGTGACCCAGGAAGTTCTCGCGGCCGTTGAAAAAAAAGCTGAAACCTGGAACCCCGACTCATCCCGGGGAAGCTTTCGTGGCTGGCTGTTTCGGGTCGCCAGAAATATAGCTGTGGACAAAGTCGTCGAACAGTCTCGTCGCGCCGCGGCCAGCGGCGACACCCGAGTTGCCCAGTTATTGGCCGAGTTGCCCAAACTGCCCGAACAGCAGTCGACGATTTTCTGGATCGAATATCGGCGGAACTTGATGCGGTGGGCAGTCGAACGCATCAGACACGAATTCAAGGAAACTTCCTGGTCTTCGTTTCTGATGACTGCGGTCGAGGGCCGAAAACCGGAGGATGTCGCACAGGAACTTGGCGTGTCTGTAGGGAGCGTCTATGCAGCCAAATTCCGAATCGTGGCACGTTTGCGAAAACAGGTTGCGAAGTTCGACGATGACGAACAGGCAGAGAGCGAAATATTGAAAGCCATCAATTCAAGAGACTGACCCAACCAGCCATTACCCCGTTTTGCCGAAAGTTGAAATGAACAAACCAAACCAGCAGTGCTTCGATGACATTCAATTCAATCGGTTTCTCGATAACCAGACCGATGCGAACGAAGAAATCCGGGTTCTGGATCACATCGCGACCTGCAAGCAGTGCCAATCCGCGTTGGAACGAATTGCCGGCCATCAGGAAGTCTGGTCAGAAATCAAACTTCATCTGGCCGGGAACAAATCTGACGTTCCGGGCCATGAGACGCAGGAACACATCGAATTGCAGGACCGACGGCGCGACTTGAAAAAGATCGAGCAACTGCTCGGACCGACGGACAACCCCGAGATGCTCGGGCGGATTGGAAGTTACGAAGTCTCGGGCATGATCGGTCGCGGGAGTGCCGGAGTCGTTGTCAAGGCGCTGGACACTCGATTGAACCGATTCGTCGCCATCAAACTGCTTGCTCCCGTCTACTCAACCAATGGAAGTTCACGCAGGCGATTCGAGCGTGAAGGAAGGGCCATCGCGTCCGTGAAAGATCCCAACGTGATTCCGGTACATACGGTCGGTGAGTTCCTGGGAACGCCCTACATCGTGATGCAATATGTGCCCGATGGATCGTTACAACAGAGAATTGAAAAGCTCGGGCCACTTGAGACGAGCGAAGTGGTTTGTGTCGGCATGCAGGTTGCCCGAGGACTTGCCGCAGCCCACAAACGCGGGATTGTCCACCGTGACGTGAAACCGGCGAATGTGCTACTGGAAAGCGGCGTCGATTGCGCCATGGTCACCGATTTCGGTTTGGCACGAGTTGTCGACGAAGCGACCATGACCCGGAGTGGCGCCATCTCCGGAACACCCCAATACATGTCGCCTGAACAAGCCAAAGGGGAATCGGTCGATCCGCGTTCCGACCTCTTTAGCCTCGGCAGCGTCATGTTTGCCGCCTGCACGGGACATTCTCCTTTCCGAGCCGAGTCGGTGTTTGGCGTCATCAAGCGTGTTTGCGATTCTGAGCCGCGCCCAATTCGTGAAGTCAACCCGGACATTCCCCAATGGCTGTCCGCGTTCATCTCAAAGCTGCATTCAAAACGAGTCGAAGACCGATTCGAGTCAGCCGATGAGGTTGCCAACCTGCTTTCGCAGGAGCTGGCGCATCTTCAGGCACCAACGATGGTTTCCCAATCGGCGCGAGACTGGTGGAAACAACCCCTGCCGCCAATCAAGGTGAATACCAAACCGGCGGTGAAACCACGGGAAGTTTACCGGCACCAACGGGCGATCCAACGAGTCGTGTTGGCTGCTGCCGGGATAGCTCTGGGAGTCCTGGTTTTGAGCGGGATCAGCCGGTTTGATTTCAGTGGCTCAAGCGAAACGCCAGTTCCCCTTGCCAGTGTTGAAGGTCCCAATCAATGGGATTCGCTGCTGGCTTTGACGAAACAGGAAAACGAAAACCTCCCGCAGTTCAAGAACTCCGTAGAAACAACGATTGATGTAAAAAGCGGGGGGCTGTTGCTGCTGCAGACCAACCTCGGTGCTCTCGACGTTGTGACGCACGACAAACCGACCGTCGAAATGAAACTGGTTCACACGGTATCTGCTTCAGACCAGGAAACGGCGAACAGACTATTCCAGGCGACGGAGATCAAATTCGAACTAGGTTCCGATGATCCCCGAGGTACAAACCTGGCCAAAGGAAAAGACGCGGTGATCGTTGCGACGTTCCCGACACGAAAGCTCACACAAAAAGAGATCGAAGAATCCTATGACCTGGAGGAGCTGAAAGAACAGTTGTTGATTCGTTACAACAGCCATTTTCGAAATGCTGAATTTGAACTTCGGATTCCCAGGAAATTCAGTCTGAACCTGGAAACATCCGCTGGCCCCATCCTGCTTTCGAACATTGACGGATCGGCGAAATGTATCACCCGTGGTGGTCACATCGAGACGGGAAGCATCACGGGAAAGGCAGATCTTGTTACCGAAGGTGGGCACATCAGTACAGGCGACTTGGGTGCGCCGGCAATTCTTCGAACCAAAGGGGGGCACATTACCACAGGTAGGGTTCAGGGCGAGCTGGTCGCAAAAACCCATGGCGGAAATATTCATGCGGAAGATGTTTCCGGTTTGGTTGATGTGGAAACCAATGGTGGCGAGATTGAACTTGGACATATGAGCGCCGCGGTCAAGGCCCGTTCGCTGGGAGGCGGGATCAGAATCTGGAAAGCGGATGGTTCGGTGCAGGCCGATGCTCCCGCAGGGTCGATCGACGTCAATTTTACACACCAGCCGAGCGGAGAGACAAAGTTGAATTCAAGTGCCGGGTCGATCAGGATCGGATACGTCGACGGACTGAGCCTTGATATTCATGCGAGTAGTGCGATCGGCAGGATCGCCGCGCCGTTTGTCGAAAACAAAGGTGGCAAGACATTGCACTACGAAATGAATGGCGGCCAAGCCAAGCTCACCGCGACTGCCGCCACCGGGGATGTTCGTTTCCATGCAATCGAGCCAAGTGAATTGGACGCGGAGTACGAGGAGATGCTCAATGATATCCGTGGCCAGCGGGCGTTTCAGCTCGCGTATGACACCCATATGTCTGGCAGGATTGACCGCGCGATGGAGCTGCACAAATTGGCAGCGGAATTCGAGTACTACAAAGGGATAGCAACATACAATCTGGGCTGTGCCTGGGCATTGAAGGGCAACAAAGAAAACGCCTTCGCCGCACTCAACGACGCAATTACATTCGGATTTGACGACGTTGGGCAATTTCAAAGCGACAAGGATCTCGATTCCCTTCGCCAGGATGAGCGATTCCACGAAATCATTGCTCGACTGACCCAGACAGCCGGGCTGGAAGCGAAAAGCAAAAAATAAGGTTCGACACCAGGTGGTGTCGTTTGCCCGCGTGAGTTCTACAAGGTCTTACGATCCAGCGCCGAGTTGTTGGGACGCACCAAGTTTTTGACGAGGCCCGTCTTTTCAAGCAGCGACAACGTCAAGTAGGTCATGTCGAATTCCCACCAGCGGTGTCCGTGTTGGGCTGAACGCGGATCCGCATGGTGGTTGTTGTGCCATCCTTCGCCATTGGTCAGCAGTGCAAACAACCAGTTGTTACGGCTGTCTTCGCGCGTTTCGTAGTTTCGATAACCCCACATGTGAGCTGCCGAGTTGATCGCCCACGTCACATGCCAGGTGTACAAGGTCCGCATGATCACCGTCCAAAAAAAGAACTGATACGCGAAACGCACGACGCCCCCTTCAGGAGCCAACAAGAACGCCAATCCAAATCCTGCAGCCAGGAATACCAGTGCGTGAGCCAC
This sequence comes from Planctomycetaceae bacterium, assembly GCA_024642205.1. Classification (GTDB taxonomy): domain Bacteria; phylum Planctomycetota; class Planctomycetia; order Pirellulales; family Pirellulaceae; genus Mariniblastus. The sequence goes on along the minus strand of JAHEBQ010000052.1, from coordinate 6,639 downwards.
GTAAACCCAAACCCAGTTCAATCCTCGTTGCAGCCACATGTAATACTTGTCCCGCATCAGGTCACGAACGTACTTGTCAAATGCTGACGCTTTACTCAAATCCGTATTGTCGACAAACATCCAGCCCATATGCGACCAGTACCCACTCACGTGAGGTGTGTGCGGATCAGGTTGATGATCCGAGTGTTGGTGGTGGACGCGATGCACCAGCACCCAGCGAGCTGGCGAATCCTGAAAACTGCATACTCCCAGTGTGGCCAGCGTGTATTCAAACCATTTGGGACAGTCGTATCCTCGATGGGTCAATAATCGGTGATAGCCAGCTCCGATCCCCATGGACGTGAAAATGTAATTTCCGATCGGCAAGAACAGGACGCCCCACCAGGAGAAAAAATAGGAGGTAAACGCCAACGGAATCAGCAAATGAAAAAAGGCAACCGGAATCACGTATGACCAGAGAATCTTGCTGTTCTCATTGACCCCTTCCGGTCGAGGGATGCGTTTCTTGCCCAGTCGTTCCTGTTCGACATGGATGTCTTTCGCGATCGCGTCGGTTCCTGTTAACTCGATTTGAGGTCTCGGTTCCGTGGTCGGTTCGATTTCAGTTGCCATGTCTTAATTTGTCTTGTTTGATCGGTATGCGGGCTTGAACGAGTTTTTGAACAATTGCACTCGATTGGGTGAGTGAGCAACGTGAACTTCATTCTAATAGTCAATAAAGATTGAGGAAAGTTCATTTCACCCAGTGAAAAGCGGATTAGATTTGATGTTTCTGTAGCAAGTGTCCGCAAAAACCAGCACCAGATTGACCTGCAAATCACTCAGCAGCGTATTGCTCGGGGCCGGATGAGCTCATGGCAGGCCGCTGGAATAAGGTCTGGTGGGTCGGTGCAGCCTCGGAATCTGGTCGACCGTTTCGGCATCGCGGCTCATCGAACCGGCCGTCGAAAGGACGTTTTGTAACCAGGGATACCAGTTGCGTTATTTCCTGGACCTTTGAGTTTGAGTCAATAACGAGCCTTAAGGATTTGGCAGCGTCAATCCAGGGACGTCAATCCAGAGTGGTGTCGTTTCTCCCGGCGATGTTTGTGATCGAACCAGTTTGCATTTCGTGCATTCGTTGATTTTTCCGTTTTAAGATGTTTCAATGCAACTCTACATCGGTTGAGCGAGTACCATTTAGAACGAATTTCCGACTATCGTGTGAGCCGAACAGAGTGCCGTCTGGTCGTTGATGTCGCCAGCTTTGTTTCTGTGATCACCGTTGACCTGCCGCGAGAGAGAAATGAACAAGATACTACGAACTGATCTGACTTTCCTGTGCGCTTTGTTTATCACGACGCTGTTTTGGGCTGCTTCTTCGTTCGCCCAAACCAGGCCAGCCGCCGGGATGATGAGATATCCGGATGTCAGCAAAGACAAGATTGTATTTTCATACGCCAATGATCTCTGGATTGTCGATCGTGAAGGGGGAGTGGCATCGCCGCTGGCCAGTCCCGAGGGCGGCGAACGGTTTCCGCGTTTCAGCCCGGACGGAAAAAAGATTGCGTTCTCAGGCAATTACGATGGCGGAACGGACCTCTACACGATTTCCGTTGATGGGGGAATTGCCGAACGCAGGACGTTTCATCCAGGAGAGGAATTGTTGTGCGACTGGACGCCAGATGGTCACAGTCTGCTTTATTCCACGAACGGATTTTCCGGACTTGGGCGTGTTTCGCAGTTGTTCATGATTTCGGACAAACAGAGTCTGCCGCAACAGTTGCCGGTTCCCTATGGAACCAATGGTGCGATCAGCCACGACGGCAAATGGCTGGCCTACACGCCGCATTCGCGCGACTCGCGAACCTGGAAACGTTACCGAGGCGGGATGGCTTCGGATGTCTGGCTGTTCAATCTGGAGGACAAGACGTCAAAGCAAATCACGGACTTCGAAGGAACGGACAGCCTGCCGATGTGGCACAAAAACAAGGTTTACTATTTGTCCGACGCGGGAGGCGAGCATCGCCTGAACATCTGGTCTTACGATTCAAACTCGGGTGAACGCGAGCAAATCACCGAGTTTGCCGACTATGATTGCAAATGGCCCTCGATTGGGCCAGACACGCAAGGGGACGGTGAAATCGTCTTCTCGAATGGTTCCAGGCTTTTCCTTGTCGACCTCGAGACAAAGAAATCAAGCGCAATCGACGTTTCGATTCCTGGTGACCGGCCAACCCTTCGCAGCCAACAGGTGGATGTGGCAGATGCGATCAGCAGTGGAGACATCTCCAAAAGCGGAAAGCGAGTGGTGTTCGAGGCGCGAGGCGACATCTGGTCGATTCCGGCAAGAAATGGCAGTCCTCGAAACCTGACCGCAACCAGTGGAATAGCGGAACGTAATCCAATCTGGAGCCCCGACGGTCGATGGATTGCGTACCTCTCGGATGAGACGGGTGAATACGAAGTCTACGTGACGCAGTCGGACGGGCGCGGGGAAACGACCAGGCTCACCAGCGACGGTAACTGTTACCGATACCTTGCATCCTGGTCTCCCGATTCAAAGCACATTGTATTCAGCGACAAAACCGGCAAGTTGTTCCTGTTGAACGTCGAGTCGAAGGAAACCAGATTGGTTGATACCGACCCGATGGCCCAGCAAATTGATCCAGGTTGGTCGCACAATGCTCAATGGCTTTGCTACGCAAAGTCGTCCGATGAGCGGGCTCCGATCAGTAGCATCTGGGTTTACAACGTCAGCGACGGAACCAGGAAGCAATTGACGCGTGGTTACTTTAATGACGCGGATCCGGTTTTCGATAACAAGGGCGAGTTCGTTTTCTTTCACAGCAATCGCCACTTCGGATCACCGCAATACGAAGATTTGGGCACGACATTTATCTATGCCGGTACGGACGTCGTCATGGCAATGCCCTTGCGAACCGATGTTGAGAATCCGATGCTCCCCAAGATCGATGAAGAGAAGTGGAGCGACGAAAAGGAAAAGGACGCTGAGGAAGACGGAGACAATAAAGAGGATGCCGGAGATGACAAGCCGGATGATGCTTCAGATTCGGACGACAAGCAGGACAAGGCCGGTCGAGACGGCCAGGAGCAAGCGGACGATTCCAAGGGTGGTGACAAAACTGAAGCAGAAAAAGTGGCTGACGCTGAAAAGAATGACGAAAAAAAAGCGGACAAATCCAAGCCATTCGAGATCGATTTCGACGGGATCGAACAACGGGCTTTTCAGTTGCCTGTCGGCAATGGAAGTTTTGGAAACCTGGCCGTTAATGACAAAAACCAATTGTTGTATTCGACTCGACCGCCTCGCGGGGGCGAAGGCGAACCTTCGATCAAATTGTTCGACCTGACGGACGAGAAAAAGGAAGCCAAGACCGTTGCCAGTGGTGCCGCGAATTTTGGCATTTCCGCCGACGGCAAAAAACTGGTTGTGCTTCGCGGCGATGACCTCTTTGTCGTGGATGCAGCACCCGATCAGAAGCTTGAGAAAAAGGTTTCGACGAAGGGGATGACGGTCAAGGTGAACCGGCGCGAAGAATGGCGACAGATTTTGAGAGAGGCCTGGCGTTTGGAACGGGATTTCTTTTATGATCCAAACATGCATGGCGTCGACTGGGACGGCGTTTGGGATCAGTATGAAAAGATGCTTGACGATTGCGTATCCAGAGCCGATGTCGGCTTCCTGATCGGCGAGATGATTTCAGAGTTGAATGTTGGGCATGCATATTACCGGGGCAATGGCGATATTCCACGTGGACCGGGCGGCAACGCCGGTTTGCTCGGCTGTCGATTTGAAGCCGAGGGTGATTCGTACAGGATCGCCGAGCTGTATGAAGGCGCACCGTGGGATGTCGATGCGAGAAATCCACTGGCAATGGCAGGGGGCAAATCAGGGCAATACGTGGTGGCAATCAACGATCACCCGTTGACGACCAAGCAAAGCCCCTATGAGGTCTTGTTGGGAATGGGCGGCCAGACGATCACGGTCACGGTCAGCGATGATGCAAAATTGGATGCTGATGACAAACGGATCGTGATGCAGCCCGTCGAAAGTGACAGCGATTTGCGTTTTCGAGCCTGGATCGAAGCCAATCGAAGATACGTCGAAGAGAAAACCGATGGCAAAGTCGGCTATATCTATGTCGTGAACACGGGGGTTCCGGGACAGAATGATCTGGTCCGTCAGTTGTATGCTCAGTTAAGCAAACAGGCGTTGATCATTGACGACCGCTGGAATGGTGGCGGCCAGATTCCAACCCGATTTATCGAGTTGCTTAATCGGCCGGTGACCAATTATTGGGCGCGGCGCGATGGACAGGATTGGACCTGGCCACCTGATTCGCATCAAGGTCCAAAATGCATGTTGATCAATGGGATGGCGGGTTCCGGTGGCGATATGTTCCCGGCCTTATTCAAACAGGCGAAGCTTGGAAAACTGATCGGAATGCGAACCTGGGGTGGATTGGTCGGAATCTCTGGTGGACCGCAGTTGATCGACGGAACCGGAGTAACCATGCCCTCATTTGCTTTTTACGAAAAAGACGGCACTTGGGGAATTGAAGGCCATGGAGTCGATCCGGACATCAAGGTCGTCGATGATCCAGCCAAAATGGTTGATGGGGGCGACCCCCAACTCGACGCGGCCATTGATGAGATGCTCAAGGAACTGGAAAAAAATCCCTACGTCGCACCCAAACGCCCCGGTTACCCCGATCGAAGCAAGTTTGGATTGGATCCCGCAGATAAGTAGCTGAAGTCTGGGCTAGAAAAACCGTGTGACGCCCGCTGCTTGCTTTGTGTTCCGGCACGGTGTGCATTGACAGTGGAATTATCCTGACTGTGGACCCAACGGAAGCCACTATGTGACGCGCCTGGAAACCGGCGTTCGGAGGATCAACGATGTTCCGATACGTTGGCTGCCAGCAGACAGGGGATCCTTCGGCTGATTCGAAAAGCCGCATTCGTTCTTTCAGAATTCGGTTGGCCTGCTGCTTTCTCAGGTCACTGGACTTGTGGGGAATCGGCGCCTGAAGGCACTTTGGCTTGTCGAGTTTCTGTTCGATCAAGCGCTTCGACGCCGGCCAAGCTCTGAAGTTTGGCGACATCATATTGGTTTTCCAGGCTCAATAGGTCTTTCGTTTTGCCTTCTTCCAGTTCCAGCATCACGCCGGATATTCGCCAGCCTTCACCGTGTTTATGCAACTGCCAGGTGACCTCCATTTCGAATGGCTTGCCATCGACTTGATCAATGACATAGCTATCGACGTGGGCCAGTTTTTGTTTGTTGGTGGCATAGCGTATTTCGCCGATCCGATAGGTAGATGTGGGACCACCCATTGGCTCAAGTTTCAAGCCGGCTTTGCTGGTCGTTGTCAGTGCGGTTCGCGTCAGCAGATTCTCGGCTCCGATCCGGTTTCCGGATTGAAGTAGATCGAGAAAACGTTGACATACCTGATCGGGTGTTGACTCCGGGTCGGGCAATTGGCTGGCGGAAGTCGCAGGCGATGCCAGGTTTGTTGACTTAATCACGGCGACAGAATTGGTTGCCGACGAAAGTGGCTCGGATAAATTGGCTTGAACGTCTGCTGCCAATTCAGGCGTCTCCACATCTTGCTTGCCAAAGCACCCCGTCAACAGAATCATGGGGCTGGAGAATAGAAACAGCGAGATGAAACAAGCCGCCTTCTGGATCGGTTGCGACATTTTGAAATCCTTCCATGGATATGAATTGCCAGCAACTAGATCTTGCTGGAATCAGGCTAACGTCGAAAATTCTGCACTTTTGGGGAGATGGGTCAATACGAATCTTGAAACGTCTGTTGTCGCCGACGGAATGACTGCCGAAGTGCTATCAGAAACGACTCGCTGGCAGGCAGTGTGGCAACCTGGTTTGGCAGTCACAATCCAGTGGCGTCACTACGATGTTACGAAACCAGACAGGGTTTCCGTGGTCCTGGAGAAAAATCCTGCCTTCCCGGTTAAGACCGAACCCGTCGTGTTTGTTGAATTTACTGTCAGCAACCCGTGCGAACCAATCCGGACTGCCAAACGTCGCTTCCACGATTTTGGATCCGTTAAGCCAGTGCTCTACCTGGTCGCCACAGACGACGATTTTTGCCTCGTTCCATTGAAGGATCGGTTTCGCGATCCTGTTGCTGTTGGGCTCATAGATTTCGTAAAGCGAACCAGTGGAATGTCTGTCGGATTCGGTTTGTTGGTCGTCCTGAATCTGGAACTCACAGCCCAGAAACCGATTCCCATAGGGTTGCACCCGGTATTTGACTCCGCTGTTACCATTCGATTCAAGTTTCCATTCGAAAGTCAATTCAAAATCGCGAAACCAATGGTCGTGGTAAAGATCACCGCCTTTTGAATTTCGATAAATCGCACCATCCTTGACGACCCAGTTGGTTGACGGATCGCCATTTTGCATCGACCATCCGTCAAGCGAATTACCATCAAACAGTTTGATGGGGGTGCCACGGACAGGTCCCCCAACGGATTGACCAGAAGCGCAATCATTGAAGGCCAGCAAAGACGCGACGGCGAGCAGGCAAAGGGTCGGGAATCGCAAAAAAGAGCTCATTTAGCAACCGGAGTAAATTTCAAGATGGGAGGCCAGTACCCAATTGTAGC
>JAHEBQ010000010.1:129902-130359 GCA_024642205.1 Planctomycetaceae bacterium | reverse complement strand
CTGGGACTGGACAAACTTCACCTCTTGAGATGGATTGAAAAAAACAGAAACGACTCGAATTCGGAATCAATCTAACAAAAAGCGGCCAACGGAGTGAGCCGTCGGCATTCGCGTCGGGGAAGCGAATTACGAGCCAAACCGGTCGTCACGTTGGGCTGACCGAATCGAATGTGCATGGCTCGCGAGAGGCAGTCACGCTGTCAAATCTGACCGACCCGAGGCGAACGCCTCCGGAGCACCGGAAGTTCGCCCTCGGCAATTCGATTTGTGCAAGCCACAACCTGGCCAGGATCCGGCGACTTGGCGGCGATACCTACTCGTGGCGAAGTGCCTCGATCGGGTCCAGTTGAGCGGCTCGCATGGCGGGATAGAGCCCAAAAAAGACGCCGACGATGACTGAGATGCAAAATGCCACGGGAATCGAAACTGGCACGATTTCCGGCGTCATGATCTTCGC